>NZ_JACHOH010000002.1:0-1064868 GCF_014199795.1 Xanthomonas sp. 3498
ACCGCCTTCGCCGGCCTGAATCCGTGCCTGCAGGAGTCGGGCGACCGCAAAGGCCATGTCTGCATCTCGCGCACCGGCTCGCCGCGCCTGCGCGCGGGCCTGTTCATGCCGGCCCTGGTGGCCATGACCCACAACCCGGTCATCCGGGCGCTGAAACAGCGGCTAAGCGAACGCGGCAAAGCCGGCAAGCAGATCGTGTGCGCCGCCATGCGCAAGCTCCTGCACCTCGCCTATGGCGTCCTCAAATCGGGCATCGCGTTCGACCCGAAAAGGGGCCTTGCCTGCTAGGGGGTAAGACGGTATCTACGAATGGCATTCCTTGGTTACTGGCGATGCCCGCAAGCCGCAACCGCCGCCAGCGCGACTCAACCGCTGTTGGGCTTGAGCAGTTGCAGCACGGCTTCGCGGTGGCCCGGCGGCGCGTTGCGATAGCGTGCCAATAGCGCACGCTCCTGCGCATCCTGGGCGAGCAAGGGATAGTCGGAGGGCAGGTCCTGCACGCGCTTGCCCGGGCCCACGCCGCACACCAGTTCGTCAAGCGAGCGGTTCAGTACGTTGCGCAGCGTCGGCAGCAGGCGAAAGCTCGGCGTTTCGCGGTCGTTCTCCCAGGCCGACACCGACGACTTGGTCACGTCCAGCGCGAAGCCCAACTGTTCCTGGGTGAGCCCGGCTGCTTTTCTGGCTTCGCGCAAACGGTCGCCGAAGCTATTCATCGCGGTGGGCCTCGGGGGACGGCGGGCCTACCAAGATATGGAGCATCCGTCGGCTTGTCGTACAGCCACGCTTGACTCCAATTGTTCGGAGATTCAATACTTGCGCGGTGTGGAATGTACGGACGCGCGAGGATGCGCATGCAGGACATGGACGTTGTGGACACGAGGGTGTCGGCGCCGCGGTGCGCCGCCGCCTCGCGCTTGCCGATCGCGGCACGACGCGGCGCCTGCCGGTGCGTGGGGGAGGGCGCATGGCCACCTACGAGGTGAGACTCCGGCGCATCGCGCAACTGGAGCCGTCCTTGCAGGTGCTGGTGCATGCCGCCAATGCCTACCTGGCCGCGCGTGCGGCCGAACGCCACAACCCGGGCTACCGTGCCTACAAGGTGGCGGTGTGGGTGAAGGGCGTGCGCGTGGACATCGGTCCGTTGCGTCCGCCGCAGCGCTGAGCGTCGCGGCCTGCGCGCAGCCAACAAAAAACCCGCCGAAGCGGGTTTTGAGATCTTTCTCGACCTGTCGGTCGTGGTGCCCAGGAGAGGACTCGAACCTCCACGGTTTTACCCGCTAGTACCTGAAACTAGTGCGTCTACCAATTCCGCCACCTGGGCAACTCAGAACGAGAATTGTGCGTGTGGAGGCGGATGCTGTCAAGCGTTTTGCGACAGTGGCGTTGCACCGCTGTCGCGTGCGATCGATCGCGACCTCAGTAGCCCACGTTGAAGCGCAGGCCCTGGTTGATCGCGCAGCGATAGCCGAGGGTGCTGCCGGTCTGCTGGTAGCTGGGCAGGGCGAACACGAACATGGTGAAGTCCACGGTGTTGTCCGGATGCACCTGGTAGCGCAGGAACTGCTGGATCGGCTTGCCGTCGCGGCCGACGGTGACGTGGTCGTCGGCGAAGGACAGGGTGCCGTCGGCGGTGACGCGATAGGCGCCGATGCGCAGGCCGCCGCGGGTCTGGCTGGGCGTGGCGCCGCCGGAGGTGGGCGTGCACTGGCTGAGGTCGATCGCCACGGCGACCGAGGCGCCGCTGTCCAGGGCGCGCTGGATCTGGGTGAGCGAGCCGAGCGTGGCATCGTCGGCGCCGGCAGTGGCGGCGGAAGCGCTGCTGGCGCTGGCGAACAGGGCGGCGGCGAGCAGGGAAGCGGACAGGCTGTGCATGGGAATGCTCCGGAGCGTGGGGGAGGGCGACGGATTGCCGGATGCAAACTAGCGAGGCGCCTATCCGGGTCAACCGACAAAATCGCGAACTTCCGGCGCCGTCACGGCGCATCTTCGAAGCCGGTCGGTTTGTGACCGCGTTGTGGCGGAATCGGCATTGCGCATGCGGTTTTCCGCCGAATTCGCGGGACGCCGAAGCGTGCGCACGTGCACAGCTGCGCAGCAGCCGGTATTTGCGTGGCGCCGCCGCATCCAGCGGTCGGATCGCGTCATCGATGCCGTCGATCGCGACCCGGTGCGAAATAGGCGTTGACAAGGTCGCGGCGGCACCGCAGAATTCGCGGCCTTCAGCGCCCAGGTGGCGGAATTGGTAGACGCACTAGTTTCAGGTACTAGCGGGTAAAACCGTGGAGGTTCGAGTCCTCTCCTGGGCACCACAGGCAACATCGCGAGAGCGCTGAACTCTCGCACCGACCGGCCCGCTGACGCGGGCTTCGTCGTTTCTGGGGCGCGCATTCGCCGCCGGCGCGCGACCCGGTTCGGGTGGGGGCCACCCGCATGGGAGTACCATGCACGGATGACAACTCGCAAAAGCAAGTCCGGCAAGCCCGGCACATCCGCGTCCAGCGACGCGCCCACCCCCGATACGCCGAAGAAATCGCGTCTGCCCGCCTGGATGCCCAGCTTCCTGCGCCGCGGCCCCAAGCCGCCGCTGCAACCGCTGCACCCGCCGTCGCCACCGCCGGCGGCCGCACCCGATGCCGCCGCGCCGATCCAGGACCCCTATGCCGCACGCGAGGCGGAGCGCTATGCGCAGCCGATCGCCAGTCGCGAGGCGATCCTGCAATTGCTCGAACGCTGCGATGGCCCGCAGACCCTGGACGAACTGGCCGACCAGCTCGGCCTGACCGAGCCGACGCGCAAGGAAGCGCTGAGCAAGCGCCTGGGCGCGATGCTGCGCGAAGCACAACTGGTGCAGAACCGCCGCGGCGGCTACGCGCCGCTGCAGCAGACCAACCTGATCCCCGGCGTGGTGATCGCCAATCCGGACGGCTTCGGCTTCCTGCGTCCTGACGAAGGCGGCGACGATCTGTTCCTGCCGCCGTACGAGATGCGCAAGGTGCTGCATGGCGACCGTGCGCTGGCCAACGTCACCGGCATCGACCGCCGCGGCCGCCGCGAGGGCAGCATCGCGCGCGTGCTCGAGCGCGGCCTGACCCGCCTGATCGGCCGCTTCAGCCTGGAAGCCGGCATCGCCTTCGTGGTGCCGGACGACAAGCGCATCCAGCGCAACGTGCAGATCCCCACCGACGCCGTCGGCGAGGCCCGCGACGGGCAACTGGTGGTGTGCGAACTCACCTCTGCGCCGGACGCGCGGCGCCCGCCGATCGGCAAGATCATCGCGGTGCTTGGCGACAAGCTGACCCCGTCGCTGCTGGTGGAAGCGGCGATCCACGGCCACGAGCTGCCCTACGAATTCCCGCAGGCCGTGCTGGACGAAGCCGCGGCGGTGCCGCTGACGGTGGAGCCGGCCGCGACCAAGGGCCGCGTGGACCTGCGGCAGACGCCGCTGGTGACCATCGACGGTGCCGACGCCAAGGACTTCGACGACGCGGTGTTCTGCGAGCCCAACGCCGACGGTTTCCGCCTGGTGGTGGCGATCGCCGACGTGTCGCATTACGTGCGTCCGGGTACGCCGCTGGATACCGAGGCGGTCAAGCGTGCGACTTCGGTGTACTTCCCGGGCTTCGTGGTGCCGATGCTGCCGGAGACGCTGTCCAACGGTATCTGCTCGCTAAACCCCAAGGTCGACCGCATGTGCTTCGTCTGCGACATGCAGATCGATCGCCAGGGCGAGGTGGCCGGCGCGCGCTTCTACGAGGCGGTGATGAACTCGCATGCGCGGCTCACCTACGAGCAGGTGTGGCAGGCGGTGGGCGAGAAGGACGCGCAGGTGCGCAAGGACGTGGCGGCGGTGCTGCCGCAGCTGGAGCGGCTGCATCAGCTGTACCAGATCCTGGCCAAGGCACGTGCGCGCCGCGGCGCGATCGAGTTCGAAACCGCGGAAGTGCGCTTCGTGCTCGACAACACCGGCGAGGTGACCCAGGCCGGCATGCTGGTGCGCAACGACGCGCACAAGCTGATCGAGGAATGCATGATCGCCGCCAACGTGGCCGCGGCGCGCTATTTGCTGGAGACGCACATTCCGGCGCCGTTCCGCGTGCACGAGCGCCCGCCGGAATCCAAGTACGCCGACCTGCTGGAGTTCCTCAAGGAGTTCAAGCTGAGCCTGCCGGCGTGGAGCAAGGTGGTGCCGGGCGACTACACCAAGCTGCTGAAGAAGGTACGCGAGCGCCCGGACGCGGCGCTGCTGGAATCGGTGCTGCTGCGCAGCCAGAGCATGGCGGTGTACTCGCCCGACAACGCCGGCCACTTCGGCCTGGCGCTGGAGGCCTACGCGCACTTCACCTCGCCGATCCGCCGCTATCCGGACCTGCTGGTGCACCGCGCGATCAAGTACGCGCTGACCCGCGGCGCGCCGGACAAGTACCTGTACGCGCCGCGCGAGATGGCGGCATTGGCGCTGCAGTGCTCCGAGCGCGAGCGCCGCGCCGACGAGGCCGAGCGCGAGGTCGACGAGCGCTACCGCGCCGCGTGGATGGAGAAGCACGTCGGCGGGCAGTTCGATGGCGTGGTCAGCGGCGTGACCAGCTTCGGCCTGTTCGTCGAGTTGGACCAGTCCAAGGTCAACGGCCTGATCCACGTGACCCAGTTGCCGCAGGACTATTACCAGTTCGACGCGACCCGCAAGACCCTGACCGGCGAGCGCCGCGGGCGCGAGTTCCGCTTGGGCGACCGCGTGCGCATCGTGGTGCTGAAGGCGAGCATGGAAGAGCGCAAGATCGACTTCCGGCTGGTCGAGGAAGGTTCATCGGCACACGAGGACTTGCCGCCGCCGCCGCCCCGCGGGCAGCCGGCCAAACGCAAGAAAAAGAAGTACTGACGGCGTGCGTCGCGGCGGTCGTGGCGACCGCCGCTGCACCGCCCCGCGTGCATGGGAGGAGCGGCGATGGAGCAGGAGCAGTACAGCGGCGGGTGCCAGTGCGGCGCGGTACGTTTCCGCGTCCGTGGACAGCTGCACGACGCCTCGATCTGCCACTGTCGGATGTGCCAGAAGGCGTTCGGTGCCTACTACGCGCCGCTGGTCTCCACCCGCGGTGCGGAACTGATCTGGACCCGCGGCGCACCCAAGCGTTTCGCTTCGTCGAACCTGGTGCAGCGCGGCTTCTGCGCCGAGTGCGGCACGCCGCTCACCTACGAAGCGCCGGATGGCATCGCGTTGGCCGCAGGTGCCTTCGATCGGCCGGAGGCCCTGCCGCCCACCATCCAGTACGGCATCGAAGCGAAGCTGCCGTTCGTGGATGCGCTGCATCGGCTGTCGGCGATTCGCACCGAGGGCGATCTGGCGGCCGCGCCGTTCCTGGCCGATGTCGTGTCGCGCCAGCATCCGGACCACGATACCGAGCGCTGGCCGGGCTGAGCCGCTATCGGCGGTGCTGGGGATCCCTGCGTTCTAGAACCATCGATCGCGAAAGGCGGGAGGGCAGGAGGTTCAGGCCGCCTGCAGTCGGGACTGAAGTCCCTCCCACAAGGCTGCGCCGCGTCCGGCGCTGCGTCGGTAGTCTTGCCGCCGCGATATGCATGCCTGCGGCATTGCGGGAAGTGGGACATCGCGGGCAAGCCGCTTCTGCCAATCCCCAATCCCCAATCCCCAATCCCGGCCCCCAGGTGTGACGCCAGCGGCCACAACCCCTACCATGCCCGCTTTCCTTTCGCGTAGTCCCGCCTCATGAGCAAGCAGAACCAGTGGATCGTCGGCGTCAACGCCGTGGCGTCGTCGATCGAGAACGACGCGGACAACGTGCGCGAGGTGCTGGTGGAGGCGGGCAGCAAGAATCCGCGCCTGCAGGAGATCGAGGAGAACGCGCGGCGCAAGGGCATCGACGTGCGGCGGGTGAACACCCAGGCGCTGGACGGCGTCGGCGGCTCGGTGCGGCACCAGGGCGTGGCCGCGCGCTACGCCGCGGCGCGCACCTGGGCCGAGAGCGAACTGGAAGGCCTGGTCAGCGCCGCCGAGGGCCGCGCGCTGCTGCTGGTGCTGGACGGCGTACAGGACCCGCACAACCTCGGCGCCTGCCTGCGCAGCGCCGCGGCGGCCGGGGTGACCGCGGTGGTGATTCCCAAGGACAAGTCGGCACCGGTCAACGCCACCGTGCGCAAGACCTCGGCCGGCGCCGCCGACCGCCTGCCGATCGTGGCGGTGACCAACCTGGCGCGCTGCCTGCGCGAGCTGCAGAAGCAGGGCGTGTGGATCTACGGCCTGGCCGGCGAGGCCGAGACCTCGCTGTACGCGCAGGACCTGCGCGGCAATGTGGCGCTGGTGCTGGGTGGCGAGTCCGACGGCCTGCGCCGGCTGACCCGCGAGCACTGCGACGGCCTGGTGCGCATCCCGATGCCGGGCGAGATCGAGAGCCTCAACGTCTCGGTCGCCGCGGGCGTGACCCTGTTCGAGGCGGTCCGTCAGCGCATGGGCTGAGCGCGGCGGCGCCGCGGCCAGCCTACGACGCCACTGGCGCTCCCTCATCGGGAGCAAAGCTCCTCTCCCGCCGGGAGAGGGGTTGGGGTGAGGGTACGGGGCGAAGCCCTCGTGTATCAGGCCGACGCAAGGCTTCGCCCGTACCCTCATCCGCCCCCTGCGGGGGCACCTTCTCCCGGCGGGAGAAGGGAGCGCGGGGCGCCAGGAGCCCGAAGCCCCTCTCCCGCCGGGAGAGGGGTTGGGGTGAGGGTACGGGGCGAAGCCCTCGCGTATCAGGCCGACGCAAGGCTTCGCCCGTACCCTCATCCGCCCCTTCGGGGCACCTTCTCCCGGTGGGAGAAGGGGGCGCGCGATCGAGCCTCGTCGGCGCTACCCTCGCGCAAGCCACCGGCTTAACCGCCGCGCAATCTTCACGCGTCCTTTTTCCTGCGTCTGCTACGGCCTCCACCCGCAGCGCCGCTTTTTTGCCTACCATGGGCGCTCGTCCCGTGTTCCGCTCCGGTAATGAGTCTGTGTCGCCCCCGTCCCTTTGACTCTGGCACCCCGCGCCAGGGTCCTGTCGCGCCCCGCCTGCGTCGGATCGGGTCGGCACAGTGAACGTTGCCAGGGGGAGGGGGAACGCGGCGCTCGCACGCGACCGCGGGCGCGCTTGGGCGCGCGCATGGTCGGTGCTGCTGGTCCTGCTGCTGGCGCTGGGCGTGGCCTGGCGCGCCGTCGCCGCCGACGGCGCGGCAAATGGGGTGCCGCCGCTACGCGACTACGCGATCGATTCCTGGACTTCGCGCAACGGCTTGCCGCACAACTCCCTGCGCGATCTGGCGCAGACCCCGGATGGCCGCCTGTGGTTCGCCACCTGGGAAGGGCTGGTGCGCTACAACGGCCTGGACTTCACCGTCATCGACCGCAGTACCCGCCCGGGCCTGCCCGACAACGGCGTGGGCTCGCTGTATGTGGACCGTGCCGGCGCGCTGTGGCTCAGCGATTCGCGCGGCAATCTCGGCCGCCACGATGCGGCCGGCCACTGGCGCTTCTGGCGGCAGCCGCCGGGCTGGCCGCATGCGCTGATCCACGCGATGACCCAGGACCGCGACGGCCGCATGTGGCTGCTGTTCGAGGGCAATGGTCTGGGCTGCCTGTGGCCGGACGGTCGCTTCGATTACCAACCGGCGCCGCGCGATCTGCCGTTGGCGGCGAGCTTTCCGCAGCTTGCCGCCGACGATCAGGGGCGGCTCTGGATCGGCAGTCTCGACGGCCTGCTGTACCGCGACCCGCAGGGTGTGCTGCGGCGCGCGCCGGCCGCCTTCGGTCTGCCGCCGGGGCTGGCCTGGCCGTATCGCGCGCCGGACGGCTCGCTGTGGCTGGTGGCCGGCGAGAACCTGTACCGGCTGCAGGGCGAGCGCGCGGTGCTGGTGCAGCACCTGCCGGGCTACGGCCATTTCACCTCGATGCTGCGCGACCGCGACGGCGCGATCTGGCTGGGCACCGAGAACCAGGGGTTGCTGCGGATCAGCGCGCACGGCATCGAGCGCATGCTGCCGGGCGACGTGCTGCCCAACGGGCGCATCGTCAGCCTGCTGCAGGATGCTGAGGGCAGTATCTGGATCGGCGCCAATGGCGGCCTGTTCCGCCTGCGCGAGACGCTGTTCGCCGGCTACACCCGCCGCGACGGGCTCAGCGGCGACTACGTGCGCGCGTTGCTGGAGACCCCGGATGGCGCGCTATGGATCGGCAGTGCCGCCGGCCTGGACCGGATGGCGCCGGACGGACGGATCGCCCCGGTCGCGCTGCGCGACGCGCCATCGGTGCTGAGCCTGGCGCGCGGCCTCGACGGCGACCTGTGGATGGGCACCTATGCCGACGGCGTGTACCGCCTGCGCGACGGCCGCGTCGTGCGCCACTACGGAACGCGCGAGGGATTGCCCAACGGGCAGGTGCGCGCGCTCAGCGTCGATGCGGCCGGCACGGTCTGGGTCGCCACGCGCAGCGGGGTGATGCGCATCGACGGCGACCGGCTGTCCGCGCCGGACGTGCCCGGCCTGCCGTACGGCCTGATCACGGCCCTGGCCAGCGTCGATGGGGCGCTGTGGATCGGCTCGGTCGAAGGCGTGTCGGTGCTGCGCGACGGCCGGGTGCGGCAGCTGGCGCTGGAACCGCTGGGCGGCGCGCGCACCGTGTTCGGATTCCAGGCGCTGGGCCGCGACATGTGGATCTCCACCGACCGCGGCCTGCACCGCGACCGCGACGGCCAGTTGGCGCGCGTCGGACTGGAGCAGGGCATGCCAGTTGATGCGGTGTTCCAACTGGTCCGCGATCGCCTCGGCAACGTCTGGATCAGCAGCAACCGCGGCGTGTTGCGCACCACGGTGGCGGCGCTGAACGCAGTCGCCGACGGCCGCCAGGCACGATTGCAGGTGAACCGCTACGACGAGATCGACGGCATGTCCAACGCCCAGGGCAACGGCAGTTCCGGGCCGTCGATGATCCTGCGCCACGACGGCACGGTGTGGCTGGTCACCGCCGGCGGCGTCAGCACGGTCGATCCGCGACGCCTTGCCCGCTTCCGCGATCGCGTACCGCCGCCGCCGGCGATCGAGAGCGTGCTGCTGGATGGCCAGCCCTTTCCCTGGCAGAACAAGACGGAGCTGCCTGGTGCCAAGCGCATCAGCGTGTCCTATGTCGGCCTGAGCTATCTGCTGCCCGAGCGCATCCGCTACCGCACCCGGCTCGACGGCCTGGACAGCGGTTGGATCGACCGCGGCAACCAGCGCAGCGTGGAGTTCATCGGCCTGCCGCCGGGCGACTACACCCTGCATGTGGCCGCGGCGCACCCGGACGGCGCCTGGAGCACCCGCGAGGCCGTGTGGCATTTCAGCGTGGCGCCGCTGTGGTGGCAGCGGCACAGCGTGCAGGCGGCGGCCGTGGCGCTGTTGGTGCTGACGCTGCTGCTGCTGTACCGCTACATGATCGCGCGCTACAAGCGTCGCGCGCTGCGCCTGGAACGGCTGGTGGAGCGGCGCACCAGCGCGCTGCGGCTGCAGACCGAGCGCCTGCTGCAGGCCGACGCCGAGAAGAGCCAGTTGCTGGCGGAACTGCAGCGCCAGGCCACCGCCTTCGAGCGCCTGGCGCACGAGGATGCGCTGACCGGACTGCCGAACCGGCGTCACTTCGACGAGGTGCTGGTGCACAGCATGCAGCGTGCGCAACGCAGCGGCGCGCCGCTGTGCCTGCTGGTGATGGACATCGACCGCTTCAAACAGATCAACGATGGCTATTCGCATGCCACCGGCGATGCGGTGTTGCGCGAGGTCGGGCAGCTGCTGCTGAGCGCCTGCCGCGCCTCGGACCTGCCGGCGCGCTTGGGCGGCGAAGAGTTCGCGGTGCTGCTCGGCGACACGCCGCTGGCCGATGCCGAGCGCCTGGCCACGCGCCTACGCGACCTGTTCCATGCGCGCCTGCAGTGGGCGCCCGAAGCGCCCGCGCTGCGCGTCACCTTCAGCGGTGGTCTGGTCGCGCTACGCCCGGACGAGACGCCGAGCCAGTGGCTGGAACGCGCCGATGGGGCCCTGTACCGCGCCAAGGGCATGGGGCGCGATCGGGTGTGCGTGGGCTGAGCACGCGTCCGGGCATGCGGCTGGGCGCTGTCGTTCTACTTTGTAGCGTGCATCGCAGGCGCGCGGTTCAGCCTGTGGCGTGGTGGTCCAGCATCTCCAGCGCCATCTGCGCTGCCTCGCGGGTGTCTGGCTGTTCCGACCGCAACGACAGGGCCAGCCCCTCGCGCAAGGTCGGATCCGCAAAGGCGGCGGCCAACTGCGTGACCCAGTAGCGGCTACCGTCAGGTAGCGCCGGATCGTCCAGCGCCTCCCGGATCGCGGCGATGGCGTCTGCGCGGTCGCAGGCGAGGAACACGTCCTCGACCAGCGGGTAGACGCCCCAGCCATCGCCGTGGCCGAAGGAGCGCAGGAACAGCGGCAACGCGGCGCGCTCGGGAGCGGTGAGAAACAGCCGTCTCGCCGCGTCGTAGGCGTCGATCAGCTGCTGGGTGAGCTGGTCGTCGTCGGGCATCGGTTGATGCGCGCGCAGGAAGGACAGGGCGTCGGTCGTTTTCACTGGGTGGATCGTTCGCGGGGCACGTCCGCCATGATGCGCCTTGTCTTGTGGAAGCACAGGGTCTTTGTACGCGCACGCATCGCTGATGCCGATGCGCGGACGCGCTGGATGCCGGCGAGCGAGCGCAGGATCAGCGCGCAGGCAGGTGGCGCGATACCTTACGCGGTCAGCAGCTGCACCAGCGCCGGATCCATGTGGGCGAAGTCGTCGGGGATGTCCAGGCAGACGATGCGTGCGCGGCCGAGGTGGCGCTTGAACCGGCGCGACAGTTTGGCGCGGTGCGGCGGTTCCATGACGAAGACGATGTTCGCCCACTCCAGCAATTCCGGGGTGACCGGGGTGTCCGCGTCGTGGTCGACGCCGGCCGAGGCGGTCTCCACGCCGGGCCAGGTGGCGAACACCTGTTCCGCGGTGGGGCTGCGCAGCCGATTGCGGCTGCAGACGAATAGCACGTTGCGGGTCATGCGGCGCACTGCCGGCGTGCGTGCGGCGTTATCACCAGCCGTTCGGGCGCAATGTCGCCGGGCCAACACGACGGCGTCGCGCGTGTGCCGTGCAAGGCGCGCCGCGGCTCATGGCGCTGCGGCGACCGGCGGGGCCGGCCAGGCATTGGCGATCTTGCAGAACAGGCGCGCGGTCTGCTCGGTGTCGTAGACCGCGCTGTGCGCGTCGGCGGCGTTCCAGTCGAAACCGGCGGCCTGCACCGCGCGCGCCAGCACGGTCTGGCCGTAGGCGATTCCGGCCAGGGTGACGGTGTCGAACACGCTGAAAGGGTGGAACGGATTGCGCTTGTGGCCGCAGCGGGCGACCGTGGCATTGAGGAAGTTGAGGTCGAAATGGGCGTTGTGGCCGACCAGGATGGCGCGCTGGCAACCGTACTTCTTCACTGCCGCGCGCACCGGCGCGAACACGTGGTCCAGCGCCTCGCGTTCGGGCTTGGCGAAGCGGAACGGATGGTCCAGGACGATGCCGGTGACCTCCAGCGACTTGGGATCGATCAGGGTGCCGGGCGCCGGCACCACGTGCGCGCTGGCGGTGACGCCGGGATACAGCTGGCCGAAATCGTCCATCTCGATCGGCACCACCGCGATCTCCAGCAGCGCGTGCTTGTTCCAGTCAAAACCGCCGGTTTCCACGTCCACCACCACCGGCAGATAGCCGCGGAAACGCCGCGACATCGGGGTGATGACCAGGGGTTGCGAGGGGCTGTCGACCGAATCGTTCATCCGCCAAGGTTAGCAGAGCGCGGCCGCCGGCCGCCGCGGCGTCATCCCGGCAGGCGCGTGCCGAGCACGCTGCCCTGCGCGCGCAGCCGTTCCAGCAGCGCCGCACCCTCGTGCAGCAGGGCATCTGGTGCCAGGCCGTGGGTGGTGGCCAGGTCGAGCAGCAGCGCTCGTCCGCTGCGCGTGCCGGGCTGCAGCGCCGCCAGCACGGCGTAGGCCAGCGGCGCCAGTTCGGCGAAGCGCACCTGCCCGTCGGCCTCGCGCCGCGCCAGCAGGCAGGTCGGCTGCGCCGGCGCCGCGTCCGGCTGCCAGGCCGGGCCGATGCGCTGCACCGGCCAGCGGTAGCGCAGCAGGCGCAGCCAGGGCGACAGCAGCGGGATGCCGTCGAGCAGGTCGCCGTGCGGATCGTGCGGCGGCAGCGCGGCATCGTCGATCTGCACCTGCAGTTCCACGGTTTCGTAGTGCGCCAGTTCGGCCAGCCACGGACGCTGCGGATCGGGCGCGCGCTGCTCCAGGAACGCCACCAGTTCGCCGCCCAGGCGCGGGAACAGCGGCGTGCGGGCGCGGTGCTCGGCGCAGAACGCGCGTAGCAGTGCCGTCCAGTCGGTGTCGCCGAGGGTGGCGCGCAGCACCGGGAACTGGCCGCCCAGCAAGTGCGCCAGGTTGTCGAAGAACAGGGCGCGGTACACCGCCAGGCGCTGCGGTGGGATGTCGGCCGGCGGCGGGTATCGCTGCGGATCGCGCAAATGCCGGGTCAGGGCGAACTGCTGCGCGTGCAGGGTCTCGCTCATGCGCTGGGCGCCTGCGCCTGCGCGCTGCGGATGCGCTGCACTTCGTCCAGCAGTTCTCCCAGCGGCGGGAACTGGCCGTCGCGCTCGAGCACGGTCGGACGCACGCCGTGCAGGCGATAGGCGGCGGCGAGCAGGGTCCACACCGGATCGGTCACCGGCGCGGCGTGGGTATCGATCTTCAGGCCGCTGGCGGCGTCGTCGCGGTGACCGGCGACGTGGTACGAGGCGATGCGTGCGCTGGGCATGGCGGCGAGAAAGGCCAGCGCGTCGTCGCCGTGGTTGCTGGCGTTGACGTGCACGTTGTTGACGTCCAGCAGCAGGTCGCAGTCGGCCTCGTCCAGCACCGCGGCCACGAAGGCGGCTTCGCTCATCGCCTGGCCGGGCGCGGCGTAGTAGGAGACGTTCTCCACCGCGATGCGCCGGCCAAGCGCGTCCTGCACCTGGGCGATGCGTGCGCCGACATGGCGCACCGCTTCGTCGGTGAACGGCAGCGGCAGCAGTTCGTAGAGTTGGCCGTCGTCGGCGCTGTAGCTGAGGTGTTCGCTGTACAACGCGACCCGGTGCCGGTCGAGGAAGTGCCGGGTCTGCAGCAGCAGGGTGGTGTCCAGCGCGGCCACGCCACCGAGCGACAGCGACAGGCCGTGGCAGCTGAGCGGATGCCGCGCGCTCAGCGTCTGCAGCAGTTCCCCGGGACGGCCGCCGACGCCGATCCAGTTGTCCGGTGCGCATTCGAGGAAATCGAACGCATCGGTTGGTGCTTGCAGCAGTTCCGGCAGCAAGCCGCGACGCAGCCCGAGGCCGGCGCTGGCCGCGGCAAGGGGGCTCGGTTCAGAGGCTGCCACCGCATTTGCCCTCGCCGCACTTGCCTTCGGCCATGGCCTTGTCGTCGTGCTTGGCCTGGGGCGTGGCGGCGCCAGCGGCCGCCTCGGGCTTGGCCGGCGTCGCCGCCGGGGCGTGCGCGCCGCAACTGCCGTCGCCGGCCTTGGCGCCGCAGCCGCCTTCGCTGGCCTTGGCCGGATCGGCGGCCTGCCTGGCCTGCGCCGGCGGTGCGGGCGTCGGCGTTGCCGGCGCGGTCGCCTCGGTGCTTTGCGGCGGGGTGACGGCCGCCTGCGCGCCGAGCGCATAGCCCTGGGCGAGATCGGTCATGGCCAGGGCGGAGGCGGACAGGCCGATGCCGCCGAGCAGGACCGCACCGGCGAGGGCAGGGGACGGGCGGGGCGATCTGGACATGGGCAGGCTCCTGGCGATGGGATGACACCAGCCGCGGCGGCCGGCGCTGGGCCAAGCCTACCCGCTGCGGCTCGCCCGCGGCAAAGCGCATTGCACATGCGGTCGCTGCGCCGCGCACGCTGTCCGTGCTGGCGCGCGCGGCGCAGTCGCGCCTCAGCGTGCTGCAGTCGCTGCAGGTGGGACGGAGGGCACGGGCTGCCAGCCGCCTCCCAGCGCCCTGAACGCCGCCACGGCGGCATGCGCCGCGTCGGCCTGCGCCTGGGCTCTCGCGTCCGATGCCTGCAGCAGCGTCGCGTCGGCCTGCAACACCTCGATCAGGCTCGCGGTCCCGTGCTGATACGCCGCGAACGAGGATTGCCTGGCACGGGACAGCGCAGCTTCGCCTTGCGTCAACCTCGCGCTCTGTTCGCCGCGGTTGAGCACGGCAGACAAGGCGTTCTCGACGTCCTCGGTCGCGCGCAAAACGGCCTGGCGGTAGGCGGCCAGCGCTTCCGCATCCTGCCCCTTGGCGAGCGCGATCTGCGCGTTGATGCGGCCGAAGTCGAACAGCCGCCAGCGCAGGCCCAACACGGCCGACGCCTGGTTCGCGCCGCCGTCGAACAGATGGCCGGCGGAAATCGCCGTGGCGCTTCCCAGCAGGCCGCTGAGCGAAAACGTGGGGTAGTACGCCGCGATCGCCGCACCGATGCGCGCATTGCTCGCTGCGAGCCGGCGTTCGGCCACGATCAGGTCCGGGCGTCGCTGCAGCAGATCGGCGGGCGAGCCCATGTCGGCGATCCGTGGCGGCGAGGGAATCGGCGCGAGCGCGCTGAGTTCGCCGCGATGCGTTCCCGGCGGAACGGCCAGCATCACATCCAGTGCGTTCATGGCGGCTTCGAGGCCGGTCTGCAGCGCGGGAACGGTCGCTTGCACGCCTGCCAGCGCGCCTTCCGCCTGCCGGAGCTGGTAATCGGCGGCCAGTCCCTTGTCGTACAGGCGCTGCACTTTCGCCACCAGGTCGCGCTGGATCTGTACCTGTCGCTCGGCGATCGCCAGGCGGGTCTGCAAGCCACGGATGGCGATGTAGAGGTCCGCGGTCTGCGCCGCCACGGCCAGCCGCGTTGCCGCGGCACCGGCATGCGCGGCCTGGTAATCGGCCAGCGCCGCCTCGCGGCCGCGGCGCAGGCCGCCGAACAGGTCGATCTCCCAGCTTGCGCCAAGGTTGGCCTCCTCCGCATTGCCCCAGCGATCGAAACCCGGCGTGGCCGCAAGGACCTGACCGAGTGGGGTCTGGACCGATTGATAGGCACGCGCGGCCGAGCCGCTGATCTGCGCCGACGGCAGCAACGTCGCCGTGGTGGCACCCAGCGCGGCGCGTGCCTGGGCAACACGGGCCGCGGCCTGGGCCATGTCGAGGTTCTGGTCGATCGCCAGCCCGACGAAGTGGGTCAGCAAAGGATCGTCGAAGCCCTGCCACCACGTCGCCAGATCGGCAGCCGGCGCGCCATCGCCGCGGTCCGTTGCCGCCTTGCCCAGGTAGCGAGCAGGCACCGGCGCATCGGGTCGGTGATAGTCCGGGCCGACAGCGCAACCTGCCAGCACGCTGGCGCAGAGGAGCGGGGCGAGAGAGCGGCGGGGCAGCATGCGGGGCCTTGGGCTTGGTAGGTCGTGACCATATTATTAAATGGTCACTCGTTGTCAAGCTGGAGCGGCTTACGTAAGCTTCGAAAATGAGCAAAGCACACACGTCTGCGCCGCAACTGCGGGGACCTTCGGACCATGACGTCCGCGATCAGATCGTCGAGGCGGCGACCGACTATTTCGGCCGATACGGTTACGGCAAGACCACCGTGTCCGAGCTGGCCAAGGCGATCGGGTTTTCCAAGGCCTACATCTACAAGTTCTTCGAGTCCAAGCAGGCGATCGGCGAGGTCATCTGCTCCAATCGTCTGAGCGCGATCATGGTGGCGGTCGACGCCGCCGTCGCCGATGTTCCCGCGGCGGCGGAGCGTCTGCGCCGGATGTTCAAGGCGCTGGCGGAAGCCGGCAGCCACCTGTTCTTCCAGGAGCGCAAGCTCTACGACCTCGCCGCCACCTCCGCCAGCGAGTCGTGGCCGGCGGTCGGCGCCTACGAGGCCCATCTGAAGGCGCTGGTGCTGCAGATCGTGCGCGATGGCCGCGACGCGGGGGAATTCGAACGCAAGACCCCGCTGGACGAGGCGGTCAACGCCATCTATCTGGTCATGCGCCCATACGTCAATCCGCTGTTGCTGCAGCACAACCTGGACAACGTCGCGGATGCGACGACGCAGTTGTCCAGCCTGATCCTGCGGAGCCTGGCGCCTTAGCTGAGTTTCTCTGACTATTGACTAAATTGGTCACAAGTAAAAGAATGGGAGCGCCAGTTTCTTCCTCAGAAGGGTTCCCATGCGTCGGCGCCGGTTCGCTTTACCTGTCATCTGTCTGTTCCCGCTTGTCCTGACCGCATGCGGTAACGATCACTCCGCCGATCCGCGCACCGAGGCGCCGCATGTTCGGGTCGCGGTGGTGCACGCGGCCGCGGCGTCCTCGCAGTCGTTCTCCGGCGTGGTGGCGGCGCGAATCCAGAGCGACCTGGGGTTCCGCGTGCCCGGCAAGGTGCTGGAACGCCTGGTCGATACCGGACAGAACGTCAGGCGTGGGCAGCCGCTGATGCGCATGGATCCGGTCGATCTCGGCCTGCAGGCACGCGCACAGCAGGAGGCGGTGGCGGCAGCGAAAGCGCGCGCCGGGCAGACGGCCGAGGACGAGGCGCGTTATCGCGAGCTGGTCGCCGAGGGCGCCGTTTCCGCCTCCGCCTACGCGCAGATCAAGGCCGCCGCCGACGCGGCACAGGCGCAGCTGAAGGCCGCCGAGGCGCAGGCCGACGTCGCCAGGAACGCGTCCGCTTACGCGCTGCTGCTGGCCGATGCGGATGGCGTGGTGGTCGAGACGCTCGCCGAGCCCGGCCAGGTGGTCAGTGCCGGGCAACCGGTCGTGCGTCTGGCGCGGGCGGGCCAGCGCGAAGCCCTCGTGCATCTGCCCGAGACGTTGCGGCCGACCCTCGGGTCGATCGCGCAGGCGACCCTGTACGGCGGCGACCGGCAGGCGGCAGTACCGGCGACCCTGCGCCAGCTGTCGGATGCATCGGATCCAGCGACGCGGACGTACGAAGCCCGCTACGTGCTCGGCGGAGCGCTCGCCCAGGCGCCGCTCGGGGCCACGGTCACCGTGCACCTCGCCGGCCGCGACGATGCTTCGCAGGCCCTGCAGGTGCCGATCGGCGCGTTGTTCGACGCCGGCAAGGGGCCGGGTGTCTGGGCTATCGAGGGCACGCCGGCAAGGACGGCCTGGCGACCCGTGCAGGTGCTCGGCGTGGCGGACGACACCGTGCAGGTGGCGGGCAAGCTCAGGGCCGGCGATCGGGTGGTGGCGCTGGGCGCGCATCTCCTGCATGCCAGCGAGATCGTCAGGCCGATCGAGCAGGCCACGGCGGTCGCGGTCGGAGCGCGTCCATGAGCGAGGGGCGTTTCAACCTGTCCGCGCTCGCGGTCCGCGAGCACTCGATCACCCTGTTCCTGATCTTCCTGATTTCCGTGGCGGGGATCGTCGCGTTCCTCCAGCTCGGGCGCGCGGAAGACCCGCCGTTCACGATCAAGCAGATGACGGTCGTCACCGCCTGGCCGGGCGCGACCGCGCAGGAGATGCAGGACCAGGTCGCCGAGCCGCTGGAAAAGCGCCTGCAGGAACTGCGCTGGTACGACCGGGCGGAAACCTATACGCGTCCGGGATTGGCGGTCACGATGCTGTCGCTGCTCGACAGAACGCCGCCGTCGCAAGTCCAGGAGCAGTTCTACCAGGCGCGCAAGAAGCTGGGGGACGAGGCCGGGAAGTTGCCGGCCGGGGTCATCGGGCCGATGCTCAACGACGAGTATGCGGACGTGACCTTCGCGTTGTTCGCGCTCAAGGCCAAGGGCGAACCGCAGCGCCTACTGGTGCGCGATGCCGAGGCGCTGCGCCAGCAGTTGCTGCACGTGCCCGGGGTGAAGAAGGTCAACATCATCGGCGAGCAGCCCGAGCGCATCTTCGTGTCGTTCTCGCACGACCGCCTGGCGACGCTGGGGGTCACGCCGCAGGAGATCTTCGCTGCGCTGAACAGCCAGAACGCGTTGACGCCGGCCGGTTCCATCGAGACCCAGGGGCCGCAGGTGGTGGTTCGCCTCGACGGCGCGCTCGACACGTTGGACAAGATCCGCCGCACGCCCATCGTGGCGCAGGGCCGCACATTGACGCTGTCGGACGTGGCGACGGTCGAGCGTGGCTACGATGATCCGGCCACTTTCCTGGTGCGCAACAACGGTGAGCCGGCGCTGTTGCTGGGCGTGGTGATGCGCGACGACTGGAACGGGCTCGACCTGGGCAAGGCGCTGGAAGCGGAGGTCGACCGCATCAATGCGGCACTGCCGCTGGGCATGCGCCTGGACAAGGTGACCGATCAGGCGGTGAACATCCGCGCGGCGGTCGACGAGTTCATGGTCAAGTTCTTCGTCGCGCTGCTGGTGGTGATGGTGGTGTGCTTCCTCAGCATGGGCTGGCGCGTCGGCGTCGTGGTCGCGGCAGCGGTGCCGCTGACCCTGGCGGCGGTGTTCGTCATCATGGCGGCCACCGGCAAGAACTTCGACCGCATCACGCTCGGCTCGTTGATCCTGGCGCTGGGCCTGCTGGTCGACGATGCCATCATCGCCATCGAAATGATGGTGGTGAAGATGGAGGAGGGCTACAGCCGCATCAAGGCCTCCGCCTACGCCTGGAGCCACACGGCCGCGCCCATGCTGTCCGGCACGCTGGTCACCGCCATCGGCTTCATGCCCAACGGGTTCGCGCGCTCCACCGCGGGCGAATACACCGGCAACATGTTCTGGATCGTCGGCATCGCGCTGATCGTGTCCTGGGTGGTGGCGGTGGCATTCACTCCCTACCTCGGCGTGAAGCTGCTGCCGGAGATCCAGAAGATCGAGGGCGGGCATGCCGCCATCTACGACACCCCTCGCTACAACCGTTTCCGCCAGGTGCTCGGCCGCGTCATTGCCCGCAAGTGGCTGGTGGCCGGCGCGGTGCTTGGAACGTTCGTGCTGGCGGTGGTCGGCATGGGCCTGGTCAAGAAGCAGTTCTTCCCGACCTCCGACCGGCCGGAAGTGCTGGTCGAAGTGCAGATGCCCTACGGCACATCCATCGCGCAGACCAGCGCCGCGACGGCGAAGGTCGAAGCGTGGCTGGCGCGACAGAAGGAAGCCAGGATCGTGACGGCCTACATCGGCCAGGGCGCCCCGCGGTTCTTCCTGGCGATGGCGCCGGAACTGCCCGATCCCTCGTTCGCCAAGGTCGTGGCGCTGGCCGGCGACGACAAGGAGCGGGAAGCCCTCAAGGTCAGGCTGCGCCGCGCCGTGGCCGACGGCTTGGTGCCCGAAGCGCGGGTGCGCGTCACCCAGATCGTGTTCGGCCCACCGTCGCCGTTTCCGGTGGCCTATCGGGTGATGGGACCCGACCCGGACACGCTGCGTGCGATCGCGCATCGCGTCGAAGGCGTGATGCGCGCCAGTCCGATGCTGCGCACGGTCAACACCGATTGGGGCACGCGCGTGCCGACCTTGCACTTCACGCTCGATCAGGAGCGCCTGCAGGCGATCGGCCTGACCTCCAATTCGGTCGCCTTGCAACTGCAGTTCCTGCTCAGCGGAGTGCCGTTGACGGAGGTGCGCGAGGATATCCGGTCGGTGCAGGTGGTCGGCCGTGCGGCGGGCGACATCCGCCTGGATCCTGCGAAGATCGGCGGCTTCACCCTGGTCGGTTCGGCAGGGCAACGCATCCCGCTGTCGCAGGTGGGCCAGGTCGAGGTGCGGATGGAGGATCCAATCCTGCGCCGCCGCGACCGCACCCCGACCATCACCGTGCGTGGCGACATCGCCGACGGGCTGCAACCCCCGGACGTGTCCACCGCGGTCCTGAAACAGCTGCAGCCGATCGTCGCGGCGCTTCCGTCCGGGTATCGGATCGAACAGGCCGGCTCCATCGAAGAATCGGCCAAGGCCACGACCGCGATGCTGCCGCTGTTCCCGATCATGATCGCGCTGACCCTGCTCATCATCATTCTGCAGGTGCGCTCGATCGCCGCGATGGTCATGGTGTTCGCCACCAGTCCGCTCGGCCTGATCGGCGTGGTGCCGACCCTGCTGCTGTTCCAGCAGCCGTTCGGCATCAACGCGCTGGTCGGGCTGATCGCGCTGTCGGGCATCCTGATGCGCAATACCTTGATCCTGATCGGGCAGATCCACCAGAACGCGCAGGAGGGCCTGGGGCCGTTCGACGCCGTGGTCGAGGCCACCGTGCAGCGCGCGCGGCCGGTGATCCTGACGGCGCTGGCGGCGGTGCTGGCCTTCATCCCGCTGACCCATTCCGTGTTCTGGGGGACGCTGGCCTACACCCTGATCGGCGGCACGCTGGCCGGCACGGTGCTGACGCTGGTGTTCCTACCGGCCATGTACGCCATCTGGTTCAGGATCACGCCCACGTCCGCGCAACAGCGCTGAGCGTCACCCTTATCGCCATAGGAAACAACTGCCATGTCCAATTCCACCGTCGTCGTCACCGGCGTTTCGTCGGGCATCGGGCGCGCCGCCGCGCTGGCCTTCGCCGAGCGGGGGTGCCGCGTGTTCGGAACCGTACGCGATCTCGAAAAAGCCCAGGCGTTGCCGGGAGTCGTGCTCGTACAAATGGATGTGCGCGAAGACGCATCCGTGCAACGGGCGATCGGCAACGTCGTCGCGCAAGCCGGCACGATCGACGTGCTGGTCAACAGTGCCGGCGTGACCTTGATCGGTGCGCTGGAGGAAACATCGGTGGTCGAGGCCCAGGCCGTGTTCGAGACCAACCTGTTCGGCCTGTTGCGCACGATCCAGGCGGTGCTGCCGCACATGCGCGAGCGGCGGTCCGGCCGGATCGTCAACGTCAGCTCGGTGCTGGGCTTTCTGCCCGCGCCCTACATGGCGGTCTATGCGGCCTCCAAGCATGCGGTGGAGGGGTTGTCCGAAACCCTGGATCACGAAGTTCGCCGCTTCGGCGTCCGTGTGTCCTTGGTCGAGCCGTCCTTCACCAGGACCAACCTGGAGCTCAACGGCCCCCAGGCCGTGGCCAGCATCCCGGCCTACGGCGAGGAACGTGCGACGGTGTCGAAGGCCATCCGGCAAAAGGTGCAGGACGCGCCGGCGCCGGACGGCGTCGTCGACGCGATTCTCGACGCCGCGCTGGGCACATGGAAGATGCGCCACACGCCCCGCGGCGAGGCTGCGCTTCTGGCCAAGCTGCGCCGCTTCCTGCCCGCAGGTCCGCTCGGGAAAGGGCTCAGGCGGACCTTCGGGCTGCGCTGACGCGTCCATCGCGCCTGCAGCAGGCGGCGCGGCTGGCGCAAACGCGGGCCGGCGGCAGACGGCCGCCATTCGCGATGCCGTCGATCGCTGTCACGTCCAGAGGCGAGCCGCCCGCGTGCGTAGCGGCAGGACGGAGGCGCCATGCGCCACGGCCGTGCCATGGCCTCATGCCATGCTGCAATGAAGAAGCTCCGCGACGCGCACGGAGCCGGGGAAAAGCGAGGGCGGCGACCGGAGCGCGGCCGGTCCGCCCGCGACGCTTCAGATGCCGCTGGTGGAACTGGTTTCGTCGCGCTTGTCGCGCGGCGGCAGCGGCTGGTCGCCGTGCACCAGGAACCACACGTTCTCGGCGATGTTGGTGGCGTGGTCGCCGATCCGCTCCAGGTTCTTGGCCATGAACAGCAGGTGCGTGCACGGGGTGATATTGCGCGGATCTTCCATCATGTAGGTCAGCAGCTCGCGGAACAGCGCGGTGTACTGCGCATCGAGCTGCGCGTCGCCCTGGCGCACCAGCAGCGCGGCGTCGGCGTCGTTGTGCTGGTAGGCGGCCAGCGCCGCGCGTACCTGTTCGGCGGCGAGCTTGCCGAGCTGGCGCAGACCCAGGGTCTGCGGCATCGGCGGCGACATGTTCAGCGCGATCGAGCGCTTGGCGACGTTGGCGGCGTAGTCGCCGATGCGTTCGACGTCGGCGGGAATGCGCAGGCCGGCCAGGATCTCGCGCAGGTCGCGCGCCATCGGCCCGCGCAGCGCCAGGCGCATCACGTCATGGCTGATGGAGTGCTCGAGCGCGTCGATCGCTTCGTCGTTGACGACGATGCGCAGCGCGGCGTTGTCGTCGCGGCGTTCGACCACGTCCAGCGCCGCTTCCAACTGCGCCACCGCGGTTTCGCCCATGCGCACGATCTCGGCGGCGAGGCGATGCTGTTCTTCGTCGTAGCTCTTCACGATGTGCTCGTTGGGCTGAGTGTTCATGTCGTAGGTCCAATAGGTGCGTTGGTGTCGCCGCGGCCATGCCTGGCGCTGCGGTGCTGGCGTCGCCGGACGCCCGCCCGAAGGGCGGCGGGCGCGGCCGCTGCGACGAGGCAGCGGCGGCCGCGGCGGCTCAGCCGAAACGGCCGGTGATGTAGTCTTCGGTCTGCTGCTTGTTCGGCTGCGAGAAGATGATCTCGGTGCGGTCGTGCTCGATCAGGTCGCCCAGGTACATGAAGGCGGTGTAGTCGGACACGCGCGCGGCCTGCTGCATGTTGTGGGTGACGATGACGATGGTGTAGTCGGTCTTCAGTTCTTCCACCAACTGCTCGATGCGGCTGGTCGAGATCGGGTCCAGCGCCGAGGTCGGCTCGTCGAGCAGCAGCACGTCCGGACGCAGCGCCACCGCGCGGGCGATGCACAGGCGCTGCTGCTGGCCGCCGGACAGGCCCAGCGCGCTCTGCCCGAGCTTGTCCTTGACCTCGTCCCACAGCGCACCCTGGCGCAGCGCGTGCTCGACGCGGTTGGCCATGTCCGCCTTGGACAGCTTCTCGTGGTGGCGGATGCCGTAGGCGACGTTCTCGAAGATGGTCATCGGGAACGGCACCGGCTTCTGGAACACCATGCCGACCTTGCTGCGCAGGCGGTTCATCGGGTACTTCGGCGACAGGATGTTCTCGCCGTCCAGCATCACTTCGCCGCGTGCCTCCAGCTTCGGGTACAGCGCATAGATGCGGTTGAAGATGCGCAGCAGGGTGGACTTGCCGCAGCCGGACGGGCCGATCAGCGCAGTGACGCGCTTCTCCGGCACTTCCAGGTTGATGCTCTTCAGCGCGTGGTACTTGTCGTAGTAGAAGTCCAGGCCGCGCGCGGCGATCTTGACCGGCGACGGCGCCAGTGCGGTGTGCCCGTGGGGCATGGCGATGCGATGCATCGGTGCGGCGTTGTGGTGATCGTTCATGGCCGGGTCCATAGGGGGCTCAATCGTTGGATGTCTTGTAGCGCCGCAGAATGCCGCGGGCGCCGAGGCTGACCAGCAGCACGAACACGGTCAGCACCAGGGCGCCCGACCAGGCCAATTGCTGCCAGGTGGGGTAGGGGCTGCCGGCGAAGGAGTTCATCACCACCGGGACGCTCGCCATCGGCTGCATGATGTTGTTGTTCCAGTACTGGTTGCCGAACGCGGTGAACAGCAGCGGCGCGGTCTCGCCGCTGATGCGCGCCAGCGCCAGCAGCACGCCGGTGACGATGCCGGCCGAAGCGCTGCGGTACAGCACCTGGATGGTCACCTTCCATTGCGGAATGCCCAAGGACAGGGCCGCTTCGCGCATCTGCGCCGGCACCAGGCGCAGCATCTCGTCGGTGGTGCGCACCACCACCGGCAGCACGATGAAGGCCAGCGACAGCGCACCGGCCATGGCCGAGAAGCGCCCGCCGGTCTGCATCACGTACAGCGTGTACACGAACAGGCCGAGCACGATCGACGGCGCCGAGAGCAGGATGTCGTTGACGAAGCGCACCACCTGGCCGGTCTTGCGCGCGTTGCCGTATTCGGCCAGCCAGGTGCCGGCGGCCACGCCCAGCGGGGTGCCGATCAGCAGCGCCAGGCCGCACATCACCGCGCTGCCGAAGAACGCGTTGGCCAGGCCGCCTTCTTCGCCCGGCGGCGGGGTCATGCGGGTGAACAGGTCCACGTTGATGCCGGAGATGCCCTTGGCCAGCAGCGTCCACAGGATCCAGCCCAGGAAGACCAGCCCGAACAGCGCGGTGAGGCAGGACAGCAGCAGCGCGAACACGTTGATCACGCGGCGGCGGTTGTACAAGCTGTGGGCGACGTCGGCGGCCATCTCAGTTGCCCTCCTTGCGCGACAGTTGCGCCAGCATCAGGCGGGCGATCGCCAGCACGATGAAGGTCACGATGAACAGCACGAAGCCCAGCAGCAGCAGCGCCGAGCGGTAGGTCTCGGTGGCCTCGCCGAAGTCGTTGGCGATCAGCGCGGCGATGGTGGTGCCCGGCTCCAGCAGCGACGGCGACAGCCGCACCGTGTTGCCGACCACGAACGCGACCGCCATGGTCTCGCCGAGCGCGCGGCCCAGGCCCAGGAAGATGCCGCCGATCACCGCCGAGCGGGTGTAGGGCAGCACGATGTCCCAGCTCACTTCCCACTTGGTCGAGCCCAGCGCGTAGGCCGATTCCTTCAGCCGCGTCGGCACGGTCAGGAACACCTCGCGCATCACCGAGGAGATGAACGGGATCACCATGATCGCCAGCACGAAACCGGCGGTGAGCAGGCCGATGCCCAGCGGCGGCCCCTGGAACATCGGGCCGATCAGCGGCAGCGTGCCGAGGTGGTCGTTGAGCCACGGCGTGCCGTACTCGGTCATCACCGGGACCAGCACGAACAGGCCCCACATGCCGTAGATGATCGACGGGATGCCGGCCAGCAGTTCGATGGCGGTGCCGATCGGGCCGCGCAGCCAGCGTGGCGACACCTCGGTGAGGAAGAAGGCGATGCCGTAGCTCACCGGCACCGCGATCAGCATCGCGATCAGGGCGGTGACCAGGGTGCCGTAGATCGGCGCCAGCGCGCCGTACTTGTTCTCGACCGGATTCCATTCGCTGGAATAGAAGAAGCTCAGGCCCTGCATCTGCAGGGCATGGCGGCCGCCCCACAGCATCGACAGCGCCGCGCTGGCCAGGGCGACGAGGACGAACACGACGGTGGCGGTGAGGATCCAGCGGAACAGACGGTCGGCACGGGCGTCGCGCAGGTCGCGTCCGCGGGGCGCAGTGATCGCTTCGGGAATGACGGTGGCGTTCATGGGCTCGGTATGTGTCGGAGCGCGCGGCGGCGCGATCCGATCGTGGCCGCGGCGGGGGTGGCCGCGCGCGGTGGGTGGTTGCGTCGCTCCCGCACAGGCGGGAACCCGAAAGTCCGAAGTACGTGATGCCGAGACGGCGACCGGCGCTGCACGATGCAGCGCCGGTGCCGGCGCGCGCGCGACGCCTCACGCGTCCGCGCGCGTGCTTCCACCGGCGAGGGCGGAAGCGCTGTCGCGCTTACTTGAACTCCTTGGCCCAGTACGCCTCGATCTGCTGCACCAGCTCCGGCGGCAGCGGCACGTAGTGCAGGGCGTCGGCCTGCGGCTGGCCCTTCTCGAAGGCCCACTTGAAGAACGCCAGGGTCGCCTTGCTGCGCGCCGGGTCCTTGGCCTGCTTGTGCATCAGCATGAAGTTGGTGGCGGTGATCGGCCACGCCTGCGCGCCCGCGGCGTTGGTGATGACCAGGTTGAAGTCCTTGGCGTTGGCCCAGTCGGCCGACGCGGCGGCCGCGGCGAAGCTCTCGGCATTGGGCTGCACCCAGTTGCCGGCGGCGTTCTGCATCGACGCGTACGGCATCTTGTTCTGCAGCGCGTAGGCCAGTTCGACGTAGCCGATCGAGCCCTTGATCTGCTGCACGTACGAGGCCACGCCTTCGTTGCCCTTGCCGCCGACGCCGCCCGGCCACTGCACCGAGGTGCCTTCGCCGACCTTGCCCTTCCACTCCGGGCTGACCTTGGACAGGTAGTTGGTGAAGTTGAAGCTGGTGCCCGAGCCGTCGGAGCGGTGCACCAGGTTGATCTTGGTGTCGGGCAGGGTCACGCCCGGGTTCAGCGCGGTGAGCGCCGGGTCGTTCCACTTGCTGATCTTGCCCAGGAAGATGTCGGCCAGCACCGGGCCGGTCAGCCGCAGCTTGCCCGCGTCCATGCCGTCCAGGTTGACCACCGGCACCACCCCCCCAATCGCCGAGGGGAACTGGCCAAGGCCGGCCGCGGCCAGTTCGGCGCTGTCCAGCGGCTTGTCGGAGGAGCCGAAATCGACCGTGCCGGCCTTGATCTGGGCGATGCCGCCGCCGGAGCCGATCGACTGGTAGTTGATCTTGTTGCCGGTGGCCGCGTTGTAGTCGGCCGACCACTTGGAGATCAGCGGGTAGATGAAGGATGCACCGGCGCCGGAGATCTCCGCCGCGGTCTTGGCGCCGGCGGCCGGGGCGGCAGCGGGCGTCCCGCCTGCCGTATCGGCGGCACCCTGCTTGTCGCCGTTGCCGGGCTGGCAGGCGGTGACGGCGAAGGCCAGGGCGAGGGACAGGACGGCAATGCGCGCCGGCTGCAGTTTCATGAGGGTCACTCCGTAGCGAAGAGCACCGGGACATCCGGCGGATGCTCGCTATGAAATGATATTTTTGTTACAGCCAGATGACTTGCGGATTGGTTGCGGACGCCATCACGGGATGCGCCAGGCACGCCGTCCCGCAAGGCCGTGGCAGGGCGGGGGATGCGCGCCAATGGCTGGCTGTTGCGCGTCCGCGTTACCGGAAAAAAAAAGACGCGGACCCTGCGGTCCGCGCCTTCGGGGTATCGCCGTGCCGGCGCGCGAGTGCCGGATGGGCGAGACGCCGGCTTACTTCATGTTCTGCGCCCAGTAGGCTTCGATCTGCTTGACCAGCGGCTCCGGCAGCGGCACGTAGTCCAGCGCCTTGGCCTGCGGCTGGCCCTGCTCGAACGACCACTTGAAGAAGTCCAGCGCGGCCTTCGACGACGCCGGCTTCTTGGCCTTCTTGTACATGATGGCCCACGTGGTCGCGGTGATCGGCCACGCGTCCTGGCCCGGCGCGTTGGTCATGATCAGGTTGAAGTCCTTGGCCGACTTCCAGTCCGCGGTGGCGGCGGCGGCGGAGAAGGTCTTGTCGTCCGGCATCACGAAACGGCCGGCGGCGTTCTTCATGCCGGCGTAGTTGAGCTTGTTCTGCAGCGCGTAGGCGTACTCGACGTAGCCGATGCCGCCGCGAATCTGCTTGACGTAGGCGGCCACGCCTTCGTTGCCCTTGCCGCCGATGCCGGCCGGCCACTGCACGGCGGTGCCTTCACCGACCTTGCTCTTCCACTCCGGGCTGACCTTGGACAGGTAGTTGGTGAAGTTGAAGCTGGTGCCCGAGCCGTCGGAGCGGTGCACGATGGTGATCTTCAGGTCGGGCAGGGCCAGGCCCGGGTTCAGCGCGGCGATCGCCGGGTCGTTCCACTTGCTGATCTTGCCGAGGAAGATGTTGGCCAGCACGGTGCCGTCGAGCTTCATCGCGCCCGGGGCCACGCCCGCCACGTTGAACACCGGCACGATGCCGCCGATCACGACCGGAAACTGGCCCAGGCCGAACTTTTCCAGCTCCGCGCCGCTCAGCGGCTTGTCGGAGGCGCCGAAATCGACCGTGGCCGCCTGGATCTGCGCGATGCCGCCGCCGGAGCCGATCGACTGGTAGTTGACGCGGTTGCCGCTTTTCTCGGCATAGGCAGCCGACCACTTCGACAGCACCGGGTAGACGAAGCTGGAGCCTGCGCCGGTGACATCGGTGGCTTGCGCCGCGAGCGAAAACGTAGCGACCGCGGCGGCTGCCAGCAGTCGGAGCTTGAGGGAACGCATCGGGAGAACTCCTGAAATAGGTGGTATCCGGCACCCCTGGCCGGCATCGGCTGCATTCCAAGACTTTTTCATGAACGTCTGAAGAAAATCAGATGTCAGGCCGGTGACAGCCTTCCCGGCAAGGGTTGCCTTCGTTCAGACATGAGGTTGACTCAAAACCGTCATGTCTTTGACGGAATCTTTACAAATGGTCGGGCCATCGCACTGGGGCCGCACCGCACCCATACCACCCTGCCACCACCCATCGGAGACATCCTAATGCGTTCCCATCTTCTCGCCACGGCGATTCTCGCCAGCCTCGGCCTCGCGTCGGCGCCGCAGGCGTTCGCGGCGAAGGCCAAGGCCAGCAGCAACCCACCCGCCGTCAGCGCTGCCCAGCTGCAGCAGCTGCAGGCCCAGATCGAAGCGCTGCAGACCCAGGTCCAGCAGCTGCAGGCGCAGTCCGAAGCCCTGCAGGCGCAGTCCGACGCGCAGTCGGAAGTGAATGTCGTGCAGGCCCAGGCGACCGAGACGGCGCAGGCCAGCGCCGCCAAGGTCGACAAGCTCGCCAAGCTGGTCAACGACAACAAGATCGGCGGTCGCATGTTCTTCGATCTGACCAACATCGACCGCACCAGCGGCGGCGCCAAGACCGCCGCCAGCGGCACCGGTCTGGACGTCAAGCGCTTCTACCTGACCGTCGACCACAGCTTCAACGAGATCTGGTCGGCCAACCTGACCACCGACTTCCAGTACAGCTCGGCGCTGTCCAACACCCAGCTGTTCGTCAAGAAGGCCTACGTGCAGGGCAAGTTCGACGACGCCTTCGCGCTGCGCATCGGTGCCGCCGACATGCCGTGGGTGCCGTTCGTCGAGAAGTTCTACGGCTACCGCTACGTCGAGAACACCCTGACCGATCGCCTGAAGTACGCCAACTCCTCCGACTGGGGCCTGCACGCCTTCGGCGACCTGGGCTCGCAGGTCAACTACGCGATGTCGGTGGTCAACGGCGCCGGCTACAAGAACCCGACCCGCGGCAAGGGCATGGACGTGGAAGGCCGCGTCGCCTACATGCCGATGCAGAACCTGGCCATCGCCGTCGGCGCCTACTCGGGCAAGCTCGGCAAGGAAACCGACATCCTCGACGCGCAGCACGACTACACCCGCGCCGACGCGATGGTCGCCTACGCCGATTCCAACTTCCGTCTGGGCGGAGAGTACTTCCAGGCCAAGAACCTCAACAACGTGCTGACCCCGGCCACCGACAAGTCCAGCGGCTGGTCGGTGTGGGGTAGCGTGGCGCTGACCGACGGCGGCATCAACGCCTTCGCCCGCTACGACAAGACCGACCTGAGCAAGACCCTCGACCCGACCCTGGCCGACAAGTACTGGAACGTCGGCGTCGAGTTCCCGGTGCTGAAGAACCTGAAGCTGGCCACCGTGTACAAGTACACGCACCAGGACAACAACTCCAAGAAGACCGACGTGGAAACCAAGGAATTCGGCGTCTGGGGCGACCTGTCGTTCTGATTCGCGGATTCCCGCAGGTTGTACGAAAGGCGGCGCATTGCGCCGCCTTTCTTTTTTGCGGCGTGATCGCCGATGCCTGCACGATGGGCCCGTGCCGGGGTGCCTTTCACGGTTTGCGTCGACCGCCGTGGACGATGCGGTGAATTGTGCGGCGCAGCACTTGTCATCGACGACGCGCCTTCCTACTGTCGAACCATGCTCGCCCGCCTGTCCATGTTGATGTTGACCGCGTTGCTGGCGCTGTCCGCGCTCCGTGCAGGATCGGTCGTGGCGGCGGTGCCGGCGGCGCTGTGTGCGAGCGCCTGCGCCGGCGATGTCGACGCTGACCTCGATGGGGTGCCGCCCGAGCTGGACGCGCCAGCCGCCGATACCGATCCACACGACGCACCGCTTGCGGTCGCGCCGGCGTTGTTTCCGCCGACCCTCCTGATCCGGCCGATCTTGCCGGCGCCATCGGCAGCGCCTGGCCGCAGCTATCGCCGTCCCGCGCTGCGTCCTCCCTCTCCAGCCTGACGCCTGCATCGCCGCTGGCGATGCCGATCCTTCTCTGCTGTTTGCGTCTGCGTCGTGCCAAGTGCGGCACGGCCTCTCTCCCCCTGTGCCTGGAGATCCCCCATGCAACGTCTGCTCGACGGTTTTCGCCATTTCCGCAACGAGGTCTATCCCCGTCAACGCGGGCTGTTCCGGCAACTCGCCGCCGGCCAGACCCCGCACACGCTGTTCATCACCTGCGCCGATTCGCGGGTGATGCCGGAACTGATGTTCGCCGCGCAGCCCGGCGAGCTGTTCGTCTACCGCAACATCGGCAATGTGGTGCCGCCATACTCGCAGCACGTCAGCGGCGTGGTCGCGGCGATCGAGTACGCGGTGGCGGTGCTGCAGGTCGAGCACATCGTGATCTGCGGCCATACCGATTGCGGCGCGATGAAGGCCGTGCTCAATCCCGCATCCCTGCAGGACGTGCCGACCGTGGCGGCCTGGCTCAAGCACACCGACAGCGCGCGCCAGGTCGCCGCGCAGCACGGCCATGCCGCCCATGCCGAGGATGCGTTGCACTGCCTGACCGAGGAGAACGTCGTGTCGCAGCTGGACCACCTGCGCACGCAGCCGGTGGTGGCGGCGCGGCTGGCGCGCGGCGCCCTGCGTATCCACGGCTGGATCTACGACATCGGCCATGGCGAGATCCGCGCCTTCGACGCGGAGCAGGGGCGGTTCCTGCCGCTGCTGCCGGAAGCGGGCCGGCGCCCGCCCGATGCCACGCCGCCGCCGCGGCTGGCCCCGGTCCTGCGCAACGTCGCCGTCTGAGGAGCCGCCCATGCAAACGATGACAGAGCACGCTCCGGCCGGCGCTTCCGCGCTGGCCCGTTACCTGCGCGGCGGCGCCTTCGGTCGCGACCTGCTGGCCTCGGTGGTGGTCTTCCTGGTCGCCTTGCCGCTGTGCATGGGCATCGCGATCGCGTCGGGCATGCCGCCGGCCGCCGGCCTGATCACCGGCATCGTCGGCGGCCTGGTGGTCGGGCTGATCGCCGGCTCGCCGTTGCAGGTCAGCGGTCCGGCCGCAGGCTTGGCGGTGCTGGTATTCGAGTTGGTGCGCACGCACGGGGTGGCGGCGCTGGGGCCGGTGATCCTGCTGTCCGGTGCGATCCAGCTGGTGGCCGGGTTGTGCCGCGCCGGCGTGTGGTTCCGCATGACCTCGCCGGCGGTGGTCGCCGGCATGCTCTCGGGCATCGGCATCCTGATCGTCGCCTCGCAATCGCACGTGCTGCTGGATGCGGCGCCGAAGGCGCGCGGCCTGGAAAACTTCGCCGCCTTGCCGGCGGCGCTGTGGCGCGCGCTGGATGCAGGCGTCGGCCGCGCCGCCTTGCTGGTCGGTCTGGGCACCATCGCGATCATGTTGGCGTGGGAGCGGCTGCGCCCGCAGCGCTTGCGCTTCGTCCCCGGCGCCTTGTTGGCGGTGGTGACGATGACCGCGCTGGTGCAAGCGCAGGGGCTGGATGTACGCAAGGTCGACGTGCCGGCCAACCTGCTCTCGGCGATCCAGGTGCCGAGCCTGGACGACATGCTCGGCGTGCTCGATGCCACGCTGCTGCTGTCGGCGCTCACCTTCGCCTTCATCGCCAGCGCCGAGACGCTGTTGTCGGCGGCGGCGGTGGACCGCATGCATCAGGGACCGCGAACCCAGTACGACCGCGAACTGGCCGCGCAGGGCGTGGGCAACATGCTGTGCGGTTTGCTCGGCGCGTTGCCGATGACCGGGGTGATCGTGCGCAGCGCGGCCAACGTGCAGGCCGGCGCGGCCACCCGCGTCTCCACCATGCTGCACGCGGGCTGGTTGCTGGTGTTCGCGCTGCTGCTGCCGTGGCTGCTGCGGATGACGCCGGTGGCGTGCCTGGCCGGCATCCTGGTCTACACCGGGCTGAAGATGGTCAAGCTGGGGCAGGTGCGCGACCTGGCCGCGTATGGCCGCGGCACCGCTGCGATCTACCTGGCGACGACCTTCGCCATCGTCGCCACCGACCTGCTGACCGGCGTGCTGATCGGTTTTGCATTGTCGCTGCTGCGCCTGGCGCTGCAGCAGTCGCGGCTGACGGTCGGAGTGCATGCGCACGAAGACGCCGGCGGCACGGATGCCGGTACTGGTCCTGGCAAGTTGCGCCTGTCGCTGGAGGGGTCGGCCACCTTCCTGCGCGTGCCGACCATGGCGCGGACCCTGGAGCGGCTGCCGCCGAACACCGAGTTGCATCTGGACGTGGCGCGGCTGCGCCACGTCGACCACGCGTGCCTGGAACTGCTGCGCGACTGGAGCCGCAACGCCGCGTCCCGCGGCTGCGCGCTGGTGGTGGACTGGAAGGAACTGGACCGGCGCGTGGAAGGGCAACGTGCGGCGTAGTCGGTGGGCGCGGCCAGCGGTCGCTCGTTGGTCATCGAACACCTGTGGGAGCGGATTCGGCCGCGACGAATGCAGGCGGGCAATGTTGGCTGCGGAGAGTGTCGCGGCTGAAGCCGCTCCTACAAGTGCCGCATCCAGCGAGCGTTCCAGGTGAAGTTGTAGGAGCGGTTTCAACCGCGACGAGCGCAGCGATAGGTTCACGGTGTCGGCTGCTGTCGGGGCTGAAGCTCCTCCCACAACATCAGGTTTCGGCTCGCGGAACGCCATTGTAGGAGCGACTTCAGTCGCGACGAGCGCAGCGGCGGACGTCGCGTGGCGTACACGTTGCCGGCGCCGACATTGCCGGGCGCTGCACCGGCCAATGCTCAAGACAATGATGCAGCCCACTCAACCCGGCGTCTTGTCCTTGTACCGGCACAGGTCGCGGATCGCGCACTGCGGGCAGTCGGGCTTGCGTGCCTTGCACACGTAGCGGCCGTGCAGGATCAGCCAGTGATGCGCGTCGTGCAGGAACTGCGCGGGTACGCGTTTGAGCAGGGCATCCTCCACCGCGCGCACGTCCTTGCCCGGGGCCAGCCCGGTGCGGTTGGCGACGCGGAAGATGTGCGTATCCACCGCCATCGTCGGTTCGCCGAAGGCGGTGTTGAGCACCACGTTGGCGGTCTTGCGGCCGACCCCGGGCAGCGCTTCCAGCGCGGCGCGCGAATGCGGCACCTCGCCGCCGTGCTGCTCGACCAGGATGCGGCAGGTGGCGATGACGTTCTTGGCCTTGGCGTTGAACAGGCCGATGGTGGAGATGTAGCGCTTCAGCCCGTCCTCGCCCAGCGCCAGGATCGCCGCCGGCGTGTTCGCCACCGGATACAGGCGGCGGGTGGCCTTGTTGACGCCGACATCGGTGGCCTGAGCGGAGAGGATCACCGCGATCAGCAGTTCGAACGGCGTGGTGTACTCGAGCTCGGTGGTCGGGCTGGGGTTGAGTTCGGACAGACGCGAGAACAGTTCGTGGATCTCGTCCTTGCTCAGCAGGCGTCCGCGCCGTGCAGGCGCGCCGGCGGTCGCGCTCATCGGCCGCCTCGCTGCGCGGCCTTGGCCTTGGCGCGGGCCAGGATCGCCGCGGCCGCCGCGGGCAGGGCCGGCGCGCTCGGTGCGGCCGTGGTTGCGGCCGAGGTCGAGGCAACCGGTATGGTTGCCGCACGCCGTGCCTGGCGCGCGTTGGCACGGCGTTCCAGCCGCGCAGTGCGCGCCCGGTAGCGCGCGCGCGCGGCCCACGCCTCGCGCAGGCGCTGCTGCGCGGCGAGCACCTGCGCGCGCAGCTGCGGATGCGCCGGGTCCAGGCCATCGTCGCCGGGGTCGGTGCCGCGGTACTCCATCAGGCCGCCGTCGATCGCGGCATCCAGATCGTCGTCCAGGATCCAGCGCAGCAACTGCAGCGGCGTGGCGGGAGCGGGGGCGTGCGACATCGTGCGCGGGCTCAGCGGTTGCGGAACTGCGGCGGGCGCCGCTCCAGGAAGGCGCGGGTGCCCTCGCGCATGTCCTCGCTGGAGAACAGCAAACCGAACTGTGCGGTCTCGTACTCCAGCCCCTGTTCGATCGCGCTTTCGCCGCCGATCTGGATCGCGTCGAGGATGCCGCGCAACGCCAGCGGTGCGGACTCGGCCAGTTGCTGCGCCAACTGCAGCGTGGTCGCACGCAGGTCGTCGGCCGTCACCACCCGGTTGACCAGGCCCAGCTGCAGCGCGCGCGTCGCGTCGATCGGCGCGCCGAGCAGGCACAGTTCCAGCGCCGCGGCGCGGCCGACCAGCCGCAGCAGGCGCTGCGTGCCGCCGAAGCCGGGAATCAGCCCGAGGTTGATCTCCGGCTGGCCCAGGCGCGCGCCCTCGGCGGCGACGCGCAGGTGGCAGGCCATCGCCAGTTCCAGCCCGCCGCCGAGGGCGAAACCGTTGACCATCGCCAGCACCGGCTTGGGCATGCGCTCGATCCGGCGCATCAGGCGCTGGCCGAGCTGCGAGAAATCGCGGCCCTGCACCGGTGTCAGTTCGTTCATTTCGGCGATGTCGGCGCCGGCCACGAAGGCCTTCTCGCCGGCGCCGGTCAGCACCACCACGCGGATCTGCGGGTCGTCCGCGGCCTCGGCGAAGGCCGTCTCCAGTGTCTGCAAAACCTGGCGATTCAAGGCGTTGAGCTTGTCGGCTCGATTCACGGTGAGGATGCGGATCGCACCCTGGGTATCGGCGAGGACCGGCGTGCCGGACATGTGCATTCCTGGTTGTTAAAAAAAAGTAATGGGAACTCTGGGCGGGCCGCGCCAGTCAGAGCAGCGTCGTCGGTAGCGGTTACGCGCCGCGGCGGCTATCCTAACGCGTCATCTCAGGCGGCACGGGCCGCCCTGTGCCACCACCCTGGAGAATTGTTTGATGAAGTTGCGTTCTATTGCGGTCGCTGTCGCGGCCCTCGCCCTGAGCGGCAATGCGTTCGCCCAGGACACCTCGTCCGAGAAGGGCAAGCTGAGCTATTACTTCGGCTACGACTACGGCAACAACCTTGCCGAACTCACCGGCCGCGGCGAGCAGCTCGATATCAATGCGGTGGTGAAGGGCTTGCAGGACGCCTACGCCAAGAAGCAGCCGGCGGTCAGCGCCGACCAGCTGAAGCCGGCGGTGGAAGCGTTCCAGAAGCGCGAGCAGGCCCGCGCCCAGCAGGCCAAGGCCGACTACGAGAAGGCCGCTGCCGAGAACAAGACCAAGAGCGACCAGTTCATGGCCCAGAACAAGGCCAAGGCTGGCGTGCAGACGCTGCCCAGCGGTGTGCAGTACCGCGTGATCGAGGCCGGCAAGGGCGCCAAGCCGACCCAGGCCAGCACGGTGCAGCTGGAAGTGGCTGGTCCGTATCCGTTCGGCCAGCGTCCGGCGCAGGCGCGTCCGGCGCAGCAGATTCCGTCGATCAAGGTCAGCGAAGTCGAGATGCAGGCCATGCGCGACACGCTGCTGCAGATGCCGGCCGGCTCCAAGTGGGAAGTGACCCTGCCGCCGGACAAGGCCTACGGTGCCGACCCGCGTACGCCGTTCCCGCCGAACGTGGCGGTGCAGTTCGAGATCAAGCTGGTCAGCGTCAAGTAAGCACGCTGTTTCAGTGCACGACGATTGCGCCGGCAGCGATGCCGGCGCAATTTTTTTTGGCAGGCAACGACGGCGCCGACGAATCGCGCTAGGCTGGCAAGGTGTCGAATCCGATGGATCCCGTTCCGCATGCCCCGCTCACGCCTTGCATCGGTATCTGCCGTCTCGATGCGCAGGGCTATTGCGTGGGCTGCCTGCGCAGCGGCGACGAAATCGCAGGCTGGCGCGGCATGAGCGACGCCGAACGCCGCCGCTACATGGACGAGGTGCTGCCGGGCCGCGGCTGGTCGCCGTCGCCGGCGCAGCGTCTGGCCGAACGCGCGCATCTGCTGCGCGCGCTGCACCCATTGCAGCAGCCGCCAGCGGGGCCGGGCTGGAACCACCACGAATTGCAGGACCTGCTGCCGGATGGCGCGCCGGTGGAAGCCGCAGTGCTGGCCGGCCTGGTGCCGCGCGCCGATGGCACCCATGTGCTGTTGACCCGGCGCACCGACAGCCTGCGTCACCACGGCGGCCAGGTCAGTTTCCCCGGCGGCCGCATCGAGGCGAGCGACGCCGATGCGGTGGCCGCGGCGCTGCGCGAGAGCGAGGAAGAGATCGCGCTGGCGGCGACGCAGGCCGAGCCGTTGGGTTACCTGGATCCGTTCGTCACCATCAGCGGCTTCCGGGTGATGCCGGTGGTCGCGGCGATCGATCCGCGCTTCGTGCCGCAGCCGCATCCGGGCGAGGTGGCGGAGGTGTTCGAGGTGCCGCTGGCCTATCTGATGGCGCCGGACAACCTGCGCAGCATCGAGACCGATTACCGCGGACGCCCGCGGGTCGTGCTGGAGTACGGCTGGCCCGGCCAGCGGATCTGGGGCGCGACCGCGGCGATCCTGCTCAACCTGCGCCGCCGATTGGAGCAAACCGCATGACCGCAACGTCCCCCGCATGGCACACCCTGGTCGAGGCGCCGACGCTGGCGGCGGCGCTGGACGATCCCGATCTGCGCCTGGTCGACGCGCGCTTCGCGCCAGCCGCGCTGCTCGATCCGAGCGCCGCCGCGGCGGCACGTGCGGCGTACGCGCAGTCGCACCTGCCCGGCGCGGTCTACGCCGATCTCAACGCCGATCTGTCCGATCTCGGCCGTCCTGGCCTGGGCCGGCACCCGCTGCCGGACGACGCGGCGTTCGCGCGCACCCTGGGGCAATGGGGTATCGGCCCGCAGCACCATGTGGTGGTGTACGACGCCGGCGACGGCAGCATGGCTGCCGCCCGCCTGTGGTGGATGTTGGGACTGCTCGGCCATCGCCGTGTCGCGGTGCTCGACGGCGGCCTGGCCGAATGGCGCCGGCTGGGCCTGCCGGAAACCGACGCGGTCACCGCGCCGTCGCCGCTGCCGCCGTATCCGCAGGCCTTCGATGCGGCGCGCATCGTCTCCGCCGAGGAGGTCGCCGCACGCTTGCACGAGGCGCCGGGCTGGTTGTTCGATGCGCGCCCCGGCGAACGCTTCCGCGGCGAGGTGGAGCCGATCGACCCGCTGCCCGGGCACGTGCCGGGCGCGCTCAACCGGCCGCTGGCGCAGAACCTGCGCGACGGTCGCCTGCGCCCGGCGCAGGAACTGCGCGCGGAGTTGCAGCCGCTGCTGCAGGGCCGCGATCCGCGCGAGGTGGTGCTGATGTGCGGCTCGGGCGTCACCGCCTGCCATCTGCTGTTGGCGCTGGAACACGCCGGCCTGCACGGCGCGCGCGTCTATGCCGGCTCCTGGAGCGGCTGGATCGCCGATCCGGCGCGGCCGCGCGCCATCGGTTAGGGCCGGCGTCGGCGTACACGGAACGCATGCACGATGACACGCGACCGGGGCGGCACCATGCGTTGGCGTGAGGTCTGCGGGCTGGCGATGCTGTTGGGCCTGGCCGCCTGCGGCGACCGACGCGCGGCGGACGATGGCGCCGATGCCTCGCCGCGCGCGCAATCGGCCACGCACTATCGCGAATCTGTGCAGCGAGGCCGCGCGCAGCGCCTGGCGACGCTGCGCGCACCGTCGGGCTGGTTGAGTTTCACCGGCTCCGGCCGCCTGCACAGCGGCCTGCACCGGGTCGGCAGCGCACCCGACAACGACGTGCAGTTGCCGGCCGGTCCGGCGCATCTGGGCGTGCTGCAGGTGGATCTGCAGGACGGCGTGCATTTCCAGCCCGCGGCGGACGCGACGGTGCAGGTGAACGGCCAGCCGTTCGCTGGTGGCCGCCTGGAGACCGACGCGGCGCACGACACCCAGACCCGCTTGATGCTGGGTGCGCAGGAGTTCTACGTGGTGCGCACCGGCAACCTGTTCGGCTGGCGCTTCCGCGATCCGCAAGCGCCGGCGCGCGAACGCTTCCCCGGCATCGACTACTTCCCGATCGATCCGCAGTGGCGGGTGGTGGCCGACTGGCATCCGGTGCCGGCGCCGCAGGCGATGGTGCTGCTCACCTCGATCGGAACGCCGCAGCCGCTGGCGTTGGTCGGCAGCGCAGAATTCGTTCTGCAGGGGCGGCGCTACCGCCTGCAGGTGCTGCGCGACGGCGCCAGCCAGCGCCTGTTCCTGCCGTTCTCCGATCGCACCAGCGGCCGCGAGAGCTATGGCGGCGCTCGTTATCTGTTCGTGCCGACGCCCCAGGGCGACCGCATCGTGCTGGACTTCAATCTGGCGCAGAACCCGCCATGCGCGTTCACCTCGCACGTGGTGTGTCCGCTGGCGCCGGTCGGCAATCGCCTGGACGTGGCGGTGACCGCCGGCGAGAAGAACTACGTCGGCGCGCGCTGAGCGCGCAGGAATCTTGTAGGAGCGGCTTCAGCCGCGACGGGGCCGTTCCCGGTGAAATCCGTCGCTGCTGAAGTCGCTTCTACAGATGCTTTCGGTCGCGAGGAGCGGTGCCCTTCAGGCGCGACCAGGCAGTCGCGCTGATGCCCGGTCGCGGCTGAAGCCGCTCCTACGGGAGCGTGCGAATGCGACGCTGTCCGGTACTGCATCGCGGCCCGAATCGACGGTTCCAATTCACCGCCCCAAGGCGGTCACGGCGACGGCGCATACGGCGCCAGCGCCACCGCCTCCAGCACCTGCGGCCACGGGAAGCGCGGTCCCGGATCGAGCTTGCGCTGTACCTGCCGCGTCGGATCGTCGCTGGCTGGTTCCAGGCTGCGGTCCAGTGCCTCGTGTCCGGCGATGTGGCGCAGTTGCGGCAGTTCAGTACGCAACTGCTGCAACAGCTGGATCAGCGCCTGGATCTGCCCCGGAGCGTAGTCCTCGGTCATCGCCTGGTGGCGCGAATCCAGCCACAGCGGATAGCGTCCGCGGTTGACCAGTTCGATGCCCAGCGACTGTTGGTTGTAGCCGCGCACGTGGTGCGCGACGCGCTGCAGCGGCACGTAGCGGTGCACGCTGCCGTCGCGGTCGATGTAGAAATGGCCGCTGTTGCCGGTGCCCGACGGATAAAGCACGCGTTCGCCGTACAGGCGCGCGCTGGCCAGGTCCGGCAGTTCGGTGCAGTGGATCACCGCCAGCGTGATGGTGTCCGGCGCACGCTCCTCCAGCAGTCCGACGTAGGGCAGGGGCGCATCGTGGATCGGCAACGGCGAGGTGGGCGGCATGCGCGGATGCTAGCATTCGCCGATGACCTTGAATTCCGAAAGCCCGCTGGCGACCTTGCTGGCCACACTGCCGCGCGCCGGACGCGTGGAATGGATCGGCCTGCGCCCGGCGCGCGACGTGCCGATGCACGAAGTCGACGCCGCCGCGGCGCAGACCGAGGGCGGCCTGCACGGCGACCGCTACGCCGGCCGCAACGGCAAGCGCGGCGTGACCCTGATCCAGGCCGAACACCTGCCGGCGATCGCCGCGCTGGCCGGCCATGCGACAGTGGCGCCGGCCACCCTGCGACGCAACGTGGTGGTCTCCGGCATTCCGCTGATCGCCCTGAAGGGGCGCCGTTTCCGGATCGGCGAGGTCGAGCTGGAAGGCATCGCGCCGTGCGATCCGTGTTCGCGCATGGAGCAGGCGCTGGGGCCGGGCGGCTATAACGCCATGCGCGGCCACGGCGGGCTGTGCGCGCGTATCGTGCACGGCGGCACACTGCGGCTGGGCGATGCGGTGGTGGCGCTGTGAGCCGCGGCCACTGCATCCTCTCGCACGGCTTCGAGAGCGGGCCGGACGCGATCAAGGTGACCGCATTGGCCGAGGTGGCTGAACGCCTGGGCTGGAGCCATTCGCGCCCGGACTACACCGACCTGGACGCGCGCCGCGACATCAGCCCGCTCGGCGACGTGCCGACGCGGCTGCAGCGCCTGCTGGAACTGGCGCAGGCCGCGGCGCAGCGCGGACCAGTCGTTCTGGCCGGTTCCAGTCTCGGCGCCTACATCGCCGCGCAGGTGTCGCTGCACGTGCCGGTGCGCGGCCTGTTCCTGATGGTGCCGCCAACGCGGATGGGCCACATGCCGGCGCTGGACGCGGCAGCGGTGCCGATCTCGGTGGTGCACGCCTGGCGCGACGAACTGATTCCCGCCGGCGAGGTGATCGCCTGGGCGCAGGCGCGCGCCGCGCGGCTGCTGCTGGTCGACGACACGCACCGCCTGGGCGAGCACGTGGCGACCTCGGCGCAGGCCTTCGCCGAACTGCTGGAGCGCCTGTGAGCGCATCCGATGCGCTGCTGCTGCGCGCCGAGCGGCCAGCCGACGCGGCGGCGATCGAGGCGCTGACCCTGGTCGCCTTCTTCCGCGTCGCAGACAGCCGCCACGACGAGCAGGCCATCATCGAACGGCTGCGCGCGGACGGCGCGCTGACCCTGTCGCTGGTGATCGAGCACGACGGTTACGTCGTCGGCCACGTCGCGGTGTCGCCGGTGAGCCTGTCCGACGGCAGCCGCGGCTGGTACGGCCTGGGGCCGCTGTCGGTGGGACCAGGCCACCAACGTCAGGGTCTGGGTACGCGGCTGGTGCGCGAGGCGCTGGCGCAGTTGCAGGCGCTGGGCGCGGCCGGCTGCGTGGTGCTGGGCGACCCGGCGTACTACGCGCGTTTCGGTTTCAGCCCGGAACCCGGGCTGACCCTGCCCGGTGCGCCGCTGGATGCCTTCCAGGCGCTGGCCTTCGGCGAGCGCCTGCCGCCGATGGCCGAGGTGGCCTACCACCCGGCGTTCCTGTCCGCTGCCTGAGCCATCGCGGCGCGCCGTGGCCCTTCGGGCGCGCGGTGCGCTAGCATCGTCCCGCGTCCCACCCATCGAGGAACTCCGCCGATGCGCCATTGATGCCGCCGTCTTCGCGACGGCCTTCGTCCTTCCTGCCGATCTCTCGGCGGGCACGACCGGCATCCATGGAGGTTCCCATGACGCATCCGCTGCTTGCGCTGGACAGCGCGACCCATGTTCTGCCCGATGGCAGGATCCTGTTTTCCGATCTGCACTTCGCGCTCGATGCGCGGCGCACCGGCCTGGTCGGCCGCAACGGCGTCGGCAAGAGCGTGTTCGCGCGCCTGCTCGCCGGCGAACTGACCCCCAGCGGACGCTGCGTGCGCCACGGCCGCCTGCATTACGTGCCGCAGCAGATCGCGCCGGCGCCGCACGCCACCGTCGCCGACCTGGCCGGCGTGGGCGCGGCGTTGCGGGCGCTGGCACGGATCGAGGCCGGCAGCGCCGACGTGGCGGATTTCGACGCGCTCGGCGAGCGTTGGGACATCGCCCAGCGCCTGCAGGCGCAGTTGCACGCGCACGACCTGGGCGCGCTGGAGCCGCAACGCTTGGCCAGCACGCTCAGCGGCGGTGAGACGATGCGGGTGGCGCTGATCGGCGCCTGGCTGGCCGATGCCGATGCGCTGATCCTGGACGAGCCGACGCTGCACCTGGACGCGGCGCAGCGCCAGCGCCTGCGCGAGGCGCTGCAGCGCTGGCCGGGTGGCCTGCTGGTGATCAGCCACGATGCGCTGCTGCTGCAGGACATGCAGCGCACGCTGGAACTGTCGCCTGGCGGGCTGCGCGACTACGGCGGCGACTACGCGTTCTACCTGCAGTGCCGGGCACGCGAGCGCGACGCCGCGCAGGCGGAACTGGCGCAGCACAAGCTGCAGCACGCGCGCGACAGCGTCGCCTGGCAGGCGCAGCACGATCGACAGCAGCGCCGCAGCGCACGTGGCCGGCAGCAGGCCGGCACGGCCAACCAGGCGCCGATCCTGCTCGGCCGGCAGAAGCAGCGCAGCCAGGACAGCGCCGGCAAGCGCGTGCGCGACCACCAGGCCACGCAGGCGCGCAGCCTGGCGCGAATCGCCGAGGCCGCGCGCCAGGTGCAGCCCGATGCGCCGGTGGCGCTGTTCGCGCCGCCGCCGGCCGATGCGGCCAGCCGCCGCCTGGTCGAGCTGCAGGCGCTGCGACTGCCGTTCGCGCCGGCGACACGGCAGCCGCTGGACCTGGTGGTGCAGGGCAGGGCACGGATCGGTGTGGTGGGAGCGAACGGCAGCGGCAAGTCGACCCTGCTGCGCGCGCTGGTCGGGCAGGTGGCGGCGCTGTCCGGCAGTTGCCGGGTGCGCGCCGCCAGCGCCTACCTCGACCAGTCGCTGGTGTCGTTGGACCCAGCTGTCACCGCACTGGCGCAGGTGCAGGCCGCAGCGCCCGGCGTCGCACTCGCCGACCTGCGCACGCGATTGGCCTTGCTCGGCCTGGACGCGCAGCGCATCGGCGTGGCCTGCGGTCAGCTCAGTGGCGGCGAACGGCTGAAGACCGCGCTGGCGTGCGCCTTCTACCGCACGCCGCCGGCCGAGTTGTTGTTGCTGGACGAGCCGGACAACCACTTGGACCGCGAGGCTCGCGACGCGCTGCGCGCCGTGCTGTTGCAGTATCCCGGCGCGCTGCTGGTGGTCTCGCACGATGCGGACTTCCTGGACACGCTGCGCCTGCAACAGCGCCTGCAGGCCGATTCCGAGGCGTGGCGGCTGACGCCGTGGTGAGTGGATGCGGCGGCGTCGCCGCGCTGGCGGCGTACTCGTGTCGTCCGGCGGCCTGGCGGTTGTGCGGCGTGCGGGAACGGGGGTGGACGGCCAATGCGCCCGCGCGTCGTGGCTCCCTGCAGCGCTGCTGCCTGCACCGTGGGGCGATGGTGGCGAGGTTGCGCCTCGCCAGGCGCTCCGTCGGTGCTCGCTCAGGCATCGGTGGCACGGCTCACTGCCTCCCATGCGGCGATATCCGCCTTCAGGCGGTCGAGCTTGTCGCGCACCAGGGCCAGCGCGTCGCTGCCCAGCAGCAGGTGCGCGGGCGGCGCAGGCGCGTCGATCAGCGCCAGCATGGCCTGCGCGGCCTTGGCCGGGTCGCCGAGCTGGCGGCCGCTCTTGGCCTGGCGGGCGTCGCGGATCGGATCGAACAGCGCATCGTAGTCGGCGATGCTGCGCGGCGTCCTGACCATCGAGCGGCCCGCCCAGTCGGTGCGGAACGACCCCGGCGCCACCGCCGTCACGTGGATGCCCAGCGCGGCGACCTCCTGTCCCAATGCCTCGGAAATGCCCTCCAGCGCGAACTTGCTGCCGCAGTAGTAGGCGATGCCGGGCATGGTGATGAAGCCCCCCATCGAGGTGATGTTGACGATGTGCCCGCGGCGCCGCTGGCGCATGGAGGGCAGCACCGCCTGCATCATCGCCACGGCGCCGACCACGTTGACCTCGAGTTGGCGACGCAGGGCGTCCAGCGGCGATTCCTCCAGGATTCCCTCGTGACCGTAGCCGGCATTGTTGACCAGCACGTCCAGTGGCCCGACCGTGGCTTCGATCTCGGCGACGATGCCGGGAATGGCGTCGACGTCGGTGACGTCCAGCACACGGGCGAGCGCCGCCGCGCCCAGCGCCTCGACCTCCTGCCGCGCCTGCGCGCTGCGCACGGTGCCGACGACGCGATGTCCGGCCGCCAGCGCCGCCTGGGCCAGCGCGCGGCCGAAGCCGCTGCTGGCGCCGGTGATGAGCAAGGTTTTCTGCGGCGCCATGGCACGCTCCTGAGGGGATGAGCGGCGAATGATGCGATGATCGGCGTGCCGGTCCGATGCCGCGATCTCTGCAATTCTTGCCTGTTTCTATGACTGCCGTCGCCAGTACCGTGGAATTGCTGCGTGCCCTGGCGCCGCAGGAGGGCTACAACCTGACCGCATTGCCGGATGTGCGGGTGCTGCGTTCGGACCGGCCGTTGACCGACACGCCGGTGCTGTACGACCCGGGCATCGTCATCGTCTGCCAGGGCGCCAAGCGCGGCCATTTCGGCGAGTCGGTGTTCGTCTACGACGAGCAGCACTATCTGTCCGTCGCCGTCCCGGTGCCCTTCACCATGCAGTCCGACGGCAGCGCGGAGCGGCCGTTGCTGGCGCTGTACCTGCATCTGGACTTCCCGCTTGCGGCGGGGCTGCTGGTCGAGCTCGATCAGGTCGGTCCGGTGCCGGAGGCGCAGGCGCCGGCGAGCATGGTGTCCAGCCCGATGGACGACACCTTGCGGCAGATCGTGCAGCGCCTGCTGCAGGTGCTGAGCCGTCCGCTGGACGCGGCGATCCTCGGCCGCGCCCTCGTGCGCGAGCTGTACTTCCGCGTGCTGACGGGCCCGCAAGGCCACGGGCTGCGCGCGGCGCTGGCGCAACAGGGCCACTTCGGCCGCATCGGTCGCGCCCTGCGACGCATCCACCGTGACCACGCCCAACGGCTCGACGTCGCGCAGCTGGCGCGCGAGGCCGGGATGAGCACGCCCTCGTTCCATGCGCATTTCAAGGCGGTGACCCAGGTCGCGCCGATGCAGTATCTGAAATCGATCCGCCTGCACCAGGCACGCCTGCTGATGGCACGCGAGGGCATGACCGCCGCGGCCGCCGGCCACGCGGTGGGCTATGAGAGCGCATCGCAGTTCACCCGCGAGTTCAAACGTCTGTTCGGCCGGCCGCCGATGGCGGAGGCACGGCGCCTGCGCGCCGATTTCGCGGTACCGCCGGCCATGCCCGGCGCCGGATTCGTCGCCTCGCATTGAGCGATGCGGCGCGCGCCAAGGCTGCAGTGTCCGTGGCGCCGCCGGCACACCTGCCACGGCGCGGGTCGGTCGCGGCGCGAGCGGCAACGGGCGACGTCGCTGTCCCAGGTGCGCGAGGCCCGTGACGGTCGCGGCGCGCACGACGCCAGGGCGTTGCGCGGCAGGCAGGGGCGCACAGGCCCTGTGGTATTCTGCGCGCCGTTGCGGTGCGGCGCGTTCGCGTGCTCACCCCCGATCCGCGGCCGCGGCAACGCCGGATCCGGCGCTGCGATGCGCCACGCGCGCGGTGTCCGCCGTGCCTCCCTCCCGTCTGTCCTGGTCCGCCTTCCGTGAAATTCTTCGTCTCCTGTGCCAAGGGCCTGGAATACCTGCTCGTCGATGAACTGCTCGCGCTCGGCGCGGCGCAGGCCACCGCCACCGTCGCCGGGGTCAATGCCGAAGGCACCCTGCAGGACGCGCAGCGCGCGGTGCTGTGGTCGCGCCTGGCCAGCCGCGTGCTGTGGCCGCTGCAGTCCTTCGATTGCCCCGACGAGGCGGCGTTGTACGCCGGCGTGGCCGCGCTGCCGTGGCGCAACCATCTGGCGCCGCAGCACACGCTGGCGGTGGACGCGCATGTGTCCGGCACCGGCATCACCCACGCGCGCTTCGCGGCGCAGCGGGTCAAGGATGCGGTGGTGGACACGCTGCGCGGCGAGGGCCTGGAGCGGCCGTCGGTGGACGTGGAGCACCCGGACCTGCGCCTGAACCTGTCGTTGCGCAAGGGCCGCGCCACGCTGTCGGTGGACCTGGGCGGCGGCTCGCTGCATCGGCGCGGCTGGCGCCAGGCGCAGAACGAGGCGCCGCTGAAGGAGAACCTGGCCGCGGCGGTGCTGCTGCGCGGGCAGTGGCCGGCGCTGTATGCACAAGGCGGTGGCCTGCTGGATCCGATGTGCGGCAGCGGTACGCTGCTGATCGAAGGCGCGCTGATGGCCGCCGATGTCGCACCGGGCCTGCTGCGTGGCGAACTGGCGGCGCAGCAGCGCGGCGACGCCGATGCGGACGCCGCGCCGAGCCGCTGGCTGGGGTTCGATGTGGCGGCCTGGCGCGGGTTGTTGGCCGAGGCGCGGCAGCGCGCCCAGGTGGGTCGTGCCGCGTTGCGGCCGGTGCTGTACGGCAGCGACATCGATCCGCATGCGCTGCGCGCGGCGCGCGAGAACGCGCTGGCGGCCGGCGTGGTCGAGGCGATCGCCTTCGCCGTGCACGACGTCGTCGCGTTGCCTGCGCCGGCGCAGGCACTGGGTACGGTGGTGTGCAACCCGCCCTACGACGAGCGCCTGGCCGCCGACGCGGCGCTGTACCGGCGCCTGGGCGATGCGCTCAAGCGCGCGGTGCCGCAGTGGCGCGCCAGCCTGCTGTGCGGCAGCGACGAACTGGCCTATGCCACCGGCCTGCGCGCGGCCAAGAAGTACCAGATGTTCAACGGCGCGCTGGAATGCCCGCTGATCGTCTGCGACCCGATCGCGATCGCGCCGCGGGCCGGTGCCAGCGAAGAACCGCGTGCGCTCAGCGATGGCGCGCAGATGGTCGCCAACCGCCTGCGCAAGAACCTGCGCAAGTTCAAGGCCTGGCGCACGCGCGAGCGGATCAGCTGCTACCGCGCCTACGATGCCGACCTGCCCGAGTACGCGGCGGCGATCGACGTGTACCAGGAGGACGGCGGCCAGGCGCGCACTTTCCTGCACGTGCAGGAGTACGCGGCGCCGGACAGCATTCCCGATGTGGACGTGCGCCGCCGCCGTAACGAACTGCTGGCGGCCGTGCGCGAGGTGTTCGCGGTGCCGGCCGAACAGGTGGCGCTGAAGACCCGCGAGCGCGGCAAGGGCGGCAGCAAGTACGGTCGCTTCGAGCAGCGCGGCGAGTTCCTGGTGGTGCGCGAGCACGACGCGCTGCTGCGGGTGAACCTGTTCGACTACCTGGATACCGGACTGTTCCTCGACCACCGTCCGCTGCGCGGGGTGATGGCGCAGCAGGCGCGCGGCAAGCGCTTCCTCAACCTGTTCTGCTACACCGGCGTGGCCAGCGTGCAGGCGGCGGTAGCCGGCGCCGATTCCACCACCAGCGTGGATCTGTCCGGCACCTACCTGCAGTGGTGCGCCGACAACCTGGCGTTCAACGGCAAGGGCGGCGCCCAGCACCGGCTGGTGCAGGCCGACGCGCTGAGCTGGCTGGAAGCGGAGAAGAACCGCTACGACGTGATCTTCTGCGACCCGCCGACCTTCTCCAACTCCGCGCGCGCCGAGGATTTCGACATCCAGCGCGAGCATGTGCGGCTGTTGCGCGCGGCGGTGGCGCGGCTGATGCCCGAAGGCGTGCTGTACTTCTCCAATAATTTCCGCCGCTTCAAGCTGGACGAGAACGCGCTGGCCGAGTTCGCGGTGTGCGAGGAGATCAGCGCGCAGACCATCGACGCCGATTTCGAGCGCAACCCGCGCATCCACCGCGCCTGGCGCTTGCAGCGGCGCTGAGGCGCAGCGCCGCGTCTGTTTTTGTGGGGGGGCGGCTTCAGCGCGATGGCGTTACCGGTAACGCCCGTCGCTGAGCGTAGTGCGCTGTTCCTTCTCCATCCGGGAGAAGGTGCCCCAAGGGGCGGATGAGGGTACGGGCGAAGCCTCGTGTCCTCCATCTCTGCGAGTCGCTTCGCGCCGTACCCTCACCCCAACCCCTCTCCCGGGGGGAGAGGGGCTTATATCAGTTGCCGTGGTGCCGCAGCGTGGCCTGCGCCTTGCCGCGTTGCGGCAGGTCTTCCTCGGCCTCGCGCTCGCTCCAGTAGTGCTGGATCTGCAGGATCTGCGGCAGGATCGCCTCGAACAACTGCACCAGGCGCGGCTCGAACTGGCTGCCTGCCTTTTCGCGGAACAGTTCCATCGCCTGTTCCAGCGGCCACGCGTCCTTGTACGGGCGCGGCGAGGTGAGGGCATCGAATACGTCGGCCAGCGCCACGATGCGTGCCGATTCGGGAATCTGCGTGCCGGAGACGCCGGCCGGGTAGCCGCCGCCGTCCCAGTGTTCGTGGTGGTACAGCGAGACCTCGGCGGCGAGGCGGAACAGCGGCGCGCTGCTGCGGCTGAGGATGTCGTAGCCGATCCGCGGGTGCCGCTTCATCACCTGCCACTCGGCGGCGTCCAGCGGCCCGGGCTTCTTCAGCACCGCATCGGGAATGCCGATCTTGCCGGTGTCATGCATCGGCGCGGCCTGTTCCAGCAGATCGGCGTCCTCGCGCGACCAGCCGGCGGCCAGCGCCAGCGCACGGGCGTAGGCGGCCATGCGCCAGATGTGGGTGCCGGTGTCCGAGTCGCTGTAGTGGCCGGCCATGCCCAGCATCTCGATCGCGTCGCGGTGGCTGTCGGCGAGGATGGTGGCGCTGACCAGCGACAGGTGCGTGCGCACCCGCGCGCGCAGGATGCTCGGCGAATACGGCTTGGTGATGTAGTCCACGCCACCGGCATCGAACCCGATGCTCTCGTCGGTGGCCTTGTCCTTGCCGGTGACGAAGATGATCGGGATCGCCGCGCTGCGCGCATCTTCCTTGAGGGTGCGGGCGAGGGTGTAGCCGTCGACGTCGGGCAGGTCGACGTCCAGCAGGATCAGCGCCGGGCGGTGCTTGGCCACCCCGCGCAGGGCTTCGGCACCGTTCTTGGCGAACACCAGCGCGTAGTCCTCGCGCAGAAGCTGCCGGATCAGCGCCAGGTTGCTGGGTTCGTCGTCGACACACAGGATGCACGGTTGGGTCATGGTGATCTCTCGTTACGCGCGCTCAGTCGTGTGCATCGGCCAGCCATCGCCTGATTCTGGCCTCGGCCTCGCGGAAGGAAAAATTCTCCAGCAACTGCTGCAGCTCGGCGGCCTGCGCCGCCGGCAGGACGGGCGCCAGTTGCCGCAGCGTGTGGTCGATGCGATCCGGATCGTCGCTGTCCAGCGCCTGCAACACCTGGTACCAGGACGCCTGCAGCGTCGCCGGGTCCACCTTTGCGTCGGATGCTGGCGCAGGTGCCGTCGCGACCGGGATGGTATCGGCGAAGCGCAGCACTTCTGCAGCGGTGTCGGCCATCGCTGCGGCCAACGCGGCGATCTCCGCCTCGGCCTGCGTCGGCGCCGTGCCCAACCGCTCTTCGAGTGCGGCGCTGGCGACGCTCAACGCAGGCAACGCCAGCGATCCGGCCGAACCGCGCAACTTGTGTACCAGCGAGAGGGCGTCGGCCGGCCGCTGCGCCTCCAGCAGGGAGCGCACGCTCGCCGCCGGATCGGGATACTCCTGCAACAGCTTCAGCAGATAGCGCCGATACGGATCGCGCTCGCCCCACAGCCGCTGCGCCTGGACGGTATCGAGCAATGCCGGCTCGCTGGCCGGCCATTCGTCCGCCGGCAGCGCGGACGGTGGCGGCGCAAGCGGCAGTAGCGGCAGCGGGGTCAGGTTCGGCGGCAGGAACCGGCGGATGATCGCGATCAGTTCGTCGACCTGGAACGGTTTGGCGATGAAGCCGTTCATGCCGCTGGACAGCGCCATCTCTTGTTGCTGGCGGTAGGCGCCGGCGGTGAGGGCGATCACCGGCACGGCGGCCAGGTCCGGATCGGCGCGCAGTTGCCGGGTGGCTTCGTAGCCGTCCATGGTCGGCATCTGCACGTCCATCAGCACCACGTGGAAGCGGCCGGGATCGCGGCGTAGCCGCTGCAACGCCTGTGCGCCGTCCTGCGCCAGATCGACCAGTGCGCCTTCGCCTTCGAGGATGCGCTGCGCGACCTCGCGGTTGATGTCGCTGTCGTCGACCACCAGCAAGCGCGCCCCGGCCAGGCGCACGATGCCGTCGCCGGTCTGCGGCGCGGGCATCTCGCCGTTGCGGCGCGCCAGCAGCATGGCGATGGTGCGCTGCAGGGCCGAGGCGGTGACCGGCTTGGTCATCACCGCATCCACGTCGGCGACGCCAGGTTGCTGCTCCTGGATCATGCGCCGCTCGTAGGCGGTGACCATGACGATGATCGGCTGCCGGTCCGGCGCCGATTGCGCGCGGATGCGCTGGGCCACGCTCAGCCCGTCCAGGTCCGGCATGCGCCAGTCCAGCAGGATCACGTCGAACTCGGCGCGTTCCGGCGCGGCGGCGGCCAGTGCGGCGGTGCCGCTGGACACCGCTTCCACCTGCCAGCCGAAGCCGTTGGCGATGTCGGTCAGGCTGCGTCGTACCAGATCGTGGTCGTCGGCGATCAGCACCCGCCGCGCCTGCGCCGGTTCGGCATCGGCGGCCGGCGCCGGCGCCACCGCGAACGGAATGACGAAGTAGAAATCGCTGCCCTGGCCGGGTGCGCTCTGGACTTCCAGTTGCCCGCCCATCAGCTCCACCAGGCGCCGGCTGATGGTCAGGCCCAGGCCGCTGCCGCCGTAGCGGCGGCTGGTGGAGGTGTCGGCCTGCAGGAACGGCGAGAAGATCAGGCTCTGCTTCTCGCGCGGGATGCCGATACCGGTGTCGCGCACCGAGAACAGTAGCTTGAGCTTGCCGGGTTCGGCACCGGGGAAGGCGCGGACCGACAACGCCACCTCGCCCTGTTCGGTGAACTTGATGGCGTTGCCCACCAGGTTGATCAGCACCTGGTTCAGGCGCAGCGCATCGCCGCGCAGCCAGCGGCAGCCCGGCGGCAGCGGCTCGACGATCATCTCCACCGGCTTGGCGCTGGTCGCCGAGGTCATCAGCGCGGCGATGTTCTCCAGCAACTCGTTGAGATCGAACGGCGCCGATTCCAGGTCGATGCGTCCGGACTCGATCTTGGAGAAGTCGAGGATGTCGTTGATGATCTCCAGCAGGTTGCGCGCGGACAGCTCGATCTTCTGGATCATGTCCTGCGCCGCCTGCGACAGGGCGCTGTGCCGCAATAGGTACAGCATGCCCAGGATCGCGTTCATCGGCGTGCGGATTTCGTGGCTCATGTTGGCCAGGAAGTCGCTCTTGGACTGGTTGGCGCTCTCGGCCGCGTCGATGGCCAGCCGCAGCTCGCGCTCGCGGCGTTTCTGCTCGGTGAGATCGACCGCGATGCCGAGGTAGCCGATCACCCGGTCGTCGTCGTCGCGCAGCGTGCTCAGGGTGAGCAGCACCGGGAAAGCATGGCCGTCCTTGCTCAGGTAGGTCCACTCGCGGGTATCGCTGCGTCCCAGCGTGGACAGCGCCGCCACCGATTCGAACGAGGGCTGCACCGGCATGCCCGATTGCGCCGCCATGCGCTCGGCGCGCGCGCTCAGTTGTTCCGCGTCCAGGAACAGGCCGGTGGCCTTGCGCCCGATCATTTCGTGCGCGGCGTAGCCGAGCAGGGTTTCGGCGGCAGGGTTGAACAAGGTGATGACGCCGTCCGGGTCGGTGGCGACGATCGCGTAGCCGGCGTTGGTCAGGATCGCGCGCTGCAGCGCCGAATAGGTGACCAGTTCGCTGGTGCGTTCGGCCACCTGTTGCTCCAGCGTGGCGTTCAGCTCCAGCACCCTTGCCTGCGCGCGCACTTGCTCGGTGACGTCGTGCAGCAGGTGCGAATGCCCGATGATGTCGCCACCGGTCCCGACGATCGGCGAAACGCTGGCCAGCACGCTGACCGTGTGACCGTCGCGATGACGCAGTTCGCGCACTCCGTCCCCGCTGTCGGCCGGATCGCGGATCCGCGCGCCGAGCAACTGCTGCAGCGGCTGGCCGATGGCCTGCTCCGGGGTGTAGCCGAAGATGCGCGTCGCCGCAGGGTTCCAGTGGGTTATCTGGCCCTGCAGGTCTTCGGCAACGATCGCCTCGCTGGTGCCGGCGACCAGGGCTGCCAGTTGGCTCTGCTCGCTCAAGATCAGGTCGCGGCGGCGCCGGCTGGTCAAGAAGACATAGAGCAGGGAGGCGAGCAGGAGCGCGATGCCCGCGGTCAGCACGCCTGCCAGCAGCGGCGAGGGCTGGTCGAGCGAGCGCACGAAGCCGGGCGTGGCCTGTGCGCCGAGTCGCCACTGCCGCCCATAGACCTGCACGCTGCGTTCGGCGGCGGGGGCGTCGGCCGCGGGCGCAGGGGCGGCATCACGGTAGAACGGCTGTGTCGGCGTCTGGCTGTCGGCCAGGCTCAGGCGCACGGCGTTGCTGTGGTCGTCGGAGGAGGCCAGCACCTCGGCGATGCTCAATGGCGCGTAGGCCCAGCCGGTGGTGGCCTGCCAGCGTTGTTCCGGGGTCTGCAGCGGCAGGCCTTCGCGGTACAGCGGCAACAGCAGCAGGAAGCCGCCCTTGCCCTTGCCCGGCGTCTGCACCAGTTGCACCGGCGCGGTGATCGTGGGAACGCCCGAGCGCGCGGCGGCGATCGCTGCCGCGCGCCGCCTCGGCTCCGACGCGATGTCGAAGCCCTCCGCGGCGTTGTTGGACCGCGTCGGCTGGATGTAGACGATGACGAAGCGGTCGCCGGTGTGCGGAGCCAGTTCGCCGATCCGCAGCGACGGCGCCCCGTCGGCATGCACCTGCTGCAGGAACGCGGCCTCGTCAACACGCGCCACCCGTTGCACGTAGCCGAAGCCGCGCACGCCGGGAAACTCCCGCAGGTAGTCGCGCGAAGCGCTGTAGCGGGCGAAGCGCTCGCGCGAGATGCGCTCGCCGCCGGCCGCGATCACCGCGCCGCGCGCGCCGCGCAGGCCATGCTCGTACACGTCCAGGCGTTGCCGCAGATCGCTGGTCACATGCGTGACCAGTTGCTGGAACCGCGCCTGCGCCTGAGCGCGGTTGCGTTGTTGCACGCCGTGCGCGATCAGCAGCGCGGCAAGCAACCCGATGGCCAGCACGGCCAGGGCGGCGAGCCGCGCCAGTCGCGCAGGACCGGCGACGGGTGTCCGGCGTTTTTTCGACATGCTCCCCTTCCTTTGGCGAACGCGCATTCGGCACGCGCATCGGCTTTCCCCCGACCGATTGCGGAATGGCGTTCACAGTGATGGCGAACGTTCCGCGGGCCGTGCCCCAACGCTAGCGCGGGTGCTGCGGTCACGCCAGCCCTGGCGACGAAAGAGCCTCGGCGTGTCTACACCTTGCTGCGTGGATGGCACGGTGTGTCGCGGGCGAGCGGTCCGCGGCACGCTGTGTCTGCCTCGCATCGCGTGTCGGCGCGTGGTCGACCGCGCAAGCGTGGCATTGCATCCTCGCCATCCACGCTCAGCCAAGCAATGTGACGGCAGCGTGCAGCGCCAGGCCGATCAGCCCGCCGACCAGGGTGCCGTTGAAGCGGATGTACTGCAGGTCGCGGCCCACGCTCAGTTCCAGTTGCTCGACCAGGTGGCGTTCGTCCCAACCCTTCACGGTCTGTGCGATGTGCTCGGTGACGCCGCTGCGCAGGCGCTGGGTCAGCCGCTCGGCGCCGCCGAGCAGATGCTGGTTGAGCGCTTCGCGCAGGGCCGGATCCTGCGCCAGCGACTGGCCGAGCGCACCGAGGGCGCGCTGCAGGTGCTGCACCAGCGCGCCATCCTGACGCGACAGGTCCTCGCGCAGCGCGCTGTGGATCTGGTCCCACAGACCCTGCACGTACTCCTGCACGCCGGGGTGTTCGATCAGGCGCTGCTTCATCGCCTGCACCTTGGCGGCGGTGGCCGGGTCGCCACGCAGTTGCTGCACATAGCCGCCCAGCCAGCGCTCGTAGTCCTGGCGCAGCGGATGCTGCGGCTGCGACAGCACGTCCTGCAGTTCCTCCAGCAGCGCGTGCGCCAGGCGCTCGGCGAGGGTGTCGGCGATGCCCTCGACCGGCTTCACCCATTCCACGGTGCCCACCAGCTTGGGCCACTCGCGACGCGCGTACTTGACGATCATCGCCGACACCCGCTGCTTGACCGCGGCATCGTCCAGGTGCCGGCCGAGCCGGGTCAGCGCTTCGTCCAGCAGCGCCTGGTGGCGGCCATCGGCGGTCAGCAGGCCGAGCAGCTCGCCGGCGGTGGCGGCCGCATCCCAGTCGCGCAGTCGCGCCACCACGAAGCCATGGATGCGGCGCCGCACCGCGGCCTCGTCCAGCAGGTCCAACGCCTGCAGCGCCCAGCCGCGGGCGAGATCGGCCAGCCGTGCCGACTGCGCCGGTTCGGCCAGCCACTGGCCCAGCCGCGCCGCGGGATCGAAGGCGTTGAGCTTGGCCAGCAGCGCGCCCGGTTCCAGGAACTGGTCGCGCACGAACACCGCCAGGCTGTCGGCGATGCGCGCCTTGCTGTGCGGGATGATCGCGGTGTGCGGAATCGGCAGGCCCAGCGGATGCCGGAACAGCGCCACCACCGCGAACCAGTCGGCCAGCGCGCCGACCGTGGCCGCTTCGCAGAACGCGCCGACCCAGGCCCACACGCCGTGCAGGCCCATGGCATGGCTGAGCAGGAAGCCGCCGAGCATCGCCAGCAGCAACAGCGCGGCCAGCAGTTTCATCCGCCGCAGCTGCGCGCGGCGCGGATCGGGGGGCAGGGTGAGGTTGGGAGACGCGCTCATGCGGGCGAGTCTACGCAGTGCGCGGTGAGCGCGGCTGCATGGCCGCGACAACCCCGGCGGTAGACCGGGGCGCCGACGGCCTGCGTGTGGATCAGTCCGGCAACTGCGCGCGCAGCGCCGCCACTTCCTCGCGCAGCGCCTGGTTCTCGGCTTCGAGATCGGCCACGCGCTGGCGCAGCGCCAGCGTCGCGTCGCCATCGGCATCCGCTGCCGGGACCGGGGCCGTGTCATCGGACGTGGCCGGCGGCGCCTGCTTCGGCTTGCGCTTGGACTCGCGGGCGCGCTTGGCGGCCTGCTTCAGTTCGTCCTTGCCGGCCATGGCCGCGGCGCGCTGCTCCTCCTCGGGCAGGCTGGCCACCGCCGCGGCGGCATTGATCGAGATCGCGCCGGACTTGACCGCTTCCACCACCTCGGCGGCGGCCTGCTTCTGGATCTTCTCGATCTGCACCACCTGGCTGTTGCTGAGCCGCGCCACGCGCGCCAGCTCGGCGCGGCTCAGCGGCGCCGGCGCGTCGGCCCAAGGCGGCGTGTCGGCATCGTTCGCGGCGTCAGTGGTGACATCCTGGTCGGCGGCGTCGGCAGCCGGTGTGTCCGCGGCGGCCGCAGCGGCGCGTCGCTCGGCGAGGATCTCGCGCTTGCGCAGCGCCAGCACGCCGCGCTGGAAATCGGAGACGCTGCGCCGGCCCAGGTGCTGGTCGATCATCCACAGGTGCACGTCCTGCAGCGACTGGAAGCGGGTGTTCTGCACGGTCTGGAACGGCAGGCCGTGCTTCTGGCAGATGCCGTAGCGGTTGTGTCCGTCGACCAGGATGTCGCCCCACAGCACCAGCGCATCGCGGCAGCCCTCGGCCAGCAGGCTGCGTTCCAGGGCGGCGTACTCGTCGGCGGTCAGCGGATCGATGTAGGCCTTGAGGTCTTCTTTGACGACGATGTTCATCAACGGGCGGCACGGTGTGGCAGTGGGGGCGGCATTGTAGAGGGCCGGGATTGGGGATTGGCGGATTCGGGATTTGCAAATGCGCAAATCTGCGTGCTGTTGCCAATCCCCCAATCCCGAATGCCCAATCTCGGCTCGCGCCGCGAGCCTCACCCCACCACCACCTCGCTGATCTGCATCACCGGCGTCAGGTCGGTGTAGTTGGCGATGTCGGCGAGGATCTCCTCCGCGTGCGGGCCGAAGCCGGCCTGGAACGCCTCCACCGAGTCGCTGAAGATATGGCACATGCCGACATAGGTCGGATCGCTGCCGGGGGTGCCGCCGGACAGGCCCTTGTCGACCGTGTAGCCGCGGCAGGCCGCGCCCATGCGCGCCTGCACCAGCGGCATGTGCGTGTCGCGGTAGTAGGCATGGTCGAAGCGGGCGCCTGGTGTGTACGGGTACATCACACTGACCTTGATCATGGAGCGTCTCCTGTGGCGGCGGTGGCCCCCGGCGGGTGCCGGGGTGGCGCAAGGCTACACCCGGCTCCGGCTGCATGTGTTGCGATGCGGCGGGCCTTGGGTAGGGAATGGGGAGTGGGGAATCGGGATTGGCAACAGCACAGCAACAGCAACAGCAAGCGATGCGGCTGACTGATTGCCAAATGCGCGCGCTGCGGTGCAGCGCGCGCTGCGGTGCTTTTTCGATTCCCTATTTCCGATTCTCCATTCCCGGCCTCACAGGCAACCGTCAGCCCAGCGCGTCCAGCGGCCGCACGAAGTCCTGGCCCAGCGCCTGCGCCACCGCACGGTGGGTGAGCTTGCCGGCGTGCACGTTGAGGCCGTTGCGCAGGTCCTGATCGTCGCGCAGCGCCTGCAGGCCGTGTTCGGCCAGCAGCAGCACGAACGGCAGGGTGGCGTTGGTCAGGGCGAAGGTGGAGGTGCGGGCCACGCCGCCGGGCATGTTGGCCACGCAGTAATGGACGATGCCGTCGACCTCGTAGGTCGGCTGCTGGTGCGTGGTCGCGTGGCTGGTCTCGAAGCAGCCGCCCTGGTCGATGGCCACGTCCACCAGCACCGAGCCGGGCCGCAGCAGCGCCAGTTGCGCGCGCGACACCAGCTTGGGCGCGGCCGCGCCGGGGATCAGCACCGCGCCGATCACCAGGTCGGTGTGCGGCAGACGCTGCTCGATCGCATCGCGGGTGGAGTACAGCGTGGTCAGCTGCTGGCCGTAGAGTTCGTCCAGGTACTTGAGCCGCTCCAGCGAGCGATCCAGCACGGTCACGCGCGCGTGCAGGCCCATCGCCATGCGTGCGGCGTTGATGCCGACCACGCCGCCGCCGATCACCAGCACCTGCGCCGGCGCGACCCCGGGCACGCCGCCGAGCAGCACGCCGGAGCCGCCCTGCGCCTTCTCCAGTGCATGCGCGCCGGCCTGGATCGCCATGCGCCCGGCCACCTCGCTCATCGGCGCCAGCAACGGCAGGCCGCCGTGGCCGTCGGTGACGGTCTCGTAGGCGATGGCGGTGCAGCCGGAGCGCTGCAGTGCCGCGGCCTGCTGCGGATCCGGCGCCAGGTGCAGATAGGTGAACAGCAATTGCCCGGGGCGCAGCAGCGCGCATTCCTCGGGCTGCGGTTCCTTGACCTTGACGATCATCTCGGCCTGCGCGAACACGCTGGCCGCATCCTCGGCGATGCGCGCGCCGGCGCGTTCGTAGTCGGCATCGGTCAGGCCGATGGCCTGGCCGCCGCCGCGCTGCACCAGCACCTGATGGCCGTGCAGCACCAGCTCGCGGACCCCGGACGGGGTCAGCCCGATCCGGTACTCGTGGTTCTTGATCTCTTTCGGAACGCCGACCAGCATGAGCGGTTCTCCAGGCAGACGCGGCGCGTGGGGAGCGCAGGCGGTGGGTTGGTGGATGAGGGTGGGGTCAGGGCGTGCTGCGGATCATGTCCGCCAGCACCGCGAACATGCGCTCGATGTGGGTAGGCTCGACGATCAGCGGCGGCGACAGTGCGATGGTGTCGCCGGTGACGCGGATCAGCAGGTCGCCCTCGTGGAAGCAGCGCTCGAAGATCTCGTAGGCGCGCGCCCCGGGCGCGCCCTTGCGCGGCGCCAGTTCGATCGCGCCGATCAGGCCGAAGTTGCGGATGTCGATGACGTGCGGCAGATCGCGCAGCGCGTGGATCGCTTCCTCCCACACCGGGCCCAGTTCGATCGCCTTGTCGAACAGTTGCTCTTCGGCATAGGTGTCCAGCGTCGCCAGCGCCGCGGCGCAGGCCAGCGGATGGCCGGAGTAGGTGTAGCCGTGGAACAGGTCGATGGCGTTGGCCGGGCCATGCGCGAACGCCGCGTGGATGGCATGGGACACGAACACCGCGCCCATCGGCACGCAGCCGTTGGTCAGCCCCTTGGCGGTGGTGATCATGTCCGGGGTCACCCCGAAGCGTTGCGCGGCGAAGGCGTGGCCGACGCGGCCGTAGCCGGTGATGACCTCGTCGAAGATCAGCACGATGCCGTGCTTGTCGCACAGTTCGCGGATGCGCTGCAGGTAGCCGTGCGGCGGCAGCACCACCCCGGCCGAGCCGGAGATCGGCTCGATGATCACCGCGGCGATGGTGGACGCATCGTGCAGCGTCACCAGCCGCTCCAGATCCTCGGCCAGTTCGGCGCCATGCGTCGGCAGGCCGCGCGAGAATGCGTTGCGCTCCAGATCAAGCGTGTGTCGCAGATGGTCCACGCCGGGCAGCAGCGGACCGAACGCCTTGCGATTGTTCGGCAGGCCGCCGACCGATATGCCGCCGAAGCCGACCCCGTGGTAGCCCTTCTCGCGGCCGATGAAGCGGGTACGCTGGCCCTCGCCACGGGCGCGGTGGTAGGCCAGTGCGATCTTCAGCGCGGTGTCCACCGACTCGGAGCCGGAGTTGGTGTAGAACACGTGGTCCAGGCCCGGTGGCGACAGTTCCACCAGTCGTTCGGCGAGCACGAACGGCAACGGCGAACCCATCTGGAAGGTGGGGGCGAAATCCAGCGTGGCGACCTGCCGCGCCACCGCCTCGACGATGCGCGGTCGCGCGTGGCCGGCGTTGCAGCACCACAGCCCGGCGGTGCCGTCGAGGATCTGGCGCCCGTCCACGCTGCGGTAGTGCATGCCCTCGGCCGAGGCCAGCAACCGCGGCCGCGCCTTGAACTGGCGGTTGGCGGTGAACGGCATCCAGAACGCCTCCAGCGTGTCCGGCTCGCGGGTGGCCTGCGCGGCGTAGTGGTCGGACAGCGCCTGGGGCGAGAGGGGCGGCTGAGGGCGCATCGCAGGCTCCACGCGAGGGATGTTGAAAAAACTTTACACCATGCCGGCGCGCCCGGTGTGACTCGGCGTGTCGCCGTTCGCGCGATTGCTGCAGGCGTTTCCCGGTTGCGCCGCAGCACGGGCGCGGCGTGCGAAATTGACCGCCTGGGACGGCTGTGTAAAGTATCCGGCAACACCGCCACTGGCGATTCCCATTCGCGATGGATATCGGCGCCCGCCTGCACCGGGTTCGCACCGCCCACGGCCTGAGCCAGCGCGAGCTGGCCAAGCGGGTGGGCGTGACCAACAGCACCATCTCGTTGATCGAGCAGAACAAGGTCAGCCCGTCGGTCAGTTCGCTGAAGAAGGTGCTGGACGGCATCCCGATCTCGCTGGCCGAATTCTTCACCCTGGACCTGGACGCCGGCGCGGCCGATGCGCCGTTCTACCGCGCCGACGAATTGCCCGACGTCGGCAGCGACGGTATCCACTACTACCTGGTCGGGCGGCATCGCCCGCAGCGGCAGATGTGCATCCTGCGCGAGGTGATGCCGCCCGGCAGCGACACCGGCAGTGCGATGCTGGTGCACGACGGCGAAGAGGGCGGGGTGGTGGTGGCCGGCGAAGTGGAGATCACCGTCGGCAGCCAGGTGCGGGTGCTGCGCGCCGGCGAGGGCTACTATTTCGAGAGCCGGGTGCCGCACCGGTTCCGCAACGTCGGCAGCGAGACCGCGGTGCTGGTCAGCGCCAATACGCCGGCCACGTTCTGAGCCGCATGCGCACCGCGCCGCCGCTGGCCGTCGCGTTCTTCCGATCCTTCCTTCGCAGCAGGAGTTCCCGATGACCGCACCCCGCACCCGCGACGCCTGGCAGGCGCTGGCCGACACGCTGCGTCCGCGGACCCAGGCCTTCATCGACGGCCGCTACGTCGATGCCGCCAGCGGCAAGACCTTCGACTGCATCAGCCCGATCGATGGCCGCCTGCTCGGCCGCGTCGCCGAGGGCGAGGCCGAGGACATCGACCGCGCGGTCGCCGCGGCACGGCGCAGCTTCGAGGCCGGGCACTGGTCGCAGGCCAAGCCGGCGCAGCGCAAGAAGACCCTGCTGGCGCTGGCCCAGTTGGTCGAACGCCACGCCGACGAACTGGCCTTGCTGGAGTCGCTGGACATGGGCAAGCCGGTGCGCGATGCGCGCCGGGTCGACCTGGCGGCGACGGTGCGCTGCCTGTCCTGGACCGCCGAGGCGGTGGACAAGCTGTACGGCGAAGTGGCGCCGACCGGGCAGGACGAACTGGGCTTGATCACCCGCGAGCCGCTGGGCGTGGTCGGCGCGATCGTGCCGTGGAATTTCCCGTTGCTGATGGCGGCGTGGAAGATCGCGCCGGCGCTGGCCGCGGGCAACTCGGTGGTGCTCAAACCGTCGGAAAAATCGCCGTTGAGCGCGCTGCGCCTGGCCGAGCTGGTGGCCGAAGCCGGCATACCCGACGGCGTGTTCAACGTGGTGCCGGGCTTCGGCAAGGGCGCTGGCGAGCCGCTGGCGCTGCACATGGACGTGGACGGGCTGGTATTCACCGGGTCCACCACGGTGGGCAAGCGCCTGCTGCAGTGCGCCGGGCTGTCGAACATGAAGCGCGCCTACATGGAATGCGGCGGCAAGAGCCCGAACCTGGTGTTCGCCGATGCGCCGGACCTGGAGCAGGCGGCGCAGGCGGCGGCCGCGGCGATCTTCTACAACCAGGGCGAAGTCTGCACCGCGGCCTCGCGTCTGCTGGTGGAGCGCTCGATCAAGGACAACTTCGTCGAGTGCGTGGTCGCCGCCGGCCGCGCGCTGCAGCCGCGGCATCCGTTCGACGACGACGCGGCCATGGGCGCGTTGGTGGACGAGACCCAGACCCACCGCGTGCTCGACTACATCGCCCGCGGCAACGCCGAAGGCGCGCGCCTGCTGCTCGGTGGCAAGCGCGTGGAGGTGGTGCCCGGCGGCTGCTACGTGGAGCCGACCATCTTCGACGAGGTCGGCCATGAGCACACCATCGCCCGCGAGGAGATCTTCGGCCCGGTGCTGTCGGTGATCGCCTTCGACGACGAGGCGCACGCCCTGCGCATGGCCAACGACAGTGACTACGGCCTGGCGGCGGGCGTGTGGACCCGCGACATCGGCCGCGCGCACCGCGTGGCGCGCAAGCTGCGCGCCGGCAGCGTGTGGGTGAACTACTGGGACGGCGGCGACATGACCGCCCCGTTCGGCGGCTACAAGCAATCGGGCAACGGCCGCGACAAGTCGCTGCATGCCTTCGACAAGTACACGGAGATGAAGGCGACCTGGATCAATCTGGGTGGGTAGCGGGGATTGGGGAGTCGGGATTGGGGATTGGTCAAAAGCGCAGCTGCGGGCGCGGATGTCGTAGGAGCGGCTTCAGCCGCGACAGGCGTTTCTGGTAACGCCATCGCGGCTGAAGCCGCTCCTACAACGACGGCGGTGTTCCCGAAACGACAGCGGTGCTCCAGGTCGCAGTACAGCCAATCATCCCCAATCCCGACTCCCCAATCCCGGCTCCCGCTCCACCCGGCACGCAAAACAGCCTTGCCGCGCATGATGCAGGTGCAGGTAACGCACCTGCGGGTCGGCGAAGGCGCAGGCGATCGCGGTGGCGATGCGTTCGCCCGGTTGCACGTCGGCGGTGATCAGCATGTCGCGGGCATTGTAGCCGCGCAGCGAGATCAAGCGGCGGACGATGGCATCGGGCACCTCGCCCGGCGCCGGTGCGGCGGTGACGACATGGCGGCGCACGTAGATCGGGCCGGCGGCGCGGTACGGCGTCTGCGCGGGTTGATGCAGATAGTGCAGCAACAGCAGTTCCTCGCCGGGCCGTGCGTCCTCCAGGCTGATCCTGCAGGGATAACCCAGCGCGCTGTCGGCGTGGAGCCGTTGCGCGTGGCGTGCCTGCAGTTGGGCGTCGTCGAGGTCGAACAGGGCGGCGAACGGCGCGGCCGGCAGGCCGACACAACGGAAGCTGGACATGGGCGCTCCAGGAACGGATTGGAGCGCGCAGCGTGCCGGTCACCGCGACGGCGCGCTGGCCGCATTCGGACGCGGCATTCGTTCGGCGCCGGGACCGGCGCGTGACACAGCATCGGGGCAAGCCGCATGCACGGAGGGCGATGACGCGCCACCGTGGCGGTGCGTTGCCGCTCGGTACTTGGGCAGGCCGCGCGTGTCGATAACGACGGCGCGGCCTGCCGATGGCGCGTTCCCGCCTCAGCGCGGGACGTAGTCGGCGAAGCCGACCGGATGCTTCGGATCGGCCGCCTGCACCTTGTCGCCATCCTTGACCAGCGCCTCGGCGTCGGGCGTGGGATTGGGGTTCATTTCCCAGCGCTGCTGGATGCGCTTGTGGAACAGCCACTGCTTGCGCTGCGGGTCGTAGCGGAAGGTGATGAAGTCGGTCCAGTGCTGGCCGCAGGACACCCCGTTCTGCACGGTGAAGTAGCGGCCCTTGGCGGCGAACGGATCCTCGTCGGGATCGAACGGATCGCACTGGCCGCCCTGGTCGCGCTTGAGGATCACGTGGTCGTTGCGCGCCGCCAGCCGGTAGTGGCCGTCGGCCTGCTGCACGAAGATCAGCAGCGGTCGTGCCGGGGCCGGATCGCGCTGCGCTTCGCCGCGCTGCTGCAACGCGACCAGGTAGTCGGCACGGCCGTCGCCATCGAGATCGGCCTGCAACTGCGTCAGCGGCTGGTAGCCGGCCGGTAGCTGGTGCAGTACATCGGCGGGCAGTGCGGCGGCGTGGGCGAGGTGGCTGGCGAGCAGCAGACTGGCGGCGAGGCCGAAGCGGTAGGGAAGGGGCATGGGACGATTTCGCAGGCAAGGGGGCGCAAGCCTAACCGACCGGGCAGGCTCCGGCGGAATCGCGCATTGGCCGGCGTCGCGTGCGCTGGCGGATCGGCGGGGGCCGCGCCCGGCGGTCGTGCGCCGCACAAGGATTGGCGAGCCGCACACTTCCGGCCGATGGCGCGGCACCACTGCGCGTTTTGTACTACGCTCGGCGCGTGCGGTCGCGCGTCGGCGGGCCGTTCGCAGGCGGCATCGTGCAGAGGCCGCCGGCACGTCATCCGCACCCAGGGCGCCGACGCATCCGAGGGGACACCAGATGAACGACTTGCACCGCGTTGCCGGTTCCGCGCCGACCGATCGTGCCGGCCTGCTCTCGAAGGAACGCATCGTTGCCGGGCCGGGCTTCAACCGCTGGCTGGTGCCGCCTGCGGCATTGGCGATCCACCTGTGCATCGGCATGGCCTATGGCTTCAGCGTGTTCTGGCTGCCGCTGTCCAAGGCGCTGGGCATCACTGAGGCGGTGGCCTGCCCGGCCGACATGGGCTTCCTGGCGCGCATCGTCTCGGCCAGTTGCGACTGGAAGATCAGCGAACTGCAGTGGATGTACACGCTGTTCTTCGTGTTGCTGGGTTGCTCGGCGGCGCTGTGGGGCGGCTGGCTGGAACGCGCCGGCCCGCGCAAGGCCGGCGTGGTCGCGGCGCTGTGCTGGTGTGGCGGGCTGGTGATCTCGGCGCTGGGCATCCACCTGCACCAGATCTGGCTGCTGTGGCTGGGCTCGGGCGTGATCGGCGGCATCGGCCTGGGGCTGGGCTACATCTCGCCGGTGTCCACGCTGATCAAATGGTTCCCGGACCGCCGCGGCATGGCCACCGGCATGGCGATCATGGGCTTCGGCGGCGGCGCGATGATCGGCAGCCCGCTGGCCGACGCGCTGATGCGGCATTTCGCCGGCCCGGACTCGGTGGGGGTGAAGGAAACCTTCCTGGTCATGGCTGGCCTGTACTTCGTGTTCATGATGGCCGGCGCGTTCGGTTACCGGGTGCCGCCCAGCGGCTGGACCCCGGCCGGCTGGAGCGCGCCGACCGCCAGTGCCAACGCCATGATCACCGCGAACCACGTGCACGTGCGCAAGGTCTGGGGCATCCCGCAGTTCTGGCTGCTGTGGGGCGTGCTGTGCCTGAACGTGTCGGCCGGCATCGGCGTGATCGGCATGGCCTCGCCGATGCTGCAGGAGGTGTTCGGCGGCCGCCTGATCGGCGTGAACGCCGGCTTCGCCAGCCTCGATCCCACGCAACTGGCCGCCATTGCCGCCATCGCCGCCGGCTTCACCGGCCTGCTCAGCCTGTTCAACATCGGCGGGCGCTTCTTCTGGGCCAGCATGTCCGACAAGCTCGGCCGCAAGCACACCTACTCGCTGTTCTTCGTGCTCGGCATCGCCCTGTACGCGGCGGCGCCGTGGGCCGGCAAGCTCGGCGGCACTGCGCTGTTCGTGGGCATCTTCTGCGTGATCGTGTCGATGTACGGCGGCGGCTTCGCCACCATCCCCGCGTACCTGGCCGACCTGTTCGGCACGCAGATGGTCGGCGCCATCCACGGCCGCCTGCTGACCGCCTGGGCCACCGCCGGCATCCTCGGCCCGGTGGTGGTCGGCTACATGCGCGAGTACCAGTTGGGCATGGGCGTGCCGCCCTCACAGGTGTACAACACCACCATGTACATCCTGGCGGGGATGCTGGTGCTGGGCCTGATCTGCAACCTGCTGGTACGGCCGGTGGCGGCCAGGCACTTCATGACCCCGGAGGAGCTGGCCGCGGAGAAGCTGCTGGCCCACGAGCGGGTCGGCCGCAGCGGGCAGGCGTCGCCGGATGCGGCGCAGCTGGCGCTGGTCGGCCGCGGCGGCAATCCGCTGCTGCTGGTGCTGGCCTGGCTGGCGGTCGGGCTGCCGATGCTGTGGGGCATCTGGGTCACCCTGAAGAAAGCGTTCGTGCTGTTTCACTGAGTCGGAGGGTCGCCATGCAGTCGGGTGCGTCATCCAGGCCAGGTGCGGTCGCGCGCGGCGTGCACCGCCATCGCGACGGGCGCACGGCCATTGCCCAGGATCTGGTGGCGGCCGAGGTGCCGGTGGCGTTCGCCTACAACGACACGCCGTTCGTGGTGATGATGGCCACGCCGGAAGACCTGGAGGATTTCGCGCTGGGCTTCTCGCTCAGCGAGGGCATCGTCGAGACGCCGGCGCAGTTGCGCATCGAGGCGGTGGAGACCTATCTGGAGGGCGTGTCGCTGCGCCTGCGGATCCCGCCGGCGCAGGCCGCGGCGTTGCAGGCGCGGCGCCGCAACCTTGATGGGCGCAGCGGCTGCGGGGTGTGCGGCAGCGAGTCGCTGGAGGCGGTGCTGCGCACGCCGCGGCCGGTGCCGGCCGGCGCGCCCATCGTGGCCGCGGCGCTGGCCCGCGCCTTGCGTGCCTTGCGTGCGCGGCAGACCCTCAACGCGCTGACCGGCGCCACCCATGCCGCCGCCTGGGCCGATGCGCAGGGCGACCTGCAACTGATCCGCGAAGACGTCGGCCGCCATAACGCGCTGGACAAGCTGATCGGCGCCTTGGTCGGCGCCGGTCTCGATCCCGGCGCCGGCTTTGCCGTGGTGACCAGCCGCGCCAGCTACGAGATGGCGCTGAAGGCGACCCAGGCCGGCATCCCGCTGCTGGCCGCCATTTCCGCACCCACTGCGCTGGCCGTCACGCTCGCCGACAGCGCTGGCCTGACCCTGATCGGCTTCGCCCGCGATCACGATTACGTCGTCTACAGCCATCCGCAGCGCCTAGCGCAGACCGAACCCGCCGGAGAGCCCGCATGAGCAAGAAGACCATCCAGCCGTACACGCAACCGGCCGGCGGTTGGGGCGCGCTGCGCGCCGTGGCCAAGCACCTGATGGAGCAGGACGTGGCGGTGCAGGGGGCCAAGACCCTGCTGCACGCCAACCAGCCCGACGGCTTCGACTGCCCCGGTTGCGCCTGGCCCGACCGCGACCACACCTCCACGTTCGAGTTCTGCGAGAACGGCGCCAAGGCGGTAGCCGCCGAATCCACTGCACGCCGCGCCACCCCGGAGCTGTTCGCCCAGCACAGCGTCGCGCAACTGGCGCGCTACAGCGACTACTGGCTGGAAGGGCAGGGCCGGCTGACACAGCCGCTGCGCTACGACGCCGACACCGATCACTACGTGCCGATCGACTGGGATGCGGCGTTCGCGCTGATCGCCCAGCACCTCAATGGCTTGGCCTCGCCGGACGAGGCGATCTTCTACACCTCCGGCCGCACCAGCAACGAAGCCGCGTTCCTGTACCAACTGTTCGTGCGCGAGTTCGGCACCAACAACTTCCCGGACTGCTCCAACATGTGCCACGAGCCGTCCGGCACTGCGCTCAAGGCGCAGATCGGGGTCGGCAAGGGCACCGTCTCGCTGCAGGATTTCGAGCTGGCCGATGCGATCTTCATCTTCGGCCAGAACCCGGGCACCAACCATCCGCGCATGCTCGGCGAACTGCGCCAGGCGGCCAAGCGTGGCGCGGCGATCGTCTCGTTCAACCCGTTGCGCGAACGTGGCCTGGAGAAATTCGCCGATCCGCAGGACAAGCTGGAGATGCTGCACAACGGCTCCACGCGCATCTCCTCGGACTATTTCCAGCTGAAGATCGGCGGCGACCTGGCCGCGGTCAAGGGCATCATCAAGCATGTGCTGGAGCGCGATGCCGAGGCGGCCAGTGGCGGCCAGCCGCGGCTGCTGGACATGGAGTTCATCGACCGCCACACCGCCGGCTTCGAGGCCTTCGCCGCCGAGGTCGCGGCCGAGCCGTGGGACACCATCGTCGAGGAATCCGGGCTGAGCGAGCCCGCACTGCGCAAGGCCGGCGAGATCTACCTCAAGGCCGAGCGGCTGATCGCCTGCTGGGGCATGGGCATCACCCAGCACAAGCATTCGGTGGCGACCATCCAGATGATCGCCAACCTGCTGCTGCTGCGCGGCCACCTCGGCCGCCCCGGCGCCGGCCTGTGCCCGGTGCGCGGCCACAGCAACGTGCAGGGCGACCGCACCATGATGATCTACGAGCAGCCGCCTCAGGCGTTCCTGGACCGGCTGCAGAAGGTGTTCGGCTTCGCCCCGCCGCGCGCGCCCGGCTACGACACGGTCGGTGCGATCGAGGCGATGGCCGACGGCCGCGCCAAGGTGTTCTTCGCCATGGGCGGCAATTTCGCCACCGCCACGCCCGATACCGATGCCACCCATCGCGCGCTGCGCCGTTGCGAATTGACCGTGCACGTCACCACCAAGCTCAACCGCAGCCACCTGGTGCACGGGCGCGACGCGCTGATCCTGCCGTGCCTGGGCCGCACCGAGATCGACATCCAGGAGGGCGGACCGCAGCACGTCAGCGTCGAGGATTCGATGAGCATGGTGCACCTGTCCGGCGGCATCAATCCGCCGGCCTCGCCGCAGTTGCTGTCCGAGCCGGCGATCGTGGCGGGCCTCGCCGAGGCCACGCTCGGTGCGCGCAGCACGATACGCTGGCGCTGGCTGGTGGCCGACTACGATCGCATCCGCGACCTGATCGCGCAGATGTTCGACGACTTCGCCGACTTCAACGCGCGAGTGCGGGTGCCGGGCGGCTTCCGCCTGTCCAATGGCGCACGCGATCGCGTGTGGGACACGCCCGAGGGCCGCGCGGTGTTCAAGCCGCATGCGGTGCCCACCGACAACCCGATCCACCGCGCGCGCCGGCAGCATCCGGGCGAGCTGGTGTTCACCCTGGCCACCACGCGCTCGCACGACCAGTACAACACCACCATCTACGGCCTGGACGACCGCTACCGCGGCGTGTTCGGCGAGCGCCGGGTGCTGTTCATCAACGCCGCCGACATCGCCGACCTGGGCATGCGGGCGGGCGACTGGGTGGACCTGCACAGCCTGTGCGAGGACGGCGTGCCGCGCCAGGCCAAGCGCTTCATGCTGGTCGAGTACAACATCCCGCGCGGCTGCCTGGCCGCCTACTACCCGGAGACCAATGCGCTGGTGCCCCTGTCCAGCTTCGCCGACGAGGCGCGCACGCCCACCTCCAAGTCGATTCCGGTGGTGGTCACCGCGCATCTGGCCGATGCCGCCGCGGCCGCCCCGCGCGACATCGGTGTGGCGCTTGTCCGCTGATCCGCTGCTGACCGCGCGCCTGCTGCCCTTGCTGGCCGAAGCGCCGGAGGGCATGGCGCTGGCCCGCGTGTGCAAGCGCCTGGACGTGCGCATGAGCGTGTTGTTGCGCACCCTGGCCTGGCTGGGCGATGCCGAACTCGCCGGGCAGGCGGGGCCGGGCTGGGTGCGGGTGGAACGGGCGGGCGAACGCGAGCTGGCGGTGCTGACTGCCGCAGGTCGCGCACAACTGCCGCATTGAGCACGAAGCGGCAGCTACTTCAGATACCTCCCAATACCTGCACGCTGCGCCGCCGGCTCCGCTGCGGGCGTGCTGCGGCCCGCTCCCGACCGGGCGATCGGCTTTGGATATCGACATCGGTACGCGTGCACTGCCGGCATGTCTGCAGCGGGCGGTCATCGCACCATCTGGAAAAGCGCGTTGCGCTTGTGCGCCTCCAGCTCCGTCGCTCCGGCAACGAGTAGGTCGCCCTTTTTGTGTTAACGGAAGCACGCGGAAATTGATAATCAATTCTCGTCGCGTGGAAATATAATTTTAATACTTTCCCGTGGTAAGTGATCCAGTCGCGATTTAGTGCTTTTGGCGCGCGGAAGTCTTTCCCTGTCTCAATCCGTGAGAATTCCGGATTCGACGCTGCAGGTTGTTTCCACGAAGTGGGCCGGCGCAGCCGATCGAACATGCGGCCAGGCCAAGATCCGGATTCTGCCAGGCGGCGGCGTGGCTTTGCGGTTACGACCCACCCCTTTCGTGGAAATGCGGCAGTTACCTCGCCAGGCGTCTCTGGCGGTGGCCATGCCCATGACCATCGCAGCCGGAGTGGATGCGATGCAGCAGCGTTTTCCGTTGCAGGTCACGGATTCGTCCTGGGAAAACATCCTGTTTTTCATGCCCATAAGAGGATGATGCGATGATCACTGGAAAGATTTTGGCGTTGCGCACATGTGCCAATAATATGGCCGATCACTGTGGCTTGATCTGGCCGATATCGGGTTATGTGGAATGCAGATACTGGAAACCGTCCAGATTGCACGAGAACGGCCTGACGGGCCTGTTGTGGGGAAGAGGGGACTGGGCACATCTGAGCGCGCATGCCGATGCCCACTGGGTCGTCTGTGAAGTCGACGCCGGCGACGCGCTGCAGTTGCCAGAGGAGGGGATGATCAAGTTCCCGCGTGCGGCCGTGCTGCTTGTCGGGAATCGGAACGAGGCGCTGGACTATATTGCGCACAACATCCAGTTCTATGAGATGGCAAGTCAGGCAGCGGTGTCCGCCGAATCGCCGGACGTGCCGAGCCCAGGGGTGGCGCTGTCTGCACGGGCGACCCAGGCAACCCAGGGAACCCAGCCCAACTGGCCCACCCCGCCGCCCTTTGCAACACCGGTCGCCCCGGTTGCGGCGGTCATCGCGGCGAATCCTGGTGCATCGCGCCACGACGCCGTCGCAAGGAAGACCGAAACAGGTGTCTATGGCAGTACGCTCACCGGCTCCGACCAAAGCCGGCTGATCGCTGGCTACGGCAGTACCGAAACCGCCGGCGACCACAGCGATCTGATCGCCGGCTATGGCAGCACCGGAACCGCGGGATCCGACAGTTCCATCCTTGCCGGATACGGCAGCACCCAGACCGCCGCCGTCAGGAGCACGCTCATTGCGGGCTATGGCAGTACCCAGACGGCGCAGGAAGGCAGCCGCCTGACGTCCGGTTATGGCAGTACCGCGACCACGGGTGCCGACAGCGCCGTGATCTCCGGCTACGGCAGTACGCAGACCTCGGGTAGCGACAGTTCGCTGACGGCCGGTTACGGCAGTACGCAGACTGCACAGCAAGGCAGCGACATTACCGCCGGCTATGGCAGCACCGGCACTGCTGGCGCGGACAGCACGTTGATCGCCGGCTACGGCAGCACTCAGACCGCCGGTAGCGACAGCTCGCTGACGGCCGGTTACGGCAGCACGCAGACGGCGCGGCAGGGCAGCGACGTCACTGCCGGCTATGGCAGCACCGGCACCGCTGGCGCGGACAGCACGTTGATCGCGGGCTATGGCAGCACGCAGACCGCAGGCGGCGACAGTTCGCTGACGGCCGGTTACGGCAGCACCCAGACCGCGCGGCAGGGCAGTGACGTCACCGCTGGCTACGGCAGTACCGGCACCGCAGGCGCCGACAGTTCGTTGATTGCCGGCTATGGCAGCACGCAGACCGCAGGCAGCGACAGTTCGCTGACGGCCGGTTACGGCAGCACGCAAACGGCGCGGCATGGCAGCGACGTGACCGCCGGCTACGGCAGTACCGGCACCGCGGGCGCGGACAGCGCGCTGATCGCTGGCTATGGCAGCACGCAGACCGCCGGCAGCGACAGCTCGTTGACGGCCGGTTACGGCAGCACGCAAACGGCGCGGCATGGCAGCGACGTGACCGCCGGCTATGGAAGTACTGGCACCGCTGGCGCGGACAGCACGCTGATTGCCGGCTATGGCAGCACGCAAACCGCAGGCAGCAACAGCTCGTTGACGGCCGGTTACGGCAGCACCCAGACCGCGCGGCAGGGCAGCGACGTCACCGCCGGCTACGGCAGCACCGGCACCGCGGGCGCGGACAGCGCGCTGATCGCCGGCTATGGCAGCACGCAGACCGCCGGCAGCGACAGTTCGCTGACGGCGGGTTACGGCAGCACCCAGACCGCTCGGCAGGGCAGCGACGTGACCGCCGGCTATGGCAGTACTGGCACCGCGGGTGCGGATAGCACGCTCATTGCCGGCTATGGCAGCACGCAGACCGCCGGCAGCGACAGCTCGCTGACGGCCGGTTATGGCAGCACGCAGACAGCGCGCCAGGGCAGCGACGTCACCGCCGGCTACGGCAGTACCGGCACTGCAGGTGCGGACAGCACGCTGATCGCCGGCTATGGCAGCACGCAGACCGCCGGCAGCGACAGCTCGTTGACGGCCGGTTACGGCAGCACGCAAACGGCGCGGCATGGCAGCGATATCACTGCCGGCTATGGAAGTACCGGCACTGCCGGCGCCGACAGTTCGCTGATCGCCGGCTACGGCAGCACCCAGACCGCGGGCCACAACAGTAGCCTGACCACGGGCTACGGCAGCACCCAGACCGCTCGGGAGAGCAGTTCCCTCACCGCCGGCTACGGTAGCACCTCGATGGCGGGCTACGACAGCACGTTGACCGCGGGCTATGGAAGCACGCAAACCGCCGGCTACAACAGTACGCTGACCGCGGGCTATGGCAGCAACTCGACCGCCGGCCACGACAGTTCGTTGATTGCCGGTTATGGCAGTACCCAAACCGCCGGCTATGAGAGCACGTTGACCGCGGGATACGGCAGTTCGCTGACCGCGCAGCAGAACAGTTCGCTGACCGCCGGCTACGGGAGTACCGAGATCGCCGGCTACGCCAGCACGCTGATCGCCGGCTACGGCAGCTCCCAGACCGCCGGGTACGAGAGCACCCTGACCGCCGGCTACGGCAGTACCCAGATGGCCGAACACAGCAGTTCGCTGACGGCGGGCTACGGCAGCACCGGCATCGCCGGGCAGGACAGCTCGCTGATCGCCGGCTACGGCAGCAACCTGACCAGTGGCGTGCGCAGCTTCCTGACGGCGGGCTATGGCAGCAACTTGATCGCCAGCTACGGTAGCTCGCTGATCGCCGGCCATGACTGTATCCAGATCGCCGGCCACAAGAGCATGCTGATCGCAGGAAAAGGCAGCTCTCAGACGGCGGGGTCTCGCAGCACCCTGATTGCCGGTGCCGAAAGCGTGCAGACCGCTGGCGACCGCAGCAAGCTGATCGCCGGTGCCGACAGTACCCAAACCGCCGGCGATCGCAGCAAACTGTTGGCCGGACGCAACAGCCATCTCACCGCCGGCGACAGGAGCAAGCTCACCGCCGGGGACGACAGCACGCTGATGGCCGGCGACCGCAGCAAGCTGACTGCTGGCAAGAACAGCGTCTTGACCGCCGGCGCTCGCAGCAGGCTCATCGGCAGTCTGGGTTCGACGCTGACCGGCGGGGAGAATTCGACGCTCATTTTCCGCTGCTGGGACGGCGAGCGCTACACCAACCTCGTGGTCACGACCGGCGAGCAAGGCGTGGAAGCCGATATGCCGTATCAGGTCGACGAGCAAGGCAACCTCGTCGGAAGGGCCGATGCCGCCGAGGTGCTGGAGCTGGTGCCGTGCGTGCCCTCGGACCGTGATCCAGATGCCTTAAAGGACGCGCGCGACGCCTGAGGTGCGAGGTGACGGCGCAGGTCGTGGTCGCAACGGGACTCTGGATGCGTTCGAAGCCGCCCGGTTGCGTGCGTAGTTCGATTGCCTAGTTTTCCGGCCGCTCCCGGATGTGCTCGTGCGAGGCGCGCACGGGCACATCCGTGGTCGATCGTCGCGGTGTGGTGGGTGTCGTGCGACACGCTTTTGCGTTGTGCCCTTCGCCGGTTGCAACCGTTGCGGCCGTCGTCCGCTTCCGGACAGCTGATGTCACTTGCGGCATGGTGCACGAGGGATTCCAGGCAGCGGCAGCGCGGCACGGAACGGCTGCGCCACGCTGCGAAAGGGAGGGCGATCTGCCAGAATCGGCCGGTTGCCCGTCGATACCGCCTCCATGACCGCTGCCGCGTCCGCCGTTCCGCCCGTCAACTCGCCGCGTCGCGTGCTGCTGGCCAGCCTGGTCGGCACCACCATCGAGTTCTTCGACTTCTACATCTACGCCACCGCTGCGGTGTTGGTGTTCCCCAAGCTGTTCTTCCCCAAGGGCGACGCCGATGCGGCGCAGCTGCAGTCGCTGGCGACCTTTGCGGTGGCCTTCATCGCGCGGCCGTTGGGGTCGGCGCTGTTCGGCCATTTCGGCGATCGTGTCGGGCGCAAGGCCACCCTGGTGGCGGCGCTGCTGACCATGGGCCTGTCCACCGTGCTGATCGGCCTGTTGCCCAGCTACGACCGGATCGGCCTGTGGGCGCCTGCGCTGCTGGTGCTGTGCCGCTTCGGCCAGGGCCTGGGCCTGGGCGGGGAGTGGGGCGGGGCGGTGCTGCTGGCCACCGAGAACGCGCCGCCGGGCAAGCGCGCCTGGTACGGGATGTTCCCGCAGCTGGGCGCGCCGCTGGGCTTCCTGCTGTGTTCGGGCATCTTCCTGCTCCTGGGCGCGGTGCTGGACGATGCGCAGTTCCTGCGCTGGGGCTGGCGCATCCCGTTCGTCGCCAGCGCCCTGTTGGTGATCACCGGGCTGTGGGTGCGCCTGCGCATCCACGAGACCCCGGACTTCCAGCGCGCGCTGGACCGCAACGAGCGCGTGCGCCTGCCGATGCAGACGGTGCTGTCGCAGCACGCGGGCGCGACGGTGCTGGGCACGTTCGCGGTGCTGGCGACCTTCGTGCTGTTCTACCTGATGACGGTGTTCGCGCTGGGCTACGGCACCACCACGCTGCACTACAGCCGCGAGCAGTTCCTGCTGCTGCAGATGGTCGGCATCCTGTTCTTCGCCGCCGGCATCCCGTTGTCGGCGTGGTACGGCGACCGCCGCGGCACGCGCCCGGCGATGCTGGTGGCCAGCGTGGCCATCATCGCGTTCGGGCTGCTGTTCGCGCCGCTGTTCCAGGCCGGGCAGCCCTGGCAGGTGCTGGCCTTCCTGGCGCTCGGGTTCTTCTTCATGGGCCTGACCTACGGCCCGTGCGGCACGCTGCTGGCCGAACTGTATCCGGTGCCGGTGCGCTACACCGGCGCCTCGCTGGCGTTCAACCTGGCCGGCATCGTCGGCGCGGCGCCGGCGCCGTATGTGGCGGTGTGGCTGGCCACGCACCATGGCCTGCCGTGGGTGGGCTACTACCTCAGCGCGGCGGCGCTGCTGACCGTGCTGGCACTGCTGGCGATCAGGCGGCCGCGTCGCTGAGCGCCGGCTCCGCCGGCGGCGCGTGTTCGACCCGGTTGCGGCCGCCGGCCTTGGCCAGGTACAGGTACTTGTCGGCCTCGGTCAGTAGCGGATGCAGGGTCTGGCGTTGTGCGCCGCTGCTGCTGACGCCGATGCTGATGGTGAGGCGCAGGATCTGCGCGCCCAGCGGGATTTTGAGGTCGGCGATGCGCGCGCGCAGGGTTTCGAAGTAGTCGGCCGCCGCGGTGGCGTCCAGGCCCGGCACCAGCATGCAGAATTCCTCGCCGCCGAAGCGCGCCACCATGTCCTGCGGCCTCGCGTGCGCGGCCAGGGCTGCGGCGACCGCGCGTAGCGCTTCGTCGCCGGCCTCGTGGCCGAACGTGTCGTTGATGTGCTTGAAGTGGTCGATGTCGAGCATCGCCACGGCGACCGGCTCCTGCCGCGCCAGCCACTTCGCCAGCACGCGCTGGCTCTGTTCGAGGAAGTGCCGGCGGTTGGGCAGGCTGGTGAGGAAGTCCCGCGTCGCCAGGTCCTGCAAGGTGCCGATCAGTTCCAGCTGATCCACGTTCTGCGAGACCCGGCAGAAGAATTCCTCGCGCGAAAAGGGCTTGCGCAGGAAGTCGTTGGCGCCGTTCTTGAGGAAGCGCGGCACCAGCGACGGATCGTTGTTGCCAGACAGGCCGATCACCGCCAGCATGTCGCGCGCGCGCAACGCACGCAGCCTGCGGGTGAATTCCACGCCTTCCATGCCCGGCATCTCCTGGTCCACCACCGCCAGGCGGATCGACGGGTTGGCCTCGATCGCGCGCAGCCCCGCAGCGCCGTCGGCGGCCTCGACCACGCGGTAGCCGTACATCGACAGCAAGCAGGCGGCATAGGCGCGCGCCGACGGCGAGTCGTCCACCACCAGCGCGGTGATGGACCGGTTGCGCGCCAGCCGCTGCACCAGCCAGGCCAGGTAGTCGATGCTGTCCGGTGCGTTCTTCAGCACGAAGTCGATGATCTGCTGGGTCAGGATGCGCTTGCGCAGGCTTTCGTCGTAGACGCCGCTGACCACCACCGTCGGCAGTCCGCGTGCGACGAAGAAATCCACCACCGTGTCGCGGTCGCCGTCGGCCAGCACCAGTCCGGTCAGCGCCAGGAACCAGGGGCCGCCGTCATCCAGGGCGGCGGCGGCCTCGGCCAGGGTGGAGACCACGACCACCGGCAGTTCGACCCGTTGCTCGATCGCCGCGCGCAGCAGGTCGGTGAAGGTGCGCGAGTTTTCCACCAGCAGGATGCGCTGCTGTGCAGGGCTGCCGTCGGGGGCGATCGGGGAGATCGGCAGCGGGTGCGACATGCGTGCCTCGCGGGCGGCAATCCAGGGGTGGAACCCCGGTTAGCGGCCGCGCGCGCGCGAACTTGAGGGCGGCGCGGTCGCGCCGGCGGTCACCACAGCGCGTCGCGCAGCTTGTACCAGGACATCGCCGCCACCAGCAGCGGCGTGCGCAGCAGGCGGCCGCCAGGGAAGGGGGCGTGTGGGATCCGCGCGAACACGTCCAGCCGCTGCGCCTGCCCGGCGATCGCCGCGGCGATGACCGCGCCGGCCAGGCCGGTCGCAGCCACGCCATGGCCGGAAAACCCCTGCGCGAAGTACACGTTCGGGGTCAGCCGGCCCCAGTGCGGGGCGCGGTTGCGGGTGATGTCGACGTAGCCGCCCCACACCGACGCCATCTCGACCTGGCGCAATTGCGGGAACACCCGCCGCATGCGCCGGGTCATCACCCCGCGCAGGCCCGGCGGCGGCAGCGACGAATAGCTGGCACGGCCGCCGAACAGCAGCCGGTGGTCGCGGCTGAGGCGGAAGTAGTCCAGCGCCCAGTTGACGTCGGCCACCGCCATGTCGTTGCCGATCAGCTCGCGGGCCAACGCCTCGCCCAGCGGCGCGCTGGCGCCGATGTAGGTGCCGACCGGCATGATCCGCGATTCCAGTTCCGGGGCGATGCCGCGCAGCCAGGCGTTGCCGGCGAGGATGGCGAATTCGCCTTCGACCTCGCCGTGCGCGCTGCGCAGGATCGGTCGCGCCCCGCGCACCAGTTGCGTGACCGGGGTCTGCTCGTAGATGCGCACGCCGGCGGCCAGCGCCGCCCGCGCCAGGCCGCGCGCGTACTCCAGCGGGTGCAGGTGGCCGCTGGCCGCGTCGTACATCGCCCCCAGGTAACGCGGGCTGCGCAGCTGCGACTGCAACTGCGCGCGGTCCCACCATTGCAGCGGATAGTCGTAGCGCTGCGCCATCTCGATGATGCCAGCGCGCAGCGCGCGCTCCTGACGCGGTTTGATCGCCACGTGCGCATGGCCGTCGCGCCAGTCGCAGGCGATGCCGTGGCGGGCGATGCGGGTGCGCAGCAGCTGCATGCCGTCGCGGGAGAAATCGAACAGCCGCCGCGCATCGTCCTGGCCGAGCAGGGCTTCCAGGGTGTGCTGCTCGCAGCCGTAGCCGACGATGGCCTGCCCGCCGTTGCGCCCGGACGCGCCCCAGCCGACGCGCTGCGCCTCCAGCACCACCACCCGATACCCGGCCTCGGCCAGGGCCAGCGCCGCACTCAGCCCGGTGTAGCCCGCGCCAAGGATGCACACGTCGGCGCGCACCTGCCCACGCAACGGCTCCTGCGCCGGGAACGGCGTGGCGCTTTGGGTATACCAGTTGCGGGAGTGGGAGGGCATGCGAATGGGGATTCGGGATTGGGAATTAGAGATTGGGAGTCGCGCTGCTGGGAACTGGGTTCATCGGACCAGAAGAGGGCCGTCGTGCTGCCGTTACGAATCCCCAATCCCGAATGCCCAATCCCCGCACCTCACACCGTCCGCAGATACCAGCGATAGTCCACATCGCTGACCTGCGCCTGGAAATCCAGCAGCTCGCGGCGCTTCTGCTGGCCGTAGATATGCCGGAAGCGTGTGCCGAAATGGGCGGCGGCGAAGTCGCTGTCCAGGAAGCGGGCGATTGCGCCGCGCCAGTCCGGTTCGCGTGCGGCGTGCTGCGCGTAGGCGTTGCCCTGGGTCGGCGGGCCCGGATCGAGGCCCTGCGCCAGGCCGTGTTCGATGCCGGCCAGCACCGCCGCGGCGACCAGGTAGGGATTGGCGTCGGCGCCGGCGATGCGGTGTTCGATGCGGGTGTTGGCCGGGTCGCTATGCGGCACCCGCATCGCCACGGTGCGGTTGTTGAAGCCCCAACTGTCGTTGAGCGGAACGAAGGCATTGGCGACGAAACGCCGGTAGCTGTTGGCGTGCGGCGCGAACAGTAGCAGGCAGTCCTCGGCGCTGCGCTGCAAACCGCCGATGGCATGGCGCAGCGGCGCGGCCGGCGCCTGCGGGGTGCAGGCGAACACGTTGTGGCCGGCGTCGTCGAGCAGGCTCACGTGCACATGCAGGCCGCTACCGGACTGCGCGGCGAACGGCTTGGCCATGAAGCTGGCGAGCAGTCCCTGCTGCTGCGCGATCGCCTTGATCGCGCGCTTGAGCAGCACCGCATCGTCGCAGGCGGCCAGCGCATCGGCGCGATGCTTGAGGTTGATCTCGAACTGGCCGGGCGCGTACTCGGCCACCGCGGTGTCGGCCGGAATGCCCTGCGCGCGGCAGGCCTGCGCGACCGCATCGGTGAAGCCACGCTGGTCGTCCAGTTCCTGCATGTAATAGACCTGGGTGCTGTCGTTGCGCAGCCCGCTGTGGGCGTGCAGCGGCGGCTGCGGGCGACCATGCGCGTCGGCATGCGGGTCGAACAGGTAGAACTCCAGTTCCACCGCGATCACCGGCGTCAGTCCGCGCGCTTGCAGGCGTGCCAACACCTGCGCCAGCACCTGGCGCGGGGCGAAGTCGAGTGCGCCGCCGGCGCCGTCCTGCATCGCCAGCAGCAGTTGCGCCGAGGGCACCGGCGCCCACGGCACCGGCCGCAGGCTGCCCGGCACCGGGAAGCACAGCCGGTCCTCGTCGCCGATGTCGTAGCCCAGCCCGGTTTCCTCGACGGTGTTGCCGGTGATGTCGGTGGCGATCAGCGACATCGGCAGGCACACGCCGTCGCGGTAGACCTTGTCCAGCGCGTCGCGGGCGATGCGCTTGCCGCGCAGCAGGCCGTTGCAGTCCGGCAGCAACAGGTCGATCTGCTCGCAGCCGGCGATGCGCTGCAGGGTCTGGGCGTCGTCCGGGGGCAGCAGCGGGGCATCGTGCATGCGGGTCATCGCGGCGGACTGCGGGAGTGCTTCGAGCTTAGCAGAGCGCCATGGCGTCAAGAATACTCAACAGGTGCCCGGCGCGATGTGCCGGCGTTCAATCAAGCGGTTGCGCGGCGGTTGCGCGGTTTTGCCGAGTTGCAGGCGCAATGCACGCATTGCACAGGTACTGCAATCGCTGCGCGCGCGCGCTCTGTGTTGCGTTCCGCAGTGCGTCGTGTTGTAAAAATAAAACGCCCGCGGTAAGTTGCGGCGACGCCGCACGAGTTCTTCGCATGGCCGTATCGCCCCTGGTCGGCGTGCCGACCGACCGCAAGCTCATCGGCCACCATCCGTTCCTGGCGGCAGGCGAAAAGTATCTGCGCGCCGCCGTCGATGGAGCCGGGGTGACCCCGGTGTTGCTGCCGTCGCTGCAGCCGCCGGTGGATGCCCGCGCCTGGCTGACGCGCCTCGACGGCCTGCTGCTGACCGGCGCGGTCAGCAACATCGAGCCGCATCACTACAGCGACGAGCCGAGCTGGCTCGGCAACATTCACGACCCGGCGCGCGACGCCAACACCCTGGACCTGATTCCGCAGGCGATTTCGCTGGGCCTGCCGATCCTGGCGATCTGCCGCGGCTTCCAGGAAGTCAACGTCGCCCTCGGCGGCACGCTGCATCAGAAGGTGCATGCGCAGCCGGGGTTGTCCGATCACCGCGAGGATCCGCAGGCGTCGCTGGAGGCCCAGTACGCGCCGGCGCACGAGGTGACGCTGAGCCACGGCGGCTGGCTGGAGGAGATCGCCGGCCGCGACCGGGTGCGGGTCAACTCGCTGCACGGGCAGGGCGTGGCCCGGCTCGGCGGCGACCTGATCGTCGAGGCGCTGGCGCCGGACGGGCTGATCGAGGCCTTTCGCGGCATCGGCCCCGGCTTCCTGCTGGGCGTGCAATGGCATCCGGAGTGGCGGGTGCTGGACGACGCGTTCTATCTCGGCATCTTCCAATCCTTCGGCGACGCCTGTCGCCACTATGCGGCCACCCGCAGGCACTGATTCCCATGGCCAGTCGACCCCGATCGCGCAAGCACACCCCGGAACAGCAGGAAAGCTCGCTGCGGCGCTGGCTCAAGGAACGCCACATCACCGAGGTCGAGTGCCTGGTGCCGGACATCACCGGCAACGCCCGCGGCAAGATCATTCCCGCCGCCAAGTTCTCGCACGACTACGGCACGCGGCTGCCCGAGGGCATCTTCGCCACCACCGTCACCGGCGACTACCCGGACGACTACTACGACCTGACCTCGCCCTCGGATTCGGACATGCAACTGCGCCCGGACCCGGACACGGTGCGGATGGTGCCGTGGGCCGCCGACCCCACCGCGCAGGTGATCCACGATTGCTACACCAAGGAAGGCCAGCCGCACGAACTGGCGCCGCGCAACGTGCTGCGCGGGGTGCTGGCGGCGTATGCGGCGATCGGCTACAAGCCGGTGGTGGCGCCGGAGCTGGAGTTCTTCCTGGTGCAGAAGAACACCGACCCGGACTTCCCGTTGCTGCCGCCGGCCGGTCGCTCGGGCCGTCCGGAGACGGCGCGGCAGTCGTATTCGATCGACGCGGTCAACGAGTTCGACCCGATCCTGGACCTGATGTACGACTATTGCGACGCGATGGAACTGGACGTGGACACGCTGATCCACGAATCTGGCGCGGCGCAGCTGGAGGTCAACTTCACCCACGACGACGCGCTGTCGCGCGCCGACCAGGTGTTCCTATTCAAGCGCACCATGCGCGAGGCGGCGCTACGCCACGGCGTGTACGCCACCTTCCTGGCCAAGCCGATGGAGAACGAGCCGGGCAGCGCGATGCACATCCACCAGAGCCTGGTGGACAAGCACGGCAAGAACGTCTTCAGCGGCCGCCGCGCCGGCGAGTACAGCCGCACCTTCGCCCATTACCTGGCGGGCCTGCAGAAGTACGTGCCGATGGCAATGGCGGTGCTGGCGCCGAACGTCAATTCCTACCGCCGGCTGATGTTCGGCGAGGTGTCGCCGAGCAACGTGCTGTGGGGCTTCGACAACCGGACCTGCGGCCTGCGCGTGCCGATCGACACGATCGAGAACATGCGGGTGGAGAGCCGCTTCGCCGGTTCCGACGCCAACCCGTACTTGGCGATGGCGGCGACGCTGGCCTGTGGCCTGCTGGGCATCCGCGAGAAGCTGGAGCCGACCGCGCCGATCAGCGGCAACGGCAAGGAGTTGGGCTATCAGTTGCCGCGCTCGCTGGGCGAGGCGCTGGACGAGTTGGAGCGGTGTGCGCCGTTGCAGGAGTTGCTGGGGCCGCGCTTCGTGCGGGCGTACATTTCGGTCAAGCGCAAGGAGTACGAGACGTTCTTCCGGGTGATCAGTTCGTGGGAGCGGGAGTTCTTGTTGTTGAACGTGTGAGCTGCTTGCGGACGCTCTGGTTGGGCTGCTTCAGGTTTGTTCGTACTCATCGTCGGTGCTTCGGCTTCGGCTTCGGCTCGGCTTCGGCTTACGCTTCTGCTGTTGCTTCGGCTGTTGTCTTTGGCTTTTGATTTACCGGGTTCCCTTCCGAAGCGGCGAACCAGGCGGGAAAAACCCGAAGGGCGGCGCACAGGGACGTGCGCCGTCCGCGGCAGGGGCAGGATGCCCCTTCCGCGGATCCCGTCTGGTTCGCGGACCCGGAGCGCGCAGCGCGGAGGGCGCGCAGGCAGGGCGCGCTTTCTTTTGGTTACCTTTTCTTTGCGCGAGCAAAGAAAAGTAACTCGCCCGCAAGGGCGAAAGCCTTTGCTGTTGCTTCAGGCTTGAGTGTCGGATGAGAAAGACTGTAGGAGCGGCTTTAGCCGCGACCAACGTAATTGGTCATACCTGTCGCGGCTGAAGCCGCTCCTACAATTCAGCCATGGCGGCAGCATCTTCAAGAGCAAAGCTTTCGCCTGGCGGCGAGTCACTTTTCTTTGCTTGTGCAAAGAAAAGTAACCAAAAGAAAGCACACCCTGCCTCGCGCCCTCCGCGCTAACGCGCTCCGGGTCCGCGTCCACCCCGGGGATTCGCGGAAGGGGCATCCTGCCCCTGCCGCGAACGGCGTACATCCATGTACGCCGCCCTTCGGGTTTTTCCCCGGGCTGGCCGCCGCTTCGGAAGGGAACCCGGTAAGGCAAGGGCAACAGCAAGAGCAACGGCAACAGCAACGGCAACAAGAGCAACGGCAACAACAAGAGCACCAGTACCAGCAACAGCAACAGCAACAGCAAAGCTTGGCCGCGGCGGCGGCCTTGGCACCGACATTGGAGTGGACATGGACCGGATCGACACGCGTGCGCTGCAGGACCTGGATGCCGCGCACCACCTGCACCCGTTCAACGACAACGCCGCCCTGGCGCAGAAAGGCACCCGCATCCTCACCCGCGGCGACGGCGCCTACGTCTGGGATGCCGACGGCAATCAATTGCTCGACGCCTTTGCCGGCCTGTGGTGCGTCAACGTCGGCTACGGGCGCAAGGAACTCGGTCAGGCCGCCGCGCGGCAGATGGAGCAGCTGGCGTACTACAACAGCTTCTTCCAGTGCACCACCGAACCCACCATCCGCCTGGCCGCCAAGCTCGCCGAACTGGCGCCAGGCGACCTCGACCATGCCTTCTTCACCAACTCCGGCTCCGAGGCCAATGACACCATCCTGCGCCTGGTGCGGCACTTCTGGGCAGTGCAGGACCAGCCGCAGAAAACCATCTTCATCGGCCGCCACGACGGCTACCACGGCACCACCATGGCCGGCGCCAGCCTCGGCGGGATGAAGGGCATGCACCGCCAGGGCGGCCTGCCGATCCCGGACATCCACCACATCGATCCGCCGTACGGTTTTGGCGACGGCGGTGACATGGATCCGGACGAGTACGGGCTGCTGGCCGCGCGGCGGCTGGAAGACAAGATCCTGGAGCTGGGGCCGGAGCGGGTGGCCGCGTTCATCGGCGAACCGATCATGGGCGCGATCGGCGTGTACATCCCGCCGCGCAGCTATTGGCCGGAGATCGAGCGCATCTGCCGCCGCTACGACGTGCTGCTGGTCGCTGACGAGGTGATCTGCGGCTTCGGCCGGACCGGCGAATGGTTCGGGTCGCAGCACTTCGGCTTCCAGCCGGACGTGATGACCATCGCCAAGGGCATCACCTCCGGCTACATCCCGCTCGGCGCGGCGATGTTCGGCACGCGCGTGGCCACGGTGCTGAAGGAGCAGGGCGGCGAGTTGGCGCACGGCTGCACCTATTCCGGCCACCCGGTGTGCGCGGCGGTGGCGCTGGAGAACCTGCGCCTGCTGCAGGACGGGGGCATCGTCGCACACGCGCGCAGCGAGATCGCGCCGTACCTGGCGCAGCGCTGGGCCGAGCTGGGCGAGCATCGGCTGGTCGGCGAGGCGCGCATCGTCGGCATGATCGGTGCGCTGGAACTGGTGCCGGACAAGCCACGCCGGCACTACTTCCCCGAGCGCGGCAAGGTCGGCGCGCTGTGCCGCGACAATGCGCTGCGCCGCGGCCTGATCCTGCGCGCCACCAACGACGCGATGCTGCTGTCGCCGCCGCTGATCCTCAGCCGCGCCCAGGTCGACGAACTGTTCGACAAGGCCTGGCTGGCGCTGGAGGACACGGCGCAGGCCCTGGGCAAATAGCCCGGCGCTGGGTAGTCTGGAACGTCGACCCCGGATCCGGCGCGCCTCGCCGATCCTCCCCCTCTTGCCCATGGACCTGCGGAGACCTGCCATGACCTTGCGACTGCTCACTCTTTCCCTGGCCACGGCGCTGCTCGCCGGCTGCGGCGGCTCCGGCAGCGATGCGGACAAGGCGGGGCAGGGCGAGGCGAAGGTGCTCAACGTGTACAACTACTCGGACTACATCGCCGAGAACACGATTCCCGACTTCGAAAAGCAGACCGGCATCAAGGTCACCTACGACGTCTTCGACAGCGACGAGATGGTGGAGACCAAGCTGCTGGCCGGCGGCAGCGGCTACGACGTGGTGGTGCCGACGCTGAACTTCTTCGGCCGGCAGATCCAGGCCGGCGTGTTCCTGCCGCTGGACAAGAGCAAGATCCCCAACCTGGGCAATCTCGACCCGCAGATCATGCAGCGCATCGCGCAGCAGGATCCGGGCAACAAGTACGGCGTGCCGTACATGGTCGGCACCACCGGCATCGGCTACAACGTGGACAAGGTCAAGGCCGCGTTCGGCAGCACCGACATCGCCAACAGCTGGGACCTGGTGTTCAAGCCCGAGAACCTGTCCAAGCTCAAGGACTGCGGCGTGACCCTGCTGGACACGCCCTCGGACCTGATCCCGATCGCGCTGCACTACCTGGGCGAGGATCCGCACAGCACCGATCCCGCCAAGATCGAGCAGGCCGCGGCGCTGATCAAGCGCATCCGCCCGTACGTGCAGAACTTCCACTCCTCGCAGTACGTGACCTCGCTGGCCAACGGCAGCACCTGCCTGGCGGTGGGCTGGTCCGGCGACATCATCCAGGCGCGCGACCGCGCCGAAGAAGCCAAGAACGGCGTGCACGTGGCCTATTCGATCCCCAAGGAAGGCGCACCGCAATGGTTCGACATGCTGGCCATCCCCAAGGACGCCAAGCATCCGGAGAACGCCTACGCGTTCATCAACTACCTGCTGACGCCGAAGGTGGCCGCGGCCAACACCGACTTCATCCATTACGCCAACCCGGTGCCGCAGGCGACCCCGCTGGTGGACGCGGCGATCCGCAACGACCCCACCATCTATCCGCCGCCGGACGTGGCCGCGAAGATGTTCACCTATTCGATCAACCCGCCCGAGGTGGACAAGCTGTACACCCGCCTGTGGACGGAGATCAAGACCGGCCGCTGAGCCGCTGGCGTTCGCGGTCCGGGTAACGCTTTGCGGTTTGACCCGGACAGCTATCGCACTGCGCTTGCCCAAGCGACCAGGGTGAGGGTAAGAGGCTGTTGTGGGAGGGACATCAGTCCCGACGCCATGCCGCCCGGGACATCTGGCGTCTTCGCTCGTCGCGGCTGAAGCCGCTCCTACAAGGTTTGCTGGCGCACGCAGGTACCGCGCCGGCGGGCTCTCCCGGTTGAGATCGGACAGGCAGGAACCGCTCCCGTAGAAGCGGCTTCAGTCGCGACGGGCCTTCCCGATAGCGCCTCGTCGCGCGGCTGAAGGGCGCCCCGAAGCATCGGTCCCCCATCGGGATGAGAGACCGGGACATCGCTCCCTCGACGCGAGCGACCGGGTCTGGCGCTGACCAAGCGTCCGCAATCGCGTAGACGCCGCAGGGCCATCGCCACGCGATGCTCACATACTCTGTACTCGCCGGTACAAATAATGCGCCGGCCGGCGTACGCTACCGTTTGGTGGTGTCGCCGTCCCGACCCGGCGACGTTCTTCCTCTCCCCAGGAATCAGCGACTTGAGCAACCACGACCCAGACTCCTCGCAGGCGCCGCGGCAGGCCGCCGCGCACGACGCCCACGCCGACCAGGGCCAGGCCGGCAAGCGCCGGGACGACGCGGGCGGCGACGACGCCGGCAATGCCGACACCCCGTCGCCGCTGAAGAACCCGAAGGTCAAATGGACCCTGCTGCTGATCGGCCTGGTGGTGGTGATCGGCCTGGTGGTGTGGCTGATCTACTACCTCACCACCGGCCGCTACCTGCAGGAGACCAACAACGCCTACCTGCAGGCCGACACGGTTGCGGTGGCGCCGCGGGTCAACGGCTACGTGACCGCGGTGTACGTGCGCGACAACCAGACCGTCGCCGCCGGGCAGCCGCTGCTGGAGATCGACCCGCGCACCTACCGCGCCACGCTGGAGCAGGCGCAGGCCGCCATTGCGGTACGCCAGGCCAACATCGCCGCCGCCGAGGCCGGGCTGCAGGCGCAGCGCGCGACCCTGCTGCAGGCGCGTACCCAGGTCACCGCGGCCGCAGCCAGTCTGCGCTTCGCCCAGGGTGAGGCCAAGCGCTTCGGGCCGTTGGCCGCCTCCGGTGCCGACACCCACGAGCACTACGAAAGCATCCTGCACGACCGCGACCGTGCGCAGGCGCAGTTCGACGCGGCCAAGGCCCAGGTGGTCGCCGCCGAGAGCCAGGTGCAGGGCACCAGTGCCCAGCTCGACCAGGCGCGCGCCGCGCTGGTGCAGGCGCAGGCCGATGCCGACCAGGCGCAGGTGGCGGTGGAGGACACCCGCCTGACCGCGCGCATCGCCGGGCGCATCGGCGACAAGACCGTGCAGGTCGGCCAGTTCGTCGCCGCCGGCACCCGGCTGATGAGCGTGGTGCCGGTGGACGCGCTCTACCTGAGCGCCAACTTCAAGGAAACCCAGGTCGGGCTGATGCGGCCCGGGCAGCCGGCGCGGATCGAGGTCGATGCGCTGTCGGGCGTGGAACTGGACGGCGTGGTCGAGAGCATCGCGCCGGGCACCGGCTCGCAGTTCGCGCTGCTGCCGCCGGAGAACGCCACCGGCAACTTCACCAAGGTGGTGCAGCGGGTGCCGGTGCGGATCCGGCTCAAGGCCGACGCGGAAGCGCGCAAGGTGCTGGTGCCGGGCATGTCGGTCACCGTGACCGTCGATACGCGCGGCGCCAAGGACGCCAAGGAGCGCGTGAAGCAGGAAGACGCGCAGGGCCAGGATGCGGTCGCCCCGCGCGGGCGCAACCCGTGAGCGAAGCGGCCGCGGCGGCTGGCGCGCAGGCGCCGCGCAAGGCCGACAGCGGCGCCTGGCTGGCGGTCGCCGCCGGCACCATCGGTTCGTTCATGGCGACGCTGGACATCTCCATCGTCAACGCCGCGCTGCCGACCATCCAGGGCGAGGTCGGCGCCAGCGGCACCGAGGGCACCTGGATCTCGACCTCCTACCTGGTCGCCGAGATCGTGATGATCCCGCTGACCGGCTGGTTCGTGCGCACCCTCGGGCTGCGCAATTTCCTGCTGATCTGCGCGCTGTTGTTCACCTTCTTCTCGGTGGTGTGCGGGCTGTCCAACAGCCTGACCATGATGATCCTCGGCCGCGTCGGCCAGGGCTTCGCCGGCGGCGCGTTGATCCCCACCGCGCTGACCATCGTCGCCACGCGCCTGCCGCCAGCGCAGCAGACCCTGGGCACGGCGCTGTTCGGCATGACCGTGATCCTGGGTCCGGTGATCGGGCCGCTGCTGGGCGGCTGGCTCACCGAGAACGTCAGCTGGCATTACGCGTTCTTCCTCAACGTGCCGGTCTGCGCCGGCCTGGTGGCGCTGCTGCTGCTCGGCTTGCCGCACGAGCGCATGTACCTGCGCGGGCTGCTGGATGCCGACTGGCTCGGCATCTTCGGCCTGACCGCGGGGCTGGGCGCGTTGACCGTGGTGCTGGAAGAAGGCCAGCGCGAGCGCTGGTTCGAATCCACCGAGATCGTGCTGCTGAGCGTGGTCTCCCTGGTCGGCTTCATCGCCCTGGTGGCCTCGCAGTTCTTCAGCCGGCAGCCGGTGATCCGCCTGTCGATCCTGCTGCAGCGCAGTTTCGGCGCGGTGTTCGTGATGGTGATGGCGGTGGGCATGATCCTGTTCGGGGTCATGTACATGATCCCGCAGTTCCTGGCGGTGATCTCCGGCTACAACACCGAGCAGTCGGGCTACGTGGTGCTGTTGTCGGGCATTCCCACGGTGTTGCTGATGCCGATGATGCCCAAGCTGCTGACCACGGTGGACGTGCGCCTGCTGGTGCTCGGCGGACTGACCTGTTTCGCCAGCGCCTGCTTCGTCAACATGCATCTCACCGCCGAGTCGGTCGGCATGCACTTCGTCGCCGGACAGCTGCTGCAGGGCTGCGGGCTGGCGCTGGCGATGATGTCGCTGAACCAGGCGGCGATCTCCTCGGTGCCGCCGGACCTGGCCGGCGACGCGTCGGGCCTGTTCAATGCCGCGCGCAACATGGGTGGCTCGATCGGCCTGGCGCTGATCTCCACCTTCCAGGAGCGGCGCATGGTGTTCCATACGCAGATGCTCGGCAGCGGCACCACCGCCAACTCTCCATTGGCGCAGGACTACCTGCACGGCATCAGCGCGCAACTGCAATCGGTCTCCGGTGCCGGCGCGGCGATGCAGTCGCTGGCGCAACTGGCGCGGCTGGCGCAGCAGCAGGCGCTGGTGATGACCTACAACGACCTGTTCTGGATCTTCGGGGTGATCGTGGTCTGCACGATCCCGCTGGCGTTCCTGCTCAAGCCGCTGCCCAAGGGCGGCGCTCCGCTCGCGATGCATTGAGGATTCCATGGCCCAGCGTTTCTCCCGCGTTCTTGTCGCCGCCGCGCTGCCGTCGCTGCTGTCGGCCTGCATGCTCGGCCCGGACTACGTGAAGCCGCCGCCGGTGGCCGAGGCGGCGCTGGCACAGCCTCGGCTGCATCGCGCCAATGCCACGGCCGCCGCCGCCGGGGTGGTGCCGGCACCGCCGCCGCAGCGTTGGTGGGAAACCCTGCACGACCCGCAGTTGAACACGCTGGTCGAGCAGGCTCTGCAGCACAGCCCGAACCTGCGGGTGGCACAGGCGCGCCTGCGCGCTTCGCGCGCGCTGGTGGACCAGCGCCACGCCGAGCAGTTGCCCAGCGTCGGCGCCAACGCGGCCTATCTCAACGCGCACGCGCCGGATGCGCTGACCGACCGCCTGGGCAGCATCGCCGCCGGCACCGGCCAGCCGGTGGAGATCGATCCGCGCGCGCAGCTCTACAGCGTCGGCATCGATGCCAGCTGGGAACTGGATTTCTTCGGCCGCCGCCGCCGCGCCAGCGAGGGCGCACTGGCCGATGCCCAGGCCGACGAGGCCGACCTCGCCGATACCCAGGTGCAGATCGCCGCCGAAGTGGGGCAGGCCTACCTGGGCTACCGCAGCACCCGTGCGCGCATGGCCGTGGCCCAGCGTAATCTGGAGGCCGCCCGGCAGACCCTGCAATTGACCCGGCAGCGCCGCGAGCGCGGCGCCGACGCCGACCTGCAGGTGGAACGCGCGCAGGCCCAACTGCAGCAGCAGGAAGCGGTGCTGCCGGACCTGCAGGCCCAGGCGCAGGTGGCGCTGGACCAACTGGCGCTGATGATCGGCCGCGAGCCCGGGGCGCTCGACGCCGAACTGGCCGCCGACCGCCCGTTGCCGACGCTGCCGGCCAGCGTGCCGGTGGACGATGCCGGTGCGCTGATCCGGCGGCGCCCGGACGTGCGCCGTGCCGAGCGCCAGCTGGCCGCCTCGTCGGCGAAGATCGGCGAAGCGCTGACCGCGTATTTCCCGCAGGTCACGTTGCTGGGCAACATCGGCATGGCCGCGACCTCGCCGGGCGATCTCGGCCGCGACGCGGTCAACAGCGTGGTGGCGCCGTTCCTGCGCTGGTCGATCTTCGACTTCGGCGGCACCCGCGCCAAGGTCGAGCAGGCCCGTGCCGGCAATGCCGCGCGGCTGGCCGCCTACGAGGGCACGGTGCTGGCCGCGCTGCAGGATGCCAACGGCGCGCTGGCGCGGTTCGGCGCCGCGCGCCAGCAGGCGCTGGCGGCGGACAAGGCCGCGGCCTCGGCGGATCGTTCCGCCGCGTTGCTGCAGCAGCGCTATGCCGCCGGCGCCTCGTCGCTGATCGATGCGCTGGACGTGCAGCGCCAGCAAGCCTCCGCGCAGGACAGCGCGCTGCAGGCGCACACCCAGGTGCTGCTGCGCTACGTCGCGTTGCAGAAGAGTCTGGGCCTGGGCTGGGCGGCACCGGAGGCCACGTCGTCCGCGCCAGCGCCAGCGCCAGCCACGGCGCACTGAGCGCGCGCTGCTTTTACCAATCCCCAATCCCGACTCCCGAATCCCGCGCCGTCGCAGCTACACTGCGGTTCACCGCGCCGCGGTCGCCACTGCATCGGCGCTCCGCACGACGGCGTGTTTCACGGGGAATCACCAATGGCGTTGAGCGAAGCGAGAACCGACCATCTGCCGGCGCCGCCGCCGGCCAAGGGGGCCGGTTATGTGTCCATCGCCGGCCTGCGCAAGGAGTTCGACGGGTTCGTCGCGCTGGACGACATCGATCTGGACATCGGCCAGGGCGAGATCTTCGCGCTGCTCGGCGGCTCCGGCAGCGGCAAGTCGACGCTGCTGCGCTGCCTGGGCGGGTTCGAGCAGCCCAGCCGCGGCCGCATCGTGCTCGACGGCCAGCCGCTGGATGGGCTGCCGCCGTACCAGCGGCCGCTCAACATGATGTTCCAGTCCTACGCGCTGTTCCCGCACATGAGCGTGGAGCAGAACATCGCCTTCGGGCTGAAGCAGGACGGGCTGTCGCGCACCGCCATCGCCAGCCGCGTCGGCGAGATGCTGGAGCTGGTGCGGCTGGGCACGCTCGGCAAGCGCAAGCCGCACCAACTTTCCGGCGGCCAGCAGCAGCGCGTGGCGCTGGCGCGCTCGTTGGCCAAGCGGCCAAAATTGCTGCTGCTGGACGAACCGATGGGCGCGCTGGACAAGAAGCTGCGCTCGCAGATGCAACTGGAGCTGGTGTCCATCATCGAGACCTCGGGGGTGACCTGCGTGATGGTCACCCACGACCAGGAGGAGGCGATGACCATGGCCACGCGCATCGCGCTGATGGAGCAGGGGCGCATCCGCCAGGTCGGTACCCCGGGCGACATCTACGAGTCGCCGAACAGCCGTTTCGTTGCCGAGTTCATCGGCTCGGTGAACATGTTCGAGGGCCGCATCGGCGAAGACCACCCCGGCCACGTGACCGTGCTCTGCCCGCAGTTCCCGGTGCCCATCTACATCAGCCACGGCATCACCGGCGTGGAAGGGCAGGAGGTGGCGTTCGCGGTGCGTCCTGAGAAGGTCTGGATCACCAAGGGCGAACCCGAGCAGACCTACAACAAGGCGCGTGGCACCATCGAGGACATCGCCTATTTCGGCAGCCACTCGATCTTCCACGTGCGCCTGCCCAGCGGCATCCGCGTGCAATCCAACTTCGCCAACCAGAAGCGCTGGGACAGCGAAGGCATGACCTGGGGCGACACGGTGTGGGTGTCGTGGGACGACAACGACGGCGTGGTGCTGACCGCATGAGTGCGCCCGTCGTGCCGGTGCCGCCCGACTCGACACTGCGGCTGCGCCTGCAGCAGCGCTTGCGCCTGCGCTCCCTGCCGGCGATGCGCTGGCTGGTGATCGCCGCGCCGTACCTGTGGCTGCTGCTGTTCTTCGCGATCCCGTTCCTGATCGTGCTGCGCATTTCCTTCGCCGAACAGGCGATCCGCAGCCCGCCGTACAGCGAGCTGCTGGAGGTCCGCGACGGCGTGCTGACGCTGAAGCTGACCCTGCAGAACTACCTGGCGCTGCTGCGCGACCACCAGTACATCGAGGCCTACTGGGGCTCGATCAAGATCGCCGGCATCTCCACCGTGCTGACCCTGCTGATCGGCTACCCGATGGCCTACGCGATCGCACGGCTGTCGCCGTCGGCGCGCAACATCGCGATGATGCTGGTGGTGCTGCCGTCGTGGACCTCGTTCCTGATCCGCGTCTATGCCTGGATCGGCATCCTCGACAGCAACGGCGTGCTCAACCGGGCGCTGCTGGCGCTGGGCGTGATCGATGCGCCGCTGCACATCCTGTATACCCCGGTCGCGGCCTACATCGGCATCGTCTACTGCTACCTGCCGTTCATGGTGCTGCCGCTGTACGCCACCCTGGTCAAGCTCGACCAGCGCCTGCTCGAGGCCGCCTACGATCTCGGCGCGCCGCCGTGGAAGGCGTTCCTGACCGTGACCCTGCCGCTGTCGCGGCCGGGCATCGTCGCCGGCTGCATGCTGGTGATGATCCCGGCGGTGGGCGAGTTCGTGATCCCGGAGATGCTCGGCGGCCCGGACACGCTGATGATCGGCCGGGTGCTGTGGGGCGAGTTCTTCAACAATCGCGACTGGCCGACCGCCTCGGCGGTGGCGATCGCGATGCTGGCGCTGTTGATGGTGCCGATCCTGATCTTCAACCGCTACCAGCAGCGCCAGCTCGAAGGCGGGCAGGCATGAGCGGCGCGCGCGGCGGCATGGGCACGGTGCTGCGCTGGACGGTGCTGGGCGCCGGCTTCGCGTTCCTGTACCTGCCGATCCTGCTGTTGATGGTGTATTCGTTCAACGCCTCCAAGCTGGCGACGGTGTGGGCCGGTTTCTCCACCAAGTGGTACGGCGAGTTGCTGCGCGACCGGCAGATCCTGCAGGCGGCGTGGATCAGCCTGAAGGTGGCGTTCTGGACCGCCACCGCGTCGATGGTGCTCGGCACGCTGGCGGCGATGGCGATGACCCGCTTCCGCCGCTTTCCCAGCAAGAGCCTGTTCGGCGCGCTGGTGACCGCGCCGCTGGTGATGCCCGAGGTGATCATCGGCCTGTCGATCATGATGATGCTGGTGTCGATGGGCGGCGTGCTCGGCATCCCGCCCAAGGGGGTGATGGCGATCTGGGCCGCGCACGTCACCTTCACCCTGTCCTTCGTCACCGTGGTGGTGTCCTCGCGCCTGCAGGAGCTGGACCGCTCGCTGGAAGAGGCTGCGATGGACCTGGGCGCCAACCGGCTCAAGGTGTTCTTCCTGATCACCGTGCCGATCATCGCGCCGGCGCTGGTGTCGGGCTGGCTGCTGGCGTTCACCCTGTCGCTGGACGACGTGGTGATCGCCAACTTCGTCGCCGGCCCGGATTCGACCACGCTGCCGATGACCGTGTTCTCCTCGGTGCGCATGGGCCTGAAGCCCAAGATCAACGCGCTCGCCACGCTGATGGTGCTGGCGGTGTCGATCGCCGCCGTCGTCGGCTGGTGGTTGATGGCGCGCAGCGAGAAGCGGCGTCAGCGCGATATCCAACTGGCTCAGCAGCAAGCCGGCTAGGGTGTTGCGTTGCTCCACGTAGGAGCGGCTTCAGCCGCGACTGGGCATTGCCGGTAACGGCCCCGTCGCGGCTAATCCCGAAAAGGGGACCGAGAGCCGCTCCTACGGGCCTTGCGGAACACTGTGAGCCATCGCACTCGGCACCATCGCCACGCCGCCGCAACTTCCGCCGCGCTAGGCTGACCGGACATTTTTTCGAGGAGTCCGCGCGATGCCTTACGACACCGTCAACCCGGCCAACGGCCAGGTCGAATACAGTCTCGAACTGATGGATGCCGCTGCCGTCGAGCAGCGCCTGGCCGCCGCGGCGCAGGCGTTCCCGGGCTGGGCGGCGACGCCGCTGGAGCAGCGCGGCGCGCTGGTGCGCAAGGTCGGTGCGCAGTTGCGCGACCAGCGCGACGCGATCCAGCGGGTGATGACCGCGGAAATGGGCAAGCTGCGCAAGGAAGCCCTGGCCGAACTCGACAAGTGCGCCGCGGCCTGCGACTACTACGCCGAGCACGCGGCCGAGTACCTGCGCGAGCAGGCGGTGGCCACCGATGCGCAGCGCAGCTATGTGCGCTACGAACCGCTGGGCTGCGTGCTGGCGGTGATGCCGTGGAACTTCCCGATCTGGCAGGTGTTCCGTTTCCTGGCACCGGCGCTGATGGCCGGCAACGTCGCTCTGCTCAAGCACGCCAGCAACGTGCCGCGCTGCGCCGACGCGATCGCCAAGGTGCTGGCCGACGCCGGCCTGCCGACCGGCGTGTTCGACGTGCTGCACATCGATAACGACCAGGCCGCCGAGGTGCTGCGCGATGCACGGGTGGCCGCGGTCACCCTGACCGGCAGCGAGCGCGCTGGCCGCTCCATCGCCGCCAACGCCGGTGGGCAGCTGAAGAAGTGCGTGATGGAACTGGGCGGCAGCGACGCCTTCGTGGTGCTGGACGACGCCGATCTGGACGTCACCGTGGCCGCGGCGGTGAAGTCGCGTTTCGACAACGCCGGGCAGACCTGCATCGCCGCCAAGCGCTTCGTGGTGGTGGAGGCGATCGCCGACGAGTTCGTGCGTCGCTTCGTGGCCGCCGCCGCCGAGCGTCGCCTCGGCGATCCGCAGGACGAGGCGACCACGCTGGCGCCGATGGCGCGCCAGGACCTGCGCGACGAACTGCACAAGCAGGTGCAGGCCAGCATCGCCAAGGGGGCCAAGCCGCTGCTCGGTTGCGAGCCCGAGCGCGGCAGCCACGCCGGCTATCCGGCGTCGATCCTCGACCACGTGGCGCCGGGCATGCCGGCCTACGACGAAGAACTGTTCGGCCCGGTCGCGGCGATCCTGCGCGTGGCCGACGAAGCCGAAGCCGTACGCGTGGCCAACGACACCACGTTCGGCCTCGGCGGCAGCGTGTGGACCGGCGACCGCGCCCGCGGCGAACGCGTGGCCTGTCAACTCGAGTGCGGCGCCGCCTTCGTCAACGCCATCGTCAAGAGCGACGTGCGCCTCCCGTTCGGCGGCATCAAACGTTCCGGCTTCGGCCGCGAACTGGCCGAGCATGGCATCCACGAGTTCATGAACATCAAGACGGTGTATGTGGCTTGAGGGCGGGGATTGGGGAGTCGGGATTGGGGATTCGCAAATGCGGATCCCCTCCGCTGATGCATCCCGTGCAACCCAGGCTTTAAACCATCAGGCGCAGCGCACCGCTTCAACGAATCCCCAATCCCGACTCTCCAATCCCGGCTTCACAGCCACCTTGCCCGCTTGAACGCCACATACAGCGCCACGCACACCGCGGCGACGCCGCCGACCATCAGCGGGTAGGCCCAGGGCCATTCCAGTTCCGGCATCTGCTTGAAGTTCATGCCGTACCAGCTGGTGATCAGGGTCGGGGCGGCGAGCAGGGCGGCCCAGGCGCCGAGGCGCTTGACCGTCTCGCCCTGGGCCAGGGTGACCAGCGACAGGTTCACGCTCAGCGCGGTGCCGAGCATTTCGCGCAGGGTGTCGATGGCGTCGTTGGTACGCACCGCATGGTCGAGCACGTCGCGCACGTACAGCCGCACTTCCTCGGCGATCAGCGGGCCGGGGTGGCGCTTGAGGTGCGCCAGCACGTCCTGCAGCGGCGCCACGCCCAGGCGCATCTGGTTGAGTTCGCGCTTGAGTTCGTACAGGCGGATCGCGGTGTCGCGCCGATAGGCCTCGGCGAAGATGTCCGTCTCCAGGCGTTCCAGGCTCTGCCGGAAGTCGTCGAGGATCGGCTGGTAGTTGTCGACGATGTAGTCCAGCACCGCGTACAGCGCATACGACGGCCCCAGTTTCATCAGCGAGGCCTCGCGTTCCAGCCGCTCGCGCACCGGCGCGTAGGGCAGCGAGGCGCCATGGCGCACGGTCAGCAGGAAGCGCTCGCCGAGGAAGGCGTGGGTCTCGCCGTAGACGATGCGCGCGTCGATCACCTGCGCGGTGTGCACCGCCAGGAACAGCGAATTGCCGAAGGCCTCGACCTTGGGCCGCTGGTGCGCCTTGCGGGTGTCCTCGATCGCCAGTTCGTGCAGCTGGAACTCTTCCTTGAGCTGCTGCAACACGGCGTCGCCGGGCTCGTACATGCCGACCCAGACGAAGCCGTCGTCATGCCCGGCCAGCACATCGCTGATCTGCTCCAGGGCGATGTCGTGGCGGCGGCCGTGGCCGTCGTAGTGCACGCAGTTGATGACGCAGGCGGGATTGGCGGTGGCGGAGGCCATGGCGGGATCGGGTTCGGCGGAGACGCGCGTGGCGAGGTGGCGCGACGGTATCAGGGCTGCGGGCGAGGGCGGGTGAGCGCCCAGGCCAGCGCCGCGTGCACCGGCAGCAGCAGCGCGATCCACTGCAGGTTGAACTGCGGCTGCAGCATCGACAGCCAGTGGATCAGCAGCGCGGCGCCGGCCAGCGCCACCACCAGCCACAGCAGCACGTCGAACCAGCGCCCGGGGCGACGGCCGCGCAGCAGCGCCACGCCGCCGACCAGCAGCGGCAGGCACAGTGGATCCAGCAGCAGCAGGTTGCGGTTGCCCCAGGCGGCGCGATGCTCGCTGAAGCCCCACAGGGACAGCAGGACCAAGCCGCCCAGCGCGCACAGCAGCCAGAACGGCAGCGCCAGCGCGGCCAGCCAGCGTGGGCGGCGGCCCAGCGCCAGCACACCGGCCGCCGCGGCCAGCCCGACTAGCAGCCACGGCCACCAGTGCCGCAGCTGTTCCGGCGGTTCCGGCGGCAGCCGTTGCGGCAGCAACTGCTGGCGCGCCTGCACCAGCGGGCGGCCGGCGCTGTTGTGAACCTCGTTCAGGCTCTCGGCCAGGCGCATCGGCACGAAGGCTTCTTCCCAGCGCGACAGCGGCTTGTCGGCGTACGGGCCCAGGCCCAGGTCGAAGCCGAGCCACATCCACGGCGCCGGCGAGGCCAGGCGCACCGATTCGCTGCGGTAGGTGTTGCCGCGCGAGCGGCCCGACAGTTGCGCATGCAGCGCCCCGCCCATGGCCCGGTCCAGCGCGTCGCGGACCATCGTGGCGCAGTTGGCGGTGTAGTAGTCGTAGCGGTAGCGGGCATTCTCCGGGCGTGCGCGCCAGGCCAGCGCCTGCTCGAGCGCGCGTGCCTGTGCCGGCGTCAGGTCCAGCCACTGGATGTCCACGCCCCGGCCCGCCTCGCGGTACTGCTGCAGGTCCTCCTGCAGCGGCAGTGCGACCAGGTAGTAGCGCATGTCGCCGGCGGCGAAGCGGCCGACGAAGCCCGGTTCGCTGGGGTCGAAGAACCCGAAGTTGTACGAGGTGGCCTGGCCCGTGCGCGGATCCAGCACCACGATGGCGTCGTGGCCGAAGCGCTCGAAGAACACTTCGCCGGGCTGCATCGTGGCTACGCCGATGCGCGGCGCCGGGTCGCTGGCATCGGCCGCGGCGGGCGCAGCCGCAACGGGCGCCGCGGGCACCGGTGCGGCCAGCGGCGGCGGTGATGCCGGATCCGCGGACGTGGTCTGCGCGAAGGCCAGCCCGGCCCACAGGGCCAGCAGCATTGCCAGCCAGCAGGCCGCGCGTCTGCGCGGCACGGCGTGCGTGCTCAAGCGCCGTCCTGCGCAGGCGGCGGCAGGATGGTCACGTGGAAGGCCTGCACCCGGCGCGCGTCGGCCCGCGCCACACGGAATGCGAACCGCCCAAGGGTCAGTTCCTCGCCGGTCTCGGGCAGGTGGCCGATCGCCTCGGTGACCAGCCCGCCGACGGTGTCGTAGTCGTCGTCGGGGAAGTCGGCGCCGAAGCGTTCGTTGAAATCCTCGATGGGGGTCAGCGCATCCACCACGTACTGGCCGTCGGCCTGCGCGGCGATCAGCGACGCCTCGTCCTCGGCGTCGTCGTGCTCGTCGTCGATGTCGCCGACGATCTGCTCGAGCACATCCTCGATGGTCACCAGCCCGGCCACGCCGCCGTACTCGTCGACCACGATCGCCATGTGGTTGCGCGAGAGCCGGAACTCCTTGAGCAGCACGTTGAGCTTCTTCGACTCGGGAATCAGCACCGCCGGGCGCAGCAGTTCGCGCACCGTGCCCGGACCGTCATCGGCGACCACGCCGCGCAACAGGTCCTTGGCCAGCAGGATGCCGAGGATGTCGTCCTTGTTCTCGCCGTGCACCGGGAAGCGCGAATGGCCGGATTCGACCACCTGCTTCATCAGGTCGAGGAAACGCGCCTCCACCGGCAGCGACACCATCTGCGCGCGCGAGATCATCACATCGCCGACGGTGAGTTCGGAGACCGACAGCGCGCCCTCCATCATGCGCAGCGTGTCGGCGGCGATCAGGCCATCGTGCTGCGCGTCGCGCAGCACCTCGACCAGATCGTCGCGGGTGTGCGGGTCGCCGGAGAACACCGAGGTCAGGCGTTCCAGCCAGCCGCGACGTTTTTCGTGGGATTCCGGGGAGGAGCTACTCGGTCCGTCTTCTGACATGTTCTGTGGGTAGGCGCCGATCGAACGGGCGGTAAGGGCAAGTCTAACAGGGCGGTCGCGACAGCATCGCGACGCCGGCGGCGGGCCATCGGCGGCGCGCCGGCCCGGGTTCAGCCGCCGGGGGGCGGAGTATGCAGCGCGTCGGGTGCCGGTGCCGCGCCCGGTTCCTCGGGCAGGTCCAGGCTGTAGCTGCAGCCGGCCAGGGTCTTGCCGGGGTGCGATTTCACCGTGGACACGCTGAGGATGATCGACTCGATCATCGGCTCGCCGGTCTTGGGGTCGTGGACGTCGCGGCTGAGCACCTCGCGGCCGAACATGGCCTTCTCCGGGGTGTCCACCGCCGCTTCCAGGTTCAGGCGCTTGGCCAGCGGCCGCGGGTCGGGCAGGTCCAGGATCGCCATCACGCTGGCGCCGGAGAAGGCGATGCGCTCGCTGCTGTAGCCGAACACCTGGATCGGCCGGGTCAGCGCGTACTCGCTCATGAACAGGTTGGACTGCGGCAGCGGTCGCCAGCCGTGCGCCACCGCCTTCAGCGGATCGGCTAGCAGCGGCGCCAGCGCACTGAAGTCGGCCACGTGCTGGCGGCATTCCAGCAGTGCCGGCAGGTCGATGGCCGGATCGGCGGCCGTGGTGGCGGCAGGCGCTGCCGGCGGCGGCACGGCAGGTGCGGCGACCGCTGGAGCGGCGCAGGCGAGCGCGAGCAGGACGAGCGAGGGACGGATCAACGCACGGAACCTCGAAGGAAAACGGGGCGGCGATCGCCGCGCGGCCACGTTACCGCCGGCGCCTGCGCTTGACCAGCGTGGGAGAGGTGGGCGACACACCGAGCCCCTCTCCCCCGGGAGAGGGGTTGGGGTGAGGGTCGGTCGCGGCAGAGCGCGCGGGATATCGGATCAACGCTCGCCGGCGTAGGGGTCGGACACGCCGAGGTCGGCGAGGATCTCGCGCTCCAGTTGCTCCATCGCCTCGGCTTCCTTGTCGTCCTCGTGGTCCCAGCCGAGCAGGTGCAGCACGCCGTGCACGGTCAGGTGCGCGTAATGCGCGTTCAGCGGCTTGTCCTGTTCGGCGGCTTCGCGCGCCACCACCGGTGCGCAGATCACCAGATCGCCGAGCAGCGGCAGCTTGACGCCCTTCGGCAGCCCCTCCGGCAGTTCCGCCGGAAAGCTGAGCACATTGGTGGCGTAGTCCTTGCCGCGGTAGTGCTGGTTGAGGGCGCGGCCTTCGCGGTCGTCGACCAGGCGGATCGCCAGATCGGCCTCGCGGATGCGGCCCTTCAGCGCCGCGGCGACCCATTTGCGGAAGCTCGGCGCCGCCGGCAGCCCGGCACGGGGCAGGGCGTAGCTGACGCCGACATCGAGGCGGACGGGACCTTTGGTCATGGCGGAACGGCCGGGTGCAGCGGTGGGGGCCACAGTATCGCGCTAACGCGCGCTCAGGGCGACGCCCCGTCGCCGGCGTCGTAGGCGATCTCGATCACTGTCGTGCGGTCGATGCCGGCGTCCGCTGCGCAGTTCCGGTAATGCACGCCTTGTCCTGGAGCGGCAGACGCGCCACTACAGACTCAGGTGACGCATTCGACCAGGAACAGCACGGGCTTTTTTTCGGCGTCGATGCGGTACGCCACGCTGCCCATCGGGCCTTGCTGGCATTGCGGATTGTCGTGCCGGATCTTCACCGTGGCGGCGAAGCGCCCCGAAGCAGAGAGCCATACGGCGGCCTGGCCGCGTTCGAGCAGGTGGCCGACCAGGTAGAGGCTGTCCGCTGGCACCTTGGCGTAGGCCAGCGCGTTGCAGCCGAAGCGATCTCGTGTCACGCCGGCGGTTTCGGCCGCATCGAGCAGTGCTTGCGCGCGGGTGCCGGCGATCCAGGCCAGGCGTTGCGCTTCGTCGCCGCGCGGTGCGGTCGGCGAGGTGCGGGCGATCGCCGCGGCGCGCTCGAGGACGTCGCGCGGCAGGCCGATGCTGGCCGTGTCCTGCACGATCGACACGCAAGGCGGGGTCAGCGATTGCGCCAGGGCAATGCGTTGCGGCGCCGCGTCCTGCGCTGGCGTCGGCTCCGACGGTTGGCCGCCGGCACTGCCGGTCACGCCGAGCAGCGCTGCCAGCAGGCCGGGCCAGGGCCGGATCATGCGGCGGGTCCGGTGGCGCGGTCGACGACGTCGCGCTTCTCGTAGGCGTTGACGATGCGCGCCACCAGCGGATGCCGGACTACGTCGCGCGCCTCGAAGAAGGTGAAGCTGACCCCGTCCACCTCGTGCAGCACTTCGACGGCATCGCGCAGGCCGGACTTGACGTGCTTGGGCAGGTCGATCTGGGTCAAATCGCCGGTGACCACCGCGGTGCTGCCGAAGCCCAGCCGGGTCAGGAACATCTTCATCTGCTCGATGGTGGTGTTCTGCGCCTCGTCCAGGATCACGTAGGCGTCGTTGAGGGTGCGTCCGCGCATGTACGCCAGCGGCGCGATCTCGATGACGTTCTTCTCCAGCAGCTTGACCACCTTCTCCACGCCGAGCATTTCGTACAGCGCGTCGTACAGCGGGCGCAGGTAGGGATCGACCTTCTGGGTGAGGTCGCCGGGCAGGAAGCCCAGCTTCTCGCCGGCCTCCACCGCCGGGCGCACCAGGATCAGGCGCTGCACCCGCGATTCGTTCAGCGCCTCCACCGCGCTGGCCACGGCCAGGAAGGTCTTGCCGGTACCGGCCGGGCCGATGCCGAAATTGATGTCGTGGGTGGCGATCTGGTGCAGGTACTTGGCCTGGTTGGCACCGCGGCCGCGCACCGTGCCGCGCCTGACCTTGATCGCCACTTCTTGCGGCTGGTATGCGCGCTGCGCCACCTGGTCGACGTTGGACTGATTGAGCCGCAGGTGGATTTCCTGGTCGTCGAAGGTGACGTGGTCGGCCTCGACATACAGCGCCTGCAGCAGCCGCTCGGCCGCCGCCACCGCCTGCTCCGGTCCGGTCACCCGGTACACATTGCCGCGGTTGGAGATCTCCACGCCCAGGCGCAGTTCGATCTGCCGCAGGTGCGCGTCGAACGGGCCGGCCAGGTTGGCCAGGCGCTCGGTGTCGGCGGGATCCAGGGTGAAGTCGCGTTGCGCAGGGGTGGTCATGGCGGGCGCACACCGCCAGCGGCGGCGTCGAAGAAACGAGGGGCGCAAAGGGTAGCGCGCAGCGCGTAGCCGGGCCAGTGAAGGGCGCGCGGCGGCGCCGTCGTGGTGCGCAGGCCGCCGCGGTGGAGGTGCGCCGTGCGGATCGGCGCGCGCAGGCGCGGCGTCACCGCCGCGACCTTGGCGCCGCGGCGATGGCAACGTTGTCCACAATGGATGTGGATCGATTGTCCAAAAGCCTGTGGACAACCGCGCGAATACCTCGCTGCGCAAGGCCCCGGCCTGTGCTGGCGAAAAAATCGCACCGATCCGCCCGGCAGCGCCTGCATGACGGCGGCGCTGGTCCCGCGGAATCGGTTGCGGCGCGTCTTATCGACGATCGCCAGCGTCGGTGTCGCCTTCGCAGCGCGCCTCGCGGGCCTGCATCCATGCGTCCGCAATCGCGCATGCACCGGCACGGTCGTCCACGACCAGGATCAGTTGCCCGTGGTGGTCGCTGTACTGCACGGCGATGTTGATGCCGGCGGCGCCGAGCATGCCGGTCAGCAGGCCGAGCTGCCCCGGCGTTTCCTGGTCCAGGCGCAGGCTCACCACCGGGTGTTCGGCGGCCACGTGGAAACCGCGCGCGCGCAGGGTCTCGCTTGCCGGTGCGGCGGCGTCGAACAGGAAGTGCGCGACCGCGCGTCCGTCCACGCGCCACACGCCACCGCCTTCGATGCTGATGCCGGCCGCGCCGAGTGCCTGGGCCATGGCGGACAGGGCGCCGGGGCGGTCTTCGAGGCGGATTTCGACGTCCTTCATCGGCCTGCCTCCGGCGAACCGTCCAGGCACACGATCGTCGCTTCGCAACGCACCGGCATGGCGCAGCTGTTGGCGACGAAGCACTGCGCGTGGGCCTGCGCGTGCAAGGCCTGCGCGCGGCGCGCATCGCCGTCCGCCGCGATGGTCACCCGTGGCGCCAGTGCCACCTCGCGAAAGCGTCCGCCCTGGCCTGGAACCATCTCCAGCCAGCCCTGGGCCTGGTCCTCGTAGGCCAGCACCCGGATGCCGGCATGCGCGCATAGCGCCAGGTAGGTGAGCATGTGGCAGGCAGCCAGCGCGCCAACCAGCAGATCCTCCGGATTGTGCAGCGTCGGGTCGCCGCGGAAGCATGGGTCGGCGCTGCCAGTCAGGGTCGGCTTGCCTGGCACGTTCAACGCGTAGTCGCGGCCGTAGCCGCTGTAGTCGGCGGTGCCGTCGCCGCGGTTGCCGGTCCAGTGCAACTGCGATGCGTAGTGGTGGAGCGTGTCGGTCATGCGCCTGCCTCGTGTGGAGAGCGGGCACGGTAGGCGCCGGCGCGGCGCCATGCTTCGTCTAGAATCGAAGCATGAGCGAAGACACCCTGCTTGCGCGCGCCGCATTCCTGCTCGGTGATGCGGCGCGCAGCCGCATGCTGGCGGCGTTGATGAGTGGGCAGGCGCGCACCGCCAGCGAACTGGCGCTGGACGGTGAGGTCGCGCCGTCGACCGCCAGCCGGCATCTGGCGCAACTGGTCGATGCCGGCTTGATCGAGGTGGCGCAACAGGGCCGGCACCGCTATTTCCGCTTGGCCGGCGCGCAGGTCGCGGCGGCGGTCGAGGCGATGATGGGGCTGGCGCTTCCACCGATGACGCGGCGGGTCGGCCCGGCGGATCCCGCCTTGCGCCGGGCGCGGGTGTGCTATGACCACCTCGCCGGCGAACTGGCGATCGCCTGGCGCCAGCAGATGGAAGTGCGCGGGCACCTGCTGTGCAGCGACGGCATGGCCCTGAGCGCGTCCGGCGCGGCCTGGTGCGCGGCGATCGGCATCGACGTCGTGGCGCTGCGTGCGTCGCGCCGGCCGTTGTGCCGGCCGTGCCTGGACTGGAGCGAGCGCCGCGACCACGTCGCCGGTGCGCTGGGCAGCGCCGTGCTCAAGTACCTCTTCGACACCGGCCTGGCCCGGCGCGTGCCGGATTCGCGGGTGGTGCAGATCGGCGCGCGCGGCGAGGCGTTCCTCAGCGCGCTCGACTAGGGCGTGCCCGCCGCCGCTCAGGCCGCGGCGTCGTCCTCGGCCAGGTGCAGGCGGCCGCGCAGCGAATTGCTCAGCGCTTCGGTGATCGTCACCTCGACGAACTGGCCGATCAGGCGCGGGTGGCCGGGGAAGTTCACCGAGCGCATGTTCTCGGTCTTGCCGGTCAGCTCGGCCGGGTTCTTCTTCGACGGCCCTTCCACCAGCACGGTCTGCACGCTGCCGACCATGCTTTGCGAGATCTGCTGCGCATGCGCATTGATGTGCGCCTGCAGCCGCGCCAGCCGCGCATGCTTGACCGCCTCGGGGGTGTCGTCTTCCAGGTCGGCGGCGGGCGTGCCGGGGCGCCGCGAATAGATGAAGGAGAAGCTCTGGTCGAAGCCCACGTCCTCGATCAGCTTCATGGTCTTGTCGAAGTCGGCATCGGTCTCGCCGGGGAAGCCGACGATGAAGTCCGAGCTGATCGAGATGTCCGGGCGCACCGCGCGCAGCTTGCGGATCTTCTGCTTGAATTCCAGCGCGGTGTAGCCGCGCTTCATCGCGCTGAGGATGCGGTCGCTGCCGGCCTGCACCGGCAGGTGCAGGTAGTTGGCCAGCTGCGGCACGTCGCGGTAGGCCTCCACCAGCGAGTCGCTGAACTCCAGCGGATGCGAGGTGGTGAAGCGGATGCGGCCGATGCCCTCGATCTGCGCGATGCTGCGGATCAGCAGGCCCAGGTCGGCATGCTGCAGGTCCTCGCCGGCCTCGGCGTCGGCGTAGGGGCCGCGGTAGGCGTTGACGTTCTGGCCGAGCAGGTTGATCTCGCGCACGCCCTGCGCCGCCAGTTGCGCCACTTCCACCAGCACGTCCTCGAACGGCCGGCTGATCTCCTCGCCGCGGGTGTAGGGCACCACGCAGAACGAGCAGTACTTGGAGCAGCCTTCCATGATCGACACGAAGGCCGACGGGCCTTCGGCGCGCGGCTCCGGCAGGCGGTCGAACTTCTCGACTTCGGGGAAGCTGATGTCCACCTGCGACTTGCCCGATTCGCGCCGCGCGCGGATCAGTTCCGGCAGCCGGTGCAGGGTCTGCGGGCCGAACACCAGGTCCACGTAGGGCGCGCGCTTGACGATGGCCTCGCCTTCCTGCGACGCCACGCAGCCGCCGACGCCGATGATCACCGGCTTGCCGCCGGCCTTCAGCGCCTTCCAGCGACCGAGCTGGCTGAACACCTTCTCCTGCGCCTTCTCGCGGATCGAGCAGGTGTTGACCAGGACCACGTCCGCTTCTTCCGGGTTGTCGGTCAGCTCCAGGCCCTCGGACGCGGCGAGCACGTCGGCCATCTTGGCCGAGTCGTACTCGTTCATCTGGCAACCGTGGGTCTTGATGTACAGCTTGCCGCGCACCACGGTCGGTGGTGCCGGCCGTGCGCTCGGCAGCGGCAGCAGGGCGGGGACGTCCGCGGCGGCGGTCGCGGTCGGCGAAACAGGGGCGGGCGTCCCGGGCATGGCGCTTATTCCAGACGGGTTGCGGGCGGGCAGCCGGCGACGGCTGCGGTGAGCCACATAGTGTATCGGGAACCGCGCCAGGACGTTGCGCGGTGGCCAGTCCGGCACGGAAGGCGCAGACGGCCGGCGTTGTCGCCGGCCGCCCGGGTGCGGCTCAGCGCACGTAGGGGGATTCGGCGTTCTCTTCCTGCTTGCGCTTGGCCTCGTCGTAGCGCCGCTGCGCCTCTTCGCCGCTCATCCGGTACTTGGGTGCGAGATGCGGCAGCAGCAACTTGGCCCAGGCGGTAGTGATGCGTTCGCTTTCGGTCTGGCAGCGCAGGGCACGGTCCTCGGGCAGCATGCCGCTGGTGACCAGGCGCAGGTATTTGGCCGGGTCGTGCCCGTACAGCATGCACATCAGGTTGTAGAAGCGTTGCTGACCGAGCGAATGCTCGTCGGCGAAGTCGGCCGCGCCGTACTGTTCCTTGGTGTTCAGCATGAAGAACAGACCGGCCAGGCGCAGGTTCTCAGCCAGAATGCTCGGCGACTCGTTGGGGGCCATGAACATCAGCATGAGCGATGAGGCCAACTGATCGGCAGCATCCTCTTCACGGCCGGTGCTGGGCAGCTTCAGCATGTCGATCAGCGCGTGGCCGAATTCGTGCAGCATGATGAAGCGTGCGTTGGCGAGCAGGAAGCGTGCGCTGAAGTTTTGATCCTGGTTCTGTTCGCCGAGGCCGGCGCCGACCTTGACCAGCATGTCCACCATTTCATAGCACATCACCAATTCGTGCTTGGCGGGCGAGTAAAAGGCATTGATCTGGCCGCATTCGGCCGCGATCAGATGCAGCGGCCCCGGCAGCATCAGCATCCCGTCCATCGCGTTGATCTCGGGCAGGCGATGCAGGATGTCGATGTCGACGGCGAAGTCGTGCGCCTCCTTCAGGTCGGGATTCTTCGGCGCGACATACTCGTAGGTGAACTTGACCCCTTCCGCGGCCACTGCATCCGCGGCCGGCGCCGGCGGAGCCCCGGCGGCCTTGTCGGCCTCGGCGGGCGCGGCCTGCTTGGGGTCGGCTGGCTTGGCCGCGGTTGCCGCCACCGGCGCTGCCGCCGTCGGGGCGGCCTGTTGCGCCTTCCAGGTGCTGTATCCCCAGGCGCCGCTGACCGCCAGCAACGCGAACAGCAGAATTGCGATCAAGATCTTTTGCATGGCGATGTCTTCCTTGGCGTCGATGGCGAGTCCGTGCGCGGAGCACACGCAACGCGAATGGTACGGTGCAGACTCTCTGCAGGAAAGCTGCGGCGTCGCTGGCAGGGCTCAGGCGGCGGCGTCCACCGCCAGCGCGCGCTGTACCGCCGGCCGCGCCGTCATGCGTTCGGCGTACGCGCGGGTCGGCGCCGGCGGATCGAGCAGGCCGAACCCCAGCATCCAGCCCAGTGCGCTGCCCCACAGCACGTCGGCGGCGCTGCAGCGGTCGCCGAGCAGGTAGTCGCCGCGCGCCAGTTGCGCGTCCACCACCGCCAGTACGGTGTCGCAGTCGGCATACGGCGACATCGCCCGCGGCGGCGGGGCGCGCTTGAGCGCGCGATCGACCAGTGCCGGTTCGAAGCAGGCGCCGTAGAACGCCAGCCAGCGCAGGTAGGGGCCGCGCAGCGGGTCGCCGATCGGCGGCGCCAAGCCGGCCTCGGGATACAGGTCGGCCAGGTAGGGGTAGATCGCGCCCTGTTCGGTGACCACCGCGCCGGCATGCACGATGGCCGGCACCTTGCCCATCGGGTTGATCGCCAGGTACTCCGGCGCCAGTTGTCCCTGCCGATCGAAGTCGATGCGCTCGATGGCGTAGTCGGCGCCGAGCTCCTCGAGCAGGATCAGCACGCCGCGCGAGCGTGAATGCGGGTTATGGAACAGGGTGACGTGGCGGTCGGCGGTCATGGGCGGCTCCTGGGTGGTCGGTGCGGACAGCCTAGACCCCATTGCGGACAGCTTTTGTCCGCAATAGCGTGCACAGATGTCATCGCCCGCCGCCCGCCTGTTGCGCCTGATCGCCTTGCTGCAGACCCGCCGCCTGTGGTCCGGCGCCGAACTGGCGGCGCGGCTGGGGGTGGACCGGCGCAGCCTGCGCCGCGACGTGGAGCGGCTGCGCGCGCTGGGCTATGCGGTGGAGGCGTCGGCCGGCGTCGGCGGCGGCTACCGGCTGGCGGCGGGCGCGCAGATGCTGCCGCTGCTGTTCGAGGAGGACGAAGCGGTGGCGGTCGCAGTGGCGCTGCGCGCGGCCTGCGCCAGCATGGCCGGGCTCGAGGACACCGCGGTGCGGGTGCTGGCCAAGCTCGAACCGCTGCTGCCGGCGCGGGTGCGGCAGCGCGCCGAGGCCCTGCAGGGAGCGACCCTGGCGCTGGGCCAGGACCCCCTGCGGCCGGACACGCGGGTGCTGATCGGTGTCGCCAGCGCCTGCCGCGATCGGCGCCTGCTCGGCTTCGCCTACCGCGACCACGGCGGCCGCGCCAGCCAGCGCCTGGTGGAGCCGTTGCGCCTGGTCAATGCTGGCCGCCGCTGGTACCTGCTGGCCTGGGACCGCGACCGTGCCGACTGGCGTACCTTCCGCGCCGAGCGCATCGCGCCGCCCTTGCAGCTCGGCGCGGCGGTGGCGTTGCGCCTGCCGCCGCAGGAACCGGCGGCCATGGTCGATGCGGCGATCCGCTACAGCCCGCAGGCGCTGGGCTTCGCCCTCAGCGTACGGCTGCGCGGTAGCGCCGCCGAGTTGGGCGCGCGCATTCCGCTGTGGTGCGGCACCCTGCAGGACGAAGCCGACGGCCACTGTCGGCTGTCGCTGCTGGCCGACGCGATACCGTGGCTGGCGGCGCAGTTGCTAACCCTCGGCGTGCCGTTCGCCGGGCTGGAGGCTACGCCCGAGGTGCGTGCGGCGCTGCGCGAGGCGCTGAACGCGTTGCTGGAGCAGGTGCCGGAGTCGGTTCCGGTGGGATAGGTGCTACGGCCAGGGAGGGCACACTGACCGCTCGGCCGCGTCGCGGCCTCGAGCGGCCTGGACTTGGCAAGCGCCAGGGAAGTTGGGACACTCGCCGCCATGAAGGGGAAGCTGTGGCTCCTGGGGCTGGGACTCGCCACGTTGACGGCTGCGCCGGCCAGCGCCGGCACCCTGTACAAGTGCACCGGCGGCGACGGCGTGCCCAGCTACGGCAGCAAGCGCGTATCCGGCGCCAACTGCAGCGTGATCGGCCGCTACACCCCTGACCGCCGCGCCGCGCATACCGCCCCGGCGCCAGCGCCGGCCAGGGCCAGCACCGAGCGGCCGCCCAGCCGCGGCGTCATCGCCAACGCCGGCACCGTGGCGCCGGCCACCCTGATCAGCGCGCCGGTCGCGGCTCCTACGCCGGTCACTGCCAATGCCATGCCCAATCGCGTGGCGCCGGTGCCGCCCAGCAGCAGCGGTACGCCACGGCGCCTGGTCAGTGGCCAGCTGTACTCGTACATGAAGGACGGCGTGCGCCACTACACCAGTGCGCGCCCGACCCAGGTCGCCAATCTCGGCGCGGTGCGCACGATCCGCTACAGCTTCATGGAGACCTGCTACGCCTGCGCCAACCCGGGGGTGAACTTCGGTGCGGTGCGGCTGAACACCACCGCCTACCAGAGCGAGATCGCCGCCGCCGCGCGCGAATATGGGGTCGACGAGGCGGTGGTGCGCGCCATCATCCATGCCGAGTCCGCCTACAACCCGATGGCGCTCAGTCGTGCCGGCGCGCAGGGGCTGATGCAGTTGATGCCGCCCACCGCACGCCGCTTCGGCGTCAGCGATTCGTATGATGCAGCGCAAAATATTCGAGGCGGCGTGCAGTACCTGGCGTGGCTGCTGAAGCGCTTCAACGGCAACCTCAGCCTGGCCGCGGCCGGCTACAACGCCGGCGAGGGCGCCGTAGACAAACACGGCGGCGTGCCGCCGTACAGCGAGACCCAACGCTACGTGCAACGGGTGGGCGTGCTCGCCGAGCGCTACCGCGGCGTGCTGGCGACCGCGCATTGAGCCGTCGCCGCGGCCCGGCAGGAGGCGTTGCGCGTCCATTGTCGGCGCGTTAAGGGTTCCGCTACACTGCAGTGGATTCAGTGCGGCTCGACCCCCACCGAGCTGCTGGCAGCCTCACGCTACCCAATCACAGATCGGAGTGCCGGATGGCCAACGATGGGGTCAACGATTCTGTAAACGTAGGACGCCGCCGCTTTCTCACCGCCACCACGTCCGTCGTGGGCGCGGTCGGTGCGGGGTTCGTCGCGGTTCCTTTCATCAAGTCCTGGAATCCGAGCGCAAAGGCCAAGCTGGCCGGCGCGCCGGTCACCGCCGACATCAGCGCCCTGCAGGAAGGCCAGCGCCTGATCCTGGAGTGGCGCGGCCAGCCGATCTGGATCGTCAAGCGCTCCAAGGCGATGCTCGATGCGTTGCCGTCGCTGGACGGCCGGCTCAAGGATCCGGAGTCTACCAACAAGGACCAGCAGCCGGACTACGTGCTGAAGAATCCGGAGTACCGCTCGATCAAGCCCGACGTCTCGGTGCTGGTCGGCCTGTGCACCCATCTGGGCTGCTCGCCGGAAATGGTCGCCGAGATCCGCCCCGAACCCTACGACGCCGATTGGAAGGGCGGTTACTTCTGCCCTTGCCACAAGTCGCGCTTCGACATGTCCGGCCGCGTGTTCCAGGGTGTGCCGGCGCCGATCAACCTGCTGGTGCCGCCGCACCATTACCAGGACGACAACACCCTGGTGATCGGCGTCGACCCGGCCGGGTCCGCGAAGGGAGGGGCGTAAGTCATGGCCGACAACATCCTCACCCGCACCGCGGGCAACGTGTTCGACTGGGTCAACGAGCGCGCCCCCGGGCTGATGCCGTTCTACCGCAAGCACGTCACCGAGTACTACGCGCCGAAGAACTTCAACCTCTGGTACTACTTCGGCTCGTTGGCGATGGTGGTGCTGGTCAACCAGATCGTCACCGGCATCTTCCTGACGATGCACTACAAGACCAGCGCGGCCGAGGCGTTCAACTCGGTCGAGTACATCATGCGCGACGTCGAGTGGGGCTGGCTGATCCGCTACATGCACTCCACCGGCGCCTCGCTGTTCTTCATCGTGGTGTACCTGCACATGTTCCGCGGGCTGATGTACGGCAGCTACAAGAAGCCGCGCGAGCTGGTGTGGATCCTGGGCATGCTGATCTACCTGGTGCTGATGGCCGAAGCCTTCATGGGCTACGTGCTGCCCTGGGGGCAGATGTCGTTCTGGGGCGCGAAGGTGATCATCTCGCTGTTCGGTGCCATCCCGGTGATCGGCAACGGCCTGACCGAGTGGATCATGGGCGATTACCTGCCGTCCGACGCCACCCTCAACCGCTTCTTCGCCCTGCACGTGATCGCGCTGCCGCTGGTGCTGTTGCTGCTGGTGGTGCTGCACCTGGGCGCGCTGCACGAGGTCGGCTCCAACAATCCCGACGGCGTGGAGATCAAGAAGGGCCCCAAGGGCAATCGCTGGAGCCCGAACAAGCCCGCCGACGGCATCCCGTTCCATCCGTACTACACGGTCAAGGATCTGGTCGGCGTCGGCTTCCTGCTGATGATCGGCGCCTTCATCATCTTCTTCGTGCCCGGCTTCGGCGGCCTGTTCCTGGAGCACGACAACTTCACCGAGGCCAACCGCCTGGTGACGCCGGAGCACATCAAGCCGGTCTGGTACTACACCCCGTACTACGCGATGTTGCGGGTGGTGCCGAACAAGCTCGGTGGCGTGCTGGTGATGTTCTCGGCGATCGCGATCCTGTTCCTGGTGCCCTGGCTGGACCGCGCCAAGGTCAAGTCGATCCGCTACCGCGGCTGGATCTCGCGGGTGATGCTGGGAATCCTGGTGGTGTGCTTCGTCTGGCTCGGCGTGATCGGTTCCGGCCCCGGTACCGAGATCATCGAGACCTATATCGGCCGCGTGCTGACCGTGCTGTATTTCGCCTTCTTCCTGACGATGCCGATATGGACCTCGCTGGATCGAACCAAGCCGGTGCCGGAGCGGGTGAGCAGCCATGACTAAGCGCCTGATCGCTGTGCTCGCCGGCTTCGCCTCGGCGCTGCTGCTGTCCGTCTCGGCCATGGCCGCCGAGGGCGCCGCCACCCTGCAGGCCGGCAACGACCTGGGCGACCGCGCCTCGCTGCAGCGTGGCGCCAAGCTGTTCATGAACTACTGTTCCGGCTGCCACTCGCTGAAGTACCTGCGCTACCAGCGCATGGCCGAGGATCTGGGTCTGAGCGAGGACGAGGTGATGCACAACCTCAACTTCACCGGCGCCAAGATCGGCGAACACATCGAGACGGCGATGCCGCACGATGCGGCGACCAAGTGGTTCGGCAAGGCGCCGCCGGACCTGAGCCTGATCGCCCGCGTGCGCGGAACCGACTGGGTCTACACCTACCTCAAGTCGTTCTATCTCGACCAGTCGCGGCCGCTGGGCTGGAACAACAAGCTGTTCGCCAATGCCTCCATGCCCAATCCGCTGTGGGATCTGCAGGGCCTGCAGCAGCCGGTCTACGGCAAGGCCGAGCAGCCGGGCGTGGACAAGCCGGTGGAGCGGCTGCAGCTGGCGACACCGGGCAAGCAGAGCCCGGTCGAGTTCGACCAGACGGTGCGCGACATCAGCAATTTCCTCGAATACGCCGGCGAGCCGGCGGCGTTGAAGCGGCAGAGCCTGGGCGTGTGGGTGGTGCTGTTCCTGGCGCTGCTGACCTTCCTGGCCTATCTGCTGAAGAAGGAATACTGGAAGGACGTGCATTGAGCGGCGGCCGTCTCGGCCGCATCCCGGCTGCACCGTTGCTGAGCCGATCCCCTGTTCATCCTATTGGCTTTTGTGAGCGAGGGTTGCACACTCAGGGGCCGTGACGACCGTCCGCAATGTGCGGGCGGCGTCGATGCGGCCGGCGGATTCCGGCCGTCGGAGAGCCTTGAATGGCGGCGAGTTTGCGCATGCGAAATACCTTGACGTTGTTTTCCTCCACGGATGATGTCCTGTGCCACCGCGTCCGCCTGGTGCTCGCGGCCAAGGGCGTGACCTACGATTTCGTGGCGGTGGATCCGCAGAATCCGCCGGAAGACCTGATCGACCTGAATCCCTACCACTCGGTGCCGACCCTGGTGGAGCGCGAGCTGGTGCTGTACGCCGCCTCGGTGGTCAGCGAGTACCTGGACGAGCGCTATCCGCATCCGCCGCTGATGCCGGTGGACCCGCTTTCGCGCGCGCGCCTGCGCCTGGCGATGCTGCGCATCGAGCACGACTGGGTGCCGCAGGTGCAGGCGATCCAGCTCGGCAACAAGGCCCAGGCCGAAGCCGGGCGCAAGCGCCTGAAGGAACTGCTGACCGCGTCGGTGCCGCTGTTCAAGGCCAGCAAGTTCTTCCTCAATCCGGAGATGAGCCTGGCCGATTGCGCGATGGCGCCGATCATCTGGCGCCTGCAGGCGCTGGACATCCCGCTGCCGAAGGACGGCAAGGCGATCGAGGATTACGGCAACCGCATCTTCCGCAACCCGGGATTCATCCGCAGCCTGACCGACCAGGAAAAGAAACTGCGCGACCTGCCGGCATGATGCTGTCCGCCGCGCCGTCCCCGCTGACTTCCGAGCTGTACCGGCGTTGCGCGCCGGCACGTAGAATGGGCGCATGAGCGACGACACTTCCCGCATGACCAGCCATCGCCCGTACCTGCTGCGGGCGCTGGTGGAATGGATCAACGACAACGGCATGACCCCGCACATCCTGGTGGATGCGGGACTGCCCGGCGTCCAGGTGCCGCCGAGCGCGGTCAAGGACGGGCGGGTGGTACTGAACATCGCCGAGCGCGCGGTGGTGCGGTTGCAGATCGACAACGACGGGGTCAGCTTCACCGCCCGCTTCGGGGGCGTCAGCTACCCGGTGCAGGTGCCGATGTCCGCGGTGCTGGCGGTCTATGCGCGCGAAACCGGGCAGGGCATGGCGCTGCCGGACGACATCCACGGCGCCAGCGAGCCGCCGGGCGACGACACTCCGCCGCCGCCGCGGCCGGGCGGTTCCGACGACGCCAGCAAGCGTCCGCGTCTGCGCGTGGTCAAGTAAGCAGTGGATGTGCGGCCCCGGTGGCCGCGCGCTGGCCCCGCGAGCTGGTGTTTTTCAGTGTGCGCGCATCGCACGCACCGCGTTCCGTCGTAGGAGCGGCTTCAGCCGCGACGGGCGTTACCGGTAAAGCCGATCGCGGCTGAAGCCGCTCCTACAACAGGCGGGGCGAATCCCTGCGAATGCCCGCTGGACGCGCCGGTGTCGAGGATCGAGGACGGTCGCCGTCCATTCCAGGTGGCACGCGAAGCGGTGTTGACCCACCTTTGCTGCCGCCCAAGAGGCCGCACGCCATCGGTGCGCAGTCGTGATAACTCGGCTCAGTCGCGCTGCGCGCGCGCTTCCTGCAGGCTGCTCACGCTGGCCACCGACGGCCCGCTGAAGGCGATCAGCTGGTCGCCGAGCAGCACCAGACGCCCGCTGTGGCGGTCGGTGCCGTCGTAGGAATAGTCGAAACGGAAGCTGCGCTCGAAGCCGAGCCAGCCGTTGGGCAGACGCCGCAGGCGCAGGCCGGTGCCGTGCACGCTCTGGTCCAGCCACTGCACGTCGGCGGCCTTGCAGGCATTGCGGCCGAGGATTTCGGCGCGTTCGGCGGCGGCGCGCGCGGCGTTCCAGAACGCGAACACCGCGGCGCCGGCGATCATCAACAGGATCAGGCTGGGCATGGCGCCACTGTAGCGAGGCGGCGGTAGGCGGGCAATCTTGGGGCGGGGATTGGGGATTGGGGATTGGGGATTGGGGATTTGCAAGAGCCGCGCCCTTGGGCCGCGTCGCGCGCTGCTTGCAGATGTCTGGGGCGAGGTGCCTTGGCTGACGGGCGCCTCCAGCCCCCACCATGGTCCTGAGCGAGGCGCCTGCATTGCATTGATCACGCGAGGTGTGCGTCCACCGGAGTCCCGGTGTTTCGAGGTGCCCTGGTGTCACGATTGGGCGAACACGCCTTAGCGCTGTGGCTGTGGCTGTGGCTGAGGTTCGGTCTTGGGTGCCTGGTTGCCGGTGGGCGCGGTGGGTTGCGGCGGTGCTGGTACCGCGATGGGGACGGGTGATGCCGCCGCCGGCGTGTTCGGGATCGTGGGTGGTGTGAGTGGTGCCGGCGGGGTGGCGGGCGTGCCGGGGGCCGCCGCGCTGGCCGCGGGCGCGGCTGGCGTCGCCATCGGCGCGGTGGCGGGATCGGTCGGCGCGGTCGGCAGCAGCATCTGCGCCTGCGGTTGCAGCTTCAGCAGGGCGGACCAGTCCTGGCGGTTGAAGTCGCACAGTTCCTCGTGGCCGGGCGTGCATTCGAGCGCGGCGCCTTCGTCGTTCTGGTCCTGCGCCAGCGGCGCATCCAGTTGCAGGCGCCCGCTGCGGTCCAGCTTGAGCTTGCGCATGGTCACCGCGTTGAACACGTTGCCGCCGATCAGATACAGGGTCTGGTCGCCGCCGACATTGGCCGCGACTACGATGTCGCAATGCGATTCCCACGGCAGCGGGCGGCCGCGCGCCAGCGCCTCGCGCAGGCCGGCAGCGCCGACCGGCTGCCGACGGCCGCGCAGGAAGCACAGCAGGTCGCCGGGCGCGGGTTTTTCCTGCTGCGGGTCGGCAAGGCGATAGGGCAGGCCGTCGGCGCCGGCCTGGTAAGCGGCGCGGATGTAGTCGATATGGCGGATCGAGGTGTGGAAGCCGGCCACGCCAGCGCGCACCATCACGTAGGACACGAAGGCCGCCGACCACGGGTTGTCGACGATGAAGGCGCGGCAGTCGTTCTCGCGATAGCGCGACCCGTCCAGTTGCTGGCAGCTCTCGGCGCCGTCGAAGCGGCCCATCGCGCCCAGCGTGCCGCTGTCGCGCCAGTACGTGGCGACGCGCTGCCAGGCTTCGATGCCATCGTCGGCAAGGTCGGCGCGCTCTGCCTCGGTGACGCGCAGGCCGGCCAGGCGGCCGTCGCGATCGATGAACGGGCGCCACCACAGCCGGTGTTCGTTGCAGGCGGTGCGCACGATCGCCACTGCCGCCGGAGTCAGGCCGAAGCGCGGCGGCAGATCGCAGACTTCCGCGGCCGCGGCGCGGCCGGCGGGAAACAGGGCGGCGACACACAGCAGCGCGAACCAGGGGCGGAACATCGGCGAACTCGGCGGGGAGGGGAAAGCGTGCAGCGTCGCAGAGCGGCGTTGGCGAGGCCGTGAAGTGTAGGGCGTGTCGTGCGATGTAGGCAGGTCGCACCGTGCTGGCTGATGCGTTCGCTGGCGATCAGGCGCCTTGCAGCTTGCCCTGGCGCGTGGCGTGACTCATCCAGCGAGGACTGAAGCGATCAATCTCGGGACCGAGGCATGCGTGCAGACATGCACGCTTGCGAGCGTGGGTCCGCGTTCGCCTTTCGCCACAGCGGTCGCCTCGCCACGTGCAGGTCTTGCCGCTACCGCGGGGGCGGGCCGAGTTTCAGCGATAGATCCACCGCCTGCACGTGTTTGGTCAGGGCGCCGATGGAGATGCAGTCGACGCCGTCGGCGGCGATCGCGCGCACCGCGTCCAGGTCGACACCGCCGGAGACTTCCAGCGGGATCGCGCGGTGGAACGGTGCGGCTGCGGCGATCGCCACCGCGTCGCGGCGCTGCTCCGCGGTGAAGTCGTCGATCAGGATGCGGTCGCAGCCGGCCTCTAGCGCCTCGCGCAGCTGCTCCAGGGTTTCCACCTCGACCACCAGCGGCAGCGCGGGCCACTGCGCGCGCGCGGCGGCCACCGCGGCGGGCAGCGAGCCGGCGGCGTGGATGTGGTTTTCCTTGAGCATCACCGTGTCGTACAGGCCGATGCGGTGGTTGCTGCCGCCGCCGCAACGCACCGCGTACTTCTGCGCCAGGCGCAGGCCGGGCAGGGTCTTGCGCGTATCCAGGATGCGCGCGCCGGTGCCGGCGACTGCAGCCACGTAGGCGGCGGTGGCGGTAGCGGTGGCCGACAGAGTCTGCAGGAAGTTCAACGAGGCGCGCTCGGCGCTGACCAGGGCGCGACTGCGCCCGTGCAGCAGGGCGAGCACGGTGCCGGCGGCCACGCGCTGGCCTTCGGCCACCTGCCAGTCGATCCGTACCTGCGGATCCAGCGCCTGGTGGCAGGCGTCGAACCAGGGGCGGCCGGCGATCACCGCGTCCTGCTTGCACAGCAGGTAGGCGCTGTCGGCACGGTCGGGCAGCAGCGCGGCGGTGACGTCGCCGCTGCCGAGGTCCTCGGCCAGTGCGCGCGCCACGTCGGCGGCGATCAGCTCCGCTGCAGGCGCCTGCGGCGGCGCCGGGTCGCGGCTCATTTGGCCGGGAAGTCGGCGAGTTGGGCGGTGCCGATGGCTTCCTCGGCCAGCAGCACTGGAATGCCGTCGTCGACGCGGAACACCTGCTTGCGGTCGCGGGTGATCAGGGCTTCGCGCAGCGGTTGCGCCTGCGCACTGCCATCGGCGCGCTGCACGCCGCCGGCGGCGATGGCGCGATTCAACGCCTCCAGGCCGCGCGCCTCCAGCAGCGCCAGCGGTTGGCGGGTGTCGGGCGAGCAGAGCAGGTCGAGCAGTTTGCGGTCCATCCGGTCTTCGTCTTGCGTGGAAGACGGCTAGAATACGTCTTTAAGGCAGGGGACGGCCATGACCTCCAAGCAAACCGCGCCGCTCGTCGGCATCGTGATGGGTTCCCGCTCCGATTGGGAGACCATGCAGCATGCGGCGCAGAAACTCGATGCGCTGGGTGTGCCCTATGAAGTGAAGGTGGTGTCGGCGCACCGCACCCCGGACGTGCTGTTCGCCTATGCCGAGCAAGCGGCCGCGCGCGGCCTGCGCGCGATCGTGGCCGGTGCCGGCGGCGCCGCGCACCTGCCGGGCATGCTGGCGGCCAAGACCGCGGTGCCGGTGCTGGGCGTGCCGGTGCAGTCCAAGGCGCTCAACGGCATGGACTCGCTGCTGTCGATCGTGCAGATGCCGGCCGGCATCCCGGTAGCCACGTTCGCGATCGGCGTCGCCGGCGCGGCCAACGCTGCGCTGTTCGCCGCGGCGATGCTGGCTCACGACCACGCCGAGATCGGCGCCGCGCTGGGCGAGTTCCGCCAGCGACAGACCGACGAGGTGATGGCCAAGGACGATCCGCGCCAATGACCACCGTCGGCATTCTGGGGGCGGGGCAGTTGGCGCGCATGCTGGCGGTGGCCGGCGTGCCGCTGGGCCTGCGCTTCGCGCTGCTGGATCCGGCGGCCGATGCCTGCGCCGGGCAGGTGGCGCCGCTGCGGGTCGGCGACTATGCCGACCAGGCCGCGTTGGCGGCGTTCGCGGACGCGGTCGACGTGGCGACCTTCGATTTCGAGAACGTGCCGGCGGACAGCGCCGCGGCCCTGGCCGGACAGGTGCCGGTGTTCCCGAGCCCGGATGCGCTGGCGGTGGCGCAGGACCGCCTGGCCGAGAAGACCCTGTTCCGCGAGCTCGGCATTCCGGTGCCGGCATTCGCCGCGATCGACACCCGCGCCGATCTGGACGCGGCGCTGGCGCAGGTCGGTACGCCGTGCATCCTCAAGACCCGCCGGCTCGGTTACGACGGCAAGGGCCAGTTCCGCATCGCCTCCGCCGCCGACGCCGATGCGGCCTGGGCGGCGCTGGGCGCGCAGGCGGCCAGCGTGGGCCTGATCGCCGAGGCGTTCGTGCCGTTCCAGCGCGAGGTCAGCGTGGTGGCGGTGCGCAGCCGCGACGGCGAATTCCGCACCTGGCCGCTCACCGAGAACTGGCATGTGCACGGTGTGCTCTCGGCCAGCCTGGCCCCGGCGCAGGCCGATGCCGCGCTGGAGCAGGCGGCGGTGGCGCATGCGCGTGCCCTGGCCGAGCGCCTGCAGTACGTGGGCGTGTTCGCGCTGGAACTGTTCTGCCGCGACGGCGAGCTGCTGGCCAACGAGATGGCCCCGCGCGTGCACAACTCCGGCCACTGGACCATCGAAGGCGCGGAAACCTCGCAGTTCGAGAACCACTTGCGTGCGGTGCTGGGGCTGCCGCTCGGTTCCACGCGCATGCGCGGCCACGCCTGCATGCTCAACTGGATCGGCACGATGCCCGATGCCGCAGCGGTGCTTGCGCAGCCCGGCGGACACTGGCACGACTACGGCAAGGAACCGCGCGATGGCCGCAAGGTCGGGCACGCCACCTTGCGCGAGGACACGCCCGAGGCGCTGGCCCACGCACTGCAGGCGGTAGGCGAGCAGCTGCAGCGCCAAGCCCAGGTCGCCCCGGTGATCGCCGCCCTGCGCGGCCAGCGCTGAATCAGGCGCCAGGTCCAGGCCTCGCCTGGGCCAGCAATCGGCGGCCACGGCCGCCGCTCCTGCGACTCCCCAATCCCGACTCCCCACTCCCGGCTCAACGCAAATTGGACGCCGCGAACTCCCAGTTCACCAGCTTCCAGAACGCCTGCAGATAGCGTGCGCGGTCGCCAGGGTAGTCGGTGTAGTAGGCGTGTTCCCAGACATCGCAGGCCAGCAGCGGTGTGTCGTCGCCGGTCAGCGGGGTGCCGGCGTTGGCCGTGCTGACGACCGCCAGACTGGCGTCCGGACGCTGCACCAGCCAGACCCAGCCGGAGCCGAACACGGCCAGTGCCATGCGCTCGAACTCGGCCTTGAACCGGGCCACGTCGCCGAAGCTCTTGGCCAGGCGTTCACCGAGCGCACCGCCGGGTTCGCCGCCGCCGCGCGGGCGCAGGCCGCGCCAGTAGAACTCGTGGTTCCAGACTTCGGCCGCCTCCTGGAACAGCCGGCCCTGCGCGCGCCGCAGCAGGTCCGGCAGCGCCAGCTCGGCCAGGTCGCTGCCGGCCAGTCGCGCATTGAGCCGCTCCACCAGGGCGCGCTGATGCTGGCCGTGGTGCTGTTCCACCGCGGCAGCGGACAGGTGCGGGGCCAGCGCCGCAGCGGCGTAGGGCAGGGGAGCGAGTTCGATGGGCATGGATCCTCTGGCGGTTTCGGGCGCGCGTCGCGGTACTGCCGCGCGCAGGGCTTACACTATGCGGCTACGCGAGAGTCTAGCCGACCGCCAAGGTCGTTCTTTCGCCCCAGCAGGAGAGAACCCGCATGCAGGTGATGGAGCGCATCCAGGCCGACGTCGAACGCCATCCCATCGTGTTGTTCATGAAGGGCACGCCGCAGTACCCGATGTGCGGCTTTTCCAGCCGCGCGTTGCAGGCGCTGCTGGCCGCAGGTGCCGACCGCCTGCACACCGTCAACGTGCTCGACGAGCCGGAGATCCGGGCCAACCTGCCGCGCTACTCGAACTGGCCGACGTACCCGCAGTTGTTCATCCACGGCGAGCTGATCGGCGGCTGCGACATCACCATGGAACTGTTCGAGTCCGGCGAACTGCAGCGCATCGTGACCGAGGCCTACCAGTCGTGAGCGCGCCTGCGTCGCCGCAGGCCGGCGCGCTGGCGCAGCGGGTGATCCTGGTCAGCGGTGCCGCCGGCGGGCTCGGCAGCGCCGCGGCGCTGGCCTGCGCCCAGGCAGGGGCCACGGTGGTCCTGCTGGGGCACAAGCCGGCGCGCTTGAACCGGGTCTACGACGCGATCGCCGCGGTCGGCGCCGCGCCGCTGCTGTATCCGCTGGACATGCTCGGCGCCACTCCCCCGGACTACGCCACCTTGGCCGAGCGCCTGCAGGGCGAACTCGGCCGCCTGGACGGGCTGCTGCACTGCGCCGCCGACTTCGCCGGGCTGACTCCGTTCGAGCATGCCGATCCGGCCCAGTTCGCGCGCGCCCTCCACGTCAACCTGACCGCCGCGGCCTGGCTGACCCAGGCTTGCCTGCCGTTGCTGCGGCAGGCCGAGGATGCCGCGATCGTGTTCGCGGTGGACGATCCGGAGCGGGTCGGCCAGGCCTACTGGGGTGGCTACGGCGCGGCCCAGCATGGCCGCCGCGGCCTGTTGGCGAGCCTGCACGGTGAACTGGCCGCCTCGCGCGTGCGCGTGGCCGGCCTGCAGCCGGGGCCGATGCGCACTGCCTTGCGCGCCCGCGCCTATACCCATCAAGAAGACCTCGATGCGGTCGACCCGGCGCGCTACGCCGGCGCCTGCGTCGAGCTGTTGTCGCCCGCCGGCGCCGCGCACCGCGGCGCGATCTGGAATCCCCTGGCATGACCATTCTGTCGGCAGCGCTGCTGCTGTTCCTGATCCTCGACCCGCTGGGCAATATCCCGGTGTTCCTCAGCGTGCTCAAGCCGCTGCCGGCGCGGCGCCAGCGCGTCGTGCTGGCACGCGAACTGCTGATCGCGCTGGGCGTGCTGATGGGCTTCCTGTGGGGCGGCAAATACGCGCTGGAAGTGATGCATCTGCGCCAGGAGTCGGTGGCCATCGCCGGCGGCATCGTGCTGTTCCTGATCGGCATCCGCATGATCTTCCCGCGCCCGGAAGGGCTGATGGGCGAGATCCCCGACGGCGAGCCCTTCATCGTGCCGCTGGCCATCCCGCTGGTGGCCGGTCCCTCCGGCATGGCCGCGGTGATGCTGATGGGCAGCAACGAGCCGACCCGGCTGGGCGAGTGGAGCCTGGCGCTGATCCTGGCCTGGCTGGGGACCTCGGCGCTGCTGTTCTCCGGCACGCTGCTGTACAAGCTGCTCGGCATGCGCGTGCTGACCGCGGTCGAGCGGCTGATGGGCATGCTGCTGGTGGCGATCTCGGTGCAGATGTTCCTGGACGGGCTCAGCGCCTATCTGAAGCTGCCGGTCGCCGGCTGAGGCCGCCCGCGGCCGAGCGGTGAGCGCCGTGGGGACGGCGCGGTCCCGGCAAATGTTTCGCCGCATCACGCTGCGCCGCTCGCCGGCCAGCGTGTGAGGTCATGGGAGGGCATCCGGTCGATCGCCGCCACATCCCGGCCGTGATCCTGTCTCCTCCTTGTCGCCAAAAGCGGCCAGGACTGGGATCCAGGTCCTGTGATGTCCGCTTGTGCCGGGTTGTCACGATTTGGCAACAAATTGGCCCTATGGTGTTAAACTCATGTTAACCCTTGCGGGGAATCGGCAAGGGTGACCAGCCCCCATTCCGCGGCCGTGCGCCCTTACTCGCACGGCACTGCCATGCGCATTTCGTCAAACTCCATCGAGGCTATTGCAATGATTCAACCCCGTCTGCGGATGTCCAAGCTCACTCTGGGCCTCGTTGCGGCGCTGGCCGCTGCGCCGGTGTTCGCCCAGAGCACCTCCGCCGGTGTCGGCGGTGTGGTGACCCATGGTGGCCAGCCGGTCGCTGGCGCCGAGGTGACCATCACCCACGTCGAGTCGGGTACGGTCAGCCGCGCCACCACCGATGCCGCCGGTCGCTACAACGCGCGCGGCCTGCGCGTCGGCGGTCCGTACAGCATCACCATCACCAAGTCGGGCGACGGCACCAAGACCGAAGACGGCGTGTACCTGAGCGTCAACCAGAACGCCACCATCAACGCCGACCTGACCGGCGACATGGCCGCGCCGACCACGCTGGAGACGGTCAATGCCGTCGCCATCGCCGGCGGCTCGGAAGTGTTCAGCGCCACCAAGATGGGCTCGGGCACCAACGTCGGCCGCGAGCAGATCGAAGCGCTGCCGTCGATCAACGGCAACATCCAGGACTACATGCGCCTGGATCCGCGCGTGGCCTTCGTCGATCGCGCCTCGGGCACGATCAGCGCCGGCGGCCTGAACCCGCGCTACAACTCGATCAACATCGACGGCGTCTCGGCCAGCGACACCTTCGGCCTGGAAGGCAACAACATGACCACCCGGCGCCAGCCGGTGTCGATGGAGGCCATCGAAGCCATCGACGTCAACCTGTCCAACTACGACGTCAGCATCGCCAGCGCCGCCGGCGCCACCGTCAACGCGGTGACCAAGTCCGGTACCAACGAGTTCCACGGTTCGGTGTACGGCAGCTATCGCGACGGCGACTGGTTCGGCGACAACCCGGACGGCAGCAAGTTCAACGGCTTCACCAAGGAGAAGACCTACGGCGCGACCTTCGGCGGCCCGATCGTCAAGGACAAGCTGTTCTTCTTCGCCAACTACGAGAAGTTCCAGCAGGACGCGCCGGGCCTCGACCTGGGCAGCACCGCGCTGGGCAAGGCCAACGCCAAGTACGGCATGGCCGACGTGACCCGCGCCCAGCAGATCGCCCAGAACTACGGCTTCGACGCCGGCACCCTGGACAGCGACGGCAACACCGACCTGAAGGAATACGCGCTCAAGCTCGACTGGAACATCAGCGACAACCACCGCGCCAGCTTCCGCTACAGCAAGCTCGACCAGAGCAAGCTGCGCATCAACGGCGCCGGCAGCTCCAGCCAGGCCTCGCTGAGCTCGTACTGGTACCAGCACGAGAAGTCGGTCGAGAGCTACGTCGGCCAGCTGTTCAGCGACTGGTCCGAGAACTTCTCCACCGAGTTCAAGGTGTCCTACCGCGACTACTCCGCGATCCGCGTGGTGCCGACCAATGCGCCGAGCATCGCCGTGTACTTCGACGGTTCGGTCGCCAACCCGACCGGCGACGTGCTGTACCTGGGCACCGAGACCAACTCGCAGGGCAACATCCTCACCACCAAGACCTGGAACTACTACGGTGCGGGCACGCTGACCCTGGACAACCACAACCTGAAGTTCGGCGTCGACTACAGCACCAACGACATCTACAACCTGTACGGCCGCAACACCTGGGGCGTGTACACCTTCTTCGGCCTGGACAACTTCGCCAGCGGCCGCTGGAGCTCGTACCAGCTCAACCAGGAGCGTAGCCCGGGTTCGATCGCGGCCGACTACAAGAACAGCAACCTCGGCCTGTTCGTGCAAGACACCTGGTACGTCAACAACAACCTGACCCTGACCCTGGGCCTGCGCGGCGATCGTGCGAAGGTGAGCCCGGATCCGACCTACAACGCGGCGGCGCAGGCCTACTTCGGCTACGACAACAGCAAGGTCTTCAACGGCGACTTCCTGATCCAGCCGCGCGTCGGCTTCAACTACACCTTCGACACCGACCGTCCGACCCAGTTGCGCGGTGGCGTGGGCCTGTTCCAGGGCGATGCGCCGCAGGTGTGGATCGGCAACAGCTACTCCAACACCGGCTTCAACTACAACGCCTACAGCTATACCGCCTACAACCCGGCGCTGCCGTTCAGCCCGAACAAGGACACCCAGCCGGTACCGAACGCCCCGGGTTCGGCGACCCAGGGCGTGAGCTTCGTCGGCAATGACTTCAAGCTGCCGTCGCTGTACAAGGCCAACCTGGCCCTGGATCACGAACTGCCGTGGTACGGCATCGTGGCCTCGGCCGAGCTGCTGGTGACCAAGGTCAAGGACGGCCTGTACTACAAGAGCCTGAACATCGGTCGCGTCAATGGCCAGGGCCAGGATCCGAGTGCGGCCTACTATGGTCCGGACGGCCGTGCGCTGTACTGGAACCCGGCCCGTACCGGCCGTCCGTGGGCGACCGGCGACAACCGCTACAACCGCAACCAGGCGTATAGCGACGTCTACCTGATCGACAACACCGACAAGGGCAAGACCCAGCAGTTCACCGTGTCGCTGTCCAAGCCGTTCAGCGAAGGCGGCGACTGGTCCTGGACCCTGGGCTACACCTACACCCACGCCACCGAAGTCGGCTCGCTGACCAGCTCCACCGCCAGCTCGGGCTGGGGCTACCAGTACGCCTTCAACGCCAACTCGGAAACCGAGAACACCTCGCGCTACGAGATCAAGGACCGCATCTCCGGTTCGCTGGACTGGAAGCACATGTTCTTCGGCGACTACGAGACCCGCGTGGGCCTGGTCTACGAAGGCCGCAGCGGCCGTCCGTACAGCTACGTGTTCAACGGCGACGCCAACGGCGACGGTCGTTCGACCAACGACCTGTTCTACGTGCCGAAGGGCCCGGGCGATGTGCTGTTCGGCACGCTGAGCAGCACCGGTGCGTTCACCGCCAACCCGGCGCTGCAGCAGCAGTTCTTCGACTGGCTGGCCAAGAACCCGCAGCTGGCCAAGTACGCCGGCAGCTACGCCCCGGCCAACGGCTTCCGTTCCGGCTGGATCAACACCTTCGACGTGCGCATCACCCAGCAGCTGCCCGGCTTCTTCAAGGGTCACAAGTCCGAGGTCTGGCTGGACATCCAGAACGTGGGCAACCTGCTGAACAAGAAGTGGGGCCGGATCTACGACTACGGCTTCTACGCCGACGCCCGCGTCGCCAACCTGCAGGGCATCTATCAGGGCAAGTACGTGTACAACACCCTGTACACCGACCAGCCGACGGCCGCCAACGCCGACGCCGATGGTTTCAACACCGGCGTGTCGCAGTGGTCGCTGCAGTTGGGCTTCCGCTATCAGTTCTGATCGCGGCGCAGGCTAGCTGAAGCGTTGGGAACGGCCGGGGCGACCCGGCCGTTTTCTTTTTGTGGGGGCTGACGTTAAAGTCGCCGGCTGACGACACCGACAAGACATCCGATATGACGACCAGCAATACGGCCGCGCGCGCGCTGCCGGTAGTGGATGCGCGGATCTACCCGCGCGGCGGCCTGGACATCCTCTCGCGCGTGGAAGTGGCGCGCCTGCGCGATGCCTCCAGCGGCGGCCTGCACGAACTGCTGCGGCGCTGCGCGTTGGCGGTGCTGACCAGCGGCAGCGCGTCCGACGACCCGCGCGCGGCGCGCGACCTGTATCCCGACTTCGACATCCAGGTGGTGCAGCGCGACCGCGGTGTGCGCATCGATCTGCTCAACGCGCCGGCGATGGCCTTCGTCGACGGCGAGATCATCAACGGCGTGGCCGAGCTGCTGTTCGCCGTGGTCCGCGACCTGGCCTACATGGCCATCGAGCTCGGCCCGGAATCGACCACCGATCTGCAGTCCAGCGAAGGCATCACCAACGCGGTGTTCGGCCAGTTGCGCAACGCGCGCATCCTGCAGCCGAACGATCCCAAGCTGGTGGTGTGCTGGGGCGGCCATTCGATCTCGCGCGACGAGTACCTGTACACCAAGCAGGTCGGCTACGAGCTGGGGTTGCGCGGGTTGGACATCTGCACCGGCTGCGGCCCGGGTGCGATGAAGGGGCCGATGAAGGGCGCCACCATCGCCCACGCCAAGCAGCGCAAGCACGACAACCGCTACATCGGCGTGACCGAGCCGGGCATCATCGCCGCCGAGTCGCCGAACCCGATCGTCAACCACCTGGTGATCATGCCGGACATCGAGAAGCGCCTGGAGGCCTTCGTCCGCATCGGTCACGGCATCATCGTGTTCCCCGGTGGCGTCGGTACCGCCGAAGAGATCCTGTACCTGCTCGGTATCCTGCTGCGCGAGGAGAACCGCGACCTGCCGTTCCCGCTGATCCTCACCGGCCCGACCATCGCCGCGCCGTATTTCGAGCAGATCGATCGCTTCCTGCGCCTGACCCTGGGCGAAGTGGCGACCTCGCGCTACGAGATCGTGGTCGGCGATCCGGTGGCGGTGGCGCGCAAGATGGCCGCCGGCATCCAGCAGGTACGCACGCACCGCAAGGAGCAGAGGGACGCGTTCTACTTCAACTGGTCGGTGGACATCCCGCTGGAATATCAGCGTCCGTTCGAGCCGACTCACGAGGCGATGGCCGCGCTGGATCTGCACCATGGCCGTCCGCCGCACGCATTGGCCGCTGACCTGCGTCGCGCCTTCTCCGGCATCGTCGCCGGCAACGTCAAGGAAGACGGCATGCGCCGCATCGAGCAGCATGGCCCGTTCGAGATCCATGGCGATGCGGACATGATGCAGGCGCTGGACGAACTGCTGCGCGCCTTCGTCGAACAGCGCCGCATGAAGATCTCCGGCGAGTACCGGCCCTGCTACCGGGTCATGGCCTGAGTCCGATCCGGATCGTCGCGACGAACCAGGCGCCATCGCTGGCGGTGTGCAGCGAGGCGCCTTCCATGCTTTCCAGGCGCGTGCGCAGGGCCGACAGGCCGACGCGGTGACCGCGACCGATGTGCGGCGACAGGCCGCCTGCCGGCACTGCGTTGCGCACCCGGATCTCCAGGGCGCCGTCGCGTTCGCCGATGGCGATGCCGATCTCGCCGCCCTCGGCAGTGCATTCGATGCCGTGATGCACGGCGTTCTCCAGCAGCGGTTGCAACGACAGCCGCGGAATCCGCACCGGTACCGACATCTCGGGTAAATCCCACTGCACGCGCAGGCGCGGCCCGAAGCGGATCGCCTCGATGTCCAGGTAACGCCTGGCCAGGTCGATCTCGTCCTGCAGGTCGACCAGGTCCGGCGCCGCCAGCGCGGCGCGAAACAGGTCCGACAGGTCCATCAGCAGCTGTTCCACCTGCTGCGGTTGCCGGTGCACCAGCATCACCGCGGTGTTGAGCGTGTTGAACAGGAAGTGCGGCTGCACGCGCGCGGTCAGCGCGTCGATCTCGGCCTGCTTGGCGCGTTCGACCAGTTGCTTGATGCGCACATGGTTGTGCAGCGCGGCCATGCCGAGCAGGCCAATCAGCAGGGCGATGCCGGACAACTGCAGCGACAATGCCAGCCATGCGCGGCTGGAGAGCTGCCAGTAGTCGCCGAAGGCATACAGGATCACCCCGCTGATCAGCCAGGTCAGTGCCTGCATCAGGCCCAACGTGGCCACGGTGATGGACAGGAAGCCGCCTCCGGCCAGCGCCCGGCGCAACAGCAGCAGGCTGGCCAGGGTCAGCAGCGCGACCCACTGGATGCCCAGCGATGCCAGCCCGAAGTAGACCCAGCGGCTTCCGGCCATGCCCGCACCCGGGACCGGGGTCAGGGCCAGGATGGCGGCGATGCATTCGCCGGCCATCACGATCCAGATCAGGGTCGAGGGTTGCTTGAGGACCTGCAGCTGGTCGTTGGAATAGGCGGAGGCGGGCATCGGGGCGGAAGGCGGTGGGGCAGGGCCGAGGTGCATCATGCCGGCTGACGCCGCGCCGCGCACGGTCCGTCCACTCCCCCATATCCGCCATCCGTCGGCAACGGCTGGCGCGTGGGCGGTCCGGCCGCTAGCGTGGCCGGCGGGAGAATCTGGGGAAGACTATGGCGGTTCCTTGCGAGCGTGGCCTTGCCGAGCGGACGCAACGTGGCTTCACGCTGGTGGAGCTGATGGTCACCGTGGCGGTGCTGGCCATCATCATGGCGCTGGCAGTGCCCAGCTTCACCGGCCTGATCCGCAGCAACCGCCTGACCAGCGCCGCCAACGAGCTGATCGCCGCGGTGCAGTTGACGCGCTCGGAAGCGGTGCGCCTGAACGGTGGTGTCAGCCTCTGCCGTAGCGACGACGGTGCCACCTGCGCCAGCGGCGGCAACTGGACCCGTTACCTGACCGTGGCCCGCGACGGCACCGTGCTGCGCAGCACGACCCTGCGCACCGGCCTGGTCGTCACCAGTAGCACCCTGGATGCCCTCGGCGACAAGCTGACCTTCGGTGCCGACGGCATTGCGCGCAACAGCAGCGGTACGCCAGTGACAGGCGGCATCGTGGTCTGCATGGCGGTTACCAACCCTTCCAACAATGTCCGGAGCGTCAAGCTGATGGGCGGCAGCCGCGCCCAGGTCACATCGACATCCGACGGCGGCAGCTGTACCACCACCGGCTGAGCCGGTTCCGGCAAGCGGAGACACCATGAAGCGGTTCCAGAGCGGCAGACACATGGCAGGCGTCACCCTCATCGAGGTGATGATCTCGGTGTTGATCCTGGGAGTGGGGATGCTGGGCGTGGCGGCGATGCAGACCACGGCGCTGCGCAACAACCAGAGCGCGCTGCAGCGCAGCCAGATCGTCATGCAGACCTACACGATCCTCGATGCGATGCGCGCCAACCGCAGCGCGGCGATGCTCGGGGCCTACAACACCGGCAGCATGCTGTGCACGGCGCCGGCGGCGGGCGATCTGGTGGCGACCGACAAGTCGGTCTGGCTCAACGGCTTGAAGGATGCGATTGGCGGCGACAAGACCACGACCTGCGGTTCCATCGCCTGCAACGACGGCAATTGCACGATCACCGTGCAATGGGACGACAGCCGCGGAATGAACTCCAGTGCTAACGGCAACATCAGCGGCAGCGCGACCCAGACCCTGAGCACGACGGCCCAACTGTGAACATACGTATCGCGCTTACGCCGCCGCGGCGCCAATCCGGCTTCAACCTGATCGAGCTGATGATTTCGATGCTGCTCGGCCTGCTGGTGGTCGGTGCGGCGATCGGCATCTTCCTGTCCAACCGCCAGACCTATGCGGCGACCGAGGGCCTGAGCCGGATCCAGGAGTCGGCGCGGACCGGCTTCGAGATGATGGCCCAGGACATCCGCGAGGCCGGCGGCAATCCTTGCGATTCCGGATTGCCGGTGGCGAACGTGCTGAACAATCCGACGGCGAGCTGGTGGATGAATTGGGCGTTGCCGCTGACCGGTTACGAGAACACTAGCCCGTCCGGCCTCTCCATCACGTCAGGCACTGACGCGATCCAGATCCTGTCCGCTGGTACCGGCGGTGCGACCGTGACGGCGCACAACCCCGCGAACCAGACGCTGACGCTCAACGCGGCAGCGCCGGATCTGCACAGCAACGCGATCATGCTGCTGTGCGACCGCCAGCAACTGGCGGTGCTGCAGGTGAACAGCGTTTCCGGCACCACTGCCAATTACTCCAGTGGTGGGCTCAACGCCTGCACGCGGCTCGGGCGCCTGCCGGGCGTGTGTGTCGCTGGTTCGAACAATTACCAATACGAGATCAACTCCATCCTGACCGAAGTGCGGGCCGTACGCTGGTATGTGGCCGCCAGCAGCGGCGGGGCGGGGGGCACGTCCCTGTATCAGGAAGTGATCGCGCCAGGCGGCACGAGTCAGAAGAACGAAATCGCCGATGGCGTCACCGGCCTGCAGTTCAAATACCTGTCCACCGGCGGCACCGCCTATGCCGATGCAAGCGGCGTGGGCAATTGGGCCAACGTCATCGCGGTGCAGATCAGCATGACCGTCAGCGCCAACACGGCGGCCGGCGCAAACCAGCAGCCGGCGACACGGACTTTCAGCACGATCGTGAGCATCAGGAACCGGAACCCGTGAACATGTCTCCGTCGCCCCGCCGGCAGGCCGGCATTTCGCTCATCGTCGTCCTGCTGCTGTTGCTGGTGATGACCCTGCTGGGACTGGCCGTGCTGCGCGGCACGCTGCTGCAGGAGCGCATGTCCTCCAACATGTACGACCGCAGCCTGGGATTCCAGGCCGCCGAAAGCGCCTTGCGCGATGCGGAGAAGGTCATTCAGACCGCCGCTGCAGCCGGCAATACCGTCGGCTTCAACTGCTCGTCAGGCACCACGGTATGTCCGGCCGTGCCCAGTAACACGTATACCGGCAATGCCTCCAGCGGCTGTGCGCTGGGCACCCAGGAGTGCTGGGTGAACGGCACGGTGGCGCCGAAGGGCCAGGCAGTGCCGGCCCAGTACTACATCCAGTATCTGGGCCAGCGCACCAGCGAGGATCAGTTGGGCCTGGGGTCGAGCATCAACCAGAACCAGTACGGCGGTACCGGCGGCACGTCGCTTGAAAAATACTATCGGGTGATCGCGCGTAGCGGCGATCCGTCCGCGTCCAATGGCCGCGCCATTGTCGTGCTGCAGACCAACGTCACCGTCAAGTAATGGAGCCCTCTATGACCAGTCGAGCGAAGAAGACGACATACCGGGACTGGCTCCTTGCCGTGGTGGCAGGCCTGTTCATCGGTACCGTGGGTGGTGCCGGTGCGGATGTGGATGTCTCGCAGTCGCCGCTGTATGTCGGTAGCGATGTGCCGGGCAACCTGGCCTTCGTGCCGTCGGTGGAATTTCCGACGGTCATCAGCAAGGCGAATCTGTCCGATACCTATTCGGTGACGAGCAGGTTCGTCGGCTATTTCGACTCCGAGAAGTGCTACAGATACCACTACAGCGACACCGAGAGCGACCGCTACTTCTACCCGGTCAGCCTGCTCGGTAACAATCCGAGCAGCTATGCCTGTACCGGTGCGGGCGTCTGGGCGGGCAACTTCCTCAACTGGGCCGCGACCCAGACCATCGATCCGTTCCGCTCGGCGTTGACCGGTGGCTATCGTTCGCGCGACACGGCGAGCGAGACGCTGCTGGAAAAGGCGGTCGCCGATCGCCCAGCGACCAGCAATTTTCCGCGTCGTTCGATCAGCAACAATGCCACGCTGATCGCGGGGGGGACGGGTGCGCAGTGGCAGAATTTCAATATGCGCATCGACGGGCTGGGCAACCAGATGTTCTTTGCCAACGGAAGCCTGGTCGATCCCTCCTCGAATCAGCAAATCGCCTACGATCCGAGCAAGCATGCCCTGAATGGCAGCTTTCTCAAGCCGGACGGTTCTCCGTGTAACACGCTTTTCAACATAGGCTGCGTGCGCGACACCACCTTGACCTTTCAGGTCTCGGTGCGGGTCAAAGTGTGCGATGCCAGCTTGGGCGCGGGGTACCTTGAAGACAACTGCGTTGCCTATCCGAGCGGCTATTACAAGCCTGAGGGCTTGATCCAGCAGTATGCCAAGCGGATCCGTTACAGCGTCTTCGGCTACAAGAACACGGATGATCCTTCCGTGGACAGCGGTGTCTTGCGTGCCAACCAGAAATTCGTAGGCCCCTATACCTACAATCCCGACCAGGGAACGCTCGCGAATACGGCGCGAGAGTGGGATCCGCAGACGGGTGTCATCTACCAGAATCCCGATGCCTCCGACGCCGCAGCGACAACGTCGGCAATCGGCGGAACAGACCCCCGGTATCAGGTCGTCAACAGCGGCGTCATCAATTATCTGAACAAGTTCGGTCAACTCAATACCGGCAAGAACGTCAAGTCGTACGACGATGTCAGTGAGCTCTATTACGCCGCAATCCGCTATTTCAAGCACCAGGGCAATATCGCGGCCTACTCTTCGTTGAGTGGGAACGCGCAGCAGCGATACCAGCAAACCGATGGTTTCCCGGTCATCACCCAGTGGAACGATCCGATTTCTTATCGCTGCCAGATCAATGTGATCTTGGGAATCGGCGACACCAATACGCATTTGGACAAGAATCTGCCAGGCAACACCACCAATTTGAGTGGCGAGCCGGCCACGCCGCCGGAAGTGACCCGCGATACCTCGGTCAGCGTCATCGACCGCATGACGCAGATCTGGCGCAAGGAAGGCAAGTCTGCCTCCGACGCCGCCTCCAGCGCGGTCACGCCGCAGTTCAATAGCGACAAGAACTCCGCCTACATCGCGGCGCTCGCCTACGACGCGCATACCAAGGATCTGCGCCCGGACAACGCCAGCGACGGTCTGGCCGGCAAACAGACCCTGTCCACACACTGGGTCGACGTGGTGGAGTATGGCGATTACAAGTCGCCAAACACCAACCAATATTGGCTGACCACGAAGTACGGCGGTTTCCGTGTGCCGGAAGGCTACGATCCGGAGACCAATATCAGCGCCTTGGCGGACTCCACCTGGTGGGACGGCAGCTCCTACGTCAATGGCAATACCAATTACAAGAAGCCGGACAATTACTACCTCGCCGCCGACGCGGAAAAGATGGTGGCCAGCCTGCGCCAGGCGTTCGAGCGCATCCTGGAGGAGATGAAGGGGTCCGCGGCGTCCCTCGCCAGTAACACGACCAAGCTGGAGGCTGGGGCGCGGACGTACCAGTCGGTGTTCTACAGCGGTACCTGGCGTGGCGATGTGGTGGCGTACGACGTCAACCAGACCACCGGCGCGCTGACGCAGGCGTGGAGCGCGAGCGCGCAGTTCCCGGCATGGGATACCCGGACAATCAAGTTCGTCAACTCGAACGGGAATCTGGACAACTTCGCCTATGGCAAGCTCTCCGGAACGCCGTTGTCGTCCGCAACGCAGAACCAGATTAACTATCTGCGTGGCGATCGCTCGCAGGAGAAGGCCAACGGTGGCGTCTTGCGTACCCGTACCGGCATCCTGGGCGACATCGTCAATTCGCAGCCGGTCTATGTGGGAGCGCCCAATCCGCGTCTTTACACGACGGCGACGTTCAACGGCGCCAGCACGTATGCCTCCTTCGCCGCGGCCAAGTCCACACGCGCGCCGATGATCTATGTCGGTGCCAATGACGGCATGCTGCATGGGTTCGATGCCAGCACCGGCGCGGAGAAGTTCGCCTTCGTGCCGAAAGCGGCGATGACCGGGTTGCTCGATTACACCGATCCGAACTACCAGCACCGGTATTACGTGGATGGCGAACTCACCGTGTCGGACGTCTACTCCGGGAGCGGCTGGCGCTCGGTGCTGATCGGCACTATGGGGCGTGGCGGCAAGGGTATGTTCGCGCTGGATGTCACTGACCCCAACAACATCACGCTGCTGTGGGACAAGACGTCCACGACAACCGACCTCGTCGGGCTGGGGAACAATCTCGGCAAGCCGATCATCGGGCAGCTCGCCAACGGGCAGTGGTACGCGATGCTCGGCAATGGCCCCAACAGCAGCGGCGATTCAGCGGATCTCATCTTGGTGAACGCCATCACTGGCGCGTCGAGCCGCATCCAGACGGGGGCGAGTGGCAACAATGGCCTGTCCGCTGTATTGGCCTGGTCGTCCAACAACGATTTCATCGTCGATCGCCTATATGCCGGGGATCTCAACGGGAATGTCTGGCGATTCAACATGACCGGCACGAGCGGTACCGCGAGCAGGCTGTTCTCCGCCAGCTATGGGGCGAAGGCGCAGCCGATCACCGCGGCGCCCACGGCGGCGAAGGACCCGGCGACGGGCTTGACCTGGGTGTTCTTCGGCACCGGCAAGTATCTTTCCAGTGGCGATATCGGCAACAAGGACGTCCAGTCCTGGTACGGCCTGATCGACCGCGGCAGCACCATTCCTTCCAATCGCACCACCCTGAACAAGGTCAACATCCTGCAGGAAGGCACCGTCAACGGCTTTGCCGTGCGCGTGATCGAGGACAAGCCCAGCGCCGGACAGGACGGCTGGTACATGGACTTGCTGTCGCCTCCCGGCACGCCGCAGGGCGAGCGCATGGTGGTGTCCAACTTCTTCCAGGGCACTGCGCTGATCGGCACCACGCGTATTCCGGATTCGGGCGATGTGTGCAGCCCCAGCGGCAAGGGCTTTGTGATGGCGATCAACCCCTTCACCGGCGGCCGGCTGTCTCAATCCTTCTTCGACCTGGACGGCAGCGGCGGATCCAGCACCGGCGATACACTCAATGGCGCTCCCGTCTCCGGCATCGGCCTGAACAGCAGTCCCAATAGTCCGATCTTCATCGGCAACCAGATGCAGATCGCGTTGGACAACGCGAGTACGACCACGCTCGGTACCAATAGCAGCGCGCTCAGCATGAAGCGCGTGTCCTGGCGCGAACTCCTGAGGAACAATTGATGCGATCACTCACTTCCACGGCCCGTCGTCAGCGCGGCTTCACCCTGATCGAACTGATGATCGTGGTCGCGATCGTAGGCGTTCTGGCGGCGATCGCCTTCGCCAGCTATCAATCCTACGTCATCAAATCGCGTCGCTCGGCCGCGTCCGTCTGTCTGCAGCAGGGCGTGCAGCTCATCGAGCGGTACTACACGACCAACATGTCGTACGCCAATGTGCCGCTGCCGACTTGCCCGAGCGATGCGGTGCAGTTCTATGATCTGTCGTTCAGCGTTGCGCCCACTGCGAATGCATTCAAGCTGACGGCGACGCCTCGCGCGGACAGCCCTCAGGCAAAGGACACCCAGTGCGGCGCGCTCAGCATCGACCAGAAGGGGACGCGGACGACGTCCACCGGCGCTGGCGAGGGCACCTGCTGGTGATGCTGGGCGGATAGGGCGCAGCTGCAACCAGCGAGGCGCGCGGTCACCCCTTGCGGTCGGCATGAGGCCTCTATACAATGCGCCTCCCCGCCCGAATAGCTCAGCCGGTTAGAGCACTTGACTGTTAATCAGGGGGTCGTTGGTTCGAGTCCAACTTCGGGCGCCAAATCCGCAAAGGCCGCGAGCGATCGCGGCCTTTGCTTTTGCGTGTTAGTCCGGCGTCCGGCAGGGCATCGGTTCCGTCGTTTTCCGGGTGCGGATGCGTCCGGTGTTGTTCACCACCACCGCGGCGCGTAGCTGCCCCCGCTCGCAGATGCTGACGGTCAGGTTGCTGCCGGCGCTGCGGCCATCGGGCAGGAAGCGGATCGAGGGCCGGCCGCGGTTGGAGCGCAGGACCAGGGTGCCGGCGCCCGGTGCGCTGCCTTCGCTGAGGATGCTGTCCGGTGCGATGGGCTGGCCTTGCCGTTCCGGGTCGCGGAACACCAGCCAGCCCTGGCTCCAGTCGCTGTCGCTGCGGCAACTGCCGTCTCCGTTGGACGGGCAGGCGCTGACCGGGACGCCTGAGCTGATGGCGCTGCTGCGCGCCAGGGCGAGGTGTGCGCTCAGTTGGTGCGTGGCGGCCGTCAAGCGCTGGTTTGCCAGCATTTCCCGGAATGCTGGCAGGCCGATGCCGGCGACCAGGCAGATCACCACCATCACGATCATCGCCTCGAGCAATGTGTAGCCTTTGACCGCAGCGTTGCGCATGTCCGTCGTCTCCCGGTGCGAGGTCGCCAGTCTCGCGGCGGGGCGGCAGGGCTTGAATGAGGGGGTTGTGCGTTCCCATGTAGGAAATCTCCCCGGCGCGGGGTCGGCCGACGCTGTCGCCCGCGCTTTCCACCTTGAGGCTTGTGCATGTCCGACCGTTTCCAACTCGTATCGCCGTATTCGCCGGCCGGCGACCAGCCGCAGGCGATCGAGAAGCTGGTGGCCGGCTTCGAGGCCGGCCTGGCCAAGCAGACCCTGCTTGGCGTGACCGGGTCGGGCAAGACCTACACCATCGCCAACGTGGTCCAGGCGATCCAGAAGCCGACCCTGGTCATGGCGCCGAACAAGACCCTGGCGGCGCAGCTGTACGGTGAGTTCAAGGCGTTCTTTCCCAACAACGCGGTCGAGTACTTCGTCAGCTACTACGACTACTACCAGCCCGAGGCCTACGTGCCGTCTTCGGACACCTTCATCGAGAAGGACAGTTCGATCAACGAGCACATCGAGCAGATGCGCCTGGCCGCGACCAAGACCCTGCTGTCGCGGCGCGATGCGCTGGTGGTGGCCACGGTCTCGGCGATCTATGGCCTGGGCGCGCCGGAGGACTACCTGTCGCTGCGGCTGATCCTGTCGATCGGCGAGCATGTCGAGCAGCGCCAGTTGATCCGCCACCTGACCGATCTGCAGTACACCCGCAACGAGTACGAGCTGCACCGCGGCAGCTTCCGCGTGCGCGGCGAGGTCATCGACGTGTTCCCGGCCGAATCCGACAGCGAAGCCTTGCGCATCGAGCTGTTCGATGGCGACGTGGAGCAGCTGACCCTGTTCGATCCGCTGACCGGCGAGACCCTGCGCAAGCTGCAGCGCTACACGATCTACCCGAAGACCCACTACGCCACCACCCGCGAGCGCACCCTCAGTGCGGTGGATACGATCAAGCTGGAACTGAAGGACCGGCTCGAGCAGCTGTACGCGCAGAACAAGCTGGTCGAGGCGCAGCGGCTGGCGCAGCGCACCCAGTTCGACCTGGAAATGATGGCCGAAGTCGGCTTCTGCAACGGCATCGAGAACTACTCGCGGCATCTCACCGGCAAGGCGCCGGGCGAGCCGCCGCCGACCCTGTTCGACTACCTCCCGGCCGACGCGTTGCTGGTGGTGGACGAGTCGCACGTCACCGTGCCGCAGATCGGCGCGATGTACAAAGGCGACCGCTCGCGCAAGGAAACCCTGGTGGAGTTCGGTTTCCGCCTGCCGTCGGCGCTGGACAACCGGCCGCTGCGCTTCGAGGAATGGGAGGCGCGCTCGCCGCGCAGCATCTACGTGTCGGCCACGCCCGGTCCGTACGAGTTGCGCGAGTCGGCCGGCGAGATCACCGAACTGGTGGTGCGCCCGACCGGCCTGATCGATCCTGAGGTGGAGATCCGGCCGGTCGGGACCCAGGTCGACGACCTGCTGTCGGAGATCAACCTGCGCGTGGCCGATGGCGACCGCGTGCTGGTCACCACGCTGACCAAGCGCATGGCCGAGAACCTCACCGAGTACCTGGGCGAGCACGGCGTGAAGGTGCGCTACCTGCACTCGGACATCGATACGGTCGAGCGCGTGGAAATCATCCGCGACCTGCGCCTTGGCAAGTTCGACGTGCTCGTCGGTATCAACCTGCTGCGCGAGGGGCTGGACATGCCCGAGGTCTCGCTGGTCGCGATCCTCGATGCCGACAAGGAAGGTTTCCTGCGCTCCACCGGCTCGCTGATCCAGACCATCGGCCGCGCCGCACGCAACCTGCGCGGCAAGGCCATCCTGTATGCGGACAAGATGACGCGCTCGATGCAGGCCGCGATCGACGAGACCGGGCGCCGCCGCGAGAAGCAGGTGGAGTACAACCTGGAACATGGGATCACCCCGAAGTCGGTGGCGCGTCCGATCGTGGACATCCTGGAGGGGGCACGCGAAGACGCGTCCGAGGCCAAGTCGGGCAAGGGCAAAGGCAAGGGCAAGGCGCGCCGGATCGCGGAAGAGCCGGCCGACTACCGGACGCTGGCGCCAGCGGAGATCGCCGCCCGGCTCAAGGCGCTGGAGCAGGAGATGTACCAGCACGCACGCGATCTGGAGTTCGAGGACGCGGCGCGGGTGCGCGACCAGATCAAGAAGCTGCGCGATGCCAGCCTGGTCGGCTAGGCGGGCCGCAGTGGCCGATATGGGGGCGGGTATTGTTCTTGTCCGCCAGGTGGGCTAAGATTCGCGCCCCTGCAGCGGTGCGCCGCGGCAGAGAAGGGCGGTTAGCTCAGCGGTAGAGCACTACCTTGACATGGTAGGGGTCACAGGTTCGAACCCTGTACCGCCCACCACGTCGCCAAGAAGCGGACGTGGACACGATGAAGCCGGCGAAAGCCGGCTTTTTTGTGCCTGCGCTGCGGCCGCCGGGTAGCGCCCGCGGGGTAGCGCTGGTCGCATGGCCACGCTTGCTTTAGCATCCAAGCGGACGATCAGGCGAGGAGGCCAGGCGCATGGTGGAATACCATCATACGGTGCAAGTCAAAGGACGCTACCAACTCGTGGCGTTGACTCGGGAGCCGGAGTACAGCCCGGCCAACGTGGTGGGCTATGCGGTTACCACCGACGGCGGCGCGCGCGTGGATCCGCACGACATGTCCTGGGACGAGGCGCGGGTCTTCCTGGATACCCTGGTCGAGCGCGATCGGGACGCGGTCAGCGCGGAAAAGAAGCCGTCGCGGAACAAGCCGAGCACGCGGCAGCGTCGCTGAGGCGCGGTGTGCGCGTCGAGGTAGGGGCGCAGCGCGCTGGACGCTCGGGCAGGATGTGCCGACGCCATGGGCGTGGCCATGGCGCCACCGGGGCATGGCAGTTGCGATGAGCGCCTGCACGGCTCTGAGCCGTCTCCCGCCGGCGCCTCACCCCGCATCCATCTCGCCGCACAGACTGCCTACGCAGGTCGTCTCAAAGTGCGTAACTCGCTCTAGAATATTCGCCAGGTTGGATCAGGGAGGATAGGACTTGTCGAATCGTAAACTCGTTGCGGCGGCGCTCGTCGTCGTGCTCACGGCCGTCTGTGGCTATTTCCTGTCCGGCTACCTGGTCCTGCTGCTGCTGAAGCTGGACACGCGGATGTTCGGGCTCGGCACCTACTACCAGTACGTCCATGCCATCGGCTTGCCGGAGGTGGCCCCCTACGTCGGCAAGATCAAATGGGCGGGCTACCTCGGTTTCGGCTTGCCCGGCCTGCTGGCCTTGCTGATCCTGGTACTGATGTTCAAGCCGCCCAAGCGCAGCCTGCATGGCGACGCGCGCTTCGCGGGCGCGGCCGACCTGTCCAAGCATGGGCTGTTCAAGACCAGCGGCGACGGCATCGTGGTCGGCAAGTTCCGCGGCAAGCTGGTGCGCCTCAGCGGTCAGCAGTTCGTGATCCTGGCCGCCCCGACCCGCTCGGGCAAGGGCGTCGGCGTGGTCATTCCGAACCTGCTCGAGTACCAGGAATCGGTGGTGGTGCTGGACATCAAACAGGAGAACTTCGATCTGACCAGCGGCTGGCGCGCCAGCCAGGGCCAGGAGGTGTTCCTGTTCAATCCCTTTGCCGAGGACCGCCGCACCCATCGCTGGAATCCGCTCAGCTATGTCTCCGACGATCCGGCGTTCCGCGTCTCGGACCTGATGAGCATTGCCGCCATGCTGTACCCGGACGGCTCCGACGATCAGAAGTTCTGGGTCAGCCAGGCGCGCAACGCGTTCATGGCGTTCTCGCTGTACCTGTTCGAGAACTGGGACGACGAGCGCAACATCGGCTTTCCCGGCGGTCTCGGCACGCCGACACTGGGCGCGATCTACCGCCTGTCTTCCGGCGACGGCACCGACCTGAAGAAGTATCTGAAGTCGCTGTCGGAGCGGCGCTTCCTCAGCGGCAATGCCAAGTCGGCGTTCTCCAATATGCTGTCGCAGGCGGACGAGACCTTCGCCTCGATCATGGGCACGCTGAAGGAGCCGCTCAATGCCTGGATCAACCCGGTGCTGGATGCGGCCACCAGCGACAACGACTTCCTGCTCACCGACCTGCGCAAGAAGAAGATGACCATCTACATCGGCATCCAGCCCAACAAGCTGGCCGAGAGTCGCCTGATCATCAACCTGTTCTTCAGCCAGATCATCAACCTCAACACCAAGGAGCTGCCCAAGAGCAATCCTGAGTTGAAGTACCAGTGCCTGCTGTTGATGGACGAGTTCACCGCGATCGGCAAAGTCGACATCATCGCCTCGGCAGTGTCATATATGGCCGGTTACAATGTCCGCCTTCTGCCGATCATCCAGAGCATGGCGCAGCTCGATGCCACCTATGGCAAAGACGTCTCGCGGACCATCATCACGAATCATGCACTGCAGATTCTTTACGCTCCGCGCGAGCAGCAGGACGCCAACGACTACTCCGAGATGCTCGGCTACACCACCTTCCGCAAGAAGAACGTCACGCGCGGCAAGGACGTGACCCGGAGCGTGTCGGAGGAGAAGCGGGCGCTGATGCTGCCGCAGGAGTTGAAGGCGATGGGGAACGACCAGGAAGTGTTCTTGTACGAGGGCATTCCACATCCGGTGAAGTGCGACAAGATCAAGTACTACAAGGATCGCCACTTCACCGCGCGGCTGCTTCCGAAAGTCGATATCCCGACGCTCTCGATCTGAAAGTGTGACAAGAAACACTTATTTTTTGGGCGTATTTATCAATTGAACGTTTTTTTGCCAAATGCTTGACGTGAGCATGCCCCTGCGGCACATTCTCGCGAGTATGGCGGCGCGTTGGTAACAGAAACAGGAACAGGGGCGTGGGCCGAACAGGCGCACGTAAGGGGTGACATGGAAGGTTTGCTGTCAAATTCCGTTTTCTTCGGCGCTGGTCGCGCGGCCTCGGGAGTCCTCCGTTGCCCGCAGCAGATCTGTGCCCGCGCCGTTCCCGGCGCCTTCCTTCTCGCGATGCGCGCGTGGCGTCGTCGCGTCGAACTTCGCCATCCAGTAGCGGGCCGCCTGTGCGCCGTCCGCTCTCAATACGTTTCCGCAATTCAGAGGCTCGCGTGAAAAGAACGCATATGTTTCGGCTCATCGCTACGTTGAGTGCCGTCGCGCTGTTGAGCGCCTGCGCAACCAGGCCGGCACCCGACTTCCGCGGCAAGTGGAAGCCGGTCAATCGTTTCTCCGAGTCGACCATGGAGATCCCGCTGTACTCGTCGTACGTGTACCAGGCGATCCCGATGGACGGCACGCTGAAGACGATGCTCGAGCGCTGGGCCAAGGACTCGAACATGCAGCTGTCCTACGGCATCCAGTCCGATTACACGTTGTACGCACCGGTCGCCAAGATCAACACCACCAGCATCCAGCAGGCGGTCGCCGAGCTGAGCGTGGTCTATGCGCAGGAAGGGCTGAGCGTGACCGCCGCGGGCAATCGCATCCTGGTGCAGCCGTCGTCGTCGCTGAGCGGTGCGCCGGCGGCCAGCGGCAGCGCGAAGTGACCTCACCGCGGGCATACGCGCTGTACGCCCGCAGCCACATTACGAAACCTGGTGAAGTCTGATGTTCGGTAAAAAGCCGGTCGAAAGCGAAAACGTCAACAAAGCGGTAGCGAAGGCGGTCAACTACGAAATCAGCATTGCTGATCTGGCGCGCCGCAGCGAGCGCCGTGCGTGGTGGGTCGCGTTCGGCGCCATCATCATGTGCCTGCTGCTCGGCGGCGGGTATTACTACATGCTGCCGTTGAAGGAGAAAGTGCCGTACCTGGTGATGGCGGATGCGTACACCGGCAATTCCACGATCTCGGTCCTGCGCAACAGCGGCGATGTGCAGAGCGTCACCAGCAGCGAAGCACTGGCCAGGAGCAATGTGGCGCGCTTCATCACTGCACGTGAGTCTTACGACTCGGAGATGATGGGGCTCAACGACTGGAATACGGTGTTCTCGATGGCGCCGCGGAATACCGCGGTGGGCGCCGAGTATTTCAATCTGCATGCGCCCAACAATCCGTCGGCGCCGTACTACACCTACGGCAAGGCACGCTCGATTCGGGTCAAGATTCTGAGCATCTCGCTGCTCGGTGGCAGCGGCAAGCCCTATACCGGTGCGAATGTGCGCTTCCAGCGCAGCATCTACGACAAGAAGACCGGGCAGTCCACGCTTCTGGACAACAAGTTCGCCATCATGGGCTTCCGTTACAACAGCAACCTGGCCATGGAAGACGAACTGCGGGTGCAGAATCCGCTGGGGTTCCAGGTGACCGATTACCGTGTCGACAACGACTACTCGGCCATGCCGGTGCCTCCGTCGTCCGCCGTGCAGACGCCTGCCGCCGGCGCGGTTCAGCAGCCGGCGGCTGCTCAGCAGATGCCGGGAGCGGCGGGACAAGTGCCTGTGCAGCAGATGCCGGGCCAGCCGATGGCACCGGGCGCTGGCGGCACGATGCCGGTTCCGCAACAGGAGCCGATGGCCAACCCGACCAGCGCACCTGTCTACCCCGGGGCGCAGCCCGCTACTGCGCCTCCTGCACCCAACGTTGCACCTCAGCACAATGGTAATGGAGCGAACGTTCGATGAGTTTCCTGACGAAAACCGGTGCGGCGCATATTGCGTTGCTGGCTCTGGGCCTGTTCGCGCCGATCGCGTCGGCCCAGGTGGTCCAGCAGTACGAGTACGAGCCTGACAAGATCTATCAGGTACGTACCGGCTTGGGCATCACCACCCAGATCGAACTGAGCCCGAACGAGAAGATCCTCGATTACAGCACCGGTTTCACCAGTGGCTGGGAGCTCAGCCGTCGCGAGAACGTCTTCTATCTGAAGCCGAAGAACGTCGACGTCGACACCAACATGATGATCCGCACCGCCACCCATTCCTACATCCTGGAATTGAAGGTGGTGGCGACGGACTGGCAGCGGCTGGAGCAGGCCAAGCAGGCCGGCGTGCAGTACAAGGTGACCTTCACCTATCCGAAGGACACCAGCTTTGCCGCCGCGAGCGACGAAGTGAAGGATGAGTCGCAGCTCGACACCCGTTTGACCAAGGATCGTCATTACTACTTCGACTACGACTACTCCACGCGTTCCAAGCAAATGTGGATCGTGCCGAGCAGCGTCTACGACGATGGCAAGTTCACCTACATCAAAATGGATCTGACGCGTTTCCCCACTGGCAACTTCCCGGCCGTGTTCGGTCGCGAGAAGGAAAGCGATGAGGATTTCCTGGTCAACACCACAGTCGAGGGCAACACCCTGATTGTCCACGGGACCTATCCCTTCCTGGTCATCCGCCACGGCAAGAATGTTGTCGGCTTGCGTAGGAACAAGCAAAAGTGAACTCGAATCTACCCCCGTCTGACGAAAACTACGGCCGCGACAACGGTCAGCCGCGTTCCCCGCATGCGGACGATGCGCCGCGCGAGAATCCTTATTTCGCTCGCCAGCAGCAGACTGCCGATCCGGATCTGGACGCCAATGAGCCGGTGTTGCGGTCCAGCGACCTGAAGAAGCTCAATCGCAAGGCGCTGGTGTTCCTGGCCGGTATCGCTGCGCTGCTGATCCTGGCGATCTTCTGGCTGGTGAGCGGCAGCAGCACGCCCGAACCCGCGCCGAAGCCGCGCCAGGAGGCGGTGGTGGCGCCTGCGTTGCCGCAGACCGCCGCGCCGCCGCCGGTGCAGCCGGCCGAGCCGGTGCAACTGGCCGAGCAGCCGAACCTGCCGCCGTTGCCGCCGATGCCCACCGATCCCGACGCGCAGATGCAGTCGGCGCCGCGACAAGAGCGTGGGCCGTCCTTGCTGGAGCGGCGCATGGCCGGCCTGCAACAGGACGCCGGCGGCCAGGGCCTTGGTGGCATGCTGCCGGGCCAGGAGCAGGGCGGCGCGCCGATCCAGCAGGAGCAGGAAACCTCCGCCAAGCCGATCGCCAACCCGGACGGTCTGCTGGTGCGTGGCACCTATATCCGCTGTGTGCTGGAGACCCGGATCATCACCGACTTCCCGGGCTTCACTTCCTGCATCATCACCGAGCCGGTCTACTCCATCAACGGCCGCCGTCTGCTGCTGCCGAAGGGATCGAAGATCCTCGGCCAGTACGGTTCCGCGGAACCGACCGGCCCGCGCATGCAGGTGGTCTGGGATCGCATCACCACCCCGACCGGCATCGATGTGACGCTGGTCGGTCCTGGCGTCGACAATCTCGGCAGTTCCGGCCATCCGGGTCAGTACAGTGCACACTGGGCGAGCCGGATTTCGTCCGCGCTGATGATCAGCATGCTCAGCGACGCCTTCAAGTGGGCGGCGGCCGAGCACGGCCCGAAGACCACGACCACCGGCATCAACTCCGGCGTGGTCACCGAGCAGCCGTTCGAGAGCAACACGGCGCAGTCCATCCAGCGTCTGGCCGACCAGGCACTGGATCGCCGGCGCCCCGCCACCGTGACCATCAACCAGGGCACCATCGTGAACGTCTACGTGGCCAAGGACGTCGACTTCACGGCCGTGTTGCCGCGTTGACCGAGAACGAGACAGCGACGTGACCTTCGACGACTCTCCGACCGCGCAGATCTCCACGGATTTCCTGGATTACCAGTACTCGGTGCTGGGCATCCTGGATTACCTGAACTCGCCGGAAGTGACGGAAATCTGCATCAACCGTCCCGGCGAGCTGTACCTGGAGACGCTGCGCGGCTGGCAGCGGATGGACATTCCGTCGCTGACCTTCGACCGCGCGCGGCAGTTCTGCACGGCGGTGGTCAACGAGAGCAATACCGGTCAACGCATCACCGACGCCGATCCGGTGGTGTCGTTGACCTTTCCCACCGGGCAGCGCGCGCAGTTCGTGATTCCGCCGGCTTGCGACGCCGGCAAGGTGTCGATCACCATCCGGCTGCCGTCCAAGCACACCAAGACGCTGGAGCAGTACAAGGACGACGGCTTCTTCCAGGAGATCCTGGAGGTGCAGTCGGGGCTCAGCGAGCAGGATCGCGAACTGCTCGAGCTGCGTCGGCAGCGCGATTACGCCGAATTCTTCAAGAAGGCGGTGCTGTTCAAGAAGAACGTCGTCGTCGCCGGCGCCACCGGCAGCGGCAAGACCACCTTCATGAAGTCGCTGGTCAATCACATCCCGCACGAAGAGCGGCTGGTGACGATCGAAGATGCGCGCGAGCTCTTCATCAGTCAGCCCAATTCCGTGCATTTGCTCTATTCGAAAGGTGGACAAAGCACGAGCAACGTCACCGCGAAGAGCTGCATGGAAGCATGCCTGCGCATGAAGCCCGACCGCATCATCCTGGCCGAGTTGCGCGGCGACGAGTCGTTCTACTTCATCCGCAACTGCGCCTCCGGTCATCCGGGTTCCATCACCAGTTGCCATGCTGGCAGCATCGGGCAGACCTGGGACCAGCTGGCGTTGATGGTCAAGGCGTCGGCCGAGGGCTCGGGCCTGGAGTTCGCCGTCATCAAGCGGTTGCTGATGATGACCATCGACATCGTTGTCCATATCAAATCGCATGCGGGCCGGCGCTATATCACCGGTATCGATTTCGATCCGGAGCGCATGCATTCGGGTGGAGGGTGAATATGTTCATTGAAGTGATAAGGCGAAACCACGCCGATTGACTTTGAATTTTTCTTCCAACACGATTGATTTGCGACATCTGCGGCGTTCCGGACGAGTTGCCGGGAAGTCGATGCATAAGGAGTAACCACGGCATGTTGCCAGGCATGGAACTACTGAGCTGTCCCGAAATGGCAGTTCCGGCTGAAGTCATGCAGCACGTTGTGCGCGTGGAGTCGTCGCACAATCCGTTCGCGATCGGTGTGGTCGGCGCACGCTTGGTGCGCCAGCCGCAGAACCTGCCCGAAGCCGTCGCCACCGCGCGGATGCTGGAAGAGAAGGGCTACAATTTTTCCCTCGGCCTGGGGCAGGTCAATCGCTACAACCTGATCAAGTACGGTCTGGATAGCTACGAAAAGGCGTTCAAGACCTGTCCGAATCTGCAGGCCGCGTCCAAGATCCTGGCCGAGTGCTACAGTCGCTCCGGTGGCAACTGGGGCAAGTCGTTCAGTTGCTACTACTCCGGCAACTTCGAGACAGGATATCGGCACGGCTACGTGCAGAAGGTCTATGCGTCGATCAACCAGGGCAGGGCGCTCGCCGTGTCCACCGCAGGCGCGATCCCGGTCATCCCGGCAGGGAACGTGCGCCGCGTGGTCACCGACTCGGCGAAGGCGGCCGCGGTGCGCGAAGTCGATTCAATCGTGTCGCGGCGTATCGACGCCGCGGCGGGTCAGCTCGCCAGCGGCCTCGCTGCGCAAAGCCAGTTGTCGGTGCGTCCCCAGGCTGCCGTTGCGGCGCCGGCGCAGCAGGCAGCCGGCGCAGTGGCGGCATCGCCTTCACAGCCGACCGCGGCAGACTCCGATCTCTATGTGATACGACCTACAGGCGCCGGCAAAGGAGTGGCGGTTCCTGCAGGTGGCGGAGCGCCCCCAGCTCCGCACGTTGCCGCACACGCGCCCCAGGCCGTGGCGGGAGCGGCCGTTCCTGGCACAAGTACGCCGCCGCCGACGTCTGGCGACGGGGCCTTCGTATTCTAGCCAGATGCAGTAGCGCGGCCATGCAAGTGGCTTTTTGATCACCCCCTGTTTTCCAGTCAAGGAGATACTCACGATGTTCAAGAACAATCAACTGAAGTCGAACGCCAAGGTCGTCGGTACGGCGGCGCTGCAGGCGGCGGTGTTCACCGTGGCGCTGCTCGCGTCCAGCTTCGCAATGGCGCAGGACTATGCCGGTGCGGACCAGAAGGTGTGCGGCTTCCTCGGCAAGACCAACAACATCCTGAACATGGCGTCGGTCGTCGTGGTGACCATCGCGGTTGTCTTCGCCGGCTACCAGATCGCGTTCGCGCACAAGCGCGTTGCGGAAGTGGCGCCCGTGCTGCTCGGCGGCGTGTTGATCGGCGCGGCCGGTCAGTTGGCCAAGATGCTGATCGGCGACACCGGTCAGAGCGAGTGCAAGGCCACTGCGGCCATTCAGATGATCCAGCACGTACTGCACTATGCATAAGAACGTACTTTTCCGGGGCTGCACCCGGCCTGCGATGTTTTTCGGGGTGCCGTACATCCCGTTCTTCATCGGCGCGGGCGGCGGCTTCCTGATGGGTATCTATTTCAACATGTGGCTGCTGGCGCTCATTCCGGTCATCGTCTTCGTCATGCAGCAGATGACCAAGCGGGACGAGATGATCTTCCGCATGCTCGGGTTGCGCTGGATGATGAGGATGCGCGTGCGCAACCTGCAGCGCTATTCCGGCATGTGGGTGTTCTCGCCGAATGAGTACAGGAAAGACGTGCCGGGCGCCAAGCGCTAGCTTGGAACCGGGCACCGGGTCTCGACCCCATGCACGACACCTCTGTCGTGCATGGGGTTGTTCGGTTTTTCGTGTCGGCGCGCGTTGCAGGTGCGAGCGCAGTCGGCGGTTCCCGGTGCATACGCGCCGGGCCTTGGCAAGACGAAACGGATTCTGAGTTATTCCCTTATGTTCATCCCGGATACTTCAATCAGCGAGTTCATCTCCATCTCCACGCATGTGGCGCCGTCCGTGCTGAAGACGACGGGAGGAGATTTCATGCTGATCTGGCACTTGGGCGGGCTTCCGTTCGTGGGCCGCGAAGAGTGGGAGATCGAACACCGGCACAACACCTTCAATCGCATGTTGCAGACGCTGCGCGCGCCGGATTTCGCCAACGTGGCGTTCTGGGTGCACGACGTGCGTCGCCGCCGCCGCATCAAGAACGCCGGCAAGTTCAAGCAGGCGTTCAACCAGGAGCTGTCGGACCAGTACTACGGCACCTTGTCCTCGCAGAAGATCATGCAGAACGAGCTGTACATGACCATGATCTATCGCCCTGTGGTCACGGGTAAGCGTCTCATGGACAAGTCGTCGAACATTGCGCAGTTGCAGTCCGAGCAGGACCAGGCGATCGCCAAGGTGCTCGAGCTTGCCGGCAACGTCGAAGCCGTGCTGAAGGACTACTCGCCCTACCGGCTGAGCATGTACGAAGCCAGCAATGGTGTGGTGTTTTCCGAGGCCCTGGAGTTCTTCGGCTATCTGATCAACCGCATCGACGAGCCGGTGCCGGTGCTGCAGGCGCCGGTACCCGCCTATTTGCCGGTCAGCAAGCACATGTTCGCCAACAAGACCGGCGACTTCGTGATCAAGACTCCGGAGGGCGTCAATCATTTCGGTGCCATTCTGAACATCAAGGAATACACCGACGCGACCTATCCCGGCATTCTCAATGGCTTGAAGTATCTCGACTTCGAGTACGTGGTGACCCACTCCTTCAGTCCGATGGGCCGGCACGACGCGCTGAAGGTGCTCGATCGCACCAAGGGCATGATGGTGTCCTCGGGCGACAAGGCTGTCAGCCAGATCCACGAACTCGACCTGGCGATGGATCAACTCTCGTCGGGCAATTTCGTCTTGGGCGAGTATCACTTCACCATCGCGGTCTACGCCGAGACGCAGGAAAAGCTCGCGCAGCAGGTGGCCACCACGCGCGCCGAGCTGTCCAACGCCGGTTTCGTCTCGACCAAGGAGGATCTTGCGGTCGCGTCCTCCTTCTATGCCCAGCTGCCAGGCAACTGGCGCTACCGCACGCGTATCGCCAGTGTCAGCTCGCTGAACTTTCTCGGCCTGTCGCCGCTGCACAACTTCGCCCAGGGCAAGCGCGAGAACAATCCGTGGGGCGAGTGCGTCACCACCTTGCAGACCACCAACGGCCAGCCGTACTACTTCAATTTTCACGCCACGCATCCGGCGGAGAACTCGCTGGGCGAGAAGGCCATCGCCAATACCATGGTGATCGGCAAGTCGGGTACCGGTAAGACCGCGTTGATCAACTTCCTGCTCAGCCAGGTGCAGAAGTTCGATCCGATCCCGACCATCTTCTTCTTCGACAAGGATCGCGGTGCCGAGATCTTCGTACGCGCCTGCGGCGGCAATTATCTGGCGCTGGAGAACGGCAAGCCCACCGGCTTCAACCCGTTCCAGTGCGAGCGCACCGAGGCGAACGTGCAGTTCCTGGCTGACCTGATCAAGGTCCTGGCCGGCAAGCTCGAGTACACCTCGCGCGAGGAGGAGGACATCTTCCGCGGCGTGGAAGGCATGCTCGATACGCCCATGCACCTGCGCAGCATGACCAACTTCCGCAAGAGCCTGCCCAACATGGGCGACGACGGCCTGTATGCGCGTATGCGCAAGTGGACCGCCGGCAACTCGCACGGCTGGGTGTTCGACAACCCGGTCGATACGATCGATCTGGAAAAGGCCAGCATCATCGGCTTCGACTACACCGACGTCATCGACAACCCGGAAGTGCGCGTTCCGGTCATCAACTACCTGCTGCATCGGCTGGAGGCCCTGATCGACGGCCGGCCGTTGATCTATGTGATGGACGAGTTCTGGAAGATTCTTGACGGCAAGGGCGGCCTGAAGGAATTCGCCAAGAACAAGCAGAAGACCATCCGTAAGCAGAATGGCCTGGGCATCTTCGCCACCCAGAGTCCGGAGGATGCGCTCGCCAGCGATATCTCCGCGGCGCTGGTCGAACAGACCGCAACCATGATCCTGCTGCCCAATCCCAACGCCAGCAAGGAAGACTACATGGACGGCCTCAAGCTCACCGACGCCGAGTACCAGGTCGTGGTCAGCCTGGACGAGCGCTCGCGCTGCTTCCTGGTCAAGCAGGGGCATGGGTCGTCGGTGTGCCAGCTTAATCTGCGCGGCATGGACGATGCGCTGTCGGTCATTTCGGCGTCGACCGACAATATCGAAATCATGCACCAGGTGCTGGAGCGCAAGGCCAAGGAGCACGGTGTCGCGCCGGACGACCTGACGCCCGAACAATGGTTGAGCGAATTCTATGCACGGCGCAAGGGGTCCGGGAAATCGGGCCCAGCGAGGTCGGTGTCTTCGGATAATCGGGGGGCAGCGGCGGTCACCTGACTGCTTCGCCCAGGTTACGCATGGGAATGTTTCTACAAGATCTGTGTTGAGGTGTTTATGGACAAGACGATGAAATTCTCCAATCGCGTTCGTGTCGTTGGTGTAGTTGCGCTGCTCATGCTGTTGCCGGCGACTGCTTTTGCGCAGTGGAAAGTGATCGACAATAAACAGATTGACGAGAACAAAACCAATACAAAGACGCTGGATGAGAAGCTGGACAAGATCCGCGGGGACAACGAGGTCGGCAAGGCCGAAAAGGAAAAGTCCAGCGGCGACGAGGTCGAGAAGCCGAAGGAGAAGCTTGTCAAGGTCGACGACAATTACGGCGTCTCCGACTGCGCGGCCAAGACCTCGGGAACGCCCGTGTCGCAGGAACAGCAGCAGACTTGCGAATTGATCCAGCGCACGCGCAATTCGCAGTTCAACTACATGGTGGCAATGTACGACATCACCGAGAAGCGACTGCAGCGTCTGCGCGACCTGGAACAACAGCGGGCGAAAATCGACACGAACCAGATCGGCTTGCTGGAAGACAACACCAACAAGCTGATCGCGTTGCGGGCGCTGATGGACATCGATCGCCAGCAGACCGAAGCGGCGATGTTCGCCTACGAGAAGCGCTTGTCTTACCTGACCCAGGTGCAGTCCGCCGGTGCCTGGGCCGCAATGAACGGCAAGAAGCCGCCGTCGGCCACGACGACGGGCGGCGGCGGTTTGTTCGAAGGGTTCTCGGGGTTGAGCGATTTCGCAAGCAAGCTGGTCGGCGGCGCGGTGATGGGCGGAGCCTTGCAACTCGCCAAGTCAAAGCGGCCTGATGGCCTCAAGCAATTGAGCATCGAAGATTAACCACGCTGCCCGATTCATTGAACGGAATCGATCAGCAAAAAGCAGCTCAGCGATGAGCGTCTGCGTTACGGAGCGGTCATGGGATTTCTCGATAGTTTCAGCAACTACGCGTTTTTTACGCTCATCAATAACTTTCTGCGCGATGAGATCGACTATTTCCAATGGTCGCTGCTGATCCGCATGTCATGGTGGGTCACCGTGACCGCGATGAGCGCGTTGACGCTGTGGATCCTGTTGAAGGGCTATCGAGTCGCGACAGGGCAGTCGCGCGAATCTGCCATGGAACTGGTGGTGACCTCGCTGCGCGCCGCGCTGATCATCGGCGTGGCGATGAGCATGGTGTCCGCTGCCAGGCCGGGAGCGACGAACGGTGACGCGGCGATGGACGGACTCTACTGGAGGCTAACCGACGGACTCAGCAGTGCGATCGTGAAGACGGTGACCGGCAGTTCCGAGAGCCCCTACGCCGCGATCGATAAGAATCTCGCGTTGATGCAGGTGGCCATGACCAGCATCGATCAGATCAACACCGCCGGCGACGCCGAACGGGAAAAGGAGAAGGATCGCGCACGGCTTTTCACGGGTCTAGGCATGGCCGGGCCTGGTGTTGTCGGTGGTTCGCTATTGCTTCTGAACAAGCTGGCCATGGCGCTGTTCATCGGCTTTGGGCCCTTGTTCATCCTGTGCCTGCTATTTGATGTCACCAAGTCCCTGTTCCAGAAGTGGCTGATGTACGGAATCGGTACGGTCTTCTCGCTGGCGGTCCTGAGCTTCACCGTTGGTCTTGCAACGAAGGTCATTGCGGCAGTAGGTGCGGGTTTTCTCGCCACGTGGGCGGCGTCCAACGGAACAGGCGAAGGCGTCAGTAGCATGGCGTTACAACAGGGAGGAATCGGCTTGGTATTGAGCACGCTGATCATCACGGCACCGCCGATGGCGGCTGCGTTCTTCCAGGGCACGCTGGGCCAGTTCTCGCCGTACTCGGGACTTGGTGCGGTCGGCAAGGATCCGGCGTCTGGCCAGCCTTATACCCCGCAGGCGCCTGTAAGCAATAGTAATGTAGTAACGAACTCGACAGTTTCTACTGCAAATACAATGAATAGGGGTGCTGAGCCTGTTAATAACGTGGCACAGCCCGGCAGTCGCGGTGCTTACGACAATAGAGTGTGAGGGCGCTATGAAACTTGTTTTTGCTATTTCATTATTTTTTCTTGTGGTTTCTGGGAGCGGCTTTGCTCAGACTCGATGCCCGGGGGGAGTCCAAGCGGGTAGCGCCCAATGTCTCCCCGATGAAGATTCTTCTCCGGCGCGCCCTACTGGTGAATGGATTAAAACCTGGGGTGCAATAGTGATGTCTGATTCGGGGCAAGAAGGATGGAGCTCCGTCGGAAAGTTTAGTAAGGATGATGCTGTCCAGGATGCTTTGGAGAAATGTCATGCAGTGGGAGTGACGGATTGCTCTGTCAAGATGACATATTTCAACCAATGTGTTGCTATTGCAAATCCATCTAGAGGTGTAGGAAGCGATATTACTGCTGCGAAAGACGAAAAAGTGGCCGGGCAGCTTGCGTCTGAGGCATGCAACAAAAGAACTGGATCTCAGTGTTTTGTCAAGTTCACTGAGTGCACTGTGCCGTTTTTCAAAAAATATTGAGAATTATAATTTTTGAATTCAGTGTGTGGATTTTTGAACTTTCTTGATTTTGTGATTTAGACTTTTTTCGCGATTTTCCGATTAAGCAATGCGCTTCGGCCACGAACTTCTAGCGAGTCTATGTGCCCATTGACGTGAATACGTATGCATCCACGTCTGAACATGAAGCATCAACGCTACTCTAGCGCAGCGTTTCGCGTGCCCGTCGCACGCGCGATCTCTGCCCGAAGGGGGGCGTTGCATGTCTCAGGCTCCATGGTGGCGCGGTGCCGTCATCTATCAGATCTACCCGCGTAGCTTCCTCGACGCCAACGGCGACGGTATCGGCGACCTGCCGGGCATCGTGCGCAAGCTGGATTACATCGCGGCATTGGGCGTGGATGCGATCTGGATCTCGCCGTTCTTCAAATCGCCGATGGCCGATTTCGGCTACGACATCGCCGATTACCGCGAGGTCGATCCGCTGTTCGGCACGATGGCCGACTTCGATGCACTGCTGGCCAAGGCGCATGCGCTGGGCCTGAAGGTGATGATCGACCAGGTGCTCAGCCATACCTCGGTGGAGCACGACTGGTTCAAGGAGAGCCGGCAGAGCCGCGACAATCCAAAGGCCGATTGGTACGTGTGGGCCGATGCGCGCGAGGATGGGACGCCGCCGAACAACTGGCTGTCGATCTTCGGTGGTGTGGCGTGGCAGTGGGAGCCGCGCCGCGGTCAGTACTATCTGCACAACTTCCTGGCCTCGCAGCCCGACCTGAACTTCCACAATCCGCAGGTGCAGCAGGCGACGCTGGACAACGTGGAGTTCTGGCTGGCGCGCGGCGTGGACGGCTTCCGGCTGGATGCGATCAATTTCTGCTTCCACGATCCGCAGCTGCGCGACAATCCGCCCAAGCCGCCGGAAAAGCGGGTCGGCCGCGGCTTCAGCCCGGACAATCCCTATGCCTTCCAATACCACTACTACAACAATACGCAGGCGGAGAATCTCCCGTTCCTGCAGAAGCTGCGCAGTCTGCTCGACCGCTATCCGGGGACAGTGAGTCTGGGCGAGATCTCGTCGGAAGATTCGCTGGCGACCACGGCCGAGTACACCCGGGCCGGTCACCTGCACATGGGCTACAGCTTCGAATTGCTGACCGACGATTTCAGCGCCGCCTACATCCGCGAGACGGTGTCGCGCCTGGAAGCGGCGATGACCGAAGGCTGGCCGTGTTGGGCGATTTCCAATCACGACGTGCAACGCGCGGTGACGCGTTGGGGGCAGGGCACTGAGACTCCGGCCTTCGCGCGCCTGCTGATCGCGATGCTGTGCTCGCTGCGTGGCTCGGTCTGCGTCTACCAGGGCGAAGAGTTGGGCCTGGGCGAGGCGGAGGTGCCGTTCGAGGCGTTGCAGGATCCCTATGGCATCGCGTTCTGGCCAAACTTCAAGGGCCGCGATGGATGCCGGACGCCGCTGCCGTGGGATGCCGGCGAGCAGGCCGGCTTCAGCACCGGGACGCCCTGGTTGCCGATCGCGCCAGCGCATCGCGCACAGTCGGTTGCCGCCCAGGAGGCCGATCCACAGTCGGTCCTGCGTGCGATCCGCGAGTTCCTGGCCTGGCGCAAGCACCATTCGGCGCTGCGCGAGGGCGACATCGTGTTTCACGAGACGGCTGAGCCCGTGCTGATGTTCGAGCGTCGCCACGCCGCGCAAACCCTGCTGCTGGCGTTCAATCTGTCTGCGGAAGCCGTCGACGTGGCGGTGCCGTACGGAGCCTGGCAGGTGCTGGAGGTGCCGGGCGTGGCGCCTGGCGCGGTCGGCGAGCGTCTGCATTTGCCCGGCTATGCGATGGTGTGCCTGCAGGGCGCGTGAGCGGGTCGGTAGTTGCTGGCTAGGGAGGTGCCGCATCGCCGGTGATCGGCTGCGGCACTGCAAACGATGTTTATCTGCGAAGAGATAGTCCGTTGTGCATCGCGTCGCGGATAGGGCCTCATGCGTGCCGAGGCAGCGTTGGCGCTCGATTGAACGACACTGATCGATTCGGAATTCCAGTGTCTGTAGGCATGTTGCGGTGATCGTGCCGTTTTCGCAGCGGGTGCGTGCGGTCGTCAGCGCTCGCGTCGTCGCCGAGCCGACAATGGCGCTGTCCTGGCACCAACGTCAGCTCAGAGGCTTGCCTTGGTGCTCCACACGACAGACCGCCGCCTCCTCCCCGCACTGCCGATCTGGGCTACGCGGCTACGAATCCGCCGTCATCGCTGCGATGGTGGAATCGCGGCAAGGTCTCCACGTCTGCGTGCCGACCTTTGTGGCCTGAAACGCCGCTTTTTCCGGCGAGGCCACCAGCTCTTGGTTCGCGGTCTCCCTGCTGAGGCCCGTCGTTGATGATGGGGGCGCTGACCTCGATCAGTTGCCGCAGCATCGAGTCGACGCGGATGCATCGCCTGTGGTGCGGTCAGGCGGTCGCTCGGAATTCAGCATTGACTGTCCAGGCATGACGCTTCCTCGCATGCTGGAGGATTGGCCTATGCTTTCACGAGATGTAGCTTTTCCCTGCGACGCGAGCCATTCCGCGCTCTCTCGGCTTTCTGTTGGGAACCTCGTTGGAGGCGAGATCTCCATCAGTTAACGCACGATCGCCTTGTATGGATCTTCTCGCAGGCGAAAAGGTCGGGGGCCCTCCAAACCGCTCGGTTTGATCGCAATCGACAAAACGCCGCCGCTCCGCGCGACCCTGACCTTATCGTGGTGCCTCCCGGGACTCCGCGGCATTCGACGTATACAAGCGACAATCGCCCAATGAAAACGCCCGCCGGGTACGCCGGCGGGCGTCGTCTACAGCCTTTTACGCGGGACTCAGAACTTGTAGTTCACGCCCAGCATGTAGGTGCGTCCCCATTCGACGTATTCCAGCGGGCGATCCTTGGTGCCGGCATACGTGCGGTAGGGCGAGTTGGTCAGGTTGCTGGCCTGCAACAGCAGGCTCAGCCCGGCCAGGGTGCTGCCGTCGGCGAAGGTATAGCTGACCTGCGCGTCGGTGACGTTTTCGCCGACCACGTAGCGCAGCGTGCGGTTACCGTTGAAGTTGCCGATCTCGCCGATGAAGTCCGAGCGGCGCCGCTGGCTGACACGCGCCTCGAAGCCGTTGTGCTCGTAATACGCGGTGAGGTTGTACACGCGCTTGGACAGGCCCGGCAGGTCGATCGGCGCCGAGCCGACGCTGGAGGCGCTCTCGGGATCGACGATCTTGATATCGCTGTCGTTGAAGGTGGCGCTGGCTTGCACGCCGAAGCCGCGCAGGCTGTCGCTGAGCATGTCCAGCGGCAGCGAGGCGGTCAGCTCCAGGCCGCGCAGGGTGCCGCCCTTGCCGTTCTGCGGCGAGGAGAAGGTGCCGGTGGTCTGCACCGGTACGGTCATCCCCGGCGGGGGCACATAGCTGGCGAGCAGGGCGGAAAAGTCGTAATCGTCGCGCGACTGCGTGTAGATGTAGCTCTTCAGGTCCTTGTAGAACACCGCGGCGGCCACATAGGCCTTCTCGCCGAAGTACTTCTCGTACGACAGGTCCAGCGCGTTGGCACGCCACGGATCGAGCAGGGGATTGCCGCCGCTGCCGCCGGGCTTGCCGGTGGAGGTATCCACGCCGAAGTCCAGGCCGGCGCGCATCTGGTCCACGCGCGGCCGCGCCACCTGCTTGGCCGCGGCGAAGCGCAGCGTCTGCTGGTGCGGGAACAGGAAGGCCAGGTTGAGGCTCGGCAGCCAGTCGTTGTAGGTCTTGCCGGCATCGATCGGCAGCACGTTCTGGCCGGCGGGACGCGATTGGTCGAAGTAGCTGGACTGCGAGCTCTGGTCGGCGTGCTGCAACTGCACGCCGATGTTGCCGCGCACGCCGACCTCGCCGATGTCGGTGTTGATGTTGGCGCGCAGCCAGGCCGTGGTGATCTTCTCCTGCACGGTCCAGGACTTCGGGATCAGATAGTCCAGGTTGGTGACCGGGTTGAAGCTCATGTAGCGCGAGACTGCCGCCGGGACGTTCCAGGCCGGGATGGTGCCGATGCCGGCGAAGCCAAGGTTGACCGGGTCGTACTGCAGGTCGCTGGCGATGTTGGTGTCGCCCTGCGCGCCGAGCAGGATGTTGCCTTCGGCCTGGGTCTTCTGCTTGCGCCGGTCGGCGTAGTTGACGCCCACGTCGATGTCGGAGAACCAGGTCAGCGCCTGCGGTGCCGGTAGCGTCGCCGCCAGGCGGCCGCCCTTCAGGCGGTCCTCGACCTCCGGCACCTTGCCGTAGCCGGAGCCGTAGATGGTGTTGGTCAGGAACAGGTTGTTCGGGTCGGAGTAGTCGCGGCCGGGCGTGATCTGCGAGAAGCCATTGGGCTTGACCACGAGGCCGACGGTGTCCAACTGCGGCATCGGCACCAGCTGCAGGTTGTTTTCCAGGTTCAGCTCTTTGCGCGTCGCCTTGGAGTAGTTGAGGTCGGCCATCAGGCGCACGCTGCCGAGGTTGAACTCGTTGTTCCAGCCGAACGCGTCGATCTTGTCCTTGCGCTTGTTGTACATGCCGCGCACCAGCGGATACACGCCGCTGGCGGTGCCGCCGGTGAAGCTGCCGCTGGCGTCGACCTGCGGATTGCTGATCAGCAGGCCGGGCGTGTAGCCGCCATTGAAGTTGCTGAGATTGACCTCGAATTGATTGGCGGTGTCGATCTGCTCGGCTTCGGTATGGAACGCGTCGAAGGTGCTGGTCCAGCTGCTGGACGGACGGAACTGCACGGTCGCCATCACGCCGTCGCGCTTGTTGTTGCCGGTGCGGCGCAGCGCCTTGATACCGTCGGAGAAGTAGGTGCCCGGGGCCACGCCGGGACGGCTGCCGCTGTCGGTGTTCTGCGTCGTCCACGGCTCATACAGGCCGACCTGGTTCTCCTGGATCGGCATGTCGCTGTGGGCATAGCCGATCGACACGCCCAGGGTGTTGTCCAGGAACTGGTCGATGTAGCTGGCGCTGAAGCGATTGCCGAAGGCGTCGACGTCGGCGGCCTTGCCGAGCGAGCTCTTCTGCAGGCGGCCGCTGATCGCGATCACCCGATCCGGGAAGCTCAGCGGGCGCACGGTCTGCATGTCGATGGTGCCGGACAGGCCCTGGCCGACCAGGCCGGCATCGGGCGTCTTGTACACGGTCACGCCGTTGACCAGTTCCGAGGGGTACTGGTCGAACTCGACGCTGCGGTTGTCGCCGGTGCTGACCACTTCGCGGCCGTTGAGCAGGGTGGTGGCGAAGTCGGGCGACAGGCCACGCACGCTGATCACCTGGGCACGGCCGGCGACGCGCTGTGCGGCCAGGCCGGGCAGGCGGCCGAGCGACTCGGCGATGCTCACGTCCGGCAGCTTGCCGATGTCCTCGGCCGAGATCGCCTCGACGATGGACGTCGAGTCCTGCTTGATCGCGATGGCGTTCTCGATGCCGCGGCGGATGCCGGTCACCTGGACCTTGTCCAGTTCGGTCACCGGATTGTTGGGCGTGGCGGCGGTGGTATCGGACTGTGCGGCGGCCAGCATCGGCGTCATCGCGACGGCCAGCGCCAGCGTCAGCGCGTTGCGCTTGTGGTTCAACATTTTCCCCTCCCAGGCAATGTTGTCTTGCGAATGTCTGAACCGGCGAGGCGGCCGGATATGCGTGTCGCGCAGCCGCAGGGCGGTGTCGCGATTGCGCTGTATGGTAGACACGCGGCTTCGTCGCGAACGTCCGCTGCATACGTATTCACTGGCCTGCATCGCATTGGAAGCGCTTTCAGGATCGCGATGTCGTGCGCTTGGCGCTAAGCCGGTGCCGTTGGGTACGTGCATTGCGCTCTGCAGCCGATGTCGACTGTCGTGGATGCTCGGGTGCCGTGAGCAGGGGATGTAGCGGTTGCGTGAACGCGTGGACCTATCCGGCCATGGCGCTGATAGCGCGGCAGATCCAGGCCAACGGCGCGTGCAACGGCGCTGTCCTTTCGTGCGCACTGGCGCGACGCCTGGCGCACGAGGAAGTGGCCAGGCAAGAGGGCCAAGCAAAGAGCGCAGTCGCCGCCGGTGTACCGCTGGCGGCACTGCATCCGCCAAGATGCCCGGTTAGCGCGGCGCACCCGAGCCGGCAGATGCAGGCGCCGGATCCAGCGGGACGAAACGGATCGCCTGGCCGCCGCCAGGCGCCAGCTTCAGCTGCAACTGGTCGCGGCTGGTGACCTGGCGCTGTTCGCGGGCGAAGTCGAACGGATTGTGCTGGTAGTCGGCGGCGTCGCCGTCGCGGTAGATCTCGGCGCGGTAGCGCACGCCCGGTTCGAGAAAGCCCAGCGCGATCGGCAGCACGCGGCCGTGCTCGTCGGTGATGCTGCCGAGGAACCAGTCGCGGCTGTGGCGGTCCTTGCGCACGATGGTCACGTAATCGCCGATCTCGCCGTCGAGCACGCGACTGTCGTCCCAGTCCACTGCCACGTCCTCGATGAAGCGGAAGGCGTCGCGGTGCTGCAGGTAGTGTTCGGGCAGGTCGGCCGCCATCTGGATCGGGCTGTACAGGGTCACATACAGTGCCAGCTGCCGTGCCAGCGTGCTCGGAATCGCGCGTCCGCCGCGGCCCTTCAGGCTGAGGATGCCGGGCGTGTAGTCCATCGGCCCGGCCAGCATCCGCGTGAACACCAGATTGACCTCGTGCTCCGGTGGATTCGGCGGCTCGCCCCAGGCGTTGTACTCCATGCCACGTGCGCCTTCGCGCGAGAGCCAGTTCGGGTAGGTGCGGCGCAGGCCGGTGTCCTTGATCGGCTCGTGGGCATTGACCGACAGATGGCGCTTGGCCGCCTCCTGCACCACCTTGAGATGGTGGCGGGCCATGAACTGGCCGTCGTGCCATTCGCGCCACAGCGGGCCGCCGGCCGGATTGCGCCGGTCCACCTGGCCGTCGTCGCAGACGTAGCCGGTCTTGAAGGTGTCCACGCCCAGCCGGGCGTACAGATCCAGCGCCGCATCGAGCTGGTCTTCGTAGTGCTCCACTGCGCAGCCGGTCTCGTGGTGGCCGATCAGGTGCACGCCCTTTTTCGCCGCGTAGGCGCTGAGCGCGGCGATGTCGAAGTCCGCGGTGGCGTGGGTGAAGTCGAAGTCGTACCCATTGCCGACCCAGTTGCCGTCCCAGCCGGGGTTCCAGCCTTCGACCAGCACGCCACGGAAGCCGTGCGCCGCGGCGAAGTCGATGTAGCGGCGGGTATTGGCGGTGGTGGCGGCATGCTTGGGGCCGCGCGCCCAGGTTTCCTGGTTCAAGTGCATCGACCACCACACGCCGATGTACTTGGCCGGGTGCACCCAGCTCACGTCGCCCAGTGCGTTGGGTTCGTTGAGGTTGAGGATCAGGTTGGAATCGACCAGGCCGCCGGCGGTGTCGCTGATCTGCAGCGTGCGCCACGGCGTGTCGAAGGGCAGGCGACGGCGGACCTTCCAGCCCTCCGCCGACGGCGAGAGTTGCGCATGCAGGCGCTGGCCTTCGCCGCGGCGCAGCCACATGCCGGCGTAGTCGACCAGGGCCGCCTCGTGGATGGCCAGGTGCAGGCCGTCCTGGCTGCGCAGGGTGAACGGCGAGTGCGCCAGCGGCACTTCGCGCAGCGGCGTGCGCCTGTACAGGTATTCGTAGTGAATGGGAGCGCCGGCGGGAATCCACCAGGCCGTCGCGTCGGGGACGATATCGAACTCGGTGAGCTCCTCGTCGATCACCGCCTCCTGCATCCCCGCCTGCTGCGGAAAGCTGTAGCGGAAGCCGAGCCCGTCGTCGTAGACGCGGAACACCACCGCGAAGCGGCGCTGGCGGCCGCCGCGCTCGCCCAGGTCCACGCGCAGCTCGTTGTAGTGATTGCGTACGTAGCGGCGCTCGCCCCAGGGCTGTTCCCAGGTTTCGTCGACGCTGCGGCTGCGCTGGTCCAGCAACGCCAGGTCGCGATCCAGGCTGCCATCGCGCAACTGGAAGCCGAGCCGCGATTCGCCGATCACCGGCTCGCCCAGGCGCTGCACGCGATAGCTGGGGCGGCCGTCGTCCAGTTGCACGGACACGCGCAGGATCTTGTCCGGCGAATCGATGCTGGCCACGGTCTGCGGTGCGGCCTGCAGTCCAGGGGCGATGCACAGCAGCAGCGTCGCCAGCCACGATGGCAGGCGCTGCGTCGGGCGCAGGCGCAATGAGGCGTGAAGCAGCGGCATATCCCCTCCCAAGGCGACCGTGGCACCGCAACGACTATAGCGAGGCGGTTCGTTGCAGCCGGAGGCCTCGGCGATGAATACGTATGCAACTACACGCGCCGCGGTGCTGCCCGTCTACCATGTCCGCAGCGCCCCGCGATGCGGAGGCGGCGACCGCAGCGCCGGCATGCCGGCCTGCGCTTCCACCATGCAGGCAAAGAGGGAGGGAGGTCGATCGGTGCGAGCCGGTCTGCCGCTTCGATGCTGAAGATGATCTGCTTGGCCGCCACCTTGGGTGCTGCGGCGTCGGCGTCTGCTGGACAGACGTCATTGCAATGGCGCGGTCAGACCGCGCAGGCCGAGGCCACCGCCGACGGCGGCTTCGTGCTGCACGCGGCGCAGGGCACGCGCACGCTGCCGGTGCAGCCGCTGCGCAGCGAGACCGACAGCCTGTTGTTCGATGCGCTGTTCGCGTTGGCGCAGCAGGAACTGCGCGACGATCAGGTCCAGGCGATCCGTGACCCGGCGTTCGATCACGGCAAGCCGTTGCCGTGCGATTGCTACCAGACCGGCGAGCGCTGGCCCTACGTGTGGACCCGCGATGTCAGCTATGCCGCCGACCTGGCCCTGGCGCGGCTGGATCCCGAGCGCACGCGGCGCTCGCTGCGCTTCAAGCTGTCGCCGATGCGCGGCGCCGATGCGCTGCCGGGGCTATTCGTGGCGCAGGACACCGGCTCCGGCGGCAGCTGGCCGGTGAGCAGCGACCGCGTGGTGTGGTTTCTGGCCGCGCGTCACTTGCTGGACGAACCGGGCTTCGCCGCCGACACCCGTGCCGCGCTCACCGCCACGCTGGCGCAGGACCGCGCGTTCGCGTTCGACCCGCACATCGGCCTGTACCGCGGCGAGACTTCCTTCCTGGACTGGCGCGAGCAGACCTATCCGGCCTGGACCCGCGACGACGTCGGCTTCATCGCCAGCTCCTTCGCGCTGTCGACCAACGTGCTGCACTACCAGGCGCTGCGTCTGGGCGAGCGCCTGGCCCGGGAGCAGGGCGACACGCAGGCGGCCGCGCGCTATGCCGGCTGGGCCGATGCGCTGCGAAAGGCGATCGCGCAGCGCTTCTGGCGCGAGGACCGCGGCACCTACGTCAGCTACATCGGCACGGCCGAGCATCCGGTGCGCTACGAAAGCTACGATCTGCTGGGCCTGTCGCTGGCGGTGCTGGCCGACGTGCTGCCGGCCGAGCGCGCACGCCAGGCGCTGGCCCGCTATCCCGCGGTGGAGGCGGGCAGCCCGGTGGTGTGGCCGCAGCAGCGCGAGGTGCCGATCTACCACAATCGGGCGATCTGGCCGTTCGTCAGCGCCTATGCGCTGCGCGCGGCGCGGCATACCGACGACAGCGCGCGCATCGATCTGGAAGTGCGCTCGCTGCTGCGCGGCGCCGCGCTCGCCGGCTCGAACATGGAGAACTACGAATTCCTGAGCCAGGCCGCGCATGTCGACGACGGCCCGCTCAGCGGCCCGGTGGTCAATTCGCCGCGGCAGCTGTGGTCGGTGGCGGGCTACCTGGCGATGGTGATCGAGGGCGTGTTCGGCCTCGAGGACGATGGCCGCGTGCTGCCCAAGCTGCCGACCAGCCTGGTGCCGCTGCTGTTCGGCGAGCGCCAGGAGATCGCATTGCAGCTAAAGGACCGACGCATCGTGCTGCGGAGGCCGCAGCAGCTGCAAGGCGACCTGTTGGTCGCCGGCGAGACCCGCACCCAGGACGGTGTGACCACCGTCGACCTGGTCGCGCGCCGCAGCGGCAGCGCGCCATTGCAAATGCTCACGGCCGCGGACGCCTTCGCGCCGCTGGCGCCGTCGGCACCGCAGGTGCGGCGCGAGGCGCAGGGCTGGCGTGTGCAGGCGGCCGCGGACACGGTGCTGTACGTCGATGGGCAGGCGCGACCCGGCAGCGCCGACGGCGTGCTTTTGCCGCTGGCCGAGCGCGTGCAATGCCTGAGCCTGACCCGGCAGAGCGCGCGTTGGGAGTCGTTGCATAGCCCTACCGTCTGCGTCGGCGACGTGGTGCGCGTGGAGGGCGCCGATGACTGGGCCTGGACGGTGCCGCACGATGGCGCGTACCGGCTGAGCCTGCGCTACGTCAATGCGCATGGCCCGATCAACACCGGTGTCACCGCGGCGGTCAAGCGCCTGCAGGTGCAGTGCGGAGCGGCGTCGCCGCAATCGCAGCCGCTGGTGATGCCGCACAGCGTCGGCGAGCAGACCTCCACGGCGGCGGTGTTCGCGCTGCAGGCCGGGCAACGGTGCGTCGCGCGCTTGCTGCCGGCGCAGAACATGAGCGCGCTGCAGCACTTCGCGCGCTACACCGGCGGCCAGGGCGGCGCCGATGGCGTGGTCAATGCCGCCGACGTCGCCGCGCTGCTGATCGCGCCGGCCGGCCCGATCGAGGAGCGCCCATGAGCGCCGTGCCGCGCGCCAAGCCGGCGCTGTCGTTCTGGCAGATCTGGAACATGTGCTTCGGTTTCCTGGGCATCCAGTTCGGCTTCGCGTTGCAGAACGCCAATGCCAGCCGCATCTTCCAGACCCTGGGCGCGGACATGGAGCAGGTGCCGGGGCTGTGGATCGCTGCGCCGCTGACCGGCCTGATCGTGCAGCCCATCGTCGGCTACCTGTCCGATCGCACCTGGAACCGTTTCGGGCGGCGCCGGCCGTATTTCATGGTCGGTGCGCTGCTCACCACGCTGGCGTTGCTGGTGATGCCGAACTCGCCAGCGCTGTGGGTGGCGGCCGGGACGCTGTGGGTGCTGGACGCCTCGATCAACATCTCGATGGAGCCGTTCCGCGCCTTCGTCGGCGACCAGTTGCCGGCGCGCCAGCGCGCCAGCGGCTACGCCATGCAGAGCTTCTTCATCGGCGTCGGTGCGGTGGTGGCGAGCATGCTGCCGTGGCTGCTGGCGCACTGGGGGGTGAGCAACACCGCGGGCTCCGGCGAGGTGCCGGCGACGGTGCGCTACGCGTTCTATCTCGGCGGCGCGGTGCTGTTCATGTCGATCGGCTGGACCGTGCTGCGCACCCGCGAATATCCGCCCGAGGATCTGCACGGTTTCGACGACGCCACGCCGACCGCCACGGCGACGCAGCCGCGCCACACCGATGTCGCCGCGACGCTGTGGTGCGCCGCGGGCATCGCCGGGGCGGCGGCGATCGCTTTCAGCGGCGGCGACAGGATGCTGTACGTGCTGGCCGGGCTGTGCCTCGGCTACGGCGTGCTGCAGGGCATGGCACCACGCCTGCGCCGCGGGCACATGCTGGCGGCCATCGTCTGCGACCTGCAGACCATGCCGCAGGCGATGCGGCGCCTGGCCTGGGTGCAGTTCTTCTCGTGGTTCGCGCTGTTCGCGATGTGGATCTACACCACCGCCGCGGTCACCCAGACCCACTACGGCACCCACGATGCGACCTCGGCCGCGTACAACGAGGGGGCAAACTGGGTCGGCGTGCTGTTCGCCGCCTACAACGGCTTCGCCGCCCTGGCGGCGATCGCGATCCCGCTGCTGGTGCGTGCCTGCGGGCTGCGCGTGAGCCACCTGCTCAACCTGTGCCTGGGCGCGGCCGGCCTGCTGTCGTTCCTGTGGATCCGCGACCCGCAGTGGCTGCTGCTGTCGATGGTCGGGGTGGGCTTCGCCTGGGCGTCGATCCTGTCGCTGCCCTACGCGCTGCTGTCGGACAGCGTGCCGGCGGCGAAGATGGGCGTGTACATGGGCATCTTCAATTTCTTCATCGTGATCCCGCAGTTGGTCGCGGTCAGCGTGCTGGGCTTCGTGCTCACGCACTGGCTCGATGGCCGGCCGCTGTACGCGCTGGCGATCGGCGGCGTCAGCCTGCTGGTGGCGGCGCTGTGCGTGCTGTGGGTGCCGTCGGATTCGGGAGCGAACGCATGATCGATCGGATGTCGTTGTTGGCGCTGGCCCTGCTGGGTGCCTGCGCTGGGTCGGCGCAGGCGCAGGCGCCTGCGCAGGAGGAGTTCTACGGCACGCTGGAGCCGTTCGCCAGCGAGGCGGTGTACTTCGTGGTCACCGACCGCTTCGTCAACGGCGACCCGGGCAACGATCATCGCGACCAGGGCGGCGCGCACCGCACCTTCGACATCCCGATCCCGGCGCCGCCGGGCGAGAGCGACAACATCGGCTACCTCGGCGGCGACTTCAAGGGCGTGGTCGACAACGCCGGCTACATCCGCGACCTGGGCTTCGGCGCAGTGTGGATCACCCCGATCGTCGACAACCCGGACGAGGCCTTCACCGGCGGCAAGCCGATCACCTGGGGCAGCTCGCTGAGCGACCGCGGCAAGACCGGCTACCACGGCTACTGGGGTGTGAACTTCTACAAGCTCGACGAGCATCTGCCGAGCCCGGGGCTGGATTTCGCCGGCTTCACCCAGGCCATGCACGCGCAGCAACTGAAGGTGGTACTGGACATCGTCGGCAATCACGGCTCGCCGGCCTGGACCATGCCCAAGCGGCAGCCGATGTTCGGCCAGGTGTTCGACCGCGACGGCAAGCTCATTGCCGACCACCAGAACCTGCCGCCGTCCAAGCTGGACCCGGCGCACAACCCGCTGCACGCGTTCTACAACACCGGCGGCAACCTGGCGCAACTGTCCGATTTCAACGAGCGCAATCCGGCGGTGATGGAGTATCTGGTCGGCGCTTACTCGCAGTGGCTGGGGCAGGGCGCCGACGCGTTCCGCATCGACACCATCGGCTGGATGCCGGACAGCTTCTGGCACGAGTTCGTGCGCCGCATCCGTGCGCAGCGCCCGGGCATGTTCATGTTCGGCGAGGACTTCGACTACAACGCGCACAAGATCGCCGGCCACACCTGGGCCAGTAATGCCGGCGTCAGCGTGCTGGATTTCCCGCTCAAGCAGGCGCTGGCGGCGACGTTCGGCCACGCCCAGCGCGGCTACGAGACGCTGCAGCCGGCGCTGTATCTGGAGCGTGGCCCGTACGCCAATCCGTACGAGTTGATGACCTTTTACGACAACCACGACATGGCGCGGCTGGATGCCAGCGACGCCGGCTTCATCGACGCGCACAACTGGCTGTTCACCGCGCGCGGCATCCCGGTGATCTACTACGGCTCGGAGACCGGCTTCATGCGCGGCCGCGCCGAGCACGCCGGCAACCGCAACTACTTCGGTCAGGCGCGGGTGAACGCCGCGCCATCCAGCCCGATCTTCGCGCCGTTGCGACGCATCGCCACGCTGCGCCAGCGCAGCCCCGCGCTGCAGCGCGGCCTGCAGCTCAACCTGCAGTTATCCGGCGACGAGGCGGTGTTCTACCGGGTGTTCCAGCACGCGGGCAGCACCCAGACCGCACTGGTGCTGCTGAACAAGAGCGACGCGCCACGCACGCTGGAGGTGCGCCGCTACCTGCAGCCCGGCACCTGGCACGACGGCTTCGACGGCAGCGCCAGCGAGGTGACCGATGCGCTGCGCGCCGAGGTGCCGGCGCATGGCGTGCGCGTGTTCCTGTCCGATGCGCCGATCGTGCGCCCGGACCTGCGCGCGCGGCTGCGCTGGCTGATGGCGGCCAAGGACGGCGTGGAGCCGGGGCAATGATTGCCGGTTTTTGTGCGGTTCCTTGACCCGTCTTGAATCGCTTGATGCCTTTCCCTTGGAAGATGGCTGTTCCGCGAATGCGATCCGTCAGTGCTTCAGGGCTCGATGTGTTGTGGTTGCACGGTAGTCCCCGTCGAGCCTGAAACCAGCTCCTGCGAGGCTTCGGACGGACTCGCAGGCGTGTAGTTGCACGTGCTTGGAACGCTTCCTGCGCTGTTGGTCATCGTGACGACCGAGAACGGAGCCGAAGCGTTGGATTGGTTGAAAGAGACGAGATCCACGCCAGGAACGAAATCGCCGGGAGCGTTCAATACCCAGAGATTGGAACTTGTCGGATGCTGGCGGAAACAGTGAGCGACGGTATCGCCGTGCACGACCAGCATCGGCTTGCCGATCGATCCTGCCACCGACGCCAGATTGGCGCAAATCCCCTTGTAGGGTTGCCGCCCCGTGCTGTCGGTCAGGCCGCAGGTCCAATCGACGATAGTGCCTCCGCTGCTGTTGACGTTCGTGTACGGATCGACATGGAAGGTCACCACCAGGGCGTTGAGGCCTGGATTGGACGCCATGGCTGCGCCAGCGTTGGTGATCGCGGTCAAGGTCTCCGCTTCGCGCGTCGATGCTTCTGCATTGCGAGCGGCGGCATTGGTTGCCGTGCTCGGTACGTACCCGTTGTAGGATCCGACGATGTTCAGGCCAAGGTAGAGCACGCCGTTGGAGACCCAGGTCTGGGCCAAGGCAGGCTGACCGACATTCAGGCCGTCGGTGGCGTAGCGCGGCGCGTCGAGGGACACGTTGCCGGCGAAGATGCTCCGGACCTTCGCAAACTCCTTCAACGGATCAAGCCGGGACCTTGGGGTGCGCTCCGTGTTGCAGTCGGTCCAGTCGTTGTCGCCAGGCATGAACACGAGCTGCTGATTGACGCCCCACCACGATTGCACGGTCGCGGAACGGAAGGAATCGCTGCAGGAGTCGTAGGGATTGGTTCCCGTCCCATCATACGGGCGCCCGGCGTCCCCCACGTGCAGAATGAATGGCACGTTGGCGCTGCTGCTCAATCCGGGCAGGATTGTCGAGCTGAGCAGCGTCGCGTCGGAGTCGCTGTAGGGCATGTCGCCGTAGACGGCGAACAGGACCCCGCGCACCGTGTCGGCGACATTGGTGCCGATCGCGCCGATCGGGCCGGTTGCCGACATGCCGGTGGTCGATTGCGTGGCCCACGTGGGCTTCGTTCCGTCCACCGAAACCAAAGCCTTGGCGCCGGCCGTCACGTCGTTGAACAGGAGATAGAGGTTGCCGTGATAGAACACCGGTGCGATTAAATCGGCCGTCGAATATTCGCTCCAATAGAAGCCATCGAACGGAACGTTCGCCGGATCGTCGGACACCATGAATGCGACATTGCCTGTGGTCTTGGCGTACGTGACGAACAGCTTGCCAAAGGCGGCAGTCATGCCCACCGGCTGGCTCTTGGCCGAATACTGGCAGACGTTAGTGACCCGCTGGGTTGACTGTAACGAGGCGACGCATACCTTGTTCGACTTTACATAACCGGCATACAGCACGCCGTCCAATACAGCGACCCCCGGGCTGGCGTCAAGGGTAATGGCGTCATACGATGTCACATTGAAAGTGGCACCGTCAGTCGAGCTCGCCACCATGAGACGGTGCGGGCCGGTAGTGGATGAGTAAGCCACATAGAGCGTGCCGTTGTTGACCGCCACTGCCGGCGTATCACCGATACTGACTTGCGACAGGCAATTGGGGGTGGCGTACGTCAGCCCCCGATTGGTGGATTGCGCCAGGCATAGCTGGTTGGACGACGCTGCGTACAGCGCATAGACAACGCCTTGGAAGTTGGTAACGACCGGTGCCGTTCCAGTTGCCGGGCTGAGTCCGCCGAGGCTGCGGACCGTTGGCGTCGTCCCGCGTTCGCTCAACGTCGCAACGGCCACACCTGAACCACTTGAGGTCTGGTAGAGCATCTGCAGCGTTGCCGGCCCTCGGCACAGGATCGAGTGAAGGCGGCCGGTCGTGGGGCTGAAACTTGCTCCGACGATGCTCTCGCCATCGATGCATTGCCCCTTGTATTTCCCGGGATCCCAGTCGCCCCAGGTGGCGCTGCCCATCGAACTGTTGTTGTCCATCTGCCGCACCGTGGTGATACCCGAGGTATCGGTGCCGGTCGCGCCTTGGACGCAGGCAATGCCGTGGGCGACGCGGGGGCTGGCCGTGCTCTGGCTGATCCCGACGCCGTACTGATCGAGGCCGCATTCGACCTTGGTGTAGCTCGGAGCCCAATCGCCATGACGCGCATAGCCGCGCTTGTCCGGGCCGCTCTTTGTGGTGACGTAGGCCCTGAGCGAACTGACGGATCCCGGTTGAGAGTAGGGCGCGCACAACGCAAGGTTGCCGTTGCCGGTGTCGGTAAATTCGCTCACCCCCAGCAAGGCTTCGGTAACGCCGCAAGTGGCCTTGTAGTAGCCGTAATCCCAGTCTTGAGTGATCCCGCGATTGCTGGAGGTGTTTAGGTAGGTGATGGTCGGAGGCGTATCGGCTTGAGCGACAGCCCCTTGCAACGCGACTGCGGTGGCGAACGAGACGCGGCACAGGGCATATCCCAATGCGCGCATGCGCGATCCGCTCTTGAAGAGCCTGGTGGCAAAAGTCATTTTCATTCCCCCTGAAATGGAATTGCACATCCGAGCGGAGCATCCGAGCAGATGGACTGTATAGCGCGGACCGGCGGGCCTGCCGTAGACAGCGGGGCGGCATAGTCGATGGCGATGGCCGAGGTGTTGACGAGCGGCGACAACAGGCCGTGCACGGATGAGTTCCGTACCGGGGCGGTGAAGCAGGTGATCGCGTGCGGCTTCGGCGTTGTGGACGTCGCCTTTCGCATCGGTGCCCCCCACACACGCTGTACGGCTGGGTGCAGGCAGCGAAGAAAGGCGGCGGCCGGCGCCTGCGCCGAGCGACTCGGCCGAGATCCGTCGGCTCCAGGCCTAGCTGCAGCGGGTGACCGAGGAGCACGACATCCTGCAGTCCCGTCTCTGGCGCGACGGGTTCGACGGCAGTGCGCTCTAGGTCGCCGATGTCCTGCGCGCCGAGGTGCCGGCGCATGGCGTGCGCGTGTTCCTGTCCGATGCGCCGATCGTGCGCCCGGACCTGCGTGCGCGGCTGCGCTGGCTGATGGCGGCCAAGGACGGGGTTGCGCCGACGCCCTGAGCGCGACGTGGCAGGCGTTGCGTCGTCGCGCCTGCCTGCAGGACCCGGCGTGGGCACCTCGCGTCGGGTTCCGGCCGTCTCAGGCAGCTGACAGGCCGATGCGCTGCCGTGACGCAGGCCGGCAATGTCAACTGCGCAGCGAGGAACCGCGCAGCGCCAGCGTCACCGGCAGGGTGCGGCTGCTCACCGGCTGCCCGGCGATCTGCGCCAGCAAGGTGTCCACCAGCACCGCACCGGCCAGCTTGGTGTCCTGCTGCACCGTCGACAGCGCCGGATCGACGCTGGCGGCGACAGGAATGTCGTCGAAGCCGGCCAGGGCCACGTCCTCGGGCACGCGCAGGCCGTGCTCGCGCAAGGCTTTCAGCGCGCCGATCGCGATCAGGTCGCTGGCGGCGAACAGCGCATCGAAGCGCTCGCCGCGCCCCAGCAGGGCCAGGGCGGCCTCGTAGCCGGACTGCTCGGTAGTGATCGCATCGACCTGCAGTGCCGGCGTGGCCTCGGCGCCGGCCGCGTGCAGCGCCTGCAGATGGCCGCGGTAGCGCTCCAGGAACTCGGGGTAATGGTTGGAGGCGTCGCCGAGGAAGGCGACGCGGCGGCGGCCCTGCGCCAGCAGGTGCGCGGTGATGTCGTGCCCGCCCTGGAAGTTGTCGCTGCCGATCGACACCCCGGGCTGCCCGGGCAGCACCGCGCCCCAGCGCACGAAATGGGTGCCCTGGTCGACCAGGTGCTGCAGCCGTTGTTGCGCCTGCAGGTAGTCGCCGTAGCCGAGCAGGATCAGCCCGTCGGCCTTCTGGCTGTCGCCGTAGTCGGCGCGCCAGTTGTCCGACAACTGCTGGAACGACACCAGCAGGTCGTAGCCATGGCGGGCGCAGGCGCGGGTGATCGAGCCCAGCATCGAGTGGAAGAACGGGTTGATCAGCGAGTCGTCGGTGGTCGGATCTTCGAAGAACAGCAGCGCCAGGGTGCCGGCATTGCGCAGGCGCAGGCTGGAGGCGTGCTTGTCGACCTTGTAGTTCAGCTCGCGCGCGATCGCCAGGATCTTGCGCCGGGTCTGCTCATTGACCGCCGGGCTGCCGCGCAGTGCGCGCGAGACCGTGGGTTGCGATACGCCTGCCAGGTAGGCGATGTCCAGCGATGTGGCCTTGCCTTTGATGATGGCGCGTCCGTTGCGGAGAAAACGTGGTCGAAGCATGCCATGGCGCCTGCTGCAGCTCTTGCTGCGCTGCAGCGAGAAGGGTGGTGGCGTCCTTTCTTCGCGGGCCTCAGGCGGTTGCCAAAAGGTATCGTTTTGAAAAAGAGTGGTTTACCATCGTCCCAATCACCTGATCTGGACCTGGGTGGCCCGCGGCGACGCCGGCCGAGCGTGCGACATGAGCACTACCACCGCCCTCGCTTGAGTTCCCGCCCAAGGCTGTCCGAGCAGGCGCCCTTGTGGCGCCTTCTTTCTGTCCCGCGCCCTGCCTCGACTGCCACCACGGTGGCGTGGACGCCGTCCCCCGTTTCCCTTTTCGCCGACTCCCATGATCACGATTACGCTCCCCGACGGCAGCCGCCGCGAATTCGAACATCCCGTCAGCCCCATGGACGTGGCCCAGTCCATCGGCCCCGGCCTGGCCAAGGCCACCATCGCCGGTCAGGTCGACGGCCGCCTGGTCGACGCCTGCGACCTCATCGACCATGACGCCAGCCTGCGCCTGATTACCGCCAAGGACGCCGAGGGCGTGGAGATCATCCGCCACTCCTGCGCGCACCTGGTCGGCCACGCGGTCAAGCAGCTGTATCCCGAGGTCAAGATGGTGATCGGCCCGGTCATCGCCGAGGGCTTCTACTACGACATCTACAGCGAGCGCCCGTTCACCCCCGAGGACATGGCGGCGATCGAGAAGCGCATGCAGGAACTGATCGCGCAGGACTACGATGTGATCAAGAAGGTCACTCCGCGCGCCGAGGTGATCGAGCTGTTCAAGCAGCGCGGCGAGGACTACAAGCTGCGCCTGATCGAGGACATGCCCGACGACGTCACCGCGATGGGCCTGTACTACCACCAGGAATACGTGGACATGTGCCGCGGCCCGCACGTGCCGAACACGCGCTTCCTCAAGGCTTTCAAGCTGACCCGCATCTCCGGCGCCTACTGGCGCGGCGACGCCAAGAACGAGCAGCTGCAGCGCATCTACGGCACCGCCTGGGCCGACAAGAAGCAACTCGAGGCCTACATCCTGCGCATGGAGGAAGCCGACAAGCGCGACCACCGCAAGATCGGCAAGCAGCAGGACCTGTTCCACCTGCAGGAAGAGGGCCCGGGCCTGGTGTTCTGGCACCCGAAGGGCTGGTCGATCTGGCAGGTGGTCGAGCAGTACATGCGCAAGGTCTACCGCGACAGCGGCTACGGCGAGGTGCGTTGCCCGCAGATCCTGGACGTGTCGCTGTGGCAGAAGTCCGGCCACTGGGACAACTACCAGGACAACATGTTCTTCACCGAGTCGGAGAAGCGCACCTACGCGGTCAAGCCGATGAACTGCCCGGGCCACGTGCAGGTGTTCAACCAGGGCCTGCACAGCTACCGCGACCTGCCGATCCGCTACGGCGAGTTCGGCGCCTGCCACCGCAACGAGCCGTCCGGCGCGCTGCACGGCATCCTGCGCGTGCGTGGTTTCACCCAGGACGACGGCCACATCTTCTGCACCGAGCAGCAGATCGAGGCCGAGGTCACCGCCTTCCACCAGCAGGCGTTGAAGGTGTACGGCGACTTCGGCTTCGACGACATCCAGATCAAGATCGCCTTGCGCCCGGAAAAGCGTCTCGGCGACGACGCCACCTGGGACAAGGCCGAGGCCGCGCTGCGCGCCGCGCTCGGCGCCTGCGGGGTGGAGTGGCAGGAACTGCCGGGCGAGGGCGCCTTCTACGGCCCGAAGATCGAGTACCACCTCAAGGACGCGATCGGCCGTACCTGGCAGCTCGGCACCATGCAGGTGGATTTCATGATGCCCGGCCGCCTCGGCGCCGAGTACGTGGACGAGCATAGCCAGAAGAAACATCCGGTCATGCTGCACCGGGCCATCGTCGGCTCGATGGAGCGGTTCATCGGCATCCTGATCGAGCACCATGCCGGCATGTTCCCGGCCTGGCTGGCGCCAGTGCAGGCCGTGGTCATGAACATCACCGACGCGCAGGCAGACTATGTAGACAACGTGCGGAAACTCCTTGCAAATCAAGGCTTCCGCATCGAGGCCGATTTGCGGAACGAAAAAATCGGTTATAAGATTCGCGAACACACGCTGCAGCGGGTGCCGTACCTGTTGGTCGCAGGTGACCGCGAGACGGAAAACGGCGCGATTGCGGTCCGTACGCGATCGGGGGAGGATCTGGGCACCATGTCGGTCGCCGCCTTCGCCGAACGGCTGCGCGCAGAGCAGTTGGCGTGACACCACCCTGGCGCGGACGGAGCCTCCGTCCGCACCAGTCCGATTCCCCTGGGAGATTGCAACATCAGTACCCCTGACAACAAACAGAACCGCAAGAACCAAGAGATCCGCGTGCCGCGCGTGCGCGTGATCGGCGCGGACGGCGAGATGGTCGGCGTGTTGACCCGCGACGAAGCGCTGGCGCTGGCCGAAGAGGACGGACTCGACCTGGTCGAGATCCAGCCGCAGGCCGATCCGCCGGTCTGCAAGATCATGGACTTCGGCAAGTTCAAGTTCGAGCAGCAGAAAAAGGCCAACGAAGCCAAGAAGAAGACCAAGCAGGTCGAGATCAAGGAAATCAAGTTCCGTCCGGTCACGGACGAAGGCGATTACCAGATCAAGCTGCGCAACATGCGCCGCTTCATCGAGGAAGGCGACAAGGTCAAGGTCAACATCCGCTTCCGCGGTCGCGAGATGAGCCATCAGGAGCTCGGCCGCGAAATGGCCGCGCGGATCGAGGCCGATCTGGGCGAAGACATCGTCATCGAATCGCGTCCGCGCCTGGAAGGCCGGCAGATGGTGATGATGATCGCGCCGAAGAAGCGCTGACGCAGGCCAGGATCGCGCCCCGCCCAACGCGGGCGCGCGACCAACCGGGCGCCCACGGCGCCCACTGGCATCGTAATCCCGGCGTTTTTGCCCCGACGCAGGCTGCGTGGTTGCGTCGTGCGCGCCGTTTCCGATGCTCCATTCCCGGAATCCCGGCGTGCCAGTGCGCGCCACCCAAACTGCATGATTTGCAAGGCATTCCAAGCCCTGGCATAATGCGCGGCCCAGTTCATCGGGTTTGCCGCTCGCGCGGCAATAGGACCCGCCCGGATCCTCAGTGGATCAAGGGCTTACAAGCAGGTAAGGGCACGGACGGAAAGTGTGGCGCAGCCACCGCCCTGACCAGTGACAAAACACCATCAAGGACATTGCAATGCCCAAGATCAAGACCAACCGGGCGGCGGCCAAGCGTTTCCGCAAGACCGCCTCCGGCAAGTACAAGGCCGGCCACGCCAACCGTAGCCACATCCTCACCAAGAAAGCGACCAAGCGGAAGCGCAACCTGCGGCAGACGAACCACGTCCGTGCCGAGGACGCAGGCCGTCTTGACCGTATGCTTCCCTACCTCTGAGGACTGAACCATGGCTCGAGTCAAGCGTGGCGTCCAGGCGCGCCGTCGTCACAAGAAAGTTCTGAACCTCGCCAAGGGCTATTACAACGCCCGTCGCAAGGTCTTCCGCGTCGCCAAGCAGGCGGTGATCAAGGCGCAGCAGTACGCCTACATCGGCCGCAAGCAGAAGAAGCGCAATTTCCGTTCGCTGTGGATCACCCGCATCAATGCGGCGGCCCGCATCAACGGCATGAGCTACAGCCGTTTCATGAACGGCCTGCTCAAGGCTGGCATCACCCTCGACCGCAAGGTGCTGGCGGACATCGCCGTGCACGACGCGCAGGGCTTTGCCGCCCTGGCGGAGAAGGCGAAGGGCGCGCTGGCGGCATAAGTGCGAGTCCCCGCAGAAACCCGCACATCCATGTGCGGGTGTTCGGCGGGAGCAATCGCAGTCATGCAGGGGAAGGGCGCAAGTCCTTCCCCTTTTGCGTTTTTGGGCGTCCCGGCGACGGGGCGCCTGCCGGGTAGGGAGGTTCCGCATCGGCGGGACACGGTGGCCACGGGTTCGGCCGGAGCAGTGAGGCGCGAGTGCAATGAGTGAGATCGATTCCCTGAGCGGGCAGGCGCTGGCGGACATCGCCGCGGCGCAGAGTCCGGAGGCGCTGGAGCAACTGCGGGTCGCGCTGCTCGGCAAGAGCGGCAGCATCACCGCCCAGCTCAAGCAGCTCGGCGCGCTGGCGCCGGAGCAGCGCAAGCTGACCGGCGAGGCGATCAATCGCGCGCGCGACACGGTATCCGCCGCGCTGGCCGAGCGCCGCGCGCTGCTGGAAACCGCGGCCCTGGACGCACGCCTGGCCGCCGAGCGCATCGACGTGACCCTGCCGGGCCGGCGCGGCGAACGCGGCGGGCTGCATCCGGTCACCCGCACCCTGGAGCGCATCACCGAGATCTTCGCGCGGCTGGGCTACGAACTGTCCGACGGCCCCGAGATCGAGGACGACTGGCACAACTTCGAGGCGCTGAACTTCCCGCCGCACCACCCGGCGCGGGCGATGCACGACACCTTCTATTTCGGCGATGGCCGCCTGCTGCGCACCCATACCTCGGGCGTGCAGGTGCGCTACATGGGTGAGCATGCGCCGCCGCTGCGCATGATCGCCGCCGGCAAGGTCTACCGCAGCGACAGCGACCAGACCCATTCGCCGATGTTCCACCAGGTCGAAGGCCTGCTGGTCGACGAGCACGCGACCTTCGCCGACCTCAAGGGCACCCTGGCCGAGTTCGTGCGCGCGTTCTTCGAGCGCGATTTCCAGATGCGCTTCCGTCCCAGCTACTTCCCCTTCGTCGAACCCGGCGCCGAGGTCGACATCGCCTGGCAGCAGCCCGACGGCAGCACCCGCTGGCTGGAGGTGCTCGGCTGCGGCATGGTGCACCCGAACGTGCTGCGCAACGTCGGCATCGACCCGGAGCGCTACACCGGCTTCGCCTTCGGCATGGGCGTGGAGCGCTTCGCGATGCTGCGCTACGGCGTCAACGACCTGCGCGCCTTCTTCGAGAACGACGTGCGGTTCCTGCGGCAGTTCGCTTGAGGGCGGGGATTCGGGATTCGGGAGTGGGGATTCGCGAAAGCGGGTCCACGCGGCTTCCGGATCTCGCTTGACCCGCTCTTACGAATCCCCACTCCCGAATCCCCAATCCCGGCTCCCCAATGAAATTCAGCGAAAACTGGCTGCGTAGCCACGTTCCGACCCAGGCCACGCGCGAGCAGCTTGTGGCCACCCTGACCGCGATCGGCCTGGAGGTCGAGGAGGTCGTGTCGCTCGGCGACGGCCTGCAGCAGGTGGTGGTGGCGCGGATCGTCGAGGCCGCGCCGCATCCCGAGGCCGACCGGCTGCAGGTGTGCCGGGTCGATGCCGGGCAGGGCGAGCTGCTGCAGATCGTCTGCGGCGCGCCCAATGCGCGCGCCGGACTGGTTGCGCCGTTGGCGCTGGTCGGCGCCCAGGTCGGCGGCATCGCGATCAAGCCTGCCAAGCTGCGCGGGGTCGAATCCAACGGCATGCTCTGCTCGGCCAAGGAGCTGGGCCTGGACAGCGACGCGTCGGGCCTGTTCGAACTGCCCGACGATGCGCCGATCGGCCAGGCGCTGACCGAGTATCTGGGCCTGCCCGACGCCAGCATCGAGATCAAGCTCACCCCCAACCGTGCCGACTGCTTCGGCGTGCGCGGCATCGCCTACGACGTGGCCGCGGCCTGCGGCAGCGACGTGCTGCCGCTGGTGGTGGCGCCGGCCGCGGTGAGCAGCGCGCGCACGCTGCCGGTCGCGCTGGCGGCGGGCGCCGACGCGCCGCGTTACTGCGGCCGCGTGGTCGAGGACCTGGATGCGGCGGCGAAGACGCCGCTGTGGATGGCCGAGCGCCTGCGCCGCAGCGGCGTGCGTCCGGTCTCGCTGCTGGTGGACATCACCCAGTACGTGATGCTGGAACTGGGCCAGCCGATGCATGCGTTCGACCTGGACACGTTGCAGGGCCCGGTCGGTGTGCGTCACGCGCGCGCCGGCGAGACCCTGACCTTGCTTGATGGCCGCGAGGCCGCGCTGGATCCGGGGTTCCTGCTGGTCACCGATGCCGATCGGCCGGTGGCGCTGGCTGGGTTGATGGGCGGCCAGGCCACTCGTGTCACCGAGACCACCCGGCACGTGTTCCTGGAGGCCGCGCATTTCGCCCCGGCGGCGATCATGGGCCGCGGCCGCAAGCTCGGCCTGCACACCGATGCCGGTCACCGTTTCGAGCGCGGCGTGGACCCGGCATTGCCGCGGCAGGCGCTGGAGTTGGCCACGCGGTTGGTGCTGGAGCTGGCCGGCGGACGTGCCGGCCCGGTGGTCGAGGCCGAGTTGCCGGAGTTCCTGCCGAGGCCAGCGCCGATCGCGCTGCGCCGCGCGCGCATCCTGCGCGTGCTCGGCATCGAGATCGCCGATGCCGACGTGGAGCGCATCCTGCGCGCGCTGGGCATGGACGTGGCCGCTTCGGCCGATGGCTGGCAGGTCACCGCGCCGAGCCGTCGCTTCGACATCGCCCTGGAAGAGGACCTGATCGAGGAACTGGCGCGCATCCACGGCTACGACCGCCTGCCGACCACCTTGCCCGGCGGCGCCACCCGCATCGCCATGGATAGCGAGATCCAACTGGACGAGCGCAGCGTGCGCCGCCAGTTGCTGGCGCGCGATCTGCTCGAAACCATCAACTACGCCTTCGTCGATGCCGCGCTGCTGGACCAGTGGGGCCTGCACGACGGGCGCGTGGCCCTGGCCAATCCGCTCAGCGCCGAGCTGGCGGTGATGCGTCCGTCGCTGTTGCCGGGGCTGGTCGCCGCGCTGGGCCGCAACGTCGCGCGCCAGGCCGGGCGCGTGCGCCTGTTCGAGCTGGGCAAGGTGTTCGCCGCGACGGCGGAGGCCGGCGCGGCGCCGACCGAGACCCAGCGCGTGGCGGCGGCCGTGTGCGGCGATGCCGACGCCCTGCAGTGGGGCCTGCCGGCGCGCAAGGTGGATTTCCACGATCTCAAGGGCGACCTGGACGCATTGGCCGCAGCCTCCGGCGCGCGCCTGGACTACCGGGCGTCGACGCACCCGTTCGCGCACCCGACCCGTTCGGCCGACGTCTATCGCGACGAAACCCGGATCGGCTGGATCGGCCAGCTGCATCCGCGGCTGCTGCAGGCGATGCAGATCGACGTGGACGTGCTGGCGTTCGAGCTGGACCTGGCGCCGCTGGCCGCGCGCGCCCTGCCGCGCGCCGCCGAACTGTCGCGGTTCCCGTCGGTGCGTCGCGACCTGGCCTTCGTGGTGCCGGACGCGGTGAGCTGGGCGGCGCTGGCGCGCAGCGTGCGTGCGGCGGTGGGGCCCTTGCTGCGCGAGGTGGTGCTGTTCGACCGCTACGTCGGCGCGGGGGTCGAGGCTGGTTGCAAGAGTCTCGCTATGGGCTTGATTTTGCAGGACAACACGCGCACTCTGACAGACCGCGACGTGGAGGCGGTGGTCGCCGATGCCGTGGCCGCGCTGGCGCGCGAACACGACGCGCGGATGCGTGGTTGAGACGTACAGGGGATAGCAGGGCAATGGCGTTGACCAAAGCGGAAATGGCCGAGCGGTTGTTCGACGAAGTCGGGCTGAACAAGCGCGAGGCCAAGGAATTCGTCGATGCGTTCTTCGACGTGCTGCGCGATGCGCTCGAGCAGGGGCGGCAGGTGAAGTTGTCCGGTTTTGGCAACTTCGACCTGCGCCGCAAGAACCAACGGCCCGGCCGCAATCCCAAGACCGGCGAAGAGATCCCGATTTCGGCGCGGACGGTGGTGACCTTCCGTCCTGGACAGAAGCTCAAGGAGCGAGTGGAGGCTTATGCTGGACCCGGGCAGTAACCGCGAACTTCCGCCGATTCCGGCCAAGCGCTACTTCACCATCGGTGAGGTCAGCGAGCTGTGCGACGTCAAGCCGCACGTGCTGCGCTACTGGGAAACCGAATTCCCCAGCCTGGAACCGGTCAAGCGGCGCGGCAACCGACGCTACTACCAGCGCCACGACGTGCTGATGGTGCGGCAGATCCGCAGCCTGCTGTACGAACAGGGCTACACCATCGGCGGTGCGCGGCTGCGCCTGGAAGGCGAGGGTGCCCGCCAGGAATCGGCGCTGAGCAACCAGATCATCAAGCAGGTGCGGCAGGAGCTGGAAGAAGTCCTGCAGTTGCTGCGGCGGTGAGGTGGCGCGGCGCTCGCTGACGCTAGGAATGGCCGCCGCAAACCCGCTATAATCGCCAGCTCGCCGCAAGGCGGGTCCGCCATGACGGCGGAGACGCAACACACCGGGGTATAGCGCAGCCTGGTAGCGCACTAGTCTGGGGGACTAGTGGTCGTCGGTTCGAATCCGGCTACCCCGACCATCTTTCGAAGGCCCATGTCCATGACATGGGCCTTTTTGTTTTGGTCGCGAGGAAGGCTGGGGCTGGCTGGAGAGCTGATCGGGATGCGGCGTTTGGACGCCCGGCGCGCATGCCGGTTGCGTGTCGGGGTCGCCACACGTGGCGATCTGTAACGCCGCGAGGGGCGGCGAGCACGTCGCCGTAGACAAAAAGCGCCGGAGTGCGCCGTTCCAGCGCCGCGCCGTCGCCCAGCCGGAACGGAAAGCCCCGTCAGAACTGGGAGCAATGCAGCGTCAATGCATTGACATTGGTCACGTTAACACCGCGTCGATGGAACGTTCACGGGCCCTTGCCAGGCTGAATCGCCGGACATGTAGTTGAACCTTGCTGTTACTGCGTCAAAAAAATGTCGGGTAACGCCTTGGTGACGGCAGATGCCTGTGCCATAGTGCGTTGCAACACGAAGCTTCGCTGTTGGCCAGGGCCGTTCGTCCCAGGCAGGAATTGACACCGTGATCATTCTCCGGCCGGGAGGGAACCCTGGCCGGCTGGACGAGTGCGGCGCTTCGAAAACCATTCGACAGAGGGCATCAGCATCGCGCATGGGTAAACTCTCCGTGACCTTCCATTGGGCGCTGGCCCTTTTCTGCCTGGCGCTGCTGTCGGCATGCAACAGCGGGCCGGCGATGCGTTCGGACCTGCCGCCGGGCGATCCGCTTGCCGCGTCCATGGGCAAGCCGGAATACCTGCTCGGCCCGGGCGACCTGCTCACGGTCAAGGTGTTCCAGGTCGACGATCTGGAGCGCCAGGTGCGGGTCGACAACGAGGGCCGCATCTCGCTGCCGCTGATCGGCGACGTCAAAGCCGCCGGCTCCAGCGTCAATGCCCTGCAGAAGGAGATTGCCGACCGCTACCGCAACGGCTATCTGCAGAACCCGCAGGTATCGGTGCTGGTGGACGAGTTCACCGGCAACCGGGTCACGGTCACCGGCGCAGTCAGCGAGCCGGGCATCTATCCCATCCAGGGCTCCGCGCTGACCCTGCAGCAGGCGCTGTCGCTGGGCAAGGGCGTCAGCGACGTGGCCAGCCGCGGCAACGTGGTGGTGTTCCGTACCGTCGGCGGGCAGAAGATGCTGGCCCGTTTCGATCTGCGCGATATCCAGAAGGGCGCGGCGCCCGATCCGGCGATCTACGGCGGCGACATCGTGGTGGTGTACCGCTCCGATGCGCTGGTGTTGCTGCGTACCGTGGTGCAACTGACCCCGTTCGTGATGGTCTGGAGGGCCTACCGATGAGCGCCTCCACCTTGCCTCCCGCCTCCGCGCCGCGTCCGCGCCCGGTGGCCGCGCCGCTGAGCCCGGCCGACATCGGCCTGCTGGATTACTGGAATGCGCTGTACCGCCAGCGTTGGCTGATCGTCGGCATCACCGCCGCCGTGGTGCTGCTGGCGCTGCTGGTGATGCTGCTGATGACGCCCAAGTACCGCGCCACCAGCGTGCTGCAGATCGAGCGCGAATCGCTCAACGTCGCCAACGTCGCCAACCTGATGCCGGTGGAGTCGCCGCAGGACCGCGACTTCTACCAGACCCAGTACGAACTGCTCGGCAGCCGTTCGCTGGCGCGGCAGGTGATCCGCGAGGCCAAGCTGACCCAGGCGCCGGCGTTCAAGCCGCTGGTCGACGAAGCCCTGGAGAAGCTGCAGGACAACGGCGACGGGCGTGCGCCGACGCCGCAGGCGCGTGCCGCCGCGGCCGAGAATGCGCTGGTTGGACGGGTGCTGGACGCGTTGACCATCGAGCCGGTCCGCGACTCGCGCCTGGTGCGGATCAATTTCGATTCGCCCGATCGCGTGCTGGCCACGCGCGTGGCCAACACCTACGCCAAGATGTTCATCGCCTCGACCCAGGAACGCCGGCTGCAGGCGTCCTCGTTCGCGGCGCGCTACCTGTCCGAGCGCCTGGCGCAACTGCGCGACAAGGTCGAGGAGTCGGAGAAGAACGCGGTCGACTATTCCAGCCAGGAACAGATCGTGTCGATGGGCGAGGACAAGCCGTCGCTGCCGACACAGAACATGAGCGAGCTGAATGTGCGCCTGGCCGCGGCGCAGGACGCGCGGATCAAGGCCGAGGCGGCCTGGCGCCAGGCCGGCATCGGCGACGGCATGGGCCTGCCGCAGGTGGTCAGCAACCCGTTGATCCAGAGCCTGCGTACCGAACAGGCCAAGCTGACCGCCGACTACCAGCAGAAGCTGGCCACGTTCCAGCCCGGCTATCCGGAAATGCAGCGCCTGCAGAACCAGATCGCCGAGACCAAGCGGCAGATCGCCGACGAGATCGCCAACATCCGCGGTGCGCTGAAGAACGACTACGAAGCGGCGCGGCAGCAGGAGACGCTGCTCGCCGACCGCATCGCCGCACTGAAGAACGACGAACTTGACCTGCAGACCCGCAGCATCCGCTACACCATGCTGCGCCGCGAGGCCGACACCAACCGCCAGCTCTACGACGCGCTGCTGCAGCGCTACAAGGAGATCGGCGTGGTCGGCAACGTGGGCACCAACAACATTTCCATCGTCGACCGCGCCGATGTGCCGGGCAAGCCGAGTTCGCCGAAGAAGCTGCTCGGCCTGGCACTGGCCTTCGTGTTCGGCTTGTTCCTGGCGGTGGCGGTGGCGCTGGTGCGCTACTTCATCCGCGAGGCCGAAGCCGCGGCGGCGGCTTCGGCGTGATGTCGCAGCGCGATGGCGCGCCGCACCGCGCATGGCGCGAGCGCGTGCCGCAACGCACACATCGGCATCGGTTCGACGCACAGTCTTCAGTGAGGTGATACGTGGTTCAGCTAGGCAATGAGGTGCTCCATTATTTTCCAGCGCGGTTGTACGAAGACGTTCTTCTGTTGAAGTAGTCACGGGCTGCCGTGGACCTGGGGTCGGCGAGGGAGGCGCCGCAGCGGTCCATAGGCAGGCGAAATCGAGGCCCGGCGGCGTCGCATGTTCCCCCGCATGCCGATCGACCGGGTTTGGATAGGAATCCCGATCATGCTTTTGGCAGACCTGAGTAGCGCCACCTATACGACCTCCTCGCCGCGCATGCTGTCCAAGTACGCGGCCGCGGCAGACATCCTGCTGCGCGTCTCCGACCTGACCGTCATGGTCGGCGGCGCCTTGCTGACCCATCGGTTGCTGTTCGGCACCTGGATGCCGGAACCGGCGTATCGGGTGGCGATCGGCACCACCCTGCTGTACGCAGTGATCTGCTTCGCGCTGTTCCCGCTGTATCGCAGCTGGCGCGGGCGCGGCCTGCTGCGCGAAATGATGGTGTTGAGCCTGGCCTGCGGTGGCGTGTTCGCGCTGTTCGCGGTGCACGCCTTCGTCGTGCAGTTCGGCCAGCAGGTCTCGCGGCTGTGGATCGGCACCTGGTTCGTCACCAGCCTGGCGACGCTGCTGCTCTCGCGCACGGTGGTGCGCGGCGTGCTCAACCGGCTGCGCTCCGAAGGTGTGGACGTGCAGCGGGTGGTGGTGGTCGGCCTGCGCCATCCGGTGGTGAAGATCCACAACTACCTGAGCCGCAATCCCTGGGTCGGCATGCAGGTGATGGGCTACTTCAGCAGCGACTACGACCTGTCGGTGGCCGACCATCCGCAGAAGCTGCAGTGCCTGGGCGAAGGCACCGCGGACGCGCTGATCGACTACCTCGACGACCACCAGGTCGAGCAGGTGTGGATCTCGCTGCCGCTGGGCGAACGCGACCACATCAAACAACTGCTGCAGCGCATGGACCGCTATCCGATCCAGGTCCGGCTGATCCCCGACCTGTTCGACTTCGGCATGCTCAACCAGTCCGGCGACCAGATCGGCAACGTGCCGGTGATCAACCTGCGCCAGGGCGGCGTGGACCGCAACACCTACTTCGTGGTCGCCAAGGCGCTGCAGGACAAGCTGGTGGCCCTGGCCGCGCTGGCCGTGTTGTGGCCACTGATGCTGGCGATCGCGGTGGGCGTGAAGCTGAGCTCGCCGGGTCCGGTGTTCTTCCGCCAGCGCCGCCACGGCCTGGGCGGGCGCGAGTTCTACATGTACAAGTTCCGCTCCATGCGCGTGCAGCAGGAGCCCAGCGAGGTGGTGGTGCAGGCCACGCGCGGCGATAGCCGGGTGACCCGCTTCGGTGCGTTCCTGCGCCGGACCAGCCTGGACGAGCTGCCGCAACTGTTCAACGTCCTGGGCGGCAGCATGTCGGTGGTGGGGCCGCGTCCGCATGCGGCGCAGCACAACACCCACTACGAAAAGCTGATCCACCACTACATGCAGCGGCACTACGTGAAGCCGGGCATCACCGGCTGGGCGCAGGTCAACGGCTTCCGCGGCGAGACGCCGGAGCTGCGCACGATGAAGAAGCGCATCCAGTACGACCTCGACTACATCCGCCGTTGGTCGTTGTGGCTGGACACGCGGATCATCGTGCTGACCGCGTTCAAGGTGCTCGGGCAGAAGACCGCCTACTGATGCGCCCGATGCGTCTTCTTCCCGCCGACCGTGAGCAGCGCCGGCGTCGCCGCCGCGTCGCTGTCGTTTCTGTCCCGCTTGCGCCGAATGACGTCGCGCGCGGCACCCGTGTGCCGCGCCTGGCGGCGGCGCACTGCCGCGTTGGCGCGCGATGCATCGCCACCGCAGGGAGCTGCGCATGCTGAGCGCACCGGACATGCCGCTGCGCGAGCAGCGCCGCAACCTGCTGATCGAGCTGGTGTTGCTGTTCGCCATCGGCTACAACTTCGTGCTGGCGGTGATCAACGCCAAGGTGTTCCGGGTCAGCCCGGCGATGACCTATGCGGTGGAACTGGCGGTCTATGCCGCCTGCTTCCTGCTCGGCCTGCGCGCGCTGGATCGCAAGCGCCTGGCGATGGTGTTCACCGGCATCGCCCTGTTGGCGCTGCTGATGCTGGTGCGCCTGTTCCTGGCGTGGTCGCTGGATCCGAAATTCTTCCGCGATGCGCTGATCCCGTTCGCCTTCCTGCTGCTCGGCGCCGCCTATACCGGCTCGCTGCCGCGCATGTTCGTGCGCATGGCGCTGCTGGTGTCGCTGGTGGCGGTGTTCGAACTGGCGCTGCCCAAGGTCTACGGCGACGTGGTCAATCCCAAGAGCTATTTCGTCAATGCACGCGGCGCCAGCGCGTCGAGCTTCTGGAACCAGGACAGCAACCTGTTCGTCAGCGCGACGCGACCGGGTGCGCGCAACTTCCTGCCGTCGTCGAACCTGCCGCGCGCCTCCTCGGTGTTCATCGAGCCGGTGACGATGGGCAACTTCATCATCTTCTTCACCGCCATCCTGCTGACCTTCTGGCGCTGGATGCGGCCGTTCGCGGTCGTCGCCTCGGTGGCGATGATCGGCTTCCTGATCGTGGCCTCGGACGGACGCCTGGCCGCCGGCACCTGCGTGATGATGGCGCTGCTGAGTCCGTTGCTGCTGCGCATGGATCAGCGCCTGGGCTTCCTGATCTTCTTCGCGGTGATGGGCGGTGCATGGCTGCTGGTGTGGGCCTCGGGCATCCAGAGCTATGAGGACACCACGCTGGGGCGGGTGTTCTTCACCGTCGATTCGATCCGCAGGATGAGCGCCGATGCGTGGATGGGGCTGGACGTGGACCAGCCGTACCGCTACTTCGACAGCGGCATCGCCTACTTCATCTCCTCGCAGTCGGTGCTGCTGGTGCTGGCGTTCCTGCTGGCCTATTCGTTCGCGATGCTGATGCGCACCATCGAAGGGCAGTTGTTCAAGAACCTGCTGATCTTCGCGTTCTCGCTGAGTCTGCTGGTCTCCAACGGCTACTTCTCGATCAAGACCGCGGCGCTGTGGTGGTTCGTGTGCGGCTGTCTGTGGCAGATGGCGCCGCAGTTGCGCGATGCGTCCGCGGTGCCGCCGCGGCCGGCACCGGTCCCGCGGATTCCGGCGGTGCCGGCATGAGCGCGCCGGCCACGGCCGTCTCCGCGTCCGTGCCGGCGCAGGCGCGCAGCGCACGCGCGAGCGTGCCGCGCGACATGCGCATCGACGCGGCCAAGGCGATTGCGATCCTGCTGGTGGTGTTCGGCCATGCCAAGGGCATTCCGCATGCCTACGTGATCCTGGCCTACAGCTTCCACGTGCCGATGTTCTTCCTGTTGTCGGGCTGGGTCGGCGAGGCCTTCGGCAATCGCCCACTGACCCTGGCCACGGTCGGCAAGCTGGCGCGCAGCCTGTTGCTGCCGTATGTGGCGTTCTTCTTTGTCGCCTACGCGTACTGGACGCTGACCCGGCATATCGGCAGCAAGGCGCAGCTGTGGGGCGACCGGCCGTGGTGGGAGCCGCTGCTGGGCCTGGTCAGCGGCATCGGCCCCAAGCTCTACGTGATGCCGGCCCTGTGGTTCCTGCCGGCGCTGTTCGTGACCACGCTGGCGTATCTGGCGCTGCGGCGGACGCTGTCGGTGCAGGCCCTGGCCGGGCTGTCGCTGCCGCTGGCCTGGGGCTGGGCCTGCTGGTTCCCAGGGCAGGATATGCGCCTGCCGTTCTCCCTGGACGTGCTGCCGGTGGCGCTGTGTTTCTTCGCGATCGGCGCGCTCGCCGCGACGCGCGCGCAGTGGTGGCCGGCACGGCCGGCCGGCAATGCGCTGGCGGCGGTGCTGCTGGGCGCGGCCTGGTTCGCGATCGCCTGGCACAACGGCCGCGTGGACGTGAACCTGCTCAAGTTCGGCGATTCGCCGCTGGGCTTCCTCGCCGCCAGCCTGCTCGGCAGCGCCATGGCCTTGTGCATCGCCGGCCTGGTGCAGCGCTGGGCCTGGCTGCAGTGGATCGGACGCAATACCTTGCTGATCCTGTGCACGCACACCTTGTTGTTCTCGGTGATGGCCGGCGTCGCCGCCCGCACCGGCCTGGTTCGCGGCGATGCCTGGGGACCGGCCTGGGCGGTGTCGGTGAGCGTGCTGGCGGTGCTGGCCAGCGTGCCGATCCGCGCGGTGCTGGTGCGGGTCGCGCCGTGGATGATCGGCGTGCGGCGCAGCGCGGTCGCAGGAGCGACGGCATGATGGCGACGCTGCGGACCGCGCACAGGCGCGACGGAGGCCGGGCATGAAGGTGGTGCATGTGGTGCGCCAGTTCCATCCCTCGGTGGGCGGCATGGAGGAAGTGGTGCTGAACATCGCCCGCCGCCATCTGCAGCAGGGACGCGACCAGGTGGAGGTGGTGAGCCTGGAGCGGGTGTTCACCGATTCGCAGCAGCGCCTGGCGCCGCGCGATAGTCATCAGGGCGTGCCGATCGTGCGCTTGCCGTACCGCGGCTCCTCGCGCTACCCGCTGGCGCCGTCGGTGCTGGCGGCGGTGCGCGGCGCCGATCTGCTGCACGTGCATGGCATCGATTTCTTCTACGACTTCCTGGCCCTGACCCGGCCGCTGCACCGTGTGCCGATGATCGTCTCCACCCATGGCGGTTTCTTCCATACCACCTACGCCTCGCGCCTGAAGATGCTCTGGTTCAAGACCCTCACCCGCGCCTCGGCGCTCGCCTATGCGCGGGTGGTGGCGACCAGCGAGAACGACGGCCAACTGTTCTCGCAGGTGGTCGCGCCGCAGCGGCTGCGGGTGATCGAGAACGGCGTGGACGTGGACAAGTTTGCCGGGCAGGGCAGCGCCACCCCAGGACGCACGCTGATCTACTTCGGGCGCTGGTCGGTCAACAAGGGCCTGCTGGAGACCCTGGACCTGGTGCGCGCGCTGGCCGCACAGGACCCGGCCTGGCAGTTGATCGTGGCCGGGCGCGAATACGACTTCAGCGTGGCCGACCTGCAGCGGGCCATCGCCGAGCGCGGCCTGCAGCAGCGGGTGCGCCTGCAGGTGGCGCCGACCCAGGCGCAGCTGGCGCAGTTGCTCGGCAGCGCGCAGTACTTCGTGTGCCTGTCGCGGCACGAGGGCTTTGGCCTGGCCGCGGTGGAGGCGATGAGCGCCGGGCTGTTGCCGATCCTCAGCGACATCCCGCCGTTCGCGCGTCTGCAACGCGAGTCGGGGCAGGGCGTGCTGGTCGATCCGGCCGATGCGCAGGCCGCCGCGGCCACGGTGCGTGCTTTTGCCAGCGGCACCGATGCGGCCTTCGCCGCGCAGCGCGAAGCGGCGATGGCCTATGCGCATCGCTACGACTGGGACCGCGTGGTCGGCGCCTATCTGGACGAGTACCGCCTGGCGCTGGGCGGAGCGGAGGGCGGCCGATGAGCGGCGAGAGTCAGCGCCACGGCGCGTCGCAGCAGGCTGCGCCGGCGGTGACCGTGCTGCTGTCCACCGAACGCCCGACCGCGACCACCAATCCCTACCTGACCCAGCTCTACGCGGCGCTGCCGCCGCAGGTGCAACTGCGTTTCTTCTCGATGCGTGCGGCACTGCTGTCGCGCTACGACGTGCTGCACCTGCACTGGCCGGAGTACCTGCTGCGGCATCGCACCGCGCTCGGCGCGCTGGCCAAGCAGGTCTGCGTGGCCCTGTTGCTGTTGCGCCTGCGCCTGGCCGGGGTGCCGATTGTGCGCACCCTGCACAACGTGGCGCCGCACGAGGACAAGGGCTGGCGTGAACGCCTGCTGCTGCGCTGGATCGACCGCCAGACCGCACGCTGGATCCGCATCAACGCGACCACGCCCACGCGCGCCCCGGCCACCGACACCATCCTGCACGGCCACTACCGCGACTGGTACGCGCCGCTGCCGCAACCGCCGCGGGTCCCCGGGCGTCTGCTGCATTTCGGGCTGTTGCGCCCGTACAAGGGCGTGGAAACGCTGGTCGCCACGCTGCGTGCGCTGCCCGATCCGCAACTGAGCCTGCGCATCGCCGGCAATCCGATCGATGCGCAGATCCGCGGCGTGGTCGAGCGCGCCTGCAGCGAGGATCCGCGGATCAGCGCACGCCTGCAGTACGTGGAAGACGCGGTGCTGGCACAGGAAATCGGCGAAGCCGAACTGGTGGTGCTGCCGTATCGGCAGATGCACAACTCCGGCACCCTGCTGCTGGCACTGTCGCTGGCGCGCCCGGTGCTGGCGCCGTGGAGCGAGGCCAATGCCGCCATCGCCGAGGAGGTCGGTGCGCAGTGGGTGCAGCTGTACCAGGGCGAGCTGGACGCGGCGCAACTGGCGCAGGCCCTGGCGCAGGCGCAGCAGTTGCCGGCCGACGCCGTGCCGGACCTGTCGCGGCGCGACTGGAACGGGATCGGTCTGCAGCACTACCGCAGTTATCTGCAGGCGTTGACCGCGCGCCGCGGGGAGCACGCATGAGCGGCACCGAGACCCCACGGCCGGCGGCGCCGCAACCCGGGCTGGGCGCGCGCGCGGCCGGCGGTGCGGCGGTGACCATGGCCGGGCAGCTGGCCAAGATGGTGGTGCAGTTCGGCGGCATCATTCTGTTGGCGCGGCTGCTGACGCCCTACGACTACGGCCTGATGGCGATGGTGACGGCGATCGTCGGCATGGCCGAGATCCTGCGCGATTTCGGCCTGTCCTCGGCGGCGATCCAGGCCAAGCACGTCAGCCGCGAGCAGCGCGACAACCTGTTCTGGATCAACAGCGGCATCGGCCTGGTGCTGGCGATCGTGGTGTTCCTGTCCTCGGCGTGGATCGCGCACTTCTACCGCGAGCCGGCCTTGCTCGGCATTTCCCAGGCGTTGGCGGTGACCTTCCTGCTCAATGGCATGACCACGCAGTACCGCGCGCACCTGAGCCGTGCGCTGCGCTTCGGCCAGGTCTCGCTGAGCGATGTCGGCGCGCAGGTGCTGGGCCTGCTGGCCGGCGTCGGCGTGGCGCTGGCCGGCTACGGCTACTGGGCGCTGGTCTGGCAGCAGGTGGTGCAGGCGCTGGTCAACCTGCTGATCGCCGGTGCCTGCGCGCGCTGGCTGCCGCGCGGCTATCGGCGCGACGCGCCGATGCGCACCTTCCTGAGCTTCGGCTGGAACCTGATGGCGGCGCAGTTGCTCGGCTATGCCAGCCGCAACGTCGGCCAGGTGATCATCGGCCACCGCATCGGCGCCGAGGCGCTGGGCCTGTACAACCGCGCGTTCCAGCTGCTGATGATGCCGCTGAACCAGATCAACGCGCCGGCCACCTCGGTGGCGCTGCCGGTGCTGTCGCAGCTGCAGGACGATCCGCCGCGCTTCGGCAACTTCCTGCTGCGCGGGCAGACGGTGATGGTGCACCTGATCGTGGCGCTGTTCTCCTTCGCCTGTGCGCTGGCGATGCCGCTGATCGTGCTGGTGCTGGGCGAACAGTGGCGGCCGGCGGTGCCGCTGTTCCAGGTGCTGACCCTCGGCGGCATCTTCCAGACCGCCTCCTACGCCACCTACTGGGTGTTCCTGGCGCTGGGCCTGATGCGCCAACAGCTGGTGTACTCGGTGGTGGGGCGGGTGATGCTGATCGCCTGCATCTTCGCCGGCTCGTTGTGGGGCGTGATGGGCGTGACCGTGGGCTACACGCTGGGCTTGCTGGTGATGTGGCCGCTGTCGGTGATCTGGATCGCGCGGATCGCGCCGCAGATCCCGGCCTGGGAACTGTTCAACAACGCCTTGCGCGCCGTGCTCGGCTACGGCGTCTGCGGCGTCGCCGCCTACTTCGCCGCGCAGCAGTGGGGCGGCGCGTCGTTGTGGCTGCAACTCATCGTGGGTGCGGCGGCCATGGCGATCGCGTGCCTGCTGGTGTTCGCGCTGTGGCCGGCGTTCCGCCGCGACGTGCTGGCGATCGTGCAGATGCGCACGCTGCTGCGCCAGGCGCGGAGCACGCGATGAGCGCCGGCCTGCCGCCTCTTTCTTTCCCTTCCTCCCGCCTAGGAGCGAGCGCATGAGCGATTCTTCCGCAGCGGCGCTGCCCGCGTCGGCGCCGAGCGCTGCCGCCACCGGCCGCCCGCCGTGCTACCTGGTGCTGTCGGCGCACGACTACCGCACGCCGCGCCGCGCCAACATCCACTTCATCGCCGATGAGCTGGCCAAGCGCGGCACCACGCGCTTCTTCTCGCTGCGCTACAGCCTGCTGTCGCGGCTCAAGGGCGACCTGCGCCTGCCGCTGGACGCCAGCGCCAACCAGGTGGTTCGCCACAACGGCGTGGACTGCTACCTGTGGCGCGCGCCGCTGCATCCGTTCAACACCCGGCGGCGCTGGCTGCGGCCGCTGGAAGACCTGATGTTCAAGCTGTACGCGGCGCGCGCGCCGGCCACGCTGCTGCGCTGGATGCGCGAGGCCGACGTGATCGTGTTCGAGAGCGGCATCGCAGTGGCCTTCATCGCGCTGGCGGCGCGGATCAACCCGACCGCACGCAAGGTGTACCGCGCCTCCGACGGCTTGAGCACGATCAACGTCGCCGACTACATCGAGCGCGAGTTCGACCGCATGGCGCCGAGCCTGGACGTGATCGCCCTGGTGTCGCCGGCGATGGCCGAGGAGGTCGCCAGCCGCCACAACGTGTACCACGTCGGCCACGGCGTGGACCACGACCTGCACACGCTCGGCGACCCGTCGCCGTACGGCGAGGGCATCCATGCGGTGGCGGTGGGCTCGATGCTGTTCGACCCGGCGTTCTTCGTGGCCGCCAGCCGCGCCTTCCCGCAGGTCACCTTCCATGTCATCGGCTCGGGCATGGACCGCGCGCCCGGCTATGGCGACAATGTGGTGGTGTACGGTGAAATGAAGCATGCCGAGACCATTCGCTACATCAAGCACGCGCGCTTCGGCATCGCGCCTTACGCCTCCGAGCAGGTACCGGCCTACCTGGCCGACAGTTCGATGAAGCTGCTGCAGTACGACTTCTTCGGCCTGCCGGCGGTGTGCCCGCATGCCGTCGTCGGCCGCTATCCGTCGCGCTTCGGCTACACCCCCGGCGACGAGGCATCCATCGTCGCCGCGATCGGGCAGGCGCTGCAGGCGCCGCACGTGCGCCATCGCCAGTGCCTGAGCTGGTCCGACACCACCGATCGGGTGCTGGATCCGGCCGCCTATCCGGAGACACGTCTGTTCGCCGACGGCGCGGTCTGAGCACACGCCGTCGGCGTGTTCGCCGTCCACCCCGCGCAACCAAGGAGGACCGATGTCCGCATTGCAAAAATGGATCGATTACGAAGAGCGCCGGGCGCTGTTCTGGTGGAAGCCGAAGAACGGCGAGATCAACGTCGGCGATCACCTGTCCAAGATCATCGTCTCCAACGTGCTCGGCCAGCGCGACCGCACCTTGCTGGACAAGCGCGACAAGCGCCAGCGGCTGATCGCGATCGGCTCGGTGCTGCATTTCGCCCGCGACGGCGACACCGTGTGGGGCAGCGGGGTCAACGGCAAGATCCCCGCCGACCGCCACAGTTTCCGTCAGCTCGACGTGCGCGCCGTGCGCGGACCCAAGACCCGCGCGTTCCTGCGCGAGCGCGGCCTGCAGGTGCCGGAGGTGTATGGCGACCCGGGCTTGCTGATGCCGCTGTTCTTCCCGCGCGAGGCGTTGGCACCGGCGCCGGCACGGCGGCCGTTCCTGGTGGTGCCGCACTTCAACGAACCGTTGGACAAGTACGCCGGCTACAAGGATCACCTGGTGTTGCCGAACCGCCAGCCGGCCGCGTTCGTGCGGCAACTGCTCGGCGCCGAGCTGGTCGTGTCCAGTTCCTTGCACGGGCTGATCCTGGCCGAAGCCTATGGCGTGCCCTCGGTATACCTGGACTGGGGCAACGGCGAGGACCGTTTCAAGTACGACGACTACTACGCGGGCACCGGCCGCAGTCGCTGGCACGCCGGACACACGGTGGAGGAATGCGTGGCGCTGGGCGGCAATACCGTGTTCGACCTGGCGGCGGTGCAGCGCGGCCTGCTGGAGAGTTTTCCGCATGACCTCTGGTGAGCGCGCGACGGGCGAGGTGCTCGCGCTGGGCGGCTATCCGATCCTGCGCAGCACCGAAGCCGATTTCGTCGCCACCCTGCTGCAGGCGCTGGCACGCGGCGAGCGCCGCCAGGTGTTTTTCGCCAACACCAACTTCGTGGTGCAGTGCCAGGCCCTGCGCGAGCGTCTGGCCGCGCCGGGCGTGTGCATCGTCAACGACGGCATCGGCATGGACCTGGGCGCGCTGCTGGTGCACGGCCGCCGCTTCGCCGGCAACCTCAACGGCACCGACCTGATTCCGGCGCTGTGCCGGAAGAGCGCGCGTCCGCTGCGCTTCTTCCTGCTCGGCGGCCGTCCCGGCGTGGCCGAGGCCGCGGCGCAGACCTTGCGGCAGACGCTGGGACAGCAGGTGGTCGGTACCTGCGACGGCTACGCCGAGTTCGCCGCGGCCGGCGAAGACCTCGCCGCGCGCATCAACGCCAGCGGCGCCGACGTGCTGCTGGTGGCCTTCGGCAATCCGCTGCAGGAGCGCTGGCTGCTGCAGCAGGCCGGCCGGCTGCAGGTGCCGTTGGCGTTCGGCGTGGGCGCGCTGCTGGACTTCCTGTCCGGTACCGCCCGGCGTGCGCCGGCCTGGGTGCGCCGGCTGCGCCTGGAATGGATCTACCGCCTGCTGCGCGAACCGCGGCGCCTGCTCAAGCGCTACAGCTGGGATCTGCTGGTGTTCTTCGCGCTGTGTCTGCGCCGTGGCCGGCGGCTGGCAGCAGCGCCCGCCCGCGACTCGCTGCCGCAGGCATGAACGGGGCGCGCATCGGCCGCGCAGATCGCAGCGCCTGACATGCGCGGGGCCGCGCGGCAGGATTAGACTGGAGGCATGTCCAGTGCCGCCGCCTTCCGAATCGCCGCCCTGGTGCGCGACTTGTCGCTGCTGCCGCACCCGGAAGGCGGGCGCTATGCGCGCGTGCATACCTCGGCGGTAATGGTGCAGCACGCGCAGACGCTGCGCCCGGCCTGTACCGCGATCCGCTTCCTGCTGGAGCAGGGCGAGGTCAGCCGCTGGCACCGCATCGATGCCGACGAGACCTGGCAGTGGGAAGAGGGCGGGGCGCTGGAGCTGTTCGGCTTCGACCCGCACCACGGCCTGCAGCGCTACCGCCTGGATGCCAGCGAGCGCGGCGGCATGCCCTCGGTGGTGATTGCGGCCGGCACCTGGCAGGCGGCGCGTCCGCTGGCCGACTATTGCCTGGTGCGCTGCGTGGTGGCGCCGGGCTTTCTCTGGGAGCGCTTCGAATTGCTGGAAGACAGCGACCCGCTGGCCGCGCATCTGCCCAGACTGGACGGGTAGTCATGCCTCCGCGGCTGGGGTGGAGCAGGGCACGCGGACTGCACGCGACGACCAGACAAGAACGCGTTGCGCGCCGGTTGCGGACGCTGCTGTGCCTGGCGGCCGCGCTGCTGGCGCCGGCCGGTGTGCAGGCGCAGACCGCGACGCCAGCCGCGCCCTCCTCGCCACGCGCCGCGGCGCCAGCCAGCCCCCCGGTGGTCGACCTGGACGCGGTGCTGGTGAGCGGGCGCCAGCCCGGCCCGGGGCTGTGGCAGGTCCGCCGCGGCGACCACGTGCTGTGGATCCTCGGCACGGTCTCGCCGCTGCCCAGGCGCATGCAGTGGGAATCGGGCGAGGTGGAGCGGGTGATCGCCCAATCGCAACAGGTGATCGGGGCACCGACCCTCACCCTGGACTCGGGCCTGGGCATGTTCCGCAGCCTGTTGCTGCTGCCGTCCTTGCTCAAGGCGCGGCGCAATCCCGACGACCGCACCCTGCAACAGGTGCTGCCGCCCGAGCTCTATGCACGCTGGCTGCCGTTGAAGGCGCGTTACCTGGGCCGCGACAGCAGCGTGGAACGCTGGCGTCCAGTGTTCGCCGCGCAGGAACTGTACGAGGCGGCGATGCGCACATCTGGCCTGAGCCTGGGCAGCGTCGTGCAACCGGTGATCGAGCGTACGGCCAAGCGCGCCAAGGTACCGATCGTGCCGGTGGTCGTGGAGGTCAAGGTGCCCGACGCCAAGCGCGCGCTGCAGGAATTCCGGGCAACGACCTTGAACGACAGCACCTGCTTCGCGCGCACCCTGCAGGTCATCGATCGCGACCTGGCGACGATGCGCCAGCGCGCCAACGCCTGGTCCGAAGGCGATCTGGAGACGCTGACCACGTTGCCCGCCAACGATCAGTACCGGGTCTGCCTCGATGCGGTCGGCGAAGCGGCGATCGCGCGCAAGCTGGGCCTGGGCGATGTGCGCAAGCGGGCCCAGGCGGCCTGGTTGCAGGCGGCCGAGCGGGCGCTGACGCAGAACCGCTCCAGTTTCGCGGCGTTGCCGATGCAGACCCTGCAGGACCCTGGCGGGCCGCTGGACCGGCTGCGTGCCCGCGGTGACGAGGTGATCGCGCCTTAGGGCGTGCGCTGGGGGCCGTGTCCCACGCGGAGCGGCCTCTGTGCGCGTCCGGAATGTAGATGCACGCGCGGTGGCGCAAGCCATCAGGCACGGCACGCGCTGAGGCCGTGCCGTACCCGCCGACCGCGGCGGTCAGCCCGCCGCAGTGCGCGGTGCGCTGGCGCTGGTGGCCAGTTGCGGCCAGCGCTTCAGCACTGCGGCGCGGATGCCGGCGGCGTCGATGCCGGCTTCGGCCAGCAGTTGCTCGCGGCTGGCGTGGTGCTGGAACGCGTCGGGCAGGCCCAGGTGCAGCACCGGGCGCAGCACGCCTTCGGCGTTGAACAGCTCGGCCACGCCGGAGCCGGCGCCGCCGGCCACCACGTTGTCCTCGATGGTCACGAAGCCCTCGTGGCTCTGCGCAAGTTCCAGCAGCAAGGCGCGGTCCAGCGGCTTGACGAAGCGCATGTTGACCACGCTCAGGCCGAGTTCGCGGCCGACCTGTTCGGCCGCCGCCACGGTCGCGCCGAAGGCCAGCAGCGCCACCGTGTGGCCCTGCGCGCGCACTTGCGCCTTACCGATCGGCAAGGGTTCCAGCGTGGTTCCGGGGGCGATCCCGGGGCCGGTGCCGCGCGGGTAGCGCACCGCGGCCGGGCCGGCATGGCGCAGGCCGGTGCTGAGCAGTTGCCGGCACTCGGCTTCGTCGGCCGGCGCCATCACCACCAGGTGCGGCACGCAGCGCAGGAAACTCAGGTCCAGGTTGCCGGCATGGGTGGCGCCGTCCGGGCCGACCACGCCGCCGCGGTCGATCGCGAACAGCACGTCGAGCTGCTGCACCGCCACGTCGTGCACCAGTTGGTCGTAGCCGCGCTGCAGGAAGGTGGAGTAGATCGCCACGACGGGCTTGGCGCCGTGCACGGCCATGCCCGCGGCCAGGGTCACCGCGTGCTGCTCGGCGATGGCCACGTCGAAGTAGCGCTGCGGGTACTCCTTGCTGAAGCGCACCAGGCCCGAGCCTTCGCGCATCGCCGGGGTGATCGCCAGCAGCGCCGGCTCGGCCGCGGCCATGTCGCAGATCCAGTCGCCGAACACGTCGGTGTAGGTCGGGGCCTTGGCGCCCGGCTTGGCCACCAGGCCCTTGCTGGGATCGAACGGGCCGACTGCGTGATAGCCGATCTGGTCGCCCTCGGCCAGTTCGTAGCCCTTGCCCTTGGTGGTGATGACGTGCAGCAGCTGCGGACCCTTGAGGGTCTTGAGCGTCTTCAGCGCGCCGAGCAGCGCCGGCAGGTCGTGGCCGTCGATCGGGCCGGTGTAGTGGAAGCCCATTTCCTCGAACAGCGTGGACGGCACGAACATGCCCTTCCAGTGCTCTTCCCAGCGCCGCACGAAGCGCGCGGTGGGGTTGCTCTTCTTGTCGCCGAGGATCTTCTTGCCGCCCTCGCGGATGGCGTTGAGGGTCTTGCTGCCGCTCATCCGCCCCAGCATCTTGGTGACCCCGCCGACCGCCTCGGAGATCGACATGCGGTTGTCGTTGAGGATCACCAGCAGGTTCGGTTCCGGGTCCATGCCGCCGGCGTGGTTCAGCGCCTCATAGGCCATGCCGGCGGTCATCGCGCCGTCGCCGATCACCGCCACCACCTTGCGCTCGTCGCCCATGCGCTGCAGCGCCACCGCCATGCCTAGCGCAGCCGAGATCGAGGTGGAGGAATGGCCGACACCGAAGGTGTCGTACTCGCTTTCCTCGCGCTTGGGGAACGGCGCCACGCCGTCGGCCTGCTTGACCGTGTGGATGCGGTCGCGGCGCCCGGTGAGGATCTTGTGCGGATAGGTCTGGTGGCCGACATCCCACACCAGTTGGTCGACCGGCGTGTCGTACAGGTAATGCAGGGCGACGGTGAGTTCGATCACGCCCAGCCCGGCGCCGAAATGGCCGCCGCTCTTGCCGACGCACTCGATCAGAAAGGCACGCAGTTCCTCGGCGATGGCCGGCAGCTCCGATTCATCGAAGCGGCGCAGTTCGGCGGGGACCTGGATGCGCGAGAGGCGCGGATAGCGGGTGGAGTCGATCATCGGGATGGAGGTTCAGCGGACCTGTCATTTTCCTCTCCATTCCGGGCACACGCAATCAACCCGTTCAGTCGCGGGCGCGCGCATGGCCTGTTTCGGCACGGGTGCGGCAATCCGTCGCAGCCCCATGAAGATGATGTGATGCGGCTAGCGCGACAGCTTCGAGCGCTTCGGCAACTGCGCCTTCAGGAACGACATCTGGTCGGCCAGGATGTTGCGGTTGGACAGGATCAGGTGCTCGATCCAGCTCGGCCGGTACGGCACCGCCAGCAGTGGCATCGAGGCCTGCTGCGGGGTGCGGTTGCCCTTGCGCGAATTGCAGTGGAAGCACGCGGTGACCACGTTCTCCCAGATGTCGCGGCCGCCCTTGGACACCGGCAGCACGTGATCGCGGGTCAGCTGCGGGCGGCTGAACTGCTGGCCGCAGTACAGGCACAGCTGCGCATCGCGGGCGAACAGCGCGGTATTGGTCAGGGTCGGGGTGGGGTCGAGCGCACGCGCATGCGCGTGGCCGCGCGCGGCGATGATCGGGTGCAACTCCAGCACGCTGCGCTCGCCACTGGCGCGGCTGATGCCGCCATGGATGTGCAGGCACGGCTCGCCGAGGGTCCAGGCGACCGCGCCGCGCGCGTACAGGCAGGCGGCGTCCTGCCAGTTGATCCAGTCCAGCACGCGGCCGTGCGCGTCCAGCGACAGCAGCCGGACCGAAGGCAGGTGGGAAGGGGACGCCGCAGGCGACGGGACCGCGGCCGAAGTGCCGCAGGCCCCGGTATCGATCAGACCAAGCGTTGTTGTGTCTGTCTCCATCGGGAAAACAGCTTATACCCGATTGGTGACGGTTTGTGTATCGGCCGCGGCGGGCCATGCAGTCCCGGCACGGCGTGCGTGCCGGGGCTGCGTGCGCGGTCTCAGAACTGCGCGTCTGCCAGCGCCATCAGCGGCGCGGCGCCGCTGTCGATGGCCGCGGCGTGGGTCAGCGTGCGCGGCAGCAGGCGGGCGTAGTAGAAGCGGGCGGTCTCGCGCTTGGACTGCTTGAACGCCTCGCCGTGCGCCGAGGCCTCGGCCGCGGCGACGCTGCGCGCCCACCAGTAGGCCAGCACCACGTAGCCGGAATAGAACACGTAGTCGTAGCTGGCCGCGCCCAGTTCCTCGGGATTGCCGGCGGCGCGCTGCAGGATGCGCTTGGTCAGCGCCGCCCACTCGGCGGCCTTCTCGCGCAGCGGCGCGACGAATTCGGCCACCGCCAGGTTGTCGGCGTGCTCGCTCAGGAAGGCCTCGATCTGCGCCAGGAACAGCTTCAGCCCCGCGCCCTGGCTGGACGCGGTCTTGCGGCCGATCAGGTCCAGCGCCTGGATGCCGGTGGTGCCTTCGTAGAGGGTGGTGATGCGTGCGTCGCGGGCCAACTGCTCCATGCCGTGTTCGTGGATGTAGCCGTGGCCGCCGAAGCACTGCAGCGCGTGGTAGGTGTTCTCCACCGCCCACTCGGTCTGGCAGGCCTTGGAGATCGGGGTGAGGAAGCTGACCAGCACGTCGGCCTGCTCGCGTTCGGCCGGATCCTGCGCGCTGTGCGCGATGTCGATCAGAGTCGCGGCGTGCAGGGCCAGCAGGCGGCTGCCTTCGGTCAGCGCCTTCACCGTCAGCAGCATGCGCCGCACGTCCGGGTGCACCAGGATCGGGTCGGCCGGCTTCTCCGGCAGCTTGGCGCCGCTCAACGAACGCGACTGCAGGCGCTCGCGGGCGTAGTGCAGCGCGTTCTGGTAGGCGCGCTCGGACAGGCCGATGCCCTGCAGGCCGACACCCAGGCGCGCGGTGTTCATCATGGTGAACATGGCCTGCAGGCCCTTGTGCGGCTGCCCGACCAGATAGCCCTGGGCGCCGTCGAAGTTCATCACGCAGGTGGCCGAGCCGTGGATGCCCATCTTGTGCTCCAGCGAGCCGCAGCGCAGCGCGTTGCGCTCGCCGACGCTGCCGTCGCGGGCGACCTTGAACTTCGGCACCACCAGCAGCGAGATGCCCTTGGCGCCGGCCGGCGCGTCCGGCAGCCGCGCCAGCACCAGGTGCACGATGTTGTCGGTGAAGTCGTGCTCGCCGGCGGTGATGAAGATCTTGGTGCCGCTGACCGACCAACTGCCGTCGGCGTTGGGTTCGGCGCGGGTCTTGAGCAGGCCCAGGTCGGTGCCGCAATGCGGCTCGGTCAGGCACATGGTGCCGGTCCAGCGGCCGTCCACCAGCGGCTTCAGGAACACCTCCTGCTGCCAGGCCTCGCCGTGCTGCTTGAGCGCCTCGACCGCGCCGTGCGACAGCAGCGGGAAGTTGCCCCAGGCCAGGTTGGCGGCGTTGACCATTTCGTTGAGCGGCACACCCAGGGTGTGCGGCAGGCCCTGGCCGCCGAACTCGGCGGCGGCGGTCAGCCCGGTCCAGCCGCCCTCGGCGAACTGCCGGTAGGCCTCGCGGAAGCCGGGCGCGGTGGTCACCGCGCCGGTGGCCTTGTCCAGGGTGCAGCCGTGCTCGTCGCCGACCCGGTTCAGCGGCGCCAGCACGGTGCCGGTGAAGCGCGCCGCTTCCTCCAGCACCGCGTCGATCAGTTCGGCGTTGGCGTCGGCATGGCCGAGGCGGGCGAACAGCGCCTCCACCTGCAGCACGTCGTGCAGCGCGAAGCGGAGATCGGTCAACGGGGCTTGATAGGTGCTCATGCGATCGCTCGTGACGAGGGCCGCGGTGCGGCCGAGGTCCCCAGGATACTATGGCGTATGGAGTAAGCGTAGCCGGCTCCGAACGAACCGCCGCGCGGCGCCGTTCAGTCGAGCAGGCCGTGGCGGACCGCGTAGCGCACCAGTTCGGCGGTATTGCGCATGCCCAACTTGTTGAGCACGCGGAAGCGGTGGTTCTCGGCGGTCTTGACGCTGATCTGCAGCACCCGCGCGATCTCCTTGGTGGTGCGGCCTTCCACGATCAGGTGGAACACCTCGCGTTCGCGTGCGGTCAGGCTGCGGTAGGGATCGGGCGGCAGCGCCTGCGGCTGCTGCATCTGTGTCACCAGCGCCTGCGCGGCCTGCGGCGAGAAGTGGCCGCGGCCGGCATACAGGTTGCGCACCGCGGCGATCAGGTCGGCGCTGGCGCTGTCCTTGAGCAGGTAGCCGGAGGCGCCGGCGCGCACGGCGTGCAGCACATACTCGTGTTCCTCGTGCATGGTCAGCACCAGGATCCGCGCCAGCGGCACGGTCTCGCACAATCGTCTGATCACGTCGATGCCGTTGAGCCGCGGCATCGAGATGTCCACGATCGCCACGTCCGGGCTGGTCGCCTCGGCCTTGGCCAGCGCCTCGATGCCGTCGGCGGCCTGCGCCACCACCTGGATGCCGTCGATCGCGTCGAGCACGGCGACCAGGCTTTCGCGCACCAGGGTGTGGTCGTCGGCGATGAGGACCCGGATCGGCGCGCTCATGCCGGTGCGCTCCAATCGCGCTGACAGGCGGGATCTCGCGGCGTGTGCAGCGCCGCGCGGGTGTCGGGGCGGGGCAGGGCGAGCACGTTCAATCGGCCTCCAGCGGCACCCGGATCTGCACGCAGCAGCCCTCGCCCGGGGACGACTGCAGGCGCAGGCTGCCGCCGCTCAGGCGCAGTCGTTCGCGCAGGCCGCTGAGGCCGCTGCCGCCGGCGGCCAGCGCCTGCTGCGGGTCGCAGCCGCGGCCGTCGTCCAGCACCTGCAGATGCGCCCAGCCCTCGCGCGCGACCAGCCGCAGCAGCACCGACTGCGCCGCGGCGTGCTTGAGCGCATTGGTCAGCGCCTCCTGTGCGCTGCGGAACAGCAGGGTCTGCAGCGCTTCGTCCAGCGCCGGCAGCGGGCCGATCTCGACCGTGACCGGGGTGGCACCGGCGGCGGACTGGCTGCGGCCCAGCCAGCCCAAGGCCGCCTCCAGCCCCAGGTCGTCGAGAATCGGTGGGCGCAGCAAGCGCGACATCTGCCGGGTGTCTTCCAGCGCCTGCGTGCACAGATGGATGGCCTCCTCCAGCGGCGCGCGCAGCGCAGCGTCGGCTGTGCCGAGCGCCGCACCCAACTGCGCCAGCCGGTGCTTGAGCACGGTGAGGTTCTGGCCGACGCCGTCGTGCAGTTCGCGGGCCAGACGCCGGCGCTCGTCCTCCTGGACCTTGACCACGGCGCGTCCGAGCCGGCGGAACTCGCGCTCGTTCGCTTCCAGCCGCTGCAGCAGCAGGCGGTAGCGTTCGGCAGCGGTGGCAGTGGCGTCGCTCATGGCGTGCTCCGTGCGCTTGCGACATCGGCACCGCCGGCGGCCTGCGCCGCGGCGCGGCGGGCGCGTTGCGCGGCGGCGTGCTCGCCGAGCGCGTCCAGGCGCTGCGCGGCCTGCGTGTGCAGGGCGACGGCGAACAGCGGGCTGCCGCGCAGCAGCAGGGTCTGCAGCTGTGCGTAGCGCGCCGCCACCTGGTCGGCCGCCCCGTAACGCAGCGCCTGCTGCAGGTAGCGCAGGCGCAGCCCGGCGTTGCCCAGGCGTGCGACATCGGCTTCCAGCGCGGCCAGGGCGGGTTCGTCGTGCGCCGCCTGCACCCGCACCTGCAGTTGCAGCAGGCGGGTGCCGCTGGCGCGCGCCAGTGCCTCGGCCTGGCGCAGCGCGGCGGCGGCCGCGGCGTCGTCGCCGTCGCGTTCGGCCAGTTGCGCCTGCAGCAGCGCCGCACCGGCGCGCTGTTCGCTGGACACCGAGGCGGCGGCCTGGCGCTGCACCTGCTGCAGCGCCAGCCGCGCCTGCGCCGGGTCGTCCAGCGCCAGCCACAGTTGCGCGCGCAGCAGGGCGATGTCGGTCTGGCCGCGCTGGTCGCGGCTCTGCTGGAACAGCCGCTGCGCCTGGTCCAGTTCGGTCAGCGCCACGTCGCGCTGGCCCTGCCAGAACGCCAGTTCGGCCAGGTTGCGCCGGCTCACCGCCACCTCCTCGAGCATCTGGTGGCGCTCGGCCTCGCGCAGCGCCTGGGTCAGCAGGGTCTGCGCCTGCGCCCACTGGCCGCGCGCGGTGGCCAGCAGGCCGAGGTTCTGCGCGGTGCGCACGCGGCCGGTGGCGTCGTTGAGGTCGGCATAGGCGCGCGCGGCCTGTTCCCAGAACGCCTGCGCACTGTCCAGGTCGCCCAACTGGAAATGCGCGAAGCCGATGTTGTTGAGCGTCTCGGCCACGCCGTGCGCGTCGCCGAGCGCGCGCCAGGCGGTTAGCGCGCCGCGGAACGCCTGCAGCGCCTGCGGGTAGTCGCCGCGCTCTTCGGCCAGCAGACCGAGTTCGTTGGCGGCGGCGGCCTGGCCGTCGCGGTCGCCCAGTTCGACGTACAGCGCCTGCGCCTGGCGCAGCTGCTGTTCGGCCTCGGCGAAGGCACCGCCGATGCTGAGCGTGCCGGCCAGGTTGCGCAGGCTGGTGGCGACGCCACGGCGATTGCCGACCTGGCGGCGCAGTTCCACGGCGCGCAGGTACTGCGCCTGCGCCTGCTGGGCCAGGCCGAGTCGACCGTAGCCCACGCCCAGTGCGTTCACCGTTTCCGCCTCGCCATAGAGGTCGCGTCCGCGGCGGAACAACAACTGTGCGCGCAGCAGGTCGTCGTCCACCGCGGTGGCGGCGTTGCCGCTGAGGATCGCCAGCTTGCCCAGCGCCAGCCACAGCCGCGGATCGTCGGGATCGCGCTGCGACAACGCGCGCAGGCGATCTCGCGCCGCGTCCAGATGGCCGGCCTGCGCCTGGACCCGCGCGAACTGCAGTTGCACCACGCTGTCGTCGGGCCGGGCCGTGGCCAGCGCCTGCCAGGTGCGGTCGGCGGCGGCGAGATCGTCTTCCGCTTCCAGGCGCAGCGCCTCCAGCATCGCCAGGGTGTGCGGCCGCGCCGGCGCCGTGGGCGCGCGCGCGCTCAAGGCTTCGCGCGCTTTCTGTTCTTCGCCGATGGCCTGCGCCGCGACTACCTCGGCCAGGCGCAACGGCGCGGACTGCGGCGCCTGCGCGCTGGCCTCGGCGAACTGCTGCAGCGCCTGTGCGCTGTCGTCGCGTTGCTGCGCCGCCAGGCCGCGCGCATACGCCTGCAGCGCGGCGGGCGCCGGCAGGTCGTCGGGCAGGGTGGCGCCCTCGCCGAGCAGCGCCCTGGACGCGACCGGCAACCACGCCGCGTAGGCCGCGGCCGGATCGGCGGCGACCGGTCCGTCGAGGCGTTGCGCCGCGCCGCTGGCCGGATGCAGCAGCGCCTGCAGGCGCCAGCCGGCACCCTGGCGTTGCAGGCTCGGCTGCAGCACGCGTTGCGCGGAGGCGAGCCGGCGCAGCGCCGCCACGTCCAGCGGCGCCTGGCCGGTGGGGTCGTACTGGCGCAGCGCCTGCCGGGTGCGCGCGTCGTCGACCACGGTCAGCGTTTCGCCGAGGCTGCCGCGCAGCCACGCACCGAGCGCTAGGCGTTGTTCGGCGTTGCCAGGCTCCCCGGCCAGCGGCAAGACCAGCAGGCGCGGCAGCGGTTGCGCGGCGACCACCGGCGGCGGGGCGCTGGCGCGTTGCGCCTGCCACTGCCAGGCGCCGACGCCAAGCAGGGCAACACCGGCGAGCGTCGCGGCCAGGCCCAGGCCGACCCGGCGCCAGCGCCGGCGATCGCGCGGCAGTTGCCGGCGCTCGATCGCCACGATGACTTCGCCAGCGTGCTGCAAGCGGTCGCGCGGCTGCGGGCGCAGCAGCCGCTGCAGCAGCCGCACCAGCCAGCCCGGCACGTCCGCGCGCAGCCGGTCCACCGGCGGCGGCTCGCGCAGCATGCGTTGGGCCAGGGTCTCGGACAGGGTGCCGCCGGCGAACGGCACCTGCCCGGCGAGCACTTCGTACAGGATCAGGCCCAGGGCGTAGAGGTCGCTGCGCGGGTCGAGCGCATCGCCGCGCGCCTGTTCCGGCGACAGGTAGGCGGGCGTGCCGATGACGTTGCCCAGAGTAGCGCCCAGACCGCTGCTGGCCATCGAGCAGGCCACGCCGAAGTCGCTGATCAGCGCATCGCCGCCGCGTTGCAGCAGGATGTTGGCCGGCTTGAGGTCGCGGTGCACGACGCCGCGCGCATGCGCCGCCTGCAGGCCGCGGGCGATGTCGCCGGCGATGCGCAACGCGGTGTCGACGTCCAGCCGTTCCTCGCGCTGCAGCCGCGCCTCCAGCGACTCGCCGTCCACGTAGTCCATGCTGATCAGCCAGCGCCCGGCGTGTTCGGCCAGGTCGTGGATCCGCACCACGTGCGGACTGGATACCTGCCGCGCCAGCAGCAGTTCCTGGCGGAAGCGGGCGAAGGCCTGCGGCCGCTGCGCCAGTTCCGGGCGCAGCAGCTTGACCGCGACGTCGATGCCCAGCGCCTGGTCGTGGGCCAGGTACACCAGACCCATGCCGCCGATGCCGAGCAGGCGCTCGATGCGGAAGCGGCCGGCCAGCACGTCCCCCGGGGTCAGGCTTTCCTGCGCGTACAGGCCGGTGGCGGTGGCGGCGTCGCTCATGCCGGCTCCGGCTCCGCGCCGGTGTCGCGCAGCGCCTGGCGCGCGGCGATCCAGAGCGCGGCGCGCTCGCAGAAGGCTTCGAGCAACTGCATGTCCAGCGCACCGATGGCGCTGCCCGCGCGGCGGCTGTCGGCGTAGATCGCGCCGAGCACGCGCGCGCCGTCGCGCAGCGGCAGGCACAGCACCGTGCGCAGGCCGGCGGCACAGACCGAGGCGCGCTCGGCCAGCCACGGCACACCGCCGACGTCGTGGGCCACGGTGGCCTGGCCGTGGCGCAGGGCGCGTTGCAGGGCACCCTCGCTGCCGGCGAGCCCGCGCTGCAGCGGCAGCGGCCCGGTGCCGTGGCTGGCCGCGATGCGCTGGCCGTGCGCCTCGGCCAGGACCAGCAGGCCGCGCTCGGCCTGGGCCAGTTCGACCACTGCGTCCAGGCTGGCGCCGAGCAGATCGTCGAGTCCGCCGATCTGGGCGAGCCCCTGGGTGAGCGCGGTGGCGCGATCGCAGCGGGCGCGCTGGCGGCGTTCGGCCAGTTCCGCATCGGCCGGGCTGAGCGGGGCGAACTCGGCGTAGATGTCGCCAAAGCGCAGCCAGGTCGCGGTCTCCAGCGTGATCGGCGCGGCCACGCGCACGCCATCGCGGAAGCTGCCGTTCTTGCTGCCGAGGTCGTGCAACTGCCAGTGGCCGTCGGCCTGCGGCTGCAGCCGGGCGTGCCAGCGCGACACCGAGGGATGTTCCAGTGCCAGCGCGTTGTCCGCCGCGCGGCCGATCGCCAGCGTCTGCCCGGCGGCGAGCAGCAGCGTCGGCGCCGGCGCGTCGGGCAGGTAGGCGGTCAGGCGCGCGGGCATCGCGGAGTGTCCTCGATGGCGGTGCGGGTGACCGGTCCAGCAGTGCTCAAGGCGCGTAGAGGCGTTGGTAATCGATGGAGAAGCGCAGCGTCGCCGCGCCGGCCAGCAGTTCGCCGGCGGGGTTGCCTTCGCTCATGCCGGCATTCCAGGTCTGCGCGATGCCGTGGCCGGCGCGCGCCGACACCTGCTCGCGGAACCCGTCCAGCGCCACCGTAGCGGTGGTGTAGTCGGCATTGGCCAGGGCGCTCTGCACGCTGCTCAGCATGGCTGCCAGCGGCGCCGCCTCGCTGGCCGGCAGCTGCGCCACCAATGTCTGCAGGCGGCTCAGCTTGGCGGCCACCACTGTCGCGGTCGGGCGCAGGTCGTGGATCACGATGAACTGCGAGAAGCCGCCGGTGGTGCCGCGGGCACGGACGCTGCCGGGCGCGATGTCGTCGGTGATGTCGCGGAAATCGCCGCCTTCCGGGGCCTTGAACAGACGCAGGTTGCTGTCGGCGGTGTAGGCCAGCGCGTGCGTGTGCAGTTCCACATGCACGAGCCGCCGGAACGCCAAGCCGCCGCTCGGCGGTGGCGTCACCGTGACCAGCAGCGGCAACTGCGATGGCGCTTGGCTGGCTTGCGCGCTGGGCAGTCGCGGCAGCAGCGCCGCGACCTGGGCCGGGGTCAACAACTGCGCGCTCAGGCCCAGGCTGCCCGGGTTGAGGTCGCTGACGTCGTCGAACTCCAGTGTCAGCTCCGCCAGCGGATACGGCCCGGTGCCGATCGTCGCCGTCGCCACGTTGCCGCTCACGTCGACCTGCACCGGCAGCGGTTGTGCGGCCAGCCCGCTGGACGCCGCCATGACGCAGAACAGCAGGCAAACCCTTGCGAACATCATGTGCATCTGAAACCCCCTGTTGCATGTGCCGGCACCGCGCACCGCACCCCGCGTTTCGCCCGACGACGCGGCGAGGCAGCGGCCTACGATCCGATCATACCCATCCGTACGGGCGATGCACGCGGCCCTGGGTGTTTTCACCCACGTCCGCTAGGGGCGATCCCGGATAGGCGTCGCTGCGCCGCCGCGTCAGGCTGCAGTCACCCGCCCGTCCCGGGCCACCAACCGGAGATTCCAGATGCCCATCCGTCGTCCCGCACTCGCCATCGGCATTTGCGCCGTTCTCGCCAGCGGTATCTTCGCTGGTGGCAAGGCCGAAGCCGCCGCGCATCTGGACAGCCTGCTGGAGTCCAAGCTGGCCAGCACGCCGCTGACCGACGAGCTGCAGATCGTCATCACCTACAAGCAGTCCAAGCCGGTCTCGGCGGCGCAGCTGACCGTGTTGCACGACCTGGGCATCACCCGCGGCGTCAGCATGCAGACCCTGCCGATCGCCGGTGCGCTGGCCACGCCCGAAGAGATCCTGGCGCTGGCCGAGCGCGACGACGTCGCCTCGATCTACTACAACGCGCCGCTGCGCTACTTCAACCAGGACGCGCGCCAGGCCACCGGGGTCGACCGCGCGCAGAGCAATCCGGGCGACTTCGGCCGCACCGTGCCGTACACCGGCCGCGGTGTCGGCGTGCTGATCAACGACTCGGGCATCGACGCCACCCACCGCGATCTGGCCTATGGCGACCGCGTGGTGCAGAACGTGCTGGCCAACACCAACCTGCACAATCTGAATTCGATGCTGCCGGTCACCTACTTGGAAGGCGTGCCGAACACCGACGCCGGCTCCGGCCACGGTACCCACTGCGCCGGCACGGTCGGCGGCAATGGCGCGCAGTCCGGCGGCAAGTACCGCGGCGTGGCGACCGGCGCCAGCCTGGTCGGCTACGGCTCCAGTGGCGTGCTGCTGATCCTGGACGCGGTGGGCGGCCTGGACTACGCGGCGGCGCACCAGAACAGCTTCAAGGATCCGATCCGCGTCGTCAGCAACTCCTGGGGCACGTCCGGCAAGTTCGATCCGGCCGATCCGGTCAACGTCGCCACCTACGAGCTGTACAAGCGCGGCATCGTCAGCGTGTTCGCCGCCGGCAACGACGGCCCGAAGGAGGACACCCACAATCCGTACGCGCAGGCGCCGTGGGTGATCTCGGTCGCCGCCGGCAACGTCGACGGTACGCTGGCCGACTTCTCCTCGCGCGGCAAGGCCGGCGAGCGCGATACCTTCACCACCGCCGACGGCAAGAGCTGGACCCACATCAACGAACCCAGCATCACCGCGCCGGGCGTGGACATCATCTCCACCCGCGCCTCCACCGGCTTGTTGCCGCCGCTGGCCGCGCAGACGGACGCCAAGCTGATCGCGCCGGCGCAGCTGCCGTTCTACACCACCATGAGCGGCACCTCGATGGCCACGCCGCATGTGGCGGGTGTGGTGGCGCTGGTGCTGGAGGCCAATCCGAACCTGACCCCGGACCAGGTCAAGGACCTGATCGAGCGCACCGCCACGCCGATGGCGGGACGTGCTTCCTGGGAAGTGGGCGCCGGCTATCTCAACGCCTACTCGGCGTTGCGCGAAGCCAGCAAGAAGTGACCGTCTCGGGCGGACGCCCAACGTCCGCCCGAGACATCGCAGGCGCAGTCGACCGCCGTGTCGACGCTTGCGATGCAGTCAGGACCTCCTCGCGGTTGCCTTCGATCACGCTGTCGCCGTTCGGCAGCGTGGTCGGCAGCCTCCGCGATCCCCCGTGCTGGGGCGTGCGGGGTTCCACCGTTCCCCGGAATGGCGTCCGGGAATCGGAAGGGCCCCGCACGTCCCCGCATTCTTTTTTGCAGCATGGCGTGGACTGCGTCGGACCGGCGCGCCGCTGCCGAATGCTGTTGTTGCCGCATGTCGATCCCCGCTGCCTGGAACGCGTTCTGTTTGCGCTGCGGTCGCGGCGTTCATTGGATCGAGTGGCGTGTCTTACCGCGCGAGGGACGTTACCGGCAACGCCCGTTGCGGCTGAAGTCGCTGCTACGCGCCACGTAAGCCTTGCCTGATTACCAGAAGCTCCACGGGCGCCGCATCAGTCCTGCCGCGGATGCACGCTCACCGTCGCGGTCATGCCGGCCGCGAGAAGGGTGCCCTGCGGCACGCTGGCCGGATCGATGCGGATGCGCACCGGCACGCGCTGTGCCAGGCGGATCCAGTTGAAGGTGGGGCTGACGTCGGCCAGCAGCGAGGTGCCGGTCGGGTTGTCGCTGTCGGCGATGCCGCGGGCGATGCCCTCGACCTGGCCGTGCAGCATCAGTCCGCCGCTCATCAACCGGATGTCGGCACGGTCGCCGACATGCACGCGCGGCAGCTTGGTTTCCTCGAAGTAGCCGTAGACCCACATCGCATCGTCGCGCACCAGCGCCAGACGGGCGCCACCGGCCTGGGCGTAATCGCCCACGCGCACCTCCAGATTGGTGATGTAGCCGTCGGCGGTGGCACGGACCTGGGTGCGCTGCAGATCCAGCTCGGCCAGATCGAGCGCGGCCTGCGCCTGTTCCACCGATGCCACCGCCTGCGCCTGCGCCGCGGTGGCCTGGCCGCGTAGCGCCGCGCTGCGGTGCACGTCGGCCTGGGCCGAACGCGCGGTGGCTTCGGCGTCCGAGCGCGCCTCGGCGGAGATCACCGCGGCGGCGCGTGCGCGCCGTTCGGCCTGGGCGCGGCGCATCTGGAACTCCGCCTCGCTGGCCGCCTGAGTGGCGGCCGCCGCCGACAGGCTGGCGCCGGCCGCACGCGCCTGCGCCTGCGCGACCGCGAGGTTGGCGCGGGCCTTTTCCAGGGCCAGCTCATAGCGCTTGCGGTCCACGCTGAACAACAGGTCGCCACGCTTGACGTGCTGGTTGTCGCGCACCGCCACCGCATCCACCAGGCCGGAGACGTCGGGTGCGATGCGTACGACTTCTGCGCGCACGCGGCCGTCGCGGGTCCAGGGCGAGAGCATGTAGTGGCGCCACAGCGCATGCGCCAGCAGGGCGGCGACCAGCACCACGATGGCGGTCAGGGCGAAACGGATCAGGGCAGGGGTCTTCATGGCGGGACTCACGGCAAAAGGAGCAGGCCGAGCGCGGCGAACGCGCCGACGTAGATGGCCAGACGGAACAGGGAGGGATGCCAGGCGTAGCGGTACAGGCCGGCGCGACCGGCGACCGCGTCCAGTGCCCAGGCCACCAGCAGCAGGGCCAGGCCCAGCACCAGCAGACCGGGCACGTACACTCCGGCGATCGAGAGTTCAGCGGGCAGCAGCATCGTCGGCTCCTGGCGTGGCGGTGGTCGGCGCCGGCGTGTCGGCCAGCGCGGCGAGAACGGAATCGGCGTCGAGCAGCGCGCCGCGCAGCAGCAACAGATGTTCGCGGGTGGCCTTCCAGCGCAGCGGGACCGCGCCTTCCACCTGGCTGGCGGTCAGCGCGGCCTCCACCCGCTGCAGCGCCTGGCGGTGCCGCTGCGGGCCGGGGTCGAGATACAGATCCGCCAATGCCTGCACCGCGGCATCCACCTCGGCGGCCAGCGCCGGCGGCAGCGTGCCTTCGGCCGCGTCACGGCGCAGCTCGACCAGGGTGCGTCCGGTTTCGTGCACCGACAGCGCCCAGCCCAGCAGGTCGCGCAGTTCGTCGCTGCGGGGCGGGGTGTGCGCGACGATCTGCTGGAACAGGTCGCGGTTGACGCTCTCCAGGCGCAGCGCCAGCCCCGACAGCGGCGCACGCGCAGCCAGCGTGGTCTGCCGCCGCAACCGCTCGAGCAGGCGCCGGCGCTGCCAGCGCGTGCCGATCACCGGCGGCACGAACACGAAGGTCGCGCTCACCGCCAGCGTCCCCAGCAGCAAGGGCACCACACTGTTGAAGGTGGCCGCAGCGTTGAAGCTGGGCGTGGGCTGGACCGCCAGGATCGACACGAAGGCGAGGTTGGCGCCGGTGGCGAAGCCGTACAACGCCGGTTTCGAGGCCAGGTACAGGGTCACCAGCAGGAACGGCAAGGTGCCTGCGATGAACAGACCGTAGCCGTCCATCTGCGGCAGCACCAGAAGCTGGCAGATCACGCCCAGCGCGATGCCGAACACGAAGCCGTTGAACAGCGAGCGCGCGGCAGCCGGGGCATTGGCGCTGGACGACAGGATCGCGCTCAGCGCCACCGCCTGGAACACCGCGGTGGCACCGCTGATCCAGCCGGCCTGGATCCACAGCCAGCACATCGTCGCCACCAATAGCGCGCTGCGCAGCGCAGTCAGTGCGGCGGCGGCGTAGTCGTTGCCGCGCAGGAACACCGCGGTGTCGCCGCCGCCGTCCTGCGGCGTGCGCCACTGCTGCGGCGCGACCAGGGTCGCTTCGGTGGCGACGTAGTCGTGCAGGTCGGCGAAGAAGCGCCGCAGCAGAGACACGCCGGTGTCGAACGCCTCGTGCTGCGGGACGGCCAGCGGCGCACGCGCCTCGGCCGCACGCGTCGCCAGCGCATCGCGGCATGCGGCCAGCTTGCGCGCCGTGGCGGCCGCACCCTCGCGCCCGCCACGGTCGCTGAGCGCGGCCTTGAGCGGCCGGTACAGGCCGATCAGCGCCTCGGCCACGTCCGCGCCGCCGCTGCGCAGCAGCCGGTTGATGTAGTGGTGTAGCGCCTGGAAGCTGGTCGACACCGCCATGAAGCGCTGGTTGAGCAGGCGCAGGCGGCCGCTGCGGGCCCGCGCCTCCGGATCCTCGAACACCACCGAACTGCGCAGGTCCTCGATGGTCACCGCGTCGCGCACGAAGCGCAGGTGCGCCTGCTCCATCGCCTCGCGCGGCAGCTGCCCGCCGGTGGCGTCGCGGACGAAGTCCAGGAAGCCGTCGGAGGCGCGGCGCACGGTGTCGCGCAGGGTCTGGCGCAGCCGGCTGGGGAACACCGCGTCGCTGACGATACCGGTCACCAGCAGGCCCAGCACCACTTCCGTGACCCGCGCCACCACCAGGTTGAACACGTTCTGCGGCTGGTTCACCGCCGGCAGCGCGATCAGCGCCACCGTGTAACCGGACAGCACGAAGGCATAGGCCTTGAAGTTGCGGTACAGCAGCGCGCCGCCGGTGCAGGCGCCGATCCACAGCGACAGCACCAGCACGAACAGCACCGGCTCCTGCGGGAACAGCGCCACCATCGTCAGCGCGGCGACGCTGCCGATCAGCGTGCCCAGTATCCGGTAGAAGCCCTTGGCGAAGACCATGCCGGTCTGCCGGTGCATCACCACCACCACGGTGATCATCGCGGTCATCGGCGAGGCCAGGTCCAGGCGCAGCGCGATCCAGCCGGCCAGATAGATCGACAGCAGCGTGCGCAGCACGAACAGCCAAGCATCGCCTTCGCCGCGCAGCGCGTCGGCCAGGACGGTGCGCAGGCCCGGCGCGGGCTCGGCTGCAGCGTCGATATTGGGCTGCGGCGCGCTCATGCGGCGTCCTCGACCCCGCGCAGCAGGGTCTTCAGCAGCGCCTGCAACTGCGCCAGCGCCGCCGGATCCAGATGCCGCACATAGGTGTCGAGCTGGGCGCACAGGTCGGGGATCAGCGCTTCGATCAGGTGCTCGCCGGCCTCGGTCAGGCGCAGCAGCAGCATGCGCCGGTCCTGGGCGCTGGGCATGCGCTGGATCAGGCCCTTGTCGACCAGTTGGGTGGTCAGGCGGGTGATGTTGGCCGACTTCTCGCCGGCCGCGTCGCCGAGCTGGGACGGGTTCAAGGTCCCGTCCGGGCTGGCGTCGATCATCATCAGCACGTTGTATTCGGCATAGCTCAGGCCGTAGGGCCGCAACACCTCGTTGCTCTGGTCCAGGCTCAGCTTGTGCAGCAGCTTGATCAGCCGCAGCACCAGCGCGGCTTCGCGGGGGAAGTGCGGATGCTTGCGGGCGGTCACATCCAGGCGCTGCTCGGTGGCGGCGAAGCGGCTCATGCTTGGCTCGACATTTCGTACATGTGTAAATAATACATTTGTGTATTAATTTTACAGTAATGCTGGCTGAACGCGGCAGGTGGCAGCGGGTCGAACGCCTTGGTAGACGGTCATGTAGAGAGGCGAGCGCACGCGCGGCCATGCGCCAAGGCGCCGCGGGTTACCGTCAGCATCGCGAAGAGCGGGTCGAGGAAGCGCCTGAGTCCGGTGAAGCGCAGGTCGACGCGCAGACGCGTCCTGCGCCCGGAGTCCGGGACGTTGCGTTCGAGAAAGCGGAGCGGGTGGCGCGTCAGCGCCGTCGCATGGTCAGCGCAGCACGCCGTCCAGGCCAGGCGCCGGCGAGAGCATGTTGCGGGTGTCGATGTCGAAGCTGCGCTGCTTCTTGTCTTCCGGCGTCGCGGCGATGCTGCCCTTCAGCGTGTACTCCAGGCTGCGGCGGCCGGCCAGGGCGTCGGCGACGGCGATGCGCGCGCTCGAGCTGGGCTTCAGCGCGACGCTCACCACGTCCGCCGTTTCCGGGCCGATCGAGATCCCAGGCGCAGCCTGCAGGCTGCCGGCGGCTTCGCCCCCCACGCCCAGATCCAGGCGCAAGGTGTCGTAGCGCATCGGGATGCTGCTGTAGTTCTGCAGGCGCAGTTCCACCTTCCAACTGCCGTCCATGTTGACCGTCAGCTGCTGCACGCTGGCGGCCGGGTCGGACACACGCCGCACGATGCCGTCGCTGCAGGCGCCGAGCAATGCGGTGCACAACACGAGCAAGCCGAGGCGGAGCGGGTGACGCATGGGCGGATCCCAGGGTAGGTAGACCGGCGAAGACTACACCACACCCCTGTCTAACGTTGTGGCGCGGTGCTGGCGGATCCCGCTACGCGGCGCCGACACCTGGCGCCGCGGGAGGGCGGTTGGCGCGCTATGGCTGGCGATATCCAATGGGCGTTGTCGCGACCAAATGGATGAAGACACATCACCCATGGCCATCCTCATGTCGCGCTCTCGCCAAAGGCATCAGGCCGTGGCGATGTGCTGGCGCGTGCCGGCGCCGATTGGCTGTCTAGGGGCGTGCAAGTGCGCCGGTTCGTCACCTGTGGTTCCTTCTCTCAAGCACCGGTGCGGCGGGTGCAGCGCAGCAGCGGCTGGAGCTGGAGGCGGAGTGGCTGGCCTGCAGCGCGTCGAGCCGTGTCTGCTGAGGCTGGATCCGGTGTGCCTGTTGCCGCGCCAACGCGGTCGGTGCGCTCGGCTCAGCGTGGCCGGCGCGGCTCGGCTTTTGTCAGACGTTTCATCAGGCGGCCAGCATCAGCCGTCGCTGTTCCAGTCATCCAATAGGTCCCGGTGAGCCAGTTGGCCTGCATGTGGCTGAATCCGTTCAGGGCGTGCTGCGGTCCCCCGTGCTGTTCGATTTTCGGGCAGTGTCCACGGCAATCCGGCCGGCGGCCATCTCCAGGCGTCCCTGCCGTGCGCCGGCCGGATGCCGAGGACGCGTCCAGCATCGCGCCATCCTCGGGTCGGACGCCGTCGGCGCACCCCGCAGCGATCGGTAGGAAAATTCTGCAACATTGCGCTTGCCCAATTCCGATCGCCTCGCTATGATGCGCGTCCTCGCACCGGTCCTGCCGCGTTGCGCAGTGGCCGAGTAGCTCAGTTGGTAGAGCAGGGGATTGAAAATCCCCGTGTCGGCGGTTCGATTCCGTCCTCGGCCACCATATTTATCAAGGCTCTACAGCGATGTAGAGCCTTTCTTTTTTTCGGCTTGCACCGAATTTGCACCAGTCCTCAAGGCAGGCAGTCGCGCGGCATCCGCTGCAAGATGCTCGGGTGAGAGATGTGCGTAACGCAGCACCGACTGATACGACCGCCAGCCGCCGAGATCCATGAGCGCGCGCAGCGACGTGCCGGCCATGACGTGCCAGCTCGCCCAGGTGTGCCGCAGGTCGTGCCAGCGCAGAGGCGCGATCTTCGCGCGGCGCTGCGCCGCCTTGAAACCGTGGTTGTTGCCGCGCGTGTACGGCTCGCCATCCTCGTTCGGGAAAACCCAGCGCTTGTGCTTGCCGGCCTGCTGCTTCAGCACGTCGATCGCCGCGTCGCTCAGCGGGGCGCCGATCGCGCGCTTGCCTTTCGCCTGGCCGCCACCGAACCACGCAACACGGCGCTCAAGGTCGACGCGCGACCACTCCAGGCGCAGCACGTTCTGTTCGCGCCAGCCGGTGGCCAGCGAGAAGAGGTAGGGGCCGCGCAGATGCTCGGCCAGTTCGTCGTGCAGTCGCTCGGCCTCGCGCTGCGTGAGCCAGCGGTAGTCCTCTTTCGGCTTGCCGTTCTCGATGAGCTTGATCGTGGGGAGGCGGTCGACCCAACCCCAGGACTGCGCGGCACGCAGGATCGAGCGCACGAGCGCCATCATCTTCTCGGCCGTCGAGCGCGACGTTGGCGCTGCGTCCTTGGCGCCGGCGCGTTTCACTCGCGGCTCGGCCATGCGCTTACTGAGCAGGTCCGCCAGCAGATCCGAATCGATCTCGTCCAGGTACAAGCCGCGCAGGTGCGGGTCGAGCCACCGCAGGTTGTGCAGATCCTTGCGCAGGCTGCGCTTGGCCTGCTTGTCTCCCAGCCACCGCGTCACGGCCTCGGTCCAGCGCCGGCGCGGCTTCTCGCCTAGCCGACTCGTGCGGTACGTTTCCGCATGGAGTTTCGATGCCCATTCGGTCGCGAGGGCGCGGTCGGAAGTCCCAGTGCTGCGAAATACGCGCTCTCCGCTTGGATCGGTGTAGCGGATGTAGAGCGTGCCTTTCTTGCCTCGGGCAACAAGGGTGTAGGGGCTTCGTGCCATTTTTCGCCTGCGAGATACGCGTCGAGCGCGGGTCGGCTGAACTTCCATCGACCACCGACCTTTCGGCCTGGCGGGTGGGACTTGGTATGCATCATGTTGCGCAGCGTCACGGGGTGCATCTTCATGTGGCGCGCGGCTTCCGGCAGCGTCAGAACCTCACTTGCCTCCATCGTCGATCCTCCTGATGAAAAGCCGGGTTCGCTGATGCTCCAGGCCGTTCTCCCGCACCCACAGCCGGTCGCCGGGCTGGCCGAAGGGGCAGGGCACCCAACCGTCCCACTCGCCACCGGTGACGTAGTCGGGATACCAGGGCCACGACGACCCATCGTCGCGCTCCTCGATCTCCCACGGATGGCGCAGCTTCACGGCGCGCCGCGTCTGCGTCTTGCGCCCGTCGAGGATGGCGCGGACCATGGGGCCATTGAACAAGATGGGGCGCTCAGCCATGGCTGCCGCCCTCCGGCGCCGACGCGGCGGCGAGCATGGCTGCGTCGATGTTCAGTCCGAAGTTGTGCTCGCAGCCACGATGAGTAGCGAACGCTGCATCCTCAACGACTGCAAAGTCTTCAGGCTCTCCGGCCGCAAGCATCTCGATGAAGCGATAGCGATCCGCATAACGCTGCACATCCTCCTGTACCTTCGCCTGCGAGGCGAGGGCGGCCGAGATTGCGTTCAGCGCCGCGGCGATCAGTGGCGGAGCGTGGCATCCGCCACGCAACTGGCGAGCCGGTGCAGCGGCACCGAGCCTGTCCCACTCCGCGGCCAGCAACTCCCGCGCCCGCTGTTCGGTGTCAGCCATGCGCCTTCCCCTGGCTGTTGGTCAGCGCCAGCACATCGTCCTTCCGCGCCCAGTGCGAAACCTCGGCGTAGTCACACGAACCGAACAGCCACCCGTTGTTCCACGGATCGCCGGGCAAGTACGAGCTTTCCCCGATCGTCCACGCGCGGCCAGGCGTATCGGTGTACCGGAAACGCACAAGCACGTCGCCAGAGTCGTCGTAATCGGTCTCAGTCGGCAGGCGGTCTTTGACGCTTACCCAGAGCGCTTGCAAGTCCACCTGCGCGGGCGGGGCGGTGTAGAGCGGCTGCGTGAACTTGCCGGCCGGCGTCTTCCGCGCTGGGAGATAGTGGCCGCCTTCACCTCGCGCGGGGTCTACGTGCGCCTGCATCTGTTCCGGGCTGACCCATATCGCGGGCGCATGGTCCGTAGGCTGGCGCGCTGCGATGGCGGCGGCGACGCGAGCGAGCATGTCCGGCCCAGTGTCGCTGCCGTCCGTTTCGTACCCGATGACCTGCTCGAACAGAGCCGCAGCCGCTCTCTCCATCGCATCGGCATACGCCACCGCATCGGCAAGGCCCTTCGGGAATCGCTCATCCGCGCCCTGCTGCTCGGCCTGCGGCTGCGCTGCGCCGCGCAGTTCGGCAATTGCCGCCAGGATCGGCTCTGCACCACCCTGGTCCGGATCGCAGCCAAGCTCGCGAGACACTTCTGCCAACGCGGAGCACGCATCTACGAACATGCGCTCGTAGTTCAACTGCGGCTGCGCTGCAAGTAGCTCGGGGAGGGCGGCGAGAAGGGCCGATTGCATCGCAATTCTGTAGCGCTCATCGACTCCGGCCGAGCCGTAGGCCGTGATTGCTTTCAGGCTTCGCTCGCGTTCCGCTTCAGCAGTTGCGGCAATGCGCTCCAGCGCCTCGGGGGTGATCGTGGTCATGCGCTGGGTTCCTCACGGCTGGGGATGCGCTCGCGGATCTCGATCAGCTGCTTGATGATCTCGGCGGGCAGGGTGACGTGCTCGACCTCGCCGGCCTGCAGCGCGGCGCGGACGTCTTCGGGCAGGGCCTTGTCGATCTGCGCGGTGACGTCGTCCAGGGCGGTGACGATCTTCCGGGGTAGCGGCTTGGGCCTGAACATCCTGGGCGTGACGCGCTTCTTGCCTGCGGCCTTGGCGGCCTCGGCTGCGCTGGCTATGAGTTCGCCGGCCTCCTCACCACGGTGGCGCACCAGGTCGACCGCCGCAGTCGCTGCGATAGTGCCGTTGCGGACTTGGTTCTTCACGTCCTCGTTGGCGCGCCACAAGATCAGCATGTTGTCCACGTGTACGCGGCTGACACCTTGGTCCTGCGCGATTTCTTCAGGTGACCAGTTGAACGCGGCCAAACGTGCATAGCCCCTTGCAGTTTCCAGCGGTGCCAGTTTCCGGCCCTTGGCGCTCGACAACATGCGTGATGTCCGCTGCACATCGTTGCCAAGGAAGGGGATGACGGATATCCACAGGTCGCCGCTCGGGTCGCGAATCGCATCGCCAGCGCGCAGATAGGCCAACCGACGCCTATGCCCTTCGACGACGAAGACTCCGCCACCTGGCCGGGGACGAACCTCCAAGGGTGGCAGCACGCCGCCCGCCAGAATGTATTCCTTCAGCTGCTCAATGCTCTCCTCGAACGTGACGCCGTTCTCGTCGATGCCTAGCGGGTCGCGCAAGTTGAATCCGGGCTCTTCGTGGATGTCCTCGATCCGGAACTTCAGAGCGTCGGCGCGCCGCGCCGTGCCGTCCTTGACCAACTGTTTGAAGGAGGGCGCGCTCATCATGCACCCGCCTTGCTGAGCTTCAGCGCGCCTTCCAGCAGCAGGAACAGCCGGCGGACTTCGCCGGTCATGAGCGCGAAGCGCGCATCCATCTCTGCGCGCACACCGTCCTGGCCGGCGTCTTCGAGCTGATCGAGCGCGCCGTCGAGGAACTTCAGCTTGCGGATCACCAGGTCGTCGCCCAGGACGAATGACACGTGGTCGTCGAGCACCAGCGCCAGCCGCGCGACCTGCTTGCCGGCCTCCAGATGCTTGCCGATCTCGTCCGAGCGCAGTTCCTGGTTCTGGCACTTCACGACCGCGCCGCCCTCGATGGGATCCTGCATCTGGCATTCCTCGCCGATGCTGAGCCCTTCGGGCAGCGGCTCGCCGGCGATCCAGGCGGTGAGGACCGAGCGCGGCGCCACCTCGGCGTTGAGCGGCAGGACCGGGAAGCTGCCGAGCAGGTTGCGGATCTCCGACATCGCGTTCTCGCCGGCCTTGCGGCTGGACGTATCCACGGCCACGTAGCCGTGCTCCAGGTCGAGGAACAGGTCGGTGCGCGAGGGCCGGACGAACGCGCGCGGCAGCAACTCGGCGATCAGGTCGTCCTTCAGGCGCTTGCGCGCGCGGCCGCCGGGGCGCCGGCCTTCCTTCTCCTCGATCTCGGCGACCTTGCGCGCGAGCAGGTCGTTGACCACCGAGCCGGGCAGGATCTTGTCCTCGCCGCCGACGGTCAGCCACAGGAAGTCGCCGACGCGGTGCGACAGCGTCGCATCGCCGGCGCCGAACGGCGAGACGAAGCCGCGGGAACTCATTTCCATCGGGCCGACGGGCTTGAGCTGGGCTTCCGGCAGCAGGGCGTCGACCTCGGAGAAGTCGATCGACGTGGGGAAGCGGAAGAGGGTCAGGTTGCGAAAGAACATGGCGCGTCCTCAATGGGTTGCGTGTCGGCGGTGGTGCCCTCGGGCGCGAAGTGCAGGCCCAGGGCGTAGAGGGCGTCGGAGATTCCGGCCTCGCGCGTTTCGGCGCGGACGATCTGCGGCTCGGCGACGCCGGGGATGTGGACGGTGACGATCAGCATCGGCGGAGCTTCCGGTCGATGAGGGAGACGATCTGGGCGCCCTGCTGTAGGGGCGGATGGTTCTTCTTCGCCCAGGCGCGCTTGTAGTTGTTGCCGAACTGCACGCGCAGGTCGTGGTGGCGATCGCGCACGGCCTTGCAGGCTTCCTCGTAGCGCTTCAGCCGCGCCGCGGGAGAGATCGCCGGCTCTCCGAGCATGTGCGCCGCCAGCGCGGCTTCCTGGGCGAGCGAACCGGTGGGCAGCTCGGGCAGCACGCGCTGCACGATGGCGTCCAGGCCGTAGCCCAGCAGGTAGATGCCGTCGTTCATGCCATCGCCCTCTGGTGGACGACCCAGAACAGGTCGGCGATTTCCGGTGGGCAGCTCGGCAGGGCCTTGGCTGCAAGGAAGGCGCGCTCAACGGTTGTAGCGATGCGTGCCTGATCCCCATCGCCGGCGCCGAACGGCACGACGCGCTCGCCCGCTTCGCTCAGCGCCGTGGCAATGAACTTCGCGCGGTCATCAGGGTCCATGCGACGCAACTGTTTCGCGATGTCGTGAGCGTCGACGCAAACCTCCACATCAACATCGACGCTCTTGTAGAAAGAAAGTTCCATGGCAACTCCTTGTGCTCAGAGGCGGACAAGCCGGGTGTGCTTTGGGACAACGCGCTCGGCCTGGGGCGCATGCGTGCGTTCTTCGCGCGGCGACGCCATGTGCCGGCGGTAGGGGTGGAGGCGAGGGTTCTTGGCGCGGTCCATGGCTGCGCGCTGTTCCGGGGTTGGGTCGTAGCGCTTCATGCGAACGCCGCCTTGAGCTTTTCCAACTCGCCCTGCCTTGCCAGCGACTGAACCGATCTGGCCTGGTTGCGCAGATCTTCCGGCCAGTCCTTTGCAGCCTCCGGCGTGACGCTGCTCCAATCGATATCGAGCCGACCGAACGCTTCTGCAGCCGCGATCGCAACCTCCTTCGTCGGCGCCCTGCAGATTCGCAGGCCAGTCGGGACGTGCGTTGCCGTCCACCGGTCGCATTTGAGAACCGACGCGTCCTGAGTCGGATGGACGGCGATATGCTCGCTAACCGGGGTTGCATGGATATCGACGGCGCCAGCGTTGGCGATGCCCTCGCTCGGCTTGCCGAAACGGATGGTGATGATGCGGTTCTCGGCGGTCATGACTGGCTCCGGGATGCGCGCAGGTCGCGGCGCAGGGCGGCGATGGCGCCGGCGGCGGTGGAGTTGCCGGCCAGCACCTTGGCGCGCGCAGCACGCGCGGCGCGGATCGAGCAGCGATGGCTGTAGCGCAGGCGACGTGCGGCCAGGTAGACCGCGCCGTAGGCGGCCCAGGCGCGATCGCTGGGCTGCGGCTGAGGCTGATTCAGGGCCGCGCCGTTCATCGGCCACCCCGCAGGAAGTCGAGCGCTATGACCACTGCCGTGAGGTCCCCAGCACGCAACAGATAGCCATCGCGGTGCTTCTGGAATTCAAGCTTGCCGCAGGCATCCATGAGCGCTACGAGCCCCAACTTCACCTCCGCCAAGCGAAGCGCTCGCTCGGCATTGATGATGTTCGCTGAGCCGTCGATCTGGCTGATCTCGAAATCGAGCACCTCCAGTGCAGAAGCGGCGCGGCTCATGGCCGGCGCTCCTGTCGGAGGTAGCACCGCACCTGGATCAGGCCGCCACGCGCAGGGCGCATCCAGCAGTGATAGCCGGCCTCTTCCTGCTGCAGCTGGTACTGCACCGCGTTGGTCTTGCTGGCGAAGACGGCGGACGCGTCGCTGGTGTCCTTGACGCGGAAGGCGGACACCAGTGCGGCGGCGAGGATGCCGAGGGCGAGGTAGGCGAGGGCGCTCATTGCGCACCGCCCGCGGTCGCGGCGCTGGGCAGCGTGCTGATCTTGATGCGCAGTACCACAGGGCCGTTGCGCGTGTCGCCGGTGATCGTGCCGTGCAGCGCCGCGCGCTCAGCCTTCGACAGGTTCCGCCACTTCGCAATGGCGTAGTCGCCGACCAGCAGCCCGATGGGCGCGCCGCGCTGCTGCGAGCCGTAGGAGACGCCGCGCTCGCGGCACCAAGCCTCAGCGGCGCGCAGGGCGGCGAAGTCGCCGGTGTCGTTGAAGGGGACTACCATGGTGGTGGTGCTCATGCCGCGCTGCCTACGCGGGCGATGGCGCGCAGGCAGCGCGGGCAGGACACCGGTTGCTGCTCGCACACAGTCCAGCCCACGGATCGCCGGCCCGGCTCCGCGCCACACAGCGCTTTACCTGCGGCTTCGGTGAATCCGCCTTGGCGGCGCACCTGGGAGGACGGGATTGCGTGCAGGTTGCTGCCCTGTCCGCGCTCCAGGCCGTTCGCGCAACGGCCGGCGAGCTTCGCCGCAAGCACATCCACAGCGACATGGGCGCTCACTCGGACACCCCGTCGGCCCGAGCGGCGAGGGAATCGGCTTCATCGGCGGCGCGGGTCAGCTCGTCGCTGAGCCAGCGGGCCTCGGCGGGATCGATGTGGATGCCCATGCAGCCGAGCTGGAGGGCGACGACGGGCTTGGAGCCGCGCCCGAGGGGAATCCAGGTGCCGCGGGCGGCGATTGCGCCGCCGGTGCTGATGGTTGCGAAAGCCATTTCAGTTCTCCTGACCCGGTCGCCGATGGGCGATTTCCCTGGGGCAGAGAGAGTGTCTAGCACTGTGCTAGTCAATGTCAAGCATGAAGCTAGATTTGTCTAGCAAGATGCTTTGCGTTTCGGCACGCTCCTGCGCGGGCCGCCCGAGGAGTGCGGCCCGCATCGCGGAGGCTGCCGGCATTGATATCCTGGTCCAGAATGGCCTCGGGCGGCCTTCGCTCAAACCACCAGGAGAGACTTATGGCAAACGTAGGGAATCGGGGACGGGCGCTGTGCGCCGCGTTCGCTGGATTGAGCGCATTGGCCGCGGCCGGCGAGGCGGCGGCATGCTGTCCCAATGACGGGAATGGGTCACCCAAAGCGGTGGCCAAGACGGGTCTCGGCGATGCGCAGCCCGCCGCGTTAGATCTGGCGCAGGATCCCAGTTGGCACGTCTATCAGTTCGCGCGGGACGGCATCACGTACCTACAGATCAACGACCTCACCGGCAACGTGCGAGCTGGTGTGGGCCGCGTCGACTCGACGGCCTGGGTGATGCCAATGGGACGCGATGTCGATCGTGTCCGGCTTGTCACCTCTGCTCCCGCCAATGGCAAGGTGGTGTTCCGTTCGGCCGAAGTGGTGGTGTTCGTTGTGCAGTCCAGCAGCGGCGACGAGTGGTACGTGCAGACGCCGGCCAAGACGCAGTAGCGTCTCGGCGGCGCAGCACCTTCAGACTACGAAGACGATGTGGTCATGGCGGCGCCTTACGGCGCCGCCGTTCGTTTGGATACGGAGTTGCAGGCTCGACCAAGCCTCTTCGTCGAAATCGAAGTCCGTACCGAGCGGGCGGTACCTTTGAACCTTCACCAGCACCCTAGTTGAGCGGTTCCTGGTCACAGTCTTCACGACAATCTGATGGTGGTCGACGCCCGACAGGGTGCTGACCGCGCCCACGATGCATCTGTAGGCAAGGACGCTCATGTCGGTCGACAGTGCGGACGCATCGCCCTGAAGTCGATAGTCGATGGCGGTTCCGCAGGCATTAGCGAACGCACTAGACCGCAAAGTCCAGTAGAGCCCCTCGGTCTCGATGCCGAGAGGGTAGATGGCGGAAACCTGGTCCAGGAGCATCTGCGTATTGGCGACGCTCTGCTTGGTTGCGTCCATCGCAAGCTCGTACTGTCCTTTCTCTTTCAGCGATCCGACGAAACCTCTGTACCCCCAGGCGATAGACATCTGGGAGGTTGCAAGCGCTCTCGCACAAGATCTGAGGTCATGTTCGGCCAGCCGCTGCGTTTCGCGGGCAACCTGTATCGCGCGCAGTTCGGCAGCTCGCAGCTTTGCTACGCGGGAGAAGTTCTTGGAGATGCTGACGCCAAGGACGAACATCGCAGTTGCCAGCACCGCCAGCGCCTCCTGCGCGACGAAAATGGAATCGTCGTGAGCGCCGACCGCGGTGAAATCCGGCAGGCTAAAACCAATCGCTATCGCGGCGCCCGCGATTCCCACTGCAGCGCCGCGCCACCCGTGGCGGAAAGTCAGCGCGATAGGTGGCAGCAGCATGATTGAAAGGATGCCGGGCTTGGCGACGTCTTCGTTCAGCGCCGCCGCAAGCAAAAAGGAAACAGCGAAGAACGCACCAGCCAGCACCGAATCCCGAAGCAGTCCACGCGGCTGCTGGTCGGAAGGCGCTTTCCGTGCCCACAGCAGCAGCGGAAGCGCGATGCTGAGCATGGCTAGATAGTGGCCGACGGCGAACCGGACGAACAACTCGAGCGTGACGTCCTGCTTTGGCCCATCGAGGAAGAAGTTCAGCCCCGCATTGACGGCGGAAGTCCAGATTGCCGTCCCTGCCATGATCGCCGGGACCAGAGCCTCCTTACTCCAGTGGGCGGGTGCAACCCGTTGGGCGAACCGAGGGAGTAGCGAAACGATGGGGAGCAGCAGTGCAGGGCTCAGGTAGGCCCACTGCATGGAGTATTGCTCAGCCTTAGGGATTCGAAGCCACCACAGCGCAAGGGCGTCACCCAGGAACAGGTATGGCCAGAGGCGTCGCGGAAGAAACAAGAGCCCGGCCATGCGGATGCCGGCAGGCAGATACCACTGGGAGACCGAAGACCGCCAGAGGAAGATAAACAGAATTGCGTAGGTGACGGAAAGAGCGATTCCCTTCGCCACTGGATACCACGTGCTGCGGCCCATCTTGTCTCCCCTCCTGATGCGCCAGCTTACAAAGGAGATAGGCGCATCTTGTAGACAAGAAAACTAGCTCGCCTTCCTCTTTCTGCTGGCACTTTTCGGCTTTTCGTTAAGTAGCCTTTGCAGCTCCGCATACGCGGCGCGCATCTCGTCGTTGTGCGCTTCTAGAGCGGTGACCAGTCCTGCGTCCGCCTCCAGGAGCGCCGGAACCCGATCGAGCGTGGGCAGGTTGTCCATCCACCCCTTCGGCTTCCCGCAAGCGACTTCAAACGCTCTCGCGTTGTCACTGTCCATCGCACGAGCATTCGCTCGCCCGAGCCACTGATTGATCTGATTCTTGTCCTTCTCCACGGCGCGGCCCAACGCGGCTTGGCTACCGTATTGCCGGACAAGCTGTGCGAGGCGGATACGCCGGATTTCGTCGATGGTCAGCATCTGCACAGACTAGCTTTAAGCTAGACAAATGTCGTCTAGCTCCAAGCTAGTCATGTCTAGCATAGTGCTTGACGAAACATCTAGCAAGTGGCTAGATGTGCGGCATGGACTTGATCACCTACATCTCCAGCATGCAGCGCCGAAAGCTCCTCGCTGAGGCGTGCGACTGCAATCCGCACTACCTGTACCAGATCGCCACGAACCGCCGGCGGGCCAGTCCAGAGCTGGCCGAGCTGATCGAAAAGAACAGTGAGCTGATCGGCCCCGAGCGAGTGCCGAAGGAGCCGCTGGTCTTCCGCGAACAGGTGAGCGCGCCCGACTCCGCAAGCGCGACGAGCGACCCCGACGAGCGCAGGATCGTGCCGGTCGAGGGGGCCTGACGTGTCCGACTCGACCCTTCAACCGGTTTGCGATCTCAGTGTGTGGGCGAAGAGCCGGACGGTGCTGAGCTTCCGCGACCACGCGAATCCATTAGAGCCACAAGCTCTCCAAGGTCTGCGTGCAGCCTTCGAATGCTCTCTTCGTTCAGGCCGACTGGTGCCATGGGAGCCGCTGACTGCGGCTCGCCGCCGGGCGCCCACGGGAGGGCGAGGAACGTGAAGATCGCTCCATCCAAGCTCTCCAGCACATCGATCTTCCAGTCGATCAGCAGAGCCTTGAAGTCCGGCATCGGCACTTTTTTCATTTCGCCCTCCTCGGGGGTGGTTGTGTGTGTGGAAGCCGCAGAGCACCGCGGCGCGGCGACCTCTTGTCGCGACTGCGTGGACGCCGCGCGCTACTTCGCCGGCCACCCGGGCGGGAAGTACTTGCCGCCTGCCAAACCGTTATGCACGGCGGCCTCCTGCGACACGAACGCTTGCGAGGCCGCTGGCAGCAGCTCGGCGGGGAGTCCCACCGCTGCCAAGTCCATTCCGAGGCTCTGTCGGCGCATGACCAGATTGGTCCGCATCACCTGCCCGATCGAAGCGTTCGGGTTGGGGCTGCCGATGAGGGTTTGGACAGCCTTCTCCGCCGCGACGCAGCGTCCAAGCAGGTGCGCAATCAGTTGCTGCGCTTCTCCGAGGTCCATGCAGGGTCTCCTTTCTAGTTGAGGTCTTCTGAAATGCTGCAGATCCATTCACTTGTCGTCACGCACGCCGGCCTGTTCGTTGAGGACCGTAACGCGTGTATCGAAGTCGACGAGTTCCGTATCGCGCTGACCAGCAGCACCTGGCTGCTGATGCGTCGCATGGCGCTCAGCCCAGGAACCTTTGAAGTAGCTGCAGTGCAACTGGCCAATTCCTCAGCCCAGCATCCACCAACTGCAGCGCAAGGTGTTTTGTGGTCTCGGCAGGCAGCTCTCGCAGCTGATCAAGCAATCGCTGCTTTTGAGAAGGGTCTTCATCCGACTCGCGAATCTTCGCCTCGATCAGTTGCCGGAGATCCTCCTCATGCAACTTGATCGTGACCACGCCGAGTATGGCGCTGAGGCCACCATCATCGGCCAGGAAATCTATACCCTTCGCGGTGATCTTCGCCTGGAGCAGCAGCGGATCGTTCTTCAGGTCGTGAGCGAACTGAGCCTCAACGAGCCCGTGTTCCATGAGATATGCGATGTTCACTCGCAGGGAGTTGTCGCCAGGAAAGTCGCTGACCTGGTTCGGGCGCAACCAGCCCGGATAGTGTCGCATCAGGGTAGTCAGCAACTCCCGTTGGCGCTCCCGCATCAAAAGATCCCCCATCCCCAGTCCTCCTTGTGGGCTGCGCCTGTCGGCTTGCCAGCTTACCGGCGATGCCCGGGCGCACGCGTAGACAGCGCCGTTGTGGGGGTCTGGTAGTGGCCAGCAAGATCTCAGGCATGGTGTTTGACCGCTATCCGGTGGGCGGCGGCGAGATGCTGTTGGCGCTGGCGCTGGCCGACCACGCGCATGACGACGGCACTCACATCTTCCCGTCGATCGCGCACCTGGCGCGCAAGACGCGGCAGTCCGAGCGGGCCGTGCAGTACCAGCTGCGCCGGATGGAGGCGTCCGGCTGGCTGATCCTGGTCAACGACGGGATCGGCGGCCGTCGCCGTGGGCGCGACGAAGGCGGCCGCACGCGGCAGTACCGGATCAGCCCCGAATGGATGAAGGGTGCAGATTTTGCACCCATCGCCGACGGCGCCGTGGAACATTCAAAGGGTGCAAATTCTGCACCCTTGAAGGGTGCAAATCGCGACAGGAAAGGGTGCAAAACGGCGCAAGAAAGGGTGCAAATTGGAGCAGAAAAGGGTGCAAAGCTTTTGCACCCGAACCAAGAGCAACCTAAAGCAACCGTCATAGAACCACACAGCACAGGCGCGGCCGAGCCGCCGGGTGTGTGTGGAACATCGCCAGGCCCGATCGCTGTCGCGCTCAACCGTGCAGCCATGGCCGCCGGCCGCAGGCACCAGTGCACCACCAGCCAGAACCCCGACCTGATCGCAGCGGTTGCCGAGGGCGTTACCGCCGATCACGTGCTGGAGCTGGCCGAGATCTACCACGACAAGCCGGCCGGCTACCTCATCGCCGCCGCCCGGCGGCAACACGCCGCGAAAGCCTCCCCGCAACCAACCGCCAACGGTGCCAGCCATGCAACGACTCTTCGATCCGGCCACGAATCCCACGCCGACCGCAGCGCACGCCTCAACGGCGAAGCCCTCGCACGACGAGCGGCAGCAAGCGGCGGCGCACCTGGCGGCGATCACGGCCAAGGCGGAGCCGGAGCCGATCCGATCGACGTCGAGTGGTTGGCCGTCTGACCGCCTGGTCACCGCGCTGGCCGGCCTGTGGGAGGCGATGAACGGCGTGTACGGCAACACGTGGTCGAGCCAGTACGGCTTCAGCCCGTTCAACCCGACCACCGGTGACCTCACGCAGGCTGGCAAGGCGTGGTCCGAGTCGCTGCAGGGGCTGACGGTTCGGCAACTGGCCGCCGGCGTCACCGCGGCGCAGCGCACCGGCCACGAGTTCCCGCCGAACGCCGCCCGCTTCCGCGTCCTGGCGCTGGGGCTGCCGTTCCTGCCCGAGATCGAGCGGCAGTTGGCGCCGGGCCAGGACCGCAGCGGCTTCGCGGTGCTGGTATGGCAGTTCCTCGACGCCTACCGCTACCGCAGTGCCGATGGCCGGGACCAGCAGCGCATGCTGCGCTCCGCATACGACGCTGCGCTACAGGCGGTGCTGGACGGCAAGGCGAAGGTGCCGGAGCCGGCCGCGGCCAGCATCGGCTACGAGCGGCCGCGCGTGCACCAGGTCAGCGACCGCGACAGGGCACGCGCGAGCATGGAGCGCGCTGCGAGGGAGCTGGCGCTGGTGTTCGAGCACTCGTCGGAGAACTACATCGCGGAACTGGACCGCGTGCGTGAACAGATGGAGTCGCGGCCGATCACCGGCCAGGAGCTGGATGCCGCTCTAGCGGGCTCGCAGGAGGGGGCACGATGATCCCTGCCGACCAACTCCGCGCGTACCACGAGCAACTGGCGCGCTACTGCCTGCAGCAGACCGGCGCGTGCACTGCGGCCGAGCTGCTGGAGCACATGGGCACCGCGGCGATGATGCAGGGGCATCCTCGGGAGGTTTACACAGGCCTGTCCGTGGCAGCCGTTGCTGGCATCGTGCGCTCGCTGGCGGGCCGCGGGGAGTTGTGCCAACAGGGCACCCGCAACAACGCCCGGCAGGCGCGCCAGGAGCCATTGTGGCGCGACCAGGGCAGCGCCCCCGTCAGCATGCCGCCGGCACCAGGCCACAGCGCGACGCAGCTGACCATCACGTCGCCGGCCGCCTATGGGACCGAGACAAAGGGCGGTCTGTCCGTCGGCCAGAAGCTGGCGCTGCTGCAGATGGAGTTCGACGACATGCAGGGGCGGACGGCGCGGGAGTTCGAGGAGTTCCAGGCGCGCACCGCGCGCGAGTGGCAGTCGTTCCGCTCGCGCGCCGCGCGGGTGCTGGGCCTGGCCGGAGAACTGCCGGCATGAGCACCAGCAAGCGCGCGCTCCGCTACAACAGCGAGGCGGACATGCCGGAGGGCATGCGCAAGCTGCTGCAGGCGAGCCAGCAGCGCGCCGCGGTGCCTGCGCTGCGCCCGGAGGAGATCGAGGCCGAGGCGCCGCGGCGGCGGAACAAGTACGGCAACGTGGCCACGACGGTGGACGGCATCCGCTTCGACAGCAAGCGGGAGGCGCGCTACTACGAAGACCTCAAGCGCCGGCAATCCGCCGGTGAAGTGCATTTCTGGCTGCGCCAGGTGCCGATCCACCTGCCAGGAGGCACGCGCTACGTCCTGGACTTCCTCGTGTTCCTCACCGACGGCAGCGCGCAGTTCGTGGACGTGAAGGGCCGCGAGACCGCCGTGTTCCGCCTGAAGAAGCGCGAGGTGGAGCACCACTACCCGATCCGCATTTTGCTGGCCTGAAGGACGGACATGAACTACTCCATGGACCTCCGCCGCAAGGCAAATGGCGATCCTGGTCTTGCAATCTCAGTCACGCATACCGCGGATCCCTTCGAGAGCGCTATCACAGTGGGCGAGAGCAGCGCGCATGTGCTCAAGATATTGCGGGTACTCCTCCGGCAGCAGTATGCCGATTTCAGCCACGTCCATGGCTTCTTGATAGCGGAAGACCGCACGCAGCAGCTGGGATCCAGGTTCGCCCAGTCGGTGGAGCTCGGCAACGTTTCTCCAAAGTTGCTCTGGCACAAGGCGCGACGACACGGTGCCGCAGTCGGGATGCTGGTACTCGACCGACCATACTGCCTCCTGCAGGTTGGAGCGAAGGCGCTTGATATCCGTGAGGAGCACCGCTCCAAGACTCAAGGCTGCGCGGGCCTCCCTGTCCCTGGTGTCCAGCAGTTCCGATATTCGTTGCCACCTCGCGATGAGGACGGCAGCACAGATCGCCAGTACGGAGCCAACGGCCTGCACCCAGGCCGGCCAGTCAATCGGCTTGCCGGCGGCGACATGGACCTTGCCCGAGGGTGGCGTGACGAGGCCCCAGGCGAAGAGCGCGCCGAAGCCAAACGCCATGATCAGCAGAACCACTGTGTCTCGCCCGAACGGCCGTTCCTTCATGTCGATCTCCCCTGTGGTGGCTGGATTCTAGCCAACTCGCGGCTCGCGGCCGCTGAGAGCGGGGTGCGAGCTCTACGGATTGACATCAAAGAGGAAGATGCGAACGGCTACAGCGGCAACGCTGCAGCGTTCCTCTGCGTACCTGATGCAACGAAAGAAGGTCGACTGATCCTCGAAGCGGAGCCTTTCCGTTTTCAGGAGGCGCCGAGCATCTTCATAGGCATTGATCGCCGTGAAGCCGGGACCCCCAGCGTCGGCCATGAGGTGAAGCTGGGATTCAAGGTCCCGTACTTCCTGGGGGACTTCCTGCATCACCATGTGGAAGTTGGCTCCGGTAGAAGCGCCCTTCTCCGCGACAGCAATTACGTCCCTGATGGTGACAAGGAATCTCTCAAGGATGCGGTTGGCCAGAACGTATCTGGCCTTCTTGTCGAGCAACTCTCGCTCGGCTCGCTCGGCCTTCGCCGTCAGGTGCGTCCAAACCGCAATTCCTATCACGGCGCCGATGCCGGCAAGGCTGCCGACCGCCTGTATCCAGGACGGAGCAAGTGGGTCCTTCAGGACGACAGGGACGCTGCCGAGAGCAGGCCAGAGCAGCAATGTTGTGGTGAGTCCTCCCGCGGCGAAGCAAATTGCCGACGGAATAGGCGCAAACCGAACCTTCCAGCGAACCTTCATTCCCTGCTCCAGCGCTCCATCTCGGACGATTCTAGCGGATGGTCGGCCGGGCGCTGGAGTGCGGCAGTATGATCGGTACCAGCACCAGGCCGCCCACCCCGGCGGAGGCCGCCCGCATCGTGGCGGCGAAAGAAGGGCCGTGCATGGCCTGCCTGAGCGCGGCAGCTGCTGGGCTGATGCTGCCGCAGGAGGTGGTGATCGGCTGCGACTACAACCACACCAAGAGCGGCAACATCCGCCGCGGCCACATGTACGGGTATGCCCTGTGCACCTGGCACCACCGTCGGCACCCGCGAGAGGGCTGGACGCTGGCTGACACGCGGGAGCGCTACGGCCCGAGCCTGATGGACGGCTCGCGGCTGTTCCACGAGACGTATGGATCGGACGACGAGCTGATCGAGCAGCAGACCTACGTGCTGGAGCACGAGACGGCATGAGCACGCTGGAAGAAGACCTGAAGCCGTTTCAGACGGTGGACCTTGCCGCGGAGGTGGCGCGCCGGCTCGGCGCTGAGCCGCCGCCGGCAGCCAGGGCGTCGGCGGCGGCACCGGCACAAAAGGACGCGAAGCCGTTCAAGAAGCGGTCGGATTGGGCCAGGGACCAGATCGCCAACCTGGAGCGCAACCTGGCGAAGGTGGAAGCCGAGTACGCCACGGCCGCCGGCATGCGGCGCAAGCAGACCGCGATTGCCACGATCACGGCAGAGATCCAGAAGTTTCGACGAATCGCCACTGCGGCGGAACGCAAAGGGGAGTGACCATGGCGGGAGAGACGATGAACGGCGCGGTGAAGGTTTGCGCCGAGTGCGGCTGCGCGCGGGTGCGGTTGGTGATCCGGGATCGAGGGGAGCGGGCACGGCTGCAATGCACGCGCTGCGGCGCACGCGGCGCCGAGGCGACTGGCGAGTCGGCGGTATGGTTCGCAGAGTATGCGTGGGCACACGGGCGGCCGATCCGAGACACGAGCCGCTATGGCGGCCCAGCGGCGCCTGTCCGAGGAGGAGAGGAGGCGGCAAAGGGTGATGACCGCGATCCCTTGGAGCTGCTGGCGCGCATGCTGGTGGGCGGTGGCTACCGGGTGCCCGTAGAGGGGCGGGGTACCAAAGGAGCCCTGACGAGCGCCGACATCGCTGGAGCACTGGCGTACATGAAGGATCCCCTTCAGCGGGCGACAGTCCTCGCGGTGGCAACCCGCGCAGGGGACGCAGAAGTTGCCAGGCTGGCTGACCATGCATTCCGCCATGTGGCCGAGCACTTTCACACGGAGCGCTTCGGGCCGTTGTCTCTAAAGCTGCCGGCAGACCGTTGGAGGCTCCGACTGGTCGTGCACGCGGCAGCCACAGAGTTGGTGTGGCCGGAGCGGCGCAGGCCGCATGGCGAGTTGGCCAAGGAGGCCAAGATGCGGAAAAGTACCTATTTGCAAGCACACGCCAGCGCTCTAGCGTTGCTCCAAGAGGCCCTGAGCCTGGGCAGGCGCAGCTTCAGCGGAAAGCTGTTTCAGGCTGGTTTCACTAATTCTCAAGGGTTGAAGAGAATCGTGTCAGTCGCCACATAGGGCTAAAGGGTGCATGACTGAAGCCGAAAACGTGATAGGCGCATGGTTGTATATACAGACTCGCTGTATATACAATCCTTCAACGGTACCCCGGAGACGCCAAGGATGGATGTTCGGATTTCTGCACGAGTGCGGGAAAAGCTTGAGTTGAAGCATGGTGTCACGCCGCTTGAGGTCTACCAATGCTTCCTGAACAGAGACGGCCCATCCTTCCGAGACAACCGAGAAGACCATGAAACCGACCCCCCCACCCAGTGGTTCATTGCAGAGACTGATCACGGCCGCAAACTGAAGGTCGTGTACGTTCAGTACCCTGATTTCTTCGCCATCAAATCAGCGTTCGAGCCCACGCAGAAGTGGGTCACGGACTACGAAACCCTGTGCGTTCAGCACAGCTAACTCTTGGAGCAAAAAATGAACAACATGGTCGACAAGGCTGTCGCCGAGAGCCCGTGCCCCTGGGAAACAGGGGAACTCGGCACCTCGATCGCGCATGCATACGTCGCGCCCTCTGATCATGGAAGCGCAGTGGACGATGCGCTTGGCTTGCAGATGATCTCGCTCCGCCTACAGAAGAAGTTGATCGCTGACCTGAAGCTCATTGCGGAGGCCGAAGGCTTGGGCTATCAGCCACTGATTCGTCGCGTGCTGATGCGATTCGCGGCGGCTGAGTTCCGAAACAGAGCGCACGGTAAGCTTGCGCCTACGTTGTCGGATTTCGGCGGCAGTCCCGACTGCGATGAAGAGGTGCCACAGATGAGGGTGGCTGTTGGTTGAGCCACTGGTCAGGTAAAAGAAGAGCCCCGCGTTGCGGGGCTTTTTTTTGCCCGCCGACTTCCTCATGAGGAGATTTTTCTCCTCATGAGGAAGAAGTTGCCTCAGGAACTGGTAGTGGCATCAAATGCCTAGCATGGGCGAAGCTGTGCAACCGCGCCCGCACGAAGAAGTCCCGACGACACACCAGCAGAGGCCCTGCCACGCGGCGGGGCTTTCGCGTTTCTGGAGGCAGCATGGCTTTCATCACTCCCGAGCAGGCCGGCGGCCGCAACGTCGTGGCCTTCCTCGACATGCTGGCGTGGTCGGAGGGCACGGACAACGGCAAGCAGCTCACTGCGGACCATGGCTACGACGTGCTGGTCGGTGGTGGCTTGTTCCGGAGCTACGCCGACCACCCGCGAGTGCTGGTGGACCTGCCGAAGCTGGGCATCAAGTCCACGGCGGCGGGCCGCTACCAGCTGCTGCAGCGCTACTACGTCGCGTACAGCAAGTCGCTCGGCCTGGGGGACTTCTCGCCGCTGAGCCAGGATCTGATCGCCCTGCAGCAGATCAAGGAGCGCGGCGCGCTGAAGCTGATCCAGGCCGGCAACATCAAGTCGGCCATCGCCAAGGTGAGCAACATCTGGGCGAGCCTGCCGGGCGCCGGCTTCGGCCAGCACGAGCACTCAATCGATGACCTGCTGGCCGCGTACAAGCGCGCCGGCGGCGCGGTGGCCTGACGTGCCCCGTATCACCATGGCCCAGGCCGCCGCGGCGGTGCCGGTCGTCGCCGGCATCGCGGCCATGGCCGACAACTGGCCGGCGGTGAAGCTTTTCCTGGTGGACGTGGGCGAGTACATGACCACGCCGCTGGCAGAGGCCATGTGGCAGAGCCTGGTGATCAGTGTCAGCGTCGGCCTGGTGCTGCCGCACCTGCCGCAGCAAATCGGCATGCGCGCCGTGTGGTCCGCAGACCATACAAAGGCGCGGATCCGGTTCTGGTCCTGCCTGCTGGCCATCGCCATCTGCTGGGCGCGCGTACCGACGCCGCGCGGGTTCTGGTACTCGCTGATCTGTGGCTTCGCCGCGATGGGGCTGTGGACCACCGCTGCGGGCTGGATCTACCGCATATGGCCGTGCGCCCGGCCCGAATCGCTGAAGCCAAACCCGGCCGACGCACAGGACGAAGGAGCCGGCGATGGCCCGCGCGCGTAGCCACAAGGAGGCGATCAAGGGCCTGCAGCAGGCGCTGGCACTGATCGACACGCGAAACGCCAGGCCCACCGCCGGCCTGCTGGACTCGCTGCGCTCGATGGTGTCGGACGCGGTCGAGATCCTGAAGGAGCCAGACCCGGTGACGCGCAGTGCGCTGCTGGCTGTGGCGATGCTCGTGGAGAGCACCGAGGTCATCCAGGCCAAGCGGAACGGCAAGAACATCACAAGGATCTCGATCACCGACCAGCTGGCATACAACTGGGCGATGAACCGGATCCACGAACTGGCAGCCGGCAAGTAGCCGGCTTGATGGAGCACCGACCGTGAATCGCATCCTGCTCATCCTCGGCGCCGTCCTGCTGTGGTCGGCGGCCATGTTCGGTGCCGGCTGGTCCTGGCGCGGCGACCGCGCACAGGGCGCGACCGCGACGCGCGACGCCGGCGACGCGAAGGGCGAGGCCGCGGCACAGGCCGACGCCCGCCAGACCGAGCACACCCAGGGCCAGGCGATGGCCGACATCGGAGCGAAGCATGAAGAAGACCGTACAGCGGCCGCGGCCGTCCCTGCTGCTGTTGTTGCTGACCTGCGCGCTGGCAATCTCAAGCTGCGGGACGGTTGGGCAAGTTGCGAAACCCAACGTCTGTCCGAAGCCAGCGCCAGCACCCGCGAACGTGATGCGGCAACCCAGTACCGAGAAGAGTTTGCGGCACGAATTGTTCGAATCGGACGGGACGCCGACGACCAGCTACGAGCCGCCCAGGCTGTGATCAAGGCGGATCGGGAGGGGTCGGCTTCCGCGGGGAAAAGCGGTCAATGACCCAGAAGAGGCATGAAAGCGCCTGCAGCGCCATGTTCAGATATTCGATGTGGTCTTGCATGTGGTTACTGCCCTCCGGTTGAGTGAAATGCCAGTGTGATAGGGCTTCGCGAGCAATCAACGGTGTCCGCTCCGGCTGCTCCTCTATCCCTTACGGCACGAAATTCCCCGCCGGCCTGGTGCGGACTCTCCGCCGGACGGCGTGGCCGTTCCACTTCCGGGATTGCCGACCCGATAGGGCGGCCTGGACTATCAGAGAGGAAGGGCGCATGGGTCGGCTCAGCACGGTACCGAGCAGGCTGAAGCAGGTTGAGAGCCGGCTAGCGTCGATCAACACCGACAGCTGGCGAGCGGGGAAGCAGAGCAGCACCGCGCGCGGCTACGACTACAGGTGGCAGCAGTACCGCAAGCGCTACCTGCAGGAGCATCCGCTTTGCTTGATGTGCGAGGCGACTGGGCGCGTCGAGGCATCGACAGTCGTCGACCACGTGGTCCCGCACCGAGGCGACAAGCGGTTGTTCTGGGATCCGACGAACCACCAGGCGCTGTGCAAGAACTGCCACGACGGAGCAAAGCAGCGCGCCGAGCGCGGAACCTGAACAGACAAGCTGAACGGGCGCGACGAGGTCGGGAGCCAAGCGGCTCGAAGGGGTGGGGGTGGTCGAAAGTTTGCCGTCGCATCGCGGCCTAGACCGGTCCCCCTCCCACGCGCAGAAAAAATTCCCCTTTGGGCGAGGAAATCAGCAAATGGCAGGCGTGAAGGGCAAGAGCGGCGGCCCGCGTAAAAACGCTGGTGGCGCAAGGCCTGGCGCCGGTCGGAAGCCGAAATCTGCGACCCCGCCGGCGCCTCCGAAATCAGCAAATGGCAGGGCCAAGGCCAAGCCGAAAGCGGCATCGGCGGTGGAGGTGAAGCTGGAGTCGCAAGCGCACGGCGGGGCGCTGAAGCGATCGAAGGATCAGCCGGTGCAGCAGGACGATCAGGACATGCTGACCCTGTTGCAGAACATCGCACTCGGCCGGACCACTGCCAGCGCGATACAGGTGAAGGCGGCCTCGGTCGCGGTGCAGTACACGCATGCCAAGAAGGGCGACGCCGGCAAGAAGGAGGAGAGACAGAAGGCAGCAGAGAAGGTGGGTGGCCGGTTCGCTGCCACGCCGGCACCGCGCCCCCGGATGAACTGAGGTGACCCCGGCTTACTCCACCGCCTGCCCGGACTGGGCGGCGCGACTGCGCGCGGGTGCTTCGATCATCCCCGGGCCGATCTTCCCGGAGCGCGCCGCTGAAGCACTGGCGGTGTTCCGGGAGCTGCGCATCGTCGATGCGCCTGGCAGCCCGACGTTCGGAGAGGCTTGCGAGCAGTGGGTGTTCGACTTCGTGGCGGCCATCTTCGGCGCCTACGACGCGGAGACGGGCCGGCGCCTCATTCGGGAGGTGCTGATGCTCATCCCCAAGAAGAACAGCAAGTCCACGCTCGCGGCCGGGATCATGGTCACCGCGATGATCCTGAACTGGCGCATGTCGGCCGAGATGATCATCTTGGCCCCGACAATCAAGATCGCGAACAACGCCTTTGCGCCGGCGCGGGACATGATCAAGGCCGACGAGGAACTGGTCGAGCTGTTCCAGGTGCAGGACCACATCCGGACGATCACGCACCGGCTGACGAAGGCGACCTTGACCGTACTGGCCGCCGACAGCGACACGGTCGGCGGCAACAAGGCCAGCTGGGTGCTGATCGACGAGGAATGGCTGTTCGGCAAGAAGGCGAACACGGAGGCTATGTTTCGGGAGGCCACCGGCGGCCTGACCTCGCGCCCGGAAGGGATCGTGATCAAGCTCAGCACCCAGTCCGACGAGCCGCCGGCAGGGGTGTTCAAGGCGGACCTGCAGCGCATGCGTTCGATCCGCGACGGGTTGATCGTCGATGCGACCTCGCTGCCGGTGCTCTACGAGCACCCGCCGGAGATGATCGCTTCGGGCGACCATCTGAAGTTGGAGAACCTGAAGCTCGTCAATCCGAACTTCGGCGTCTCGGTCGATGAGGAGTATCTGCGGCGCGAGTACACGAAGGCGGACCAGGAGGGAGAGCACGCGCTCCGCGGTTTCTTGGCAAAGCACGGAAACGTGGAGGTCGGCCAGAACCTGCGGTCGGATCGTTGGGCTGGTGCCGACTTCTGGCAGGCCCGCGCCGGCGCGGCCCTGTCGTTGGAGGACTTGATTGAGCGCTGCGAGGTTGTGACCGTCGGCATCGACGGCGGTGGTCTCGACGATCTTCTTGGTCTGGCCGCTGTCGGTCGCGAACGGAACAGCCGCCGATGGCTGGCATGGTTCCACGCGTGGGCACATGAAATCGTACTGGAGCGCCGCAAGGACGTGGTCTCACACCTGCGCGACTTCCAGCGCGACGGGCATCTGACCATCGTCGAGTTGCCCGGCCTCGACGTCCAGCAAGTCGCCGACGCGATATGCCAGATCAAGGACGCAGGACTGCTGCCGGAGCAACACGCCATCGGCGTGGATCCCGCAGGGATCGGCGCGATCGTCGATGAACTGACGGCGGAAGACCGCGGCGTCGACATCGGTCAGATCGTGGCGGTGTCCCAGGGCTGGAAGCTAAACGGCGCGATCAAGACGACGGAGCGCGCCCTGGCCGGCGGGAGCCTCACCCATGGCGGCCAAGCACTGATGGCCTGGTGCGTCGGCAATGCCAAGGTGGTGCCGGTCGGCAACGCCATCACGATCACCAAGCAGGTCAGCGGCTCCGCAAAGATCGACCCCCTGATGGCGCTATTCAACGCGGTGTCCCTGATGGCCCTGAACCCTGTTGCGCGGCGGACCTCGGTGTACGAGGAGCGCGGCTTTCGTTACCTCTGAGGGATTCCATGTCTCGTTTCGATGCAGCTTCGCTGCAAGCGCTGGACGCGATCTGGCGCGGCGAGGCCGCGCCGAGCCGGCCGCGTGCCAGCGCCGAGTCGCAGAGCTTCAACGGCTTGGACGATCCGCGGCTCTTGGAGTTCATCCGCACCGGGTCCGGCGAACAGTCAGGCGGCGAGCAGTTGCGCAACATGGCCGTCCTGCGCTGCGTTTCGCTGATCTGCGGGACGATCGGGATGCTGCCGATCAGTCTCATCGACGACGGCCCGGAAAAGCGTGTTGCCTCCGAGCATCCTGCGCACCGGCTGCTGAAGGTGAAGCCCAACCCGTTCCAGACGCCGCTGGAGTTCAAGCGACAGATGGAGCTGGCGCTGCTGCGGCATGGCAACGCCTATGGCCGGATCGTCTGGTCGGCCGGCCGGCCGATCGCAGTTATTCCGCTCGACAGCACGGCGATGGACCCGAGCCTCGGCGATGACTGGAGGATGGTCTATCGCTACAGCTCCAAGAACCGCGGCGAGGTAGTGCTGCGGCAGGAAGAGGTTTTTCACCTGCGCGACCTGTCGGCAGACGGGGTCAGCGGCCTGTCCAGAATGAGACTGGCGGATCGGGCGATTCGACTGGCACTTGACGCGGAGCAGGCCGCCTCCCGGTTGTTCAACACCGGCAACATGGCTGGCGGTGCGATCGAGGTGCCGAACGCCTTGAGCGACCAAGCGTATGACCGCATGCGCGCCAGCCTGGACACCGAATTCGCCGGCGTCAGGAGCAACCAGCGCTGGATGATCGTGGAAGAGGGCGGCAAGGCAAACCAGTTCGGCAGCAACGCTCGCGATGCCCAGCAGACCGAGAACCGCAACATGCAGGTTGAGGAAGCGGCGCGAGCGTTCGGCGTGCCACGCCCGCTCCTGATGATGGACGACACGAGCTGGGGCTCTGGCATCGAGCAACTCGGCATCTTCTTTCTGCAGTACACGATGCTGGAGCGCTTCACCAACTGGGAGCAGGCCGCGGCGCGCTCGTTCCTGACCGACTCGGAGCTGGACCGCTACCAGTTCAAGTACAACGTGCGCGCGCTCATGCGCGGCACCCTGAAAGACCAAGCAGAGTTCTTCGCCAAGGCGCTCGGCGCCGGCGGCCAATCGCCGTGGCACACCCAGAACGAGGTGCGCGACCTCTTGGATTACCCCGAGTCGACGCAGCCCGGCACCGACGACCTGCGAAACCCGATGACCCAGAAGGGACCGAGCAATGAGCCTCCGCAAGCTGCCTGAGATCCGCGCCGACCAACGCTTGGGCGCGGCGCAGTTCGACATGCGTCCCGACGCGCTGGAGAGGTGGGAGCCCGAGGTGCGGGCAGCCGGCGCCTCCGACACCGCGATCTCGATCTACGACGCCATCGGCGACAACTGGGAAGGGACCGGCGTCACCGCAAAGCGGATCAGCGCCGCTTTGCGCTCGATCGGCCAGCAGGACGTCGTGGTGAACGTCAATTCCCCGGGTGGCGACTTCTTCGAGGGGGTCGCGATCTACAACCTGCTGCGCGAGCACAAGGCCAAGGTCACCGTGCAGGTGATGGGCCTGGCGGCGTCCGCCGCGTCGGTCATCGCCATGGCCGGCGACGAGATACTGATGGGCGATGGCGCGTTTCTTATGATCCACAACGCCTGGGCGGTCGCAATCGGCAACCGCCACGACATGGCGGACGCTGCTTCGCGACTGGAGCCTTTCGACGCCGCTATGGCACGGGTCTACGCCGACCGCGCGGGCATCCCGGTGGCCGAGGCTGCCCGCATGATGGATCAAGAGACCTGGATCGGCGCGAGCGATGCGGTCGACGGCGGCTTTGCCGATGGCCTGCTCGGGGGCGAGTCCGTCGTGAAGGACGGCAAGGCGGCCGGCGGTCGCAAGGCACTCGCGCTGGTGGAGGCGGCCATGGCCCAGGCCGGCCACTCGCGCTCCATGCGCCGAGACACCCTGAAGTCCCTTTTTTCCGGCACGCCGAGCGCTGCCGGAGCCGCCACGCCGCGCGCTGGCTCCGAAGACGCAGCCTTGCTGCAGACCCTGCTGAAAACCATCACCACGAGGTAATACAGATGAACGCGATGAAGAACAGCTGCGTCCCGCGCGGCTTGATGGCCGTGCGCGCCGATGGCGGTAATCCGACCGAGGTCAAGGCCCTGGTCGAGGCGCTGAACAAGGCTTTCGACGAGTTCAAGGCCGAGCACAACAAGCAGCTCGACGAGATCAAGAAGGGCAACGCCGACGCACTGCAGGCGCTGAAGGTCGACAACATCAACGCCGACATCAGCCGGCTGCAGAAGGCGGTCGACGACGCCAACATGCAGTTGGCGTCCGCGCAGGTCGGTGGCGGCGCCGCGGAGAAGGTCAAGGACCGCGAGTACAGCGATGCATTCCGCGCGCACTTCAAGAAGGGCGACGTGCAGGCCGCGCTGAATAAGGGCGCCGCCCAGGACGGCGGCTATCTGGCTCCGGTCGAATGGGACCGCACCATCACCGACAAGCTGGTGCTGGTTTCGCCGATGCGGCAGTTGGCCACCGTCCAGTCCGTGGGCGGCGCCGGCCTCACCAAGCTCTTCAACATGGGCGGCACGGCGTCGGGCTGGGTCGGCGAGACCGACGCGCGACCGCAGACGGCGACCGGCCAGTTCGCGTCGCTGGCCTTCGGCTGGGGCGAGATCTACGCCAATCCGGCGGCGACCCAGCAGCTGCTGGATGATGCCGAGATCAACCTGGAGGCGTGGCTGGCCGGCGAGGTCGAGACCGAGTTCTCCGGGCAGGAGGGCCTGGCCTTCGTTTCGGGCGATGGCGTCAACAAGCCGTTCGGCATCCTGACCTACGTCACCGGCGGGGCGAATGCTGCCAAGCACCCGTTCGGCGCCATCACCGCGGTCAACAGTGGCGCCGCCGCGGCCATCACGTCCGACGGCGTGCTGGATCTGATCTACGACCTGCCGTCGGCCTTCACCGGCAATGCGCGCTTCGCGTCGAACCGGAAGACGCAGGGAGTGGTGCGCAAGCTGAAGGACGGCGAGGGCAACTATCTGTGGCAGCCGTCCTACGTGGCAGGCCAGCCCGCCACGCTGGCTGGCTTCCCGGTCGCCGAGGTGCCCGACATGCCGGACGTGGCCGCGAACTCGACCCCGATCCTGTTCGGCGACTTCGCGCGCACTTACACGGTGTTCGACCGCATGGGCGTGCGCGTGCTGCGCGACCCGTACACCGCCAAGCCCTACGTTCTGTTCTACACGACCAAGCGCGTGGGCGGCGGCGTGCACAACCCGCAGCCGATGCGGGCGATGAAGGTTGCCGCCGCCGCGTAACCGCAGCGAGCGTTGTGGGTGGCCGGCGCAAGCCGGCCACCGGTTCTTCCTCCCTGATCAAGGTGCAATATGACCAAGCTCATCAAGCCTTTCCGGGGCGTCCCGGATGGCCAGATCTACCCCGTCGAGTTCGCCGCCGGCGATGAGTGCCCACCCGAGTTGGAGGCCGGAGCGCTGGAGGTTGGTGCGATCGAGGCGGTCGATCCGGACGCGGCCGCGAAGGCCGCGGTTCTGGAACAGCTCGAAGCCGCCGGCATCACCTACGACAAGCGCTGGGGCCTGGCCAAGCTTCAGGCCGCGCTGGAAGCTGGCAAGAAGGGCTGATCCGTGGCGCTGCTGACGCCCATCCAGTGCCGCGCGCAGTGTCGCGTCGACGGTGACTATGCCGATGATGAGCTCGCGTGGTTGCTTCAGTCGGCCGAGGATGTAGCTGCGGCTTACCTCAACCGCACGATCTATGCGGACCAGACGGCGCTGGACGCCTCGCTGACATCCCTGCCATCGGACAGCGCTACTGCGGCGTCCGCCTACGCTGCGGCAGTGGCCGCGGCCTCGGTGGAGGCAGACCACGCGAAGGCGGACGCGATGCGATCTGTCGCCACGCAGAAACTCGCGACCTACCAGCTCGCGGAGCGGCGCCGGCTCCTTGGCGTCGTCGCGAATGGGAGCATCCTGGCCGCGATTCGCCTGACGCTCGGGCACCTCTGGGCCAATCGGGAAGATGTCTCCGTTGGCGCGGTACCCACTGAACTGCCGATGGGGGCAAAGGCCATCCTGCGGCCGTATCGCCTGGTGCAAACGCCATGAGGGCGGGCGAACTGAACCGACGGCTCAAGCTGCTGAAGCCCAGCCAGGTCAAGGACGGTTTCGGCGACGTCGTCGAGACCTTCGCGGAGGTGGCCGAGGTCTGGGCAAAGGACGAGCCGCTGTCGCTCAAGGGGATGGCCAGTGCGAAGGTCGCCATTCTGGGCGGCGCTGAGACGGCTATCGGACTGCGCTACATCACCATCCGCTACCGGGCCGACGTGACCACGCAGTGGCACCTGGCCTTCGTGGGCGGCCGGTTGGATGGGCAGCAGCTGGCGCTCAAGGATGTTCGGGATGCTGGCGACGGCATCCGCATGTTCCTGATCGCGCAGGCGCTCAATGGCTGACTTCGATCTGCAGGTGCTCGGCCTGGCTGAACTGGAACAGTCGTTGCTGCAGCTAGCTGAGCCGGCTGCGCGGCGCGCGCTCCGCAAAGGCATGCGCCGCGGCGCCATCGTGATCCGCAACGACGCGCGTGCCCGCGTCCGCGTGGCCTCCGGCCGGTTGCGGCGGGCGATACGGAGCCGGGAGCGCAGCGACGAGCAGGGGTGGATCCGAATCGCGATCGAGGTACCGCGTTCGGCCTTCTATGGCCGCTTCGGCGAATACGGCACGAGCAAGATGGCGGCATGGCCGTTCATGCGGCCGGCGGCCGAAAGCAAGACAGAGGAGGCGGTGACCGCCATGCGTGACGCAATCGCCGAAGCGGTGGCGCTGGAGATGCAGAGGGCTCGGCGATGACGCTGGACGAAAAGCTGGTGGCAGCCATGAATGTCGTCACGCCCGCCGTGTTCTCCGCGCCGGCCAAGAATCCTCCGGCGCTCTATGCGACCTACCAGCGCCCCGCGGGACGCCGCCACGCCACGCTGAACTCTGGCCTCGGCGCCGAGCGCGCGACGTTCCAGATCGACGTGTGGGGGCCAGCCAAGGGCGCCACCCGGTTGCTGGCTGACCAGCTCAAGGATCAGCTGCCGCGCATGCTGAAGGTGGGCGACCTCACCGACAACCCGGACGACTACGAGGAAGACACCGGGTTGCACAAGGCCAGCTTCGACGTAGTGGTCTGGGCCTGAGCCAAGACCGTTTTACTCCACGGCCGCCGCGAGGCGGCCTTTTTCTTTCCCGCAAGAGGACACAGCAATGGCCGAAAACCAGGCAATCTCGGCGCAGGACTCTGCGCTCTACGTCAAGGCCGGCACCGCGCCGACCGCACTCAACGACCCCACCAAGTACACCGAGGTGGACGGCATCACCGGCTTCCCGTTCGGTCGCGGCCAGGCCAACACCCTGGACGCGACCAACCTGCGGTCCAAGCAGATCGAGAACATCGCCGGCCTGTCGGGCGGCCAGGCAGTCCAGGTGTCGGGCCAGCGCTGGCCCACCGGCAAGTCCGCAGGCCAGGACATCCTGCAGGCGGCCAACCCGAAGGACGACCTGTACTTCCTGATGGTGCTCCCGTCGGGCGACGCCGCCACCTTCGTCGGCAAGGTCTCCGGCTTCAACGTCAACCCCGGTGTCAACGCGGTGCTGACCTTCACCGCCGACCTGTTGCCGCGCAACTTCACCCTCGTCACCCTTCCCGCGTCTTCCGGAACCTGAGCCCCATGAATCTCCTCACGAAACAGCAGATCCTTTCCGCCGACGATCGCGCGGTCGAAGACATCGAAGTCAAGGAATGGGGCGGCGCGGTCCGCGTCTCCACCATGTCGGCCAGCGACCGCGACAAGTGGGAGCAGGACACCTACGGCGGCGAAGCCACCAAGACCGAGGATTTCCGCGCCCGCTTCGTGTCGCTCTGCCTCGTCAACGAGAAAGGTGCGCGCCTGTTCACCGACAAGGAGGTCGCCCAGTTGGGCGGCAAGTCGGCTGCGGCGCTGGACAGGGTATTCCGCGCCGCCCAGCGCATCAATGCCCTGGGCGTGGTCGAGGCCGAGGCCGCCGAAAAAAAATCCTGAGCCGGCCCGAGCGCCGGCTGCAGTTTCGGCTCGCTTGGCGCCTCGGCTACGCGCATCCGGACCAGATGCTGGCAGGCCTGACCTCCCGCCAGCTCTCGGAGATCTACGCGTTCGCGGCGATCGAGCCGCTGGACCAGCCCCTGCAGAACATGATCGCGCAGCTGACCGACGTGCTGGCGCGCGTGCATGGCAACGACACGACCCACGAGGACTTCCTGCTGGTGCGCCGCGTGCAGTCGCCGGTCGAGGACGCCAGGCAGCGGTCCCAGCAGCTGCTGGAGATGTTCCAGGCCGCTGCACGTCAGAACGATGCGGCGGCGCAGGCCGCATGAAGTCACTTCATGCGCTTATAGCACCGGACCTCCCAACGGTCAGGCTGCTGCTTGAAGTACTCGTAGCCTGCATCGTTCTGTTGCGGTGCATCTAGCGGCCGCACGAAGCAGTCGTAGCCGGCGTCGTGCTGCGCATCGAAGAACCGGTGCATTTCGGCGCGATCCGTGAATGTGCGTCGCATGTCCGCGGTATCGCGCCGCGGCATGAATTGAATTGCAGAGGCCGCGCGCCGCAGGCGCGCTAGCAGCTTCGAAACGTCCATGTGTGTCGCCGGTTCCCTGAGCTGGCCCGCGAACTATCGCACACCCGAAAACCCCCGAACAGAGACCGCTGCAGGCGGTCTTTTTGCTTTCTGGAGCCTCCCGCGTGACTTCGACCGCCGCAACCATCGACGTGTTGTTGCGGGCCAACACGGCCGCCTATCGCGCGGAGATGGTGAACTCGGCTCGGGTCACGACCCAGAGCCTGAAGGCGATTCAGGCGGATGCCGCGCAGACGGCGACCTCGATCGCCAACCTCAACCGCGCCGCGGCTGGCTTCCTCGGGTTCACGGCGGTCGCTGCCGGCGTGCGGTCGCTGATCGACGCGCAGAAGTCGATCCAGCAGATCCACTACGGCCTGCAGGGCGCGACCGGCTCGGCCGCCGTGGCGGAGAAGGCTTACGCGTTCGTCTCCCAAACTGCGAAGGAGCTGGGCCTCGACCTGGAGACGGCGGCCAAGAGCTTCACCAGCATGTCGGCCTCTGCGACCGCCAACGGCGTGGCACTGCGCGACCAGGAGGAGCTGTTCCGCCAGCTGTCGCGCTCGGCGACGGTGATGCACCTGACTAGCGATCAGGTTTCGCGCGCTACCACCGCGCTGAGCCAGTCGTTCGGCAAGGGTAAGTTCCAAGCCGAGGAACTACGGCAGCAGTTGGGCGAGGCGATCCCCGGCATCGTGCCGCGCTTCATGCAGGCGGTCGCCAAGATGAACGAAGGCACGGCGCTGGCCGGCAAGTCCTTCGACAAGCTGCTGCAGGACGGGGACCTCAACGCGCAGAAGTACCTGCCGGCGATGATCGAGGCCCTGCGGCAGACGGGCCGTGGCGCGGAGGATGCGGCCAAGGGCCTCAACGCCGAACTCAACCGCCTGTCCTCGGCCTGGTACAAGCTCAAGGTCGACGCGAGCGGTGGCGTCTTCAGCGAGGCCGCGACGGCGTCCGTCCGTCTGATGGCCGAGAACCTGGACAAGGTTGCCGGGGCCGCCACGATCGCCGCTGGCGTCGTTGCCGGCCGCCTGTTGGGCTCAGGGGCCAGGACCGCATACAGCGCCGTCGCGGCGCCTATCGCCGAGCGATCCGCTGCCGCCACGCAAGCCAGCGAGATGGCCAACCTCGCCCTGCAGAGGACGCGCGAGACGACGGCGCAGATGGACCAGGCACGTGTGTCAGTGCGCTCTACCGCTGCTTGGAAAGCGCAGACCGAGGCGGCCAAGGAAGTGGCTCGCGAGGAATTGAGCGTCGCGTACGCCGCCAAGGAGGCCGCTCAGCGAACCCTCGATCACCAGGCCGGCGCTGCAACGCTCTCGGCAAATCTGCGCGCCCAGCGTGAGGCGCAGGAGGCAATGGTTGTCGCCCAGCGCAACCTCAACCGCGCCCAACTCGAATACAACGCCACTGTGGCCTCCGGGGTCAAGGCTGATGCTGCGTCCACGGCTGCGAAGGTGCGTCTGACGGCTGCTCAGGATGCAGCGGCCATCGCAACGAACGAACTTGCCGCAGCCAGGATTCGGGAGTCGGCCGCCGGGTCGGCGGCAGGCTTGGGCAGCATGGTCTCCAGCGGCCTGAAGAGTGCCGGCTCGGGGCTGCTGGCGCTGGCCGGCGGCCCTTGGGGCGCCGCGGCGATCGCCATCGGCAGCGTGGCGGTGGCCTACACGGACCTCGTGCGCAAGTCGGAAGAGGCGCGCGCCGAGTACCAGCAGCAGATCAAGTCCCTGGACCTGATGCGGCTGTCGATGCAGGACACGGTCGAGCAGTACAACAAGGGCAAGAAGTCGATCGCCGACCTGGCCGAGGAATGGAACACCTCCGGCCAGGCCATGAAGAAGAACGAGGAGCGCATCAAGGCGCTCCAGGCGGCCATCGACAACTACCAGGGCCGGATCAAGGAGGCCCAGACCTCGACCCGTGAGGGCTCGGGCCTGCGGATCAGCGCTGACTACGAGGGGCTGCAGAAGGCCCAGGCCGAACTGCAGAAGTTCCAGGACCAGGTCGCGCCGGTACGCGCGAAGTTCGTCGAGCTGGAGTCGACCCTGCGCTCGTCGCTGGACCCGGCCGTGTTCGAAAAGCTGCGCGCTGCGGCGCTCAAGGCCGACGACGTCCAGTTCGCAAAGGTGTTGGCCGGCCTGAGCGACATCCAGCGCCAGGCGCTGTTTGCCGCGGACGCGCTGCGCAAGATCAGCCAGACCGGCACGGACGAGATCTGGACGCGCCAGGTCGCGCGCCTGAAGCGCGAGCAGGGCGACTACCAGGCGTGGCTGGCCACCGAGGCCAAGAAGTACATGGAGGCCACCGGCACCAACAACTTCGCCTCGGCTTGGAAGGTGCTGACTCCCGAACAGCAGCAGGACTTCATCAAGCGGCGCGAGTTCGTGAAGGCGGACGTGGCCGCGGAGAAGGAGTGGAAGGACCAGCAGAAGGAGAACACTGCTGCCGCGCGCGAAAGCGCGTCGGCGATGAAGCAGCAGGAGGGCCAGTACGCCTCGATCATCGACCGCATCCAGAAGCAGATCGCCCTGGACAAGGAGCAGATGGGCCAGACCGAGAACATGACGGCCGCCCAGAAGCTGCAGGTGGCGGTGACCACCGAGCTCGCCTCCACCAAGAGCAAGCTGTCGGACGAGGAGGAAAAGCGCGTCCGCACGCTGCTCGACGAGGCGGTCGCCCAGGGCAAGGCCCTGGCCGCGCAGCAGTCGGCGAAGAAGGCGACGGAGGATCTGCTGCGGCTCAAGAAGGAGCTCAACGAAGCCGCGCGCACCCAAGAGCAGGGCAACGCGGTCGATCTGCTCGGCATCGGCCGGGGCAGCGACGACGTGGAGCAGATGCGTCGGCGCATCCAGCTCAAGGACGATTACGACCGCCGGCTGACTGACCTCAACGACCGTAACGCGACGGCCAACAACGGCGCCGGGTACACCGACAAGCAGTACAAGGAACAACTCGACGCGCTGGACGGCTTCCACGCATCTGCGCTTGAGCGGGAAGCGGTCTACCAAGAGCAGCGCAAGGCATATCAGGCCGACTGGGCGAACGGCGCGATTCGCGCGTTTCAGGACTATGCGGCTCAGGCCGCCAACACCGCCGACCTAACCAATACGCTTGTCAGCGGCCTGTATTCGGGGCTGGAGGAGTCGGCACTCAGCTTCTCGAAGACGGGGAAGCTGACCTTCTCCAGTCTTGCGGATTCGATCCTTGCCGATCTGCAGCGCATCGCGGTGAAGAAGGCGGTTATGGGTCTCGCAGGTGCTATCACTGGAGGCGGCGGCACCACGGGCAGCCTTCTGGACCTCTTCTCCGGCGGCTTCATGGACTTCGACACCGGCGGCTACACCGGCCCCGGCGGCGTGAAGGAGCCGGCGGGTGTCGTGCACAAGGGCGAGGTGGTGTGGTCCCAGCCCGACATCGCCCGCGCCGGCGGCGTCGCTGTCGTCGAGGCCATGCGCCGCGGCCACCGTGGCTACGACACCGGCGGCGTGGTCAGCGGCGGCGCGCGGATCCGGGTGCCTTCCCAGCAGGATGCCGCGCGCTACCACGGCGGCGGCCAGGGCAGGGTCGTGCAGCAGACCCTCAACGTGAAGATCGAAGGCCGCCCCGACGGCCGCACACCTGACCAGTTCGCGCGCGCGACTGCGCGAGAGACAGCAAGGGCACTGGCATAACCATGGACTACATCGACGCGAGACTGTCGGACCTCGTCGCGTTCGGCTTTTCCGGAGGCCCGGAGTGGAGAACGCGCATCGTGCAGCTCAACAACGGCCAGGAGCAGCGCAACGCGCAGTGGCTCTACCCGAAAAGCCGCTTCAAGGCGCAGTACCTCAACCTGCTTGAGGCAGCCAGGGACGAGATCCAGGCCGCGTTCAACGCGGCGCGCGGGCAGCTCTACTCATTCCGGTTTCGCGACTGGAACGACTTCCTCGCGCGTGGCGAGCGCATCTACCCGATCGCCGGCACCCGTGACCCGGTACAGCTCATCAAGAGCTACACCATGGGCGCCGTCACCACGATCCGGAAAATCCAGGCGCCTGTCGCTGAGACCGTGACGGTGCGCGACAACGTCGCCGGCGTGGTGGCTGGAACGCTCGACGCGTCGCTCGGGTTGTTCACCCCGGCCAGTGCCTGGGGTAGCACGCCGTACACCTGGAGCGGCGAGTTCGACCTGTGGGTGCGCTTCGACAGCGACTACAACGCCTTCACCATCAACAACCGCAGCGGCGACGAGTTCGTGGCCACGGCCGACATTGAGCTGGTGGAGGTCCGCCGGTGAAGGAGATCCCGACCAAGTTGCGCGACCACCTCGCGCAGGAGTGCACCACCACGTGCACGCTGCTCAAGGTCGTGTGCGCAGGCTCCTTCGCCGGCCGCGTGCTGGGGTTCACCAGCCTGGACGAGACGCTGGTCTACAACGACGGCCTGCACACCGTCAGCTACTCGCGTGACAACGGCTTCGTGCCGTCGGCCTACGAATCGTCGTCAGAGCTGTCGCCGGACAATACCGACGTGGCCGGCTACGCGACCAACAGCGGCATCACCATGAGGGAGGTGCAGGCCGGCCTGCTGGACAACGCCGAGGTGACCATCTACCGCGTGAACTACATGGACCTGTCGATGGGCCACGAGGTGATTGGCTACGGCAAGACGGGGCGGCAGAAGCCCAATGGAAAGGGGTGGCGCGTCGCGTTCAAGAGCGTGCTGCGGCTCATGGATCAACCCATCAACCCGACATGGTCGCTGACCTGCAAGGCGCAGTGGGGGGATTCTCGCTGTGGGATGCCGCTTGAATGGTTCGAGGGCACCGTCGGCGCAGTCGGTGACGATCCGATGCGCATCTTCGTGCCGGCCGGCCTTGCCCAGGACGCCGGCTATTTCGCGCCAGGGGTCGTGGAGTGGCTATCCGGTGCCAACGCCGGCGCCGACATGGAAGTCGAGGCGTACTCGCAGGCGCGCGTACAGCTTTCGCTCACGATGTCCTATGCGATCAAGAAGGGCGACCGGTTCCGAATCCGCCGCGACTGCGACAAGCTCGCGTCGACCTGCAAGGCGCGCGGCAACAAGCTGCGGTTCCGAGGCGAGGACTTCACGCCTGTAGCCCAGGCCGCGCTCATGGTGCCCGGCGCATACGCCAAGGTGCAGTCGTGAGGCGGCCGGAGGAGGCCATCGCGGCGGCGCGCGGGCTGCTCAAGGTGCCGTGGTTGCACCAGGGGCGCAACCCTCGCGTAGGCATCGACTGCGTGGGCCTGCTGGTGCTGGCCTATGCCCTGGACTACGACCACACGAGCTACTCCACCCATCCGCATGCCGGCCAGCTTGAGGAGCACCTGGAGCGCGCACTGGGCCCGCATCGCCTGGAGCAGCCCGGCGTGTCCGCCGATAGCCTCCGACCTGGTGACGTGCTGGCCATGACCAGCCCCGGCGGCAGGACGGCTCGCCATGTTGCTCTGGTCGCCGACTACGTCCACGGCGGCCCCTCGATCATCCACACCGACTCAGCGCTCGGCTGCGTCGTCGAGTGCGCGCTGGACAGCGGCACCGTCACTCAAATCCACAAGGTCTACAGCCCATGGGCGGCTCTGCAAGACAAATAGCCGGCGGTGTCGTCGGCGCCGTCATCGGTTACTTCGTCAGCGGCGGCAACCCGACCGGCATCGCCTGGGGTTTCTCGATCGGTGCCGGCATCGGCGCGTCGACGATCACGACGAACGTCTCCACCCCTCGGCTCACCGACGCCGTCAACCAGACGAGTACGGTGGGCGGCACGATCGCCCAGGGCTCCGGCGCGTTCCCTTGCAGCGGCAACCTCATCTGGGTCTCCGGTCTCAAGGAAACCAAGGTCAAAAAGAAATCGGGCGGCAAGGGTGGTGGCGGCACGTCCACGACCAGCTGGCGCTATTCGCGCAGCTACGCCATCGGCGTGTGCCTCCACGACATCGACCAATTCATCACGATCAAGCGCAACGGCAAGGTGGTGTACACGGTCGATCCGTCGGCGTCTGTGGACGACGTGGGCTACTCCAGGCAGTGGGCGGCCAAGGTGCGCATGTACCTCGGCTCCGAGACCCAGATGCCGGATCCGACCATCGAGTCGCTCGAAGGCGCCGGCAACGTGTCTGCGTATCGCGGCCTGGCCTACATCGTGGTCAAGGACGACGACCTGACCGACCTACTCGGCGCGGTGCCGCAGTATGAGTTCGTGGTGAGCCGGACGATCCGGAAGGCCAATGACCCCGTGCTCAATGGCATCAAGGCGGTGACGCTGATCCCTGCGACCGGCGAATTCCTGTACGCCACGACGAAGCACAGCGCGGAACTCGGCGTGCAGTACTTCGAGAAGGCCGACTTCAACTTCCTCGCGAACAACGGCAAGTCCGACATCGAGAACTCGATGGATCTGCTTGCGCAGACGCTGCCGAACTGCGACACGGTCGCCATCGTTGCCTCGTGGTTCGGCACGGATCTGCGGGCGGACCAGTGCGAGATCCTGCCGGGGTGGGCCAAGGGCGACGGTTGGGGCCGGATCTACTGGGATGGCGGCAACTCCACGCAGTGGATGGTCAACGGGTCGAAGTGGGACGGCGACGGCGGCCGGGTCTGGTACATCACCGGGGCCGGCCCCTATGGCACTGAGCCGGTCTATGGCGCGACGCCTTCCGACAACTCGATCGTCGAGGCAATCGCCTTCCTGAAGTCCCGAGGGAAGCGGGTGATCTTCTACCCGTTCATCATGCTCGATATCCCGAGCTCGAACTCGAAGCCGAACCCCTACAACCCAAGCGCGTCGCAGCCGGCAAACCCGTGGCGTGGCCGCATCACCTGCCACCCCGCCTACGGCGTCGACGGGTCGCCCGATGGCACCAGCGCTGCCGCCGCGCAGGTCAATACCTTCTTCACCCGCGACTACGGGTTCAACCGCTTCATCAACCACTACATCAACCTCTGCGCGCAGGCCGGCGGTGTCGACGTTTTCCTGATCGGCTCGGAGATGGTGGGCCTGACGAAGGTACGCGACTCGCAGACCAACTGCCCAGCGGTCGCGCACCTGCGCACGCTGGCCGCCAACTGCAAGCAGGCCATGCCGAGCTGCAAGGTGGGCTACGCCGCGGACTGGACGGAATACAAGGGCCACCAGTACGGCAACGATCTGATCTTCGGGCTGGACCCGCTGTGGGCTGACCCCAATATCGACTTCGTCGGCATCGACAACTACTTGCCGATCGCGGACGTACGGAGCGAGCAGAGCGGCAACCTGATCTACGACATCGACTACCTCAAGCGCAACATCGAGGGGGGCGAGTACTTCGACTGGTACTACCTCGATCGGCCGAACAACGTCAAGGCGCCGATCACCGACGGCAGCTATGGCGAGCCGTGGGTGTTCCGCCAGAAGGACATTCGCAGCTTCTGGTCGAACGAGCACCACAACCGGCTCGCCGGCGTGCGGCAGTCCAGTTCCACCGGCTGGGTGGCCAAGTCCAAGCCGATCTGGTTCACGGAGTTCGGTTGCCCGGCGATCAATCGGGGGCCGAACCAGCCGAACGTGTTCTACGACGCTAAGTCCTCAGAATCGGCGCTGCCGTACTTCTCCACCGGCGTGCGCGACGACGGCGCGCAGTACGCCTACCTGCGCGCGATGCTCGAATACTGGACCGCCAACGGCGGCGACATGCTGTCGCCGCGCAACATGGTGGCCTGGACTTGGGACGTGCGGCCGTTCCCGCACTTTCCGAACGAGATGCGCTGGGATGGCAAGAAGTCGCTCGGCTACTACTGGGCCGACCACGACAACTACGCGCGCGGCCACTGGCTGCAGGGCCGGCTGGGCATCTCGTCGGTCGCGGCGCAGATCCTGGAGTTGGCGGAACAGGTGGGCCTGGACCAGCAGCAGCTCGACCTCTCGGGCCTGGCAAACACGCAACTGCGCGGGTTCCGCCTCGCGTCGGAGTCGACGGCGCTGAAGGCGATCGAGCCGCTGCAGATGGCCTACCTTTTCGACGTGGCCGACTACGACAAGCGGATCCACTTCGTCCCGCGCGGCCAGTCGCCGGTCGTGGTCATTCCCTACGACGACCTGGTCGAGCCGGCTTCGGCCGACGACACGCCGCTCGACTTCGACCGCGTCGAAGAGACGACCCTGCTGCGCAAGCTGTCGCTGACGGCCTTCGACCCCACCATCGGGTACCAGACCAACACCCAGTTCGCCGAGCGCACGATCAGCACGATCCAGGCGACCGGTGAATCGAGCCAGGAGCTGCCGCTGACGATGACGCCGGACGAGCTGGCCACCACGGCGGCGCGGCGCATCAAGATCGCCTGGGGCGAGAAGGACAAGGCAGGGTTCCGGACGACGACGAAATACTCGCGGCTCACGCCTACGGACGAGGCCTGGGTCGAGGACGAGGACGGCGAGTTCCACCGCCTGCGCCTGACGCGGGTGGTGGAGGATTCCGGGGTTCTGACGTTCGAGGGTCAGCGCACCGCCGCCTACATCTACGATGCCGAGGGCACCGGCGTGCACGCGTACCCGCCGGCGAGCACGACGCCTGGCACCGTCGGCGCAACCACGGTGTACGTCCTGGATCTGCCGGTGATCAAGGACACGCAGGACGTCCTGGGTGTGCACGTCGCGCTGCTCGGCAACGGAGAGGGGTGGAACGGCGCGTCGATCCAGATCTCAACCGACGGCGGCGCCTCGGTCTACCAGAGCGTGGATGCGCCGATCGACTCGTCGGTCGGCTTCACGGTGACGGATCTGCTGGCCGAGCAGGGACCGACGTACCTGTCGAGCCAGGCGCTGACCGTGACGATGAGCGACCCGCCTGAGTCGATCAGCGAGGCCGCGAAGCTCAACTATGGCAACCGCATGGCCGTGCGCACACCCAGCGGCGCCTGGGAGATCATGCAGTTCGACCAGGTGGTGACCAACGACGACGGCTCCTACACCCTGGGTGGCCTGGTCCGCGGCCGCTACAACAGCACCACCGGCGCCATCCCAGCCGGCGCGGTGTGCGTGCTGCTCAACGACTACACCTACTTCCTGCCGATGGAGTCGTGGATGGCTACCGCGACGCTGCATGTGCGCGCGATCAGCAACGGCTTGACGGACGACGACGTCGAGTGGCACGGCTACAGCAACCTGCGCCGCTCGCAAACCGAGTGGCCGCCGGCGATGGTCAAGGCGGTGCGCGACAGCGCTAACGCGGTGACGGTGTCGTGGATCGGCCGCGGCCGCATCGGCGCCGAGATCTCGGCGCGCAACTCGCAGTATTTCGGCGGCTACAAGGTCGCATGGAGCGACGGAGTCGTGGCCACCACTACCGACACCTCGATCACCCGCGCCTCGGTTCCGGCCGGCGCGACCGTCCGCGTCTGCGGCATCAACATCCTCGCCGGCGACGGCGACTACTCCGACCCCGTGAGCACCTGATATGGCCAACACCCCGAACGTCGGCTTGCCGACGATGGACCCCAACGTCCTGCAGCCCTCTATCCCGTTCAACACGGCCATGCAGCTGCTGGACGCCGTCGCGCAGATCGTGGTCACGTCCACGGCCAACACGCCGCCGACCACCACCGCCGGCGACGTCGGCAAGGTCTACCTGATCGACAGTGCGCCCACGGGCGCCTGGGCGGGGAGGGCAGGCCAGTTGGCGCTGTGCACCGCGCCGTCGCTGTGGGCCTACCTGACGCCGCGCGTGGGCTGGTACGCCGACATCGGCGGTGGCCTGAAGCGCTTGAGCAGCAGCGGCTGGGTGGCTGTGGGCGGCGGCTCGGGCGACTACGTCAACAGGGCCGGCGACACGATGACGGGCCAACTCAGCGCGCCCAAAGTCTATTCGTCCGGTGACCTGGTGGCGGTGCTGACCGCCTACGCCCAGCAGTTCCAAGCGCGTTTCGCCAAGGGGCAGGACGGCCAGCCGGATCAGACCGAGGGCTGGCTGCTGCAGACGCTCGACGCCGACGGCAACAGCCTGGGCGGTATCTACGCCAACGCGTCCGGCCTGAGCCTGGTCAACAACAAGGGCGGCGGCTGGAGCCAGCTGCAGATGCTCAACAACGGGCAGATCCTGCTCAACGGCTGGGCGCCGCAGGGCCGCAACCTGCTGATCAATGCCGACATGCAGATCAACCAGCGCGTTTTCGGCGGCGGCGCGCTCGCGGCCGGAGCCTATGGCTACGACAGGTGGAAAGCCGGCAGCGGTGGCTGCAACGTGTCGGTCAACGGCTCAGGGGTGATAACCCACACCAGCGGCCCGCTGGTGCAGATCGTCGAGGCGCCCTCGGGCGTCTACGGGGGTAACGTAACGCTGTCGGTGCAGGATCCCAGCGGCTCAATCGACGTGTCGGTGGGTGGCGTCACCGGCACCATCACCGCCGGCAGCGGTCGCCGCGGCGTCACCCTGGCGATCCCGTCCAGTGGCAGCGGCAACCTCACTGTGCAGCTGACGGCCACGAACGTGACCTACAGCCTTCCGCAGCTAGAGCGGGGCGGCGCGGCCAACGCGTTCGAGTACAGGCCGAAGTCAACGGAAATGCAGCTGTGCAAGCGCTACTACGAGAAGTCCTACCCGGCTTCGGTCAAGGCCGGCACTGTGACGGCCGAGGGCTACGTGAATTGGTTCTTCAATCTAAGCAGCTACGGCATGTCCTACATGGTGCCCTTTCAGGCAGATAAAGCTGGGACCCCCGCGGTGACGCTCTACAGTCACGAGACCGGCGCCGCTGGCAAGGTGCGCGACGTGCAGGCTGGCGCAGACGTGGAGGCGCGAGTTGGGGGGCAGGGGCCGGCAGGCTTCCGGAATTACTTCGTGCCGTCCTCGACCCCGGCGCAATTGAATGTCGGCCACCACTGGGTGGCGGAGGCGGAGCTGTGACCGACTACCAACTGACCGAAGATCCGAACGTCGTCATGCGCCTCGCCGATGGCGCGTTCATCCCTCGCGGCCACCGCTGGTGGGGCGAGTACGAGGAATCGCTGGCGGCAGGCAACGCGGCGGCCCCGGTGCCGGTGACGCGCGCCGACCTGGTCGCGGAGACCAGGGCCCGTATCGGCGCGTGGCTAGATCAGGTCGCGCAATCGCGCGGCTACGACAGCATCGTGTCGTGCGCATCCTATGCTGCCAGCACCAACGAGCAGTTTCGGGCCGAAGCCGCGGCGGCGATCGCGTGGCGCGACGCCGTCTACGCCAAGGGCTACGAACTGCTGGCCAGCACGCCGGAGGGTGTCGAAACGCCGGAGGCGGTCTTGGCGCTGCTGCCGCAGCCGACGGAGTTCGGCTGGCCGGCGACGTAGGAATTTGCCGACACCTTGGTGGGGAGCGCCCCGATACCGCGCCTCCGGCAGCCATGGGACTCTATCGCTACCGGACGCGGGGCCAGCATGGCCGCTCAACCCGCGGGCGCCTGAGCAGCGCCTGGCCGGCTACGAAGCGTGCCGCTTCAGCAGGCGCCGCAACTCATCGCGGCAGGCCCGCAGCGTGGCCGCTGATGCGTCCATGCCATCGCGATGGCGGTCTGCGGCCTCTTGATCCCACTCGGCGATCAGGTCTTGCAGTTCGGCCAGCAACTCGTCCATCCGCGCCTCCAAGGTGTGGGTGTCCACCACGATAGCCGGCCTCCAAATACCGAGTGTGACGCGGAGTAGGCCCGCAATCAGCTTGCCAGGCTCTCCAGGGCGAACTGGACTGGGTAAGGGGCAGCCCTGTACGTGGGGTGGTCAGGCGACACCAAGTAGTAGCGCAGTTGCCGCTCGCTGATACCAATGCGGGCGGCCGCCTGGCGCTGAGACAGGCCCGTGCTTTCAATCAGCGCCCGGAGATACTCCGGGCGCGGGTCATGCTTCGAAGCGTCTGGGCTCATGCGAACGCTGCGAGCATTTCATCGATTCGCTGCTGGTCGTGGGATGCATCCGCGCCCAGCCACTTCACGTAAGCGTCCACGCTAGCCTGATCATCCGCATCGACCGCAACCTGCGTCGGACCCGACTGCGCGAGAAAGCTGTTGTCGTCGAAGACGTAGATCGTGTAACCCTCGCCGTTCCAGATCTGGTCCTTCGCGATGGCTAGGGATTCGGCCGCCTCGGAAGCAGTGGTCGTGTCGTTGTGCTGCTGCGCAATCTGCTGGGCAATCTTGGCCATGAGCCTCTCCTTGTAGCGCCGCGCCGGGGTGGCTGGCATGGATGTAAATTAGGCAATATGTTCCTAACGCGCAAGGGGTTCCGGTGCTTTTGGTAGACAACCCGCTATTCCGGGGTCTTGGCGTGTTGTATGACAGGATCTCTCGCCCTAGCTTCGCGGCTGCGACCCAACACGGAGTGTTCCCATGCGCAGCCTGAAGTTGCTTGTCCCCGCGATTCTCCTTGCCCTCACTGCGGGCGCGGCCGGCGCCGCCAACAAGAAGCCGAACCCGGCCGACCTCATTCCCGGCTTGGGCGAAAGCGTGCCGGCCGGCGCGAAGAACATCAGCCTGTCGCCGAAGTTCAAGGTGTACAAGTTCAGCAAGGACGGGCTGGACTATGTCCAGGTCAACTCGTTGAAGGACGAGGTGCTGTCGGTCACCATCGTCACGCCTGGCGTCCAGTCGAATCTGCCGATCGGACGCGCCGCCGAAACGACCATGGCGGTCGTCAACGACGACAAGCAGCAGCCCATGGGAATGGTGACCGCCGCGGCGACGTGCCCATGCAGCTCCCAGGTAATCTACGACGACGCCACCACCCGCATCGTCGTGATCTACGGCGCCAACGGCGAGTACATCCAGACCGTGGTCATCGACAAGCGCACCCCGAGCACCCCGAAGCCGAACACCTGACGCCGCGGCTGAAGTCTTCAGGGGGCGGCCCCAACCCGTCGCGGGTCCTGCGACGCCGGCGGGTAGCATGGCTGCATGCCCTCCCGATCTGCACATCGCGCCGCGCTCCGCCGCGCCCTGGAACCCAGCGTCATCCCTCCCGAGGGTGTGGCGCTGCCCAGCTTGCCCGACAACATGAACTGGCTGAATCCTGTCATCGGGAACGACCATGACAGGGACATTTGGAATCTAATCCGCATCCTGCCTGGCCACGCCGAGACGGTCGCCTCGATCAAGCGGAGGGGCGCGCCGAGCGGATTCGGAGTGCTGATCGTCAAGGGGGACCAGGAGCCAGCACGGACTCTGCCGCTCGCCCTGGCATTCGAGGCGGCGGCCGAATGGGCTGCTGGCACCCCTCGATCCGGCTGACTGAACTTGCACCGAATTTGCACCAGTGCGGGATTCTGCATCCGCTGCGACGCGCTACAGTAGATTAGTAGTGCTGCTAATTGATTCGCTGCGACCTTTTAAAATCAAATGGTTACAGTTCAGCTTGCGGATTGAAAATCCCCGTGTCGGCGGTTCGATTCCGTCCTCGGCCACCATTCTTTCAGGGCTTGCAGCAATGCAAGCCCTTTTCTTTTGCCGCAAGGTTTTGCGGCGTTTGTCCGGCTTTTGCGGCTTGTTGTTGTTCCGGTGGTCCCGGTAGCCGGAGTTGCCGCGGCGTCGCCATCCGGACTCTGTGCCGCATCCGTGCGCTATGCAGACTTCCGCATGCGCCCGCGGCTTTTGACGGCTGCCTACACCGAGCGCATGTGAAGAAGGCGTGTCCAATTCTGTAGACAAATACGCCCCTTTCACGGTTTTCCGGGATATTTCGCTCAATCAATGGCGCCGCCTGTCGTAATCATAGGCATGGGCAATCAGGGGACCTGCCAATGACCAGCGGATTCGGACGGATATGTGGCGGCGTCGTGCTGCTGTGGGCCATGGCGGGCACCGCGATGGCGGCCCCCGCCGACCAGGCGGAGCACGCGGGCGAGCAGGGCGGTCCCGGTGCCGATGCGCCTTACATCGAGCAGGTCGGCTCCGAGTGCGTGATGGTCAACACCTATCTGCAGCGACGCGACGGGGTGGTCGAGCGCGTGGTGCTGCGCGAGCCGGTGCAATGCGCCAGCCAGCCGGACCAGCGCTCCATGGCCGACCTGAGCAACTGACCGGCCGTGCCATGATTGCCGGCGTTCCGCGCCGCGCTTTACATCGCTGCGCAGCTCCTGCATAAGCTGCTGCTTCCCGTCCATCGGAACCTGCGCATGCGCTTCTCGCCGATCGCGCTGCTGTTGCTGGCGTGCCTGTTGTGCCTCGCACCGCCGCTGCGCGCCGCGCAGCCGGTGACCTCGGTCGCCGAGTTCGATCTCGGCCGTTATGCCGGGCAGTGGCACGAGATCGCGCACCTGCCGGTCTCCTTCCAGAAGAAATGCGTCGGCGACGTCACCGCGGCCTACGTGTTGCGCGACGATGGCCAGATCGGCGTGCGTAACGCCTGTCGCACTGCCAGCGGCGACAGGCTGGCGGCCGAAGGCGTGGCACGGCGAGTGGAGGGGCATCCCGGGCGGTTGCAGGTGCGCTTTGCGCCGGACTGGCTGGGCTGGGTACCGTTCGTGTGGGCCGACTACTGGGTGATCGCGCTGGATCCGGATTATCAGTGGGCGTTGATCGGCGAACCTGGGCGCAAGTACCTGTGGGTGCTGTCGCGCTCGCCGCGCATGTCGCGCACGGTGTTCGAAGGGATCAAGGCCAAGGCGCTGGCGATGGGGTATGACCTCGATCCGCTGCTGGTGGTCGCGCCGCTGGATTGACGTTGGGGGCGCCGGTCGCCTCGCCACGCGGCCTCATGTGCCGAATGTCTCGTGTGTCGTCTCGGTAGGTGTTGTGGGCCGCGGGCTTGGCAAACGGGCCGGCATGCCTGCGCGCTTCGCCTTGCCGCGATGCGATGACATGCGCCAGCGACGAACTGCCGCTTGTGTCTCACGCGCAGCGCGTGTCGGACGGTTGCATTCGCGTGGCGAGGAGCCGCACTGCGCGCATCGCGTGATCCGCGCTAGCTGGGAAACGCCGTCAGCGCCGCGTCCAGCAGCGCCGCGCTGTCGCCGTCGCGCAGGGTCTGCAGTGCGCTGCGACCGTCGGCGAGGCGTACCTCCCGCAGCCATTGCGACAGCGTCGCCAGGTCGCTGCCGCAGCCGTTCCAGGCCACGCAGATGGTCTCGCCGACATTGTGCAGGTCGGCGTGGTTCAGGTGCTCCAGGGTGCCGTCGTGCGCAAGCCAGGCGAGCGCGCGTTGCGCATCCTCCGGCGCGCCATAGGCGGCGCCGTCGATCAGCGACAGCAGGTCGCTGCTGTCGGCGCGGCGCGCGGCCCGGCGCCGTTCGGCGCGGCGCATGCCCTGCAGGATCGCCTTGATCCTTTCTTCGTGGGGGTTGCCGGTCATGGGCGGCAAGGGCGATGGGGCGAAGGGATCACTCCGTGCGCTCGGCACGCAGGTGCAATTCGCCGTCGGCCAGGCGTGCGCGCAGGCGATCGCCGGGCGCGACCTGGGCTGCCGAGCGCACCACGCTGCCGTCGTCGGCGCGGCGCAGGATGCTGTAGCCGCGCGCCACCGTGGCCAGCGGGCTGACCGTCTCCAGTGCACGGGCCAACGCACGCAGGCGCTGCGCATCGGCCTGCAGCTGCCGCGCCATCGCCGCCTGCGGGCGCCGGCCCAGCGCAAGCAGGCGCACGCGCAGCATCGCCAGCCGACGCTGCGGTTGGGAGGCGCGCAGCACTGCGGCGGCATGGCGCAACTGCGCATGGCGGCGTTCCTGCTGTTGCCGCCAGACTGTCTTCAGCCGTCGTCCGAGCTCGTGCTGGCGGCGCTGCAGCAATTGCAGGCGCGCTTGCGGACTCTGCGCCTGCAGGCGCAGCAGGGCGCGGTCGGCGCGTTGCTGCGCTTGCCGCAGCCGGTGCTGCTGCCAGCGCAGCAGCGCGGCATGCTGGGCACGCAGGCGCGCACTAAGATCGCGCTGGTCGGGGACCAGCAACTCGGCGGCGACCGACGGCGTCGGCGCACGCAGGTCGGCGGCGAAATCGGCCAGGGTCACGTCGGTTTCGTGGCCGACCGCCGACACCACCGGGGTGATGGCCGCGGCGATGGTGCGGGCCAGGTGTTCGTCGTTGAACGCCCACAGGTCCTCCAGCGAACCGCCGCCGCGGGTCAGCAGGATCGCGTCGTAGCGGCCGCTGGCGTCGGCCTGGCGCAGCAATGCGGCGATCTGCGCCGCTGCGCTGTCGCCCTGGACCAGGCTCGGCAGAATGTCCACCTGCAGCAGCGGCATGCGCCGGCCGAGCACGCTCAGCACGTCGCGCACTGCGGCGCCGCTGGGCGAGGTGATGACCGCCAGGCGGCGCACGAACCCGGGCAGGGCGCGCTTGCGCTCGCTGGCGAACAGGCCCTCGGCGGCGAGCCGGGCCTTGAGGTCCTCGAACGCGCGGCGCAACGCGCCTTCGCCGGCCTCCTCCAGGTGGTCCAGCACCAACTGGTAGTCGCCGCGCGCTTCGTACAGGGTCAGCCGCCCGCGCGCGAGCACGCGCAGGCCTTCGCGCGGCACGAACCGCAGCCACTGGCTCTTGGGCTTGAACATGGCGCAACGCACCTGTGCGCGCGCGTCCTTCAGGGTGAAGTACAGATGGCCGGACGAGGGACGGGTGACGTTGCCCAGTTCGCCTTCCACCCAGGCCACTGAGAACGTGCTCTCCAGCAGGTCGCGGGCCAGTGTGTTGAGCTGGCTGGGGCTGAGGATCTGGTCGGCGCGATCGGGCATGCGGGCAGTGCAGGGCGTACGGGCGCCTATCCTCGCACGTTCGCTTTCGGCATCGGCGCTGCCGGCGCTGCCGCCACACGGGTCGGCGCCTGCGCATGCTGCGCCAGCGCCCATTGCACGTGCTCGCGCACCAGCGGCGAGGGATGCTGCGCGCGCGCGGCCAGCGCGGCCAGCACCTGCGGCGTGGTCGGGGCGTTGCCCAGCGCCACCGCCAGATTGCGCAGCCAGCGTTCGTGGCCGCTGCGGCGGATCGCGCTGCCTTCGGTGCGGCGCAGGAATTCGTCTTCCTCCCAGGCGAACAACTGCGCCAGCGTGGCCTTGTCCAGATCGTTGCGGGCGCGGAAGTCCGGCTCGTCGCTGCGCTTGGCGAACTTGTTCCAGGGGCAGATCAGCTGGCAGTCGTCGCAGCCGAAGATACGGTTGCCGATCGCTGGACGCAGGTCTTCGGGGATTGCGCCGTCGTGCTCGATGGTCAGGTAGGCGATGCAGCGGCGCGCATCGAGCCGGTACGGCGCGACGATCGCCTGGGTCGGGCAGACGTCGATGCAGCGCGTGCAGGTGCCGCAGTGCGCGGTGGCCGGCGGATCGATCGGCAGCGGCAGATCGACGTAGATCTCGCCGAGAAAGAACCAGGAGCCGCCGTTGCGGTCGATCAGGCAGGTGTGCTTGCCGATCCAGCCGAGGCCGGCGTCGCGCGCCAGGGCGCGTTCGAGCACCGGTGCCGAATCGACGAACACGCGGTGGCCGAACGGGCCGATCTCCTCTTGAATGCGCTCGGCCAGCTTCTGCAGGCGGTTGCGCATCAGCTTGTGATAATCGCGGCCCAGCGCATAGCGCGCGACGTAGGCGCGCTCGCCGTCGCGCAGCGTGTCCCAGGCCGAATCGTCGTCGTTGCGGCCGTAGTCCAGGCCCACCGAGATCACCCGCAGCGTGCCGGGAATGAGTTCGGCCGGGCGCGCGCGCTTGTCGCCGTGCTGGGCCATCCAGTGCATCGTGCCGTACAGGCCCTGCGCCAGCCAGTCGCGCAGATGCGCCTCGTCCTGCTGCAGTTCGATCCCGGCGATGCCGCAGCGCTGGAAGCCGAACGTGCGCGCCAACGCGCGGATGCGCGCGGCCGCAGCGTGGGGGTCGGCGATGTCGAGGCGGGCGGACATCGCGCAAGTATAGAATCCCGTGCATGTACGACTGCTTCGATCTTTATGCCACCGCGGCCGCACGCCGCATCGATGCGCAGGCCACCGCGCTGCTCGGCGGCGACGGCTACACGCTGATGCAGCGCGCCGGCCAGGCCGCCTGGCAGACGCTGCTGCAGCGCTGGCCACAGGCGCAGCGCATCCTGGTGGCCTGCGGCAGCGGCAACAACGGCGGCGATGGTTACGTGCTGGCCCGGCTGGCGCATCGCGCCGGGCGCCAGGTGCGCGTGCTGCAGTTGCCCGGGCGCGGCCCGCAATCGCCGCTGGCGCAGCGCGCCTGCACCGACTACATCGGTGTCGGCGGTCGCATCGAGGAGTTCGACGCAGCGCTGGCGCCAGCCGATGTGGTGGTCGATGCGCTGCTCGGCATCGGCCTCAATCGCGCACCGGACGCCGAACTGGCCGCGCTGCTCGGCGCGCTGGGCGGACTCGGCGCGCCGGTGCTGGCGCTGGACGTGCCCAGCGGCGTGGACGCCGAGTCCGGCAGCGTGCCCGGCGCGGTGTTGCCGGCGACGCTGACGCTGCAGTTCATCGTGGCCCACGCCGGCTTGCATACCGGCGCGGCCTTGAACCATGTCGGCGAGCGGGCACTGGCGACGCTGGAGGTGCCAGCGGCCGCGTTCGCCGGCTGCGCGCCGCGCGCGCAGGCCTGGGCCGTTGGCGCCTTGCGCAGCCGTCTGGCGTCGCGTCGGCAGGACAGCCACAAGGGCGATTCCGGCCATGTTCTGTGCGTCGGCGGCAACCTCGGCAGCGGTGGGGCGGTGATGCTCAGCGCCGAATCGGCGCTGCGCAGCGGGGCCGGCCTGGTCAGCGTGGCGACCCGCGGCGTGCACGTGGCGCCGTTGCTGGCGCGCTGTCCGGAGGCGATGGTGCATGCGGTCGACGAGGCGGCGTCGTTGGCGCCGTTGCTGGGCAAGGCCAGCGTGGTCGCACTCGGCCCCGGGCTGGGCCAGGACGCCTGGGCGCAGGCGCTGTGGCAGGCGGTGCTGGCCGACGAGGACCGCGCGCTGGTGCTGGATGCCGATGCATTGAATCTGCTGGCGCAGGCGCCGCGTGCCGTGCCGCAGGCGGTGCTGACCCCGCATCCGGGCGAGGCCGGGCGCCTGCTCGGCGTCGCCACCGCCGAGGTGCAACGCGATCGCTTCGCCGCTGCCGCGGCATTGGCCGACCGCTACCATGCCGCGGTAGTGCTGAAAGGCGCCGGCAGCCTGGTTGCCGCGCCCGGGCAAACGCCACGGGTGATCGCCGCCGGCAATCCGGGCATGGCGGTCGGCGGCATGGGCGATCTGTTGACCGGGGTGATCGCGGCGCTGCGCGCGCAAGGCCTGCCGGCATTCGAAGCGGCCAGCGTCGGCGCCCTGCTGCATGCCGGCGCCGGCGACCATACCGCTGCCGCGGGCCAGCGCGGGCTGCTGCCCACCGACCTGTTGCCGGCGTTGCGGCGCCTGTCCAATCCGGAATCCGAACCATGAGCATCACCTTGTTCCTGCCCGACAGCGAAGCCACCGAACGCCTCGGCCGCGCGCTGGCCATGACCCGTCCGGCGCAGGCCTCGGTGCATCTGCACGGGGATTTGGGTGCCGGCAAATCGACCCTGGCGCGGGCGCTGCTGCGCGCGCTCGGCGTGCAGGGGGCGATCCGCAGCCCCACCTACACCCTGGTGGAGCGCTACCCGTTGGCCGACGGCGAGGCCTGGCACCTGGATCTGTACCGCATCGGCGCGGCCGGCGAACTGGATTTCCTGGGGCTGGACGAGGGCGGGGCCACGCTGTGGCTGGTGGAATGGCCCGAGCGCGGTGGGGACGTGCTGGCGCCGGCCGACCTGGACGTGCGCCTGGCGGTGCGCGATCGCGGGCGCAGCGTCGCCCTGCAGGCGCGTACCGATGCGGGCGCCGCGTGGCTGGCGCGGGTGGCCGAGGAGGCCGACTTGCAAGGACTTTTTGCCGGCTGACGCTAGAAAGTGAAGGCAGGTTATGGATTATTAAGGGAAAACCGCTTGCCTTTGGCTCCCAGCGATGTTTGAATCGCGTTATGCGCCCGGGGACCCGTTTTTTCACCAGTCTTGCCGCTGCCGCAGGCTGGTGCCTGGCGGTGCAGACGGCGTTTGCCGGGCAGGTACAGTCGGTCTCGCTCGACAACGGTGCCACCGGCACCCGCGCCGAGATCCGCCTGCAGGGCAGTGGCGGCTTCAGCACGCTGTCGCTGGCCAATCCGAATCGCCTCGTGGTCGATCTTCCCGATTCCTCCGCCGCCAAGGGCCTGAAGCTGCCGGCCGGCGGCGGCGTGGTCAGCGCGGTGCGCACCGGACACCCGGTGCCGGGCACCTTGCGCATCGTGTTCGACCTGAGCAGCTCGGTGGTGGCGTTCAAGCCGCAGATGCAGACCGTCGGCGGCAGTTCGGTGCTGGTGATCGAGTGGCCGGGCGAGGCGCCGTCGGGTCGTGCGGTGGCTGGCGACGCGCCGGCAGCCGCGACCCCGGTACCGCAGGCCGCGCCGCCCGTTCCGGCGCCGAAGCCCGCAGTGGATGCGCGCGCCGAAGCAGCACGCGCGACTGCGGCGCTGACCTCGTCGGTGGTGCAGCGTGCCAATCAGCCGGCGCCGACCCCGGTCCCGCCGCCAGTGGCGCCCGCGCCCGCACCGACCATCGTCGCCTCTGCGCCGAGCGTTGCTGCGGCGGTGCCCGGCCGTCCCGTGCCCGGCGTGGTGCCGGCGCCCGCGACGGTCGCGCCGCCGGCGAACGATCCTTCCGAGCGTGACGACGCGGACGACGACGCAGCGGTTGCCGCTGCCGCCGAAGCACGGCCGGTGATGCCGAGCGCGGCATCGCGGGTGAAGATGGCGCCGGGCATGCGCCCGTTGATCGTGGCGATCGATCCGGGCCATGGCGGCCAGGATCCGGGCGCGAGCGGCCCGAGCGGCAAGCATGAGAAGGACGTGACCCTGGCGATCGGCCGCGAACTGGCGCGCCAGATCAACGCCACGCCGGGCATGAAGGCCTACATGACCCGCACCACGGACGTGTTCATTCCCTTGCCGATGCGCGCACAGAAGGCGCGCGCGGCCAAGGCCGACATCTTCATCTCGATCCACGCCGACGCCGCGGAAAACCGCAGCGCGACCGGTTCCTCGGTGTACGTGCTGTCGACCAAGGGCGCGTCCTCGCAGCGCGCGCGCTGGCTGGCGGACAAGGAAAACGCCGCCGACCTGATCGGCGGCGTGCGCCTGCAGAAGACCGACAGCACCCTGGCCAACGTGTTGCTGGACCTGGCCCAGAGCGGGCACATGAAGGCTTCCGAAGACGCGGCCGGCCATGTGCTGGGCGGGCTGAAGCGGATCGGCAACAACCACAAGCCCGAGATCGAGCGCGCCAACTTCGCGGTGCTGCGCACCTCGGACATGCCGGCGATGCTGGTCGAGACCGCCTTCATCTCCAACCCGGACGAAGAGCGCCGGCTGACCGATCCGGCCTACCAGCGCCGCATCGCCGGCGCGGTGCTCGACGGCGTCAGCACCTTCTTCACCCGGCAGCCGCCGCCGGGCACGCTGTTCGCCGCGCGTGCGCAGGCCGAGGCGGAAGCGGCCAGCACCGTGGCCGGCGGCAGCCGCTGAGGCGCTATCATTAACGGCTGATCCTCGATGACGGCGTCCGCGCCGCGAGCCGTGCCGATGTCCTTTCCCTGCTGTCGTTTTCGTCCTGTCGCCAAGACCGGTGCGCGCCTGCGGGTGCATGGAGCGACGGCGGCATGAGCATTCGTCAGCTGCCCGAGATCCTGATCAACCAGATCGCCGCCGGTGAAGTGGTCGAGCGTCCGGCCTCGGTCGTCAAGGAATTGGTGGAGAACGCGCTGGACGCCGGCGCGCACCGCGTCGACATCGATCTGGAAGAAGGCGGCGTGCGCCTGATCCGCATCCGCGACGATGGTGGCGGCATCGCGCCCGAGGAACTGCCGCTGGCGATATCGCGACATGCCACCAGCAAGATCGCCTCGCTGGACGACCTGGAATCGGTGGGCACGCTCGGCTTCCGCGGCGAAGCGCTGCCGTCGATCGCTTCGGTCAGCCGCTTCACCCTGGCCTCGCGCCGTGCCGGCGACGAACACGGCGCGGCGCTGCAGGTCGAGGGCGGCAAGGTCGGCGAGGTGCAGCCGCGCGCGCTGCCGCCGGGTACCCTGGTCGAGGTCCGCGAGCTGTTCTACAACGTGCCGGCGCGGCGCAAGTTCCTGCGCGCCGAGCGCACCGAACTGGGCCACATCGAGGAGTGGCTGCGTTCGCTGGCGCTGGCGCGCCCGGACGTGGAGCTGCGCGTCTCGCACAACGGCAAGCCGTCGCGGCGCTACAAGCCCGGCGATCTGTACTCGGATGCGCGCCTGGGCGAGACCCTGGGCGAGGACTTCGCGCGGCAGGCGCTGCGCGTGGACCACAGCGGCGCCGGCCTGCGCCTGCACGGCTGGATTGCGCAGCCGCATTACTCGCGCGCCAGTGCCGATCAGCAATACCTCTACGTCAACGGCCGCTCGGTGCGCGATCGCAGCGTCGCCCATGCGGTGAAGATGGCCTACGGCGACGTGCTGTTCCATGGCCGCCAGCCGGCCTATGTGCTGTTCCTGGAACTGGAGCCGTCGCGGGTCGACGTCAACGTGCATCCGGCCAAGCACGAGGTGCGCTTCCGCGATGCGCGGCTGATCCATGATTTCGTCTATCGCACGTTGCAGGACGCGCTGGCGCAGACCCGTGCCGGCAGCCTGCCCGGCGCGATCGGTGCCGAAACGGCGTCTGCCGCGGGCGCTGCGGCCTGGGCACCCGCAGGCGCGCCGAACGGCGGCAGTGGGGCGGGCGGTGGCGGACAGGGCTACGGCTACGGTGCGCAGTGGCGCCCGGCACAATCGCCGCTGGGCTTGCGGGTGGAAGAGGCGCCAGCGGCGTATGCGGCGCTGTACGCGCCTGCCGCAGAGGCGGGAAGTGCCACCGGCCTGCCGCGGCAGACCCAGGACCCGGCCGGCGGCCTGCCACCGACGTCCGCCGACAGTGGCGTGCCACCGCTCGGCTACGCCATTGCGCAGTTGCACGGCATCTACATCCTGGCCGAGAACGCCGACGGCTTGATCGTGGTGGACATGCACGCGGCGCACGAACGCATCGGCTACGAGCGCCTGAAGACCGCGCACGACGGCATCGGCCTGCATGCGCAGCCGCTGCTGGTGCCGATCACCCTGGCGGTCGGCGAACGCGATGCCGACACCGCCGAGCGCGAGGCGGAGACGCTGGCCGCGCTCGGTTTCGAGATCACCCGCAGCGGACCGCAATCGCTGCACGTGCGCAGCATCCCGGCCTTGCTGGCGCAGGCCGAGCCGGAGGCCTTGCTGCGCGACGTGCTCACCGACCTGCGCGAACACGGCCACAGCGGCCGCGTCGCCGGCGCGCGCGACGCGCTGCTGTCGACCATGGCCTGCCACGGCGCGGTGCGCGCCAACCGGCGCCTCACCGTGCCGGAAATGAACGCCTTGCTGCGCGACATGGAAGCCACCGAGCGCTCCGGACAATGCAATCATGGGCGTCCGACCTGGGCGCGGTTCACCCTGGGCGAGATCGATCGTTGGTTCTTGCGGGGGCGATGATGGGCAAGCGGGTGTGGACGACGGCGTTGCTGGCGGCGATCGTCGCCTTGGGGGGCTGCGGCAAACAGGCGCCGGCACCGGCCGCGCCGAAGGCGATGGACGCGCGCTTCGTGGCCGACGAACAGGCCTGGCGTGCGCAGCGCCAGCGCGAGCTGCAGGCGCCGGATGGCTGGACCAGCCTGGTCGGCCTGCACTGGCTGGAATTGAAAGAGCACTACATCGGCAGCGGCGCGGACAGCGGCATCCGCCTGGCGGTGGGGCCGGCTCGGATGGCGCTGGTGTCGCAGGTGCAGCGCGAGGTCTACCTGACCCCCGAACGTGGCGCCGCGCTCAGCGTCGCCGGTGCGCCGGTGCAGGGGCGCATCCGCCTGTACAGCGACCATGACCCGCAGCCGACGGTGATCGACTTCGACGACGGCAAGGGCAAGCTCAGCCTGATCGAACGCGGCGGCCGCTATGCGCTGCGGGTCAAGCACGCCGACGCGCCGACCCGGCGCAGTTTCACCGGCGTGCCGTCCTGGCCGCTGGCCGAATCCTGGCGCGTGCATGGGCGTTTCGTGCCCAATCCGCCGGGCACGACCCTGCCCATCGTCGACATCATCGGCGTCACCACGCCATCGCCCAATCCCGGCGCGCTGGAATTCGAGCGCGGCGGCAAGCGCTTCCGCCTGCAGGCGGTCGGCGAGCCGGACGGGAAACTGTTCGTGGTGTTCGCCGACCGCACCAGCGGCCACGGCAGCTACCCGGCCGGACGCTTCCTGGACGTGGATGCACCGGCAGCCGACGGCAGCGTGGTGCTGGATTTCAACCGCGCCTACGATCCGCCATGCGCGTTCACCCCGTTCGCCACCTGTCCGCTGCCGCCGCCGGAGAACCGCCTCGACCTGGCGGTGGATGCCGGCGAGAAGACCTACGCCGCCACCCATTGAACCGAGGATGCCGATGACCCCGTTCCCGCGCCTGTTGCGCCGCCTGCTGCTGGGCCTGTCGCTGTGCCTGGCGCTGCCGGCCTTGGCCCGCACGCCGCCGCCGGTGGCGGCGACGCCCGTCGCACCGGCCGCCGCTGCGCCCGCCGTGGCGCCGCCCACGCCGCTGTTGTGGAAGGTCAGCGGCCCGCGCGGCACGCTGTACTTGCTGGGTTCGTTCCACATGCTCAAGGCCGACGACTACCCGCTGGCGCGCGAGGTCGATGCGGCCTACGCGGCGTCGCCGCGGCTGCTTTTCGAATTGTCGCCGAAGGACGTGGACGCGCCGCAACTGGGTGCGCAGATGCTGCAGGCGGCGCAGCGCCATGACGGCAAGCGCCTGCAGGACGACCTGGACCCGGTCACCTGGGAGCGGCTGCGCCGCTATGCCGCCGGCCACGGCCTGCCGCTGGCGCAGATGAGCGGCTTCGAGCCGTGGTTCGTCGGCCTCAGCATCAGCATCGCCGACATGAAGGCGCAGGGCCTGCAGGCCGATGCCGGGCTGGACCGCCACTTCATGACCCTGGCCCTGCAGGACGGCAAGACCGCCGAGGGCCTGGAGACCGCGCAGGCGCAGATCGACCTGCTCGACGGCATGGACCCGGTGGAGCAGAAGCAGATGCTGACCGAGGCGCTGGACGATGCCGAGCAGGGCGCGGCGCAGACCCTGCGCCTGCACGATGCCTGGCGCCGCGGCGACGAGCGCCAGCTGTGGCAGGAGATCGGCGCGCAGATGAAACGCGACTACCCGCGGCTGTACCAGCGCATCGACGTGGAGCGCAACCAGGCCTGGCTGCCGCGGCTGGAGCAACGCCTGAAGGACGGCGGCGGCGACACCATGGTGGTGGTCGGCGCGCTGCACCTGCTGGGGCCGGACGGCGTGGTCGATGGCCTGCGCGCGCGCGGCTACAAGGTCGAGCGGATCTGCGCGAGCTGCAAGCCGGCGCGGTCGCGCTGAAGCAAGTCTGCGAGGCTTCGCCCGACCCTCATCCGCCCCTTCGGGGCACCTTCTCCCGGTGGGAGAAGGGAGAGGCTAAAGCCCCTCTCCCGCCGGGAGAGGGGTTGGGGTGAGGGTAGGGCGCGCAGCGCCCCGCCGAACCTCGCCCCGCGCGCAGGGATCAGCGCGGACGCGACTTCGGCGCAGCGCCGGCCGGCGGCTCGCCGGGCTTGCCGGTGCCCGTGCCGGCGGCGGGGCGGCCGAAGCCGGCGCCGAGGTTGCGCTGGAACTCCTGCCACAGCTCCAGGTTGCGCTCGGTGAGCTGGTTCATCATGGTCCACGGGGTCTGCCCCAGCAGATTGCCCATCTGCTGGCGGAACTGCTGCTGCTGGTCGAGAAACACCTGCATGCTGCGCTCCAGGTAGTTGCCCATGAAGCCCTGCAGCGAGTCGCCATAGAAGCGGATGATCTGGCTGAGCAACTGCGTGGACAGCATCGGCTCGCCGTCCTGTTCCTGGTCGGCGATGATCTGCAGCAGGACCGCGCGGCTGAGGTCTTCGCCGGTCTTGGCGTCGCGGACTTCGAATTCCTCGCCGTCGATGATCAGCTGGCGAACGTCTTCGATGGTGATGTAACTGGAGATCTCGGTGTCGTAGAGGCGGCGATTGGGATACTTCTTGATGATGCGAATCTCAGCCATGAAGCGATCGCTCTGTGACGGTAGGCGCGCAGCATGGCGCAGCGCAGCAGGGCTTGCAACCGCCGTTACTCCCTGAACACGCGGGTGCAGCATAGAAATCATGCTGCGCAGCATTCGCGGAGCGGCCAAGGGCCGCCACGCTGCGCTTCGCGCCGGTTGGGGTAGCGTTACCTCGCGCGAAAGCCGCCGACTGAGCGGTTCAGTCGATCACCAACCCATATGGTGGCCGCCGTTGATGTCCAGGTTGGAACCGGTGATCCATGCGGCTTCCTCGGCGACCAGGAACGCCACGGCGTAGGCGATCTCCTCCGGCTTGCCGAGACGCCCGGTGGGGATCTCTGCGGCGATCTTGGCGCGCACTTCCTCCGGCACCGCCATCACCATGTCGGTGGCGACGTAGCCCGGCGAGACCGTGTTGACGGTGATGCCGTAGCTGGCGTTCTCGCGCGCCAGCGAAATGGTGAAGCCGTGCATGCCGGCCTTGGCGGCGGCGTAGTTGGCCTGGCCGTACTGGCCCTTGAGGCCGTTGATCGAGCTGATCTGGATGACCCGGCCCCAGCGCTGCTGGCGCATGCCCTCGATCACCGGTCGGGTGACGTTGAACACCGAGTTGAGGTTGGTGTTGATGACTTCGTGCCATTGCTCGGCGGTCATCTTGTGGAAGGTGGTGTCGCGGGTAATGCCTGCGTTGTTGACCAGGATCTCGACCGGGCCGAGCTGGCGTTCGACCTCATGCACCAGGGCCTGCGCGTGCTCGGGCGAGGCGACGTCGCCGGGGACGATGGCGACGTCATGGCCGCGCTCGCGCATGCGCTGCTGCCAGGCCAGGGCCTTGGCCTGGTCGCGGTAGTTGCTGGCCACGCGGTGGCCCTGCGCGGCCAACCGCTCGCAGATCGCGGTTCCGATGCCGCCGGTGCCGCCGGTGACCAGCGCAACGCGTGATGTCATGGATGTCGCTCCGGATAGAGAGGGAAAGGGAAGAGCGGCCGTGCTGCGGCCGAAGGTGCGATTCTAGTCAGCCTTGATGTCGCTGGGGATGTCGCTGCTGACCGGCGGCATCGTCCACGCTCCGGTCCTGCGCCGGCAGTCCGGCCGGATCGAAGGCCCGCAGCGCCGCGGCCAGCAGCCCCGGCACCGAACCGGCGCCTGCCAATGCTGCGGGCGGCTGGCCCAGCGTGGCCCAGGCCAGGCGCAGCGCCGGCAGCGGGTCGGCATCGTCGAGCGGCAGCGCCGCGTGCGACTTGGACAGCTTGCGGCCGTCGGCGTCGAGCAGCAGCGGCAGATGCAGGTAGCGCGGCGTCGGCAGACCCAGCGCACGCTGCAGCAGGATCTGCCGCGGCGTGGACTCCAGCAGGTCGGCGCCGCGCACCACGTCGGTGATGCCTTGTGCGGCATCGTCGACCACCACCGCCAACTGGTAGGCCCAGCAGCCGTCGGCACGCAGCAGCACCACATCGCCGACCTCGGCATGGACGTCCTGGCTCAGCCGGCCGCGCACGCCGTCGTCGAAGGCGACCACGCTGGCCACGCCGGGCGGCACGCGCAGGCGGATGGCCGGCTGCGCGCGCGGCGCGGCGGCGACGCAGGCATGGTGCACGCCGCCCTGCGCCGCCAGCGCGCTACGGCTGCAACTGCAGGGAAAGGCGAGGCCGGCCTGCAGCAGCCGCTGCAGCGCGTCGCGGTAGACCGGGTCGCGCTCGCTCTGCCGCAGCACCAGCCCGTCGGCCTCCAGGCCGCAGGCGCGCAGGCTGGCCAGTTGCCGCTCGGCGGCGCCGGGCACGCTGCGCGGGCGGTCCACGTCCTCGATGCGCAGCAGCCATTGGCCGCCGGCGTGGCGGGCAAGCAGCCAGCTGCCGAAGGCGGCAAGCAGCGAACCCAGGTGCAGCGGGCCGGTGGGCGAGGGCGCGAAGCGGCCGCGATAGGGAGGCGGGGACATGGGCAAGCTGAATCCTCGGTCAGGTACGCGCTTGAATTCAAGCGGCCGACACCGCAGATTCGAGCCAATCCTTCCATTTAATCTGTGCGGAGCCCACGCTCACATGTTCAATCGTATCGCCCTGTTCCTCATCACCAACCTGGCGGTGCTGGTGCTGGCCGGCATTGTCATGTCCGTGTTCGGGGTCAATCCCAACCAGATGGGCGGCCTGCTGGTGATGGCCGCGATCTTCGGCTTCGGCGGCTCGCTGGTGTCGCTGCTGCTGTCCAAGTTCATGGCCAAGCGCGCCACCGGCGCGCAGGTGATCACCGAGCCGCGCAACCACACCGAGCGCTGGTTGCTGCAGACCGTGCAGCGCCAGGCGCAGGCGGCCGGCATCGGCATGCCCGAAGTGGCCGTGTACGACGGCCCCGAGATCAACGCCTTCGCCACCGGCGCCAACCGCAACAACGCATTGGTCGCGGTCTCCACCGGCCTGCTGCAGAACATGACCGAGGACGAGGCCGAGGCGGTGCTGGGCCATGAGATCAGCCACATCGCCAACGGCGACATGGTGACCATGGCGCTGCTGCAGGGCGTGCTCAACACCTTCGTGATCGTGCTGGCGCGCGTGGTCGGCGGCGTGATCGACAGCTACCTGTCGGGCAACCGCGACGGCCGCCGCGGCCTGGCCTACTTCGCGATCGTGATGGTGCTGGAACTGGTGTTCGGCCTGTTCGCGACGATGATCGCGATGTGGTTCTCGCGCTACCGCGAGTTCCGTGCCGACGCCGGCGGCGCCAGCCTGGCCGGCCGCGCCAAGATGATCGCGGCGCTGCAGCGGCTGGAACTCAACCATGGGCAGAGCACCTTGCCGTCGCAGGTGCAGGCGTTCGGCATCGCCGGCGGCCTGGGCCAGGGCCTACGCAAGTTGTTCATGAGCCACCCGCCGCTGTCCGAGCGCATCGCCACCCTGCGCGCCTCGCACGTCAACGCGACAGTGAGCTGAGCCACCGCGGGATCGACACGCCGACCGGCGAAGCGCAGGCTTCGCCGGTCGGCGCTTTTGCGAATCCCCAATCCCGAATCCCGAATCTCCGCCCCTCAGGCAAAATCGAACGTCATCCCCGGCGTGGCCAGGCCCACGAACTCGCCCTGCACGTAGTCGACGCCGGCGCTGAACAACAGGCTCATCGAGGTCGCGTCGGAGACGAACTCGGCGATGGTGCGGATGCTCGCCGACTGCGCGCGCGCGGTGATCTCGCGGATCTTGTCCTGGTGTTCGCGGGTCTGGGTCAGGTCCTGGGTGAAGCCGCGGTCCAGCTTCAGGAACGAGGGCTGGAAGTGTGCCAGCAGCTGGAACGAGTCCAGGCCGGAGCCGAACTGTTCCAGCCCGACCTTGCAGCCCAGGGTGGTGGCGTCGGCCAGGAACTGCTGCGCGTTGCGCAGGTGGGTGAACACCTTGGCCTCCGGCGTCTGCAGCCACAGGCGGTCGCCGGGCACGCCGTGCGCGGCCAGTTCGCGCCGGATCAGATCGACCATCTGCGTGTCGGCGAAGGCCTCCGGGCTGACCTTGACCAGCAGGCTGGTGGCGTGGCCGGCGCGCTGGCGTTCACCGATCACCGCGATCGCGCGGGCGACCACCCAGCGGTCGATCTCGGCGGTCAGGCCGTGTTCGGCGGCGATGCCGAGGAAGGTCGACGGGCCGATCAGCTCGTCGTTGCGCTCCAGGCGCAGGTAAGCCTCGTACAGTTCGTGCGGCTCGCCCTGCAGGTTCAGCACCGGCTGGTAGTGCAGCAGGAAGCCGTCGCCCGCCAGGGCCTCGCGCAGGTGCTGGACCCAGCGCTGCACGCGCTCCTCCTCGAGGCGGTCGGCCGCGCCGGGGTCGAAGATCTTGCAGGCATTGCCGCCGAGTTCGACGGTCGCCTGCACGTTCTCGCTGGCGCGCGCCAGGACCTGGCCGACGCTGGCGATCTTCTCGCCGATCTGCACGCCGCCGATGCTGACGGTGACCGTGGCCGAGCGCTCGCCGACGCTGAACACGTGGCTGGCGTAGGCCTGCAGCAGGCGTTCGGCCAGCGCCGCGGTGCGCGCGTAGTCGCCTTCCAGCAGCAGCGCGAAGTTGTGCTCGCCGAAGCGCGCGGCCTGTACGTCGCCGTCGATGGCGGCGGCCAGGTGCTGGGCCAGCGCCGCGACCAGCGCGTCGGCCGAATCCAGGCCGATGTCGGCCAGTAGCCGCGCGTAGTGGTCCGGCTCGACCAGCAGGAAGCCGTACTGGCCCTCGCCGCGGCCGACCTGGGCCACCGCGGTTTCCAGCGCCAGCATGAAGGTCGGGCGGTTGAGCAGGCCGGTGACCTGGTCGCGCTGGCGCAGGTCCTCGACCTCGCGCGCCAGTTCCGGGTCGAACTCTTCGCGGCGGCGGAACACCACCTGCACGCAGGCTTCGCCCTCGTAGCTGGCGGTGGCGAACTCCATCGTCGCCGGAAAGCTGTCGCCTTCCAGGGTGCGTGCGTCCACCTGATACTGCGCCGGCGGCGGCTCGCCCTTGCTTAGCGACTTCAGCAGTTGCTTGAAGCCTTCCACGTGTTGCGGGGCGACCATGTCCAGCAGCGACACGCCTTCGACGTCGTCGAACGACGCGAACCCGAACATCTCCAGGTAGGCGTCGTTGGCCCGGATGTGCATGCCTTCGTGGATGTAGGCGATCGGGTCGCGCGAGGAGGCGATCAGCGCGTCGCAGCGGCGTTCGGTCTCGCGCATCTGCGCCTCGATCCGGCGCAGCCCGCGTCGTGCCTGCAGGTCGGCCCAGGTGGTGCGGACCACCGCCAGCAGATGTTCGGGGCGCTGCCGCAGCGCGATCGCGCGCGCGCCGCCGGCCACGGCCTCCAGCCATTCCTGTTCGTCGATGCGTTCGGCCAGTACGATGACCGGGATGTCCTTGCCGCTGGCCGCGACCCGCTGCAGCACCTGCGGCAGCGGGATCGACTGGGCCTGCGCGCTGAGCACCAGGTCGATCGGCTGCGCGGCCAGCGTCGCCGACAACTCCTCGGCGTGCTGCGGCCGCGACGGGCGCACGGCGATGCCGCTGTTGCGCAGGCTGCTGACGATCGCCTCGGCGTCTTCGCCGCTGTCGTCGACGATCATCAGGCGGAGGGTGATGTCTTTGCCTGTGTGCATGAAGCCTCCCGGAGACGGGGTTTAATACACGATGGCCGCTGCGGCGTCCATGAATGAGGGGCGGGGATTGGGGATTCGGGAGTGGGGATTCGAGGTGAAGCGGAGATTTGGGATTCGGGATTGGGGATTCGTCAAGACAAACTCCGCCCGGGTTGGGTTGGTCGGCCTGGGCTGGCTCGCGTATCTACAGCCGTGATGAGCCCGCCTTGGCGAATCCCCAATCCCCAATCCCCAATCCCCAATCCCGGCGGCAGGGTCACGCCGCCAGGCCAGCCGCATGGCCCGAGGCCCAGGCCCACTGGAAGTTGTAGCCGCCCAGCCAGCCGGTGACGTCGAGCACTTCGCCGACGAAGTACAGGCCGGGCACGCGCCGCGATTCCATGGTCGAGGACGACACCTGGTCGGTATCCACGCCGCCCAGGGTGACTTCGGCAGTGCGGTAGCCTTCGGTGCCGCTGGCCACCAGCGGCCAGGCGCCGAGTAGCTCGGCGGCCGCGCGCAACTGCGGTTCGTCCAGTTGGCGCACCGGTTTGTCCGGCAGCCACACCTCGCACAGGCGTTGCGCGAAGCGGCGCGGCAGCGCCTCGCCCAGCACCGTGCGCAGCTCGGCGGCACCGCGCAGGCGTTTCTGGTCGCGCAGCCAGGTCGCCGCGTCCTGCCCCGGCAGCAGGTCCAGGCGCAGGTCGTCGCCCGGTTGCCAGTACGAGGAGATCTGCAGGATCGCCGGGCCGCTGACCCCGCGGTGGGTGATCAGCATGAAGTTGCGGAAGCGCGCGCCGTTGCAACTGGCCTCGACCGGCAAGGCGAGGCCGGACAGGTCGTGCAGGCGTTCCTGGTGCTTGCCGCTCAGGGTCAGCGGGACCAGCCCGGCACGGGTCGGCAGCACCGCGTGGCCGAACTGTCGCGCCAGTTCGTAGCCGAAGCCGCTGGCGCCGAGGCTGGGAATCGACAGGCCGCCGGTGGCCACCACCAGCGACGTCGCATGCACCGGGCCATCGTCGGTGTCCAGGCGGAAGCCCTCGCTGCCGCGTTCCACCGCGCGCACGCTGCAACTGGTGCGCACGGTTACCCCGGCCGCGGCGCACTCGTCCACCAGCATGCGCACGATCTGCTTGGAGGAGACATCGCAGAACAGCTGCCCCAGTTCCTTCTCGTGGTAGGCGATGGCGTGGCGTTCGACCAGGTCGATGAAGTCGGCGGGGCGGTAGCGGGCCAGCGCCGACTTGCAGAAGTGCGGATTGGCGGACAGGAAGTTGCCCGGCCCGGTGCCGGTATTGGTGAAGTTGCAGCGGCCGCCGCCGGACATCAGGATCTTCTTGCCGACCTTGTTTGCATGGTCGATCACCCGCACCCGGCGTCCGCGCTGGCCGGCGACGATCGCGCACATCAGCCCGGCGGCGCCGGCACCGATCACCACGACGTCGGTCTGGATGGGGGCGTTCCCGGCGCTCATGCCGCGGCTTTGCGCACCGAGGGAGTGAAGGCGAAGCTGCCGCTGTCGCCCAGCCACTGCACTTCGCCGTCCTGGATCATCACGTCGAACCGCATGCTGCGCTGGATCAACTCGGCCGCCGCGGCGACGGCGTCGGCCGGCAGGTCGATCACCTGCACCTGCTTGAGCTTGGCCAGGGCGGAGGCATTCTTGTCCCACCAGATGTCCGCGGCGCGGCCGCCGTAGTTGGCCACCACCACCGAGCGCGCCCGGCCGCAGGCCTTGCGCACCCGCGACTCGTCGGGCTGGCCGACCTCGATCCATTGCTCGATCGCGCCGGTGTAGTCCATCCGCCACAGGTCGGGCTCGTCGTCGCTGCTCAGGCCCTTGCCGAACAGCAGGCGCTCCTCGGCGAACAGGGCGAAGGTCAGCAGGCGCGCCATCAGCCGCTGGTCGGTCTCGGACGGGTGTTGCGCCAGGGTCAGGGAATGGGCGGCGTAGTAGCCGCGGTCCATGTCGGAAATCTGCAGCTCCGCCTTGCGGAGGGTGGCGGTGAGGGCCATGCGGCTACCGGGATCGAGGGCGCAATAGGATACGGCGTGCGGCGGTGCCGGGCCCGGAACGTGCGTGGGACATGGGGATCGGTGCCGGCCGCCTTGGCTGGGGCGGGCGAGGGGCCGCAGGCTGATGTGGACGCATTCGCCATGGCCTCGGGCTCAGTCGCCGTTGCACGGTACGCGGGCGGATTTGCGCAATTTCCCCGGGCCGGCAGGGGGTTCGGCCGCGCTGGCGCTAACTTTAGGGTTGGGTTCAGCTTCCTTGTGGTGGATCCCGGTTTGTCTACACAAACATGTCGCTTTTTGAGCGCGACCCGCGTATGGTGACCCCACTGTGTTTGCTAGAGTCACCGTGAATCGTGGCTTGGTGCAGTAGATCTCGCGATCCACTTCATCGTTCCGCTCGCTTTACTAACGCCTGCAACTCAGTCTCGGCCTCGATTTCCGATGGCTGCGATTTCTTCAATTCAATGTTTCAGGAGTTAGCAAAATGACTGAGCGTCAGAACGGCACCGTGAAGTGGTTCAACGATGCCAAGGGCTTCGGCTTCATCACCCCGGAAAGCGGCCCGGACCTGTTCGTGCATTTCCGCGCGATCCAGGGCACCGGCTTCAAGTCGCTGCAGGAAGGCCAGAAGGTGACCTTCGTCGCCGTGCAGGGTCAGAAGGGTATGCAGGCTGACCAGGTGCAGGCCGTCTAAGGACGCCCGCCACCGCAAGGTTGCCAGACGCCGGAAGCGCAAGCTTCCGGCGTTTTTGTTTGGGCGATCGTTTTTCGGGCATCGCGCGCGCCGCGACGGCGGCGCTGCGGCCGGGTCGCCAGGCGCAGCGACGGGCCCTGCATGCGCGGCTTCACACCCGCATCCGGCTACCATGGCGGCCCCCGAGCTCCGGAGCCGTCGCCATGATCACCGTGCATCACCTCAACCAGTCCAGGTCGCAGCGCGTGTTGTGGTTGCTGGAGGAACTGGCGCTGCCGTACCAGGTGATCAAGTACCAGCGCGATCCCAAGACCATGCTGGCGCCGCCGGAACTGCGCGCGATCCATCCGCTGGGCAAGTCGCCGGTGCTGGTGGACGACGGCCACGTCCTGGCCGAGTCCGGGGCGATCCTCGACTATCTGGTGGACCGCTACGACACCGGCAGCACGCTGTCGCCGGCGCCGCAGCCGCTGGATTCGCCCGAGCGCCTGCGCTACCGCTACTGGATGCACTACGCCGAGGGCTCGGCGATGCCGCCGCTGCTGATGAGCCTGGTGTTCGGGCGGATCCGCTCGGCGAAGATGCCGTTCTTTGCGCGGCCGATCGCCAAGGCCATCGTCGACAAGGCGATGCAGGGCTTCGTCGGGCCGCAGGTGCGCCTGCACCTGGACTGGATGGAGCGCGAGCTGGCCGAGACCGGCTGGTTCGCCGGCGACCGCTTCACCGCGGCGGACGTGCAGATGAGCTTCCCGGTGCAGGCCGCGGCCGCGCGCATCGGCCTGCAGACGCATCCGAACCTGGCCGGGTTCGTGCAGCGGATCGAGCAGCGCCCGGCCTATCAGCGCGCGCTGCAGCAGGGCGGCCCGTTCGAGCTGCTCGGTAGCGCGGACGGCTGAACCCGGTTCGCGCCGCTCGCGGTGCCGGCCGGATCAGGGGCCGGCGGGACGCGCCGGGCACGCGCGCACGAAGGCGATGCTGTCGGCCATGACCGGCAGCGCCGGGTCGTCCTTGCGCAGCGCCAGCACCAGACGCATGTGGCCGACGCCGGGATAGGTCTTCAATTCGGCCGGCACCCCGACGCGCTGCAGCGCGGCCTGCAGCGACTCGCTGTTGTGCGGTTCCACCACCGTGTCGGCGTCGCCGTGCAGCAGCAGCGCCGGCGGCTCGTCGCCGTCGACGAAGTTCACCGGCTGCGAGCGCCGCTGCTGTGCCGGGTCCTGGCCGAACATGCCGATCAGGTCCGGGTCGGTCAGCGGCAGGAAGTCGTAGGGGCCGGCCAGCCCGACCAGGCCGCACAACTGCCGCGGCGACAGGCCCTGCGCCTGCAGCCAGTGGCCGTCGCTGGCCAGCAGCGCGGCGATGTGCGCGCCGGCGGAGTGGCCCATCAGCACCAGCCGTTGCGGGTCGCCGCCATACTCGGCGGCATGGCGCTGGCTCCAGGCCACGGCGCTGGCGGCGTCGCGCATGAACCCATCCAGGGTCACCTGCGGATACTTGCGGTAGTCCGGCACGATCGCGACCACGCCGTGCCGCGCCAGCGCTTCGCCGGCCCAGCGGTAGTTCTGGCGGTTGCCGGTCTTCCAGGTGCCGCCGTGGAAGAACACCACCACCGGCGCGTGCTGCACCCCGGCCGGGCGGTACACGTCCAGCGCCAGGCCGTGCGCCGCATCGTAGACGATCCCGCGCTGCTCGCTGAGGCCATGGCGCGAGGAACCGGCGTTGAGCCCGCCGAAGAACAGGCTGCTGCAGGCCGAGACCAGCAGCGAGGACAGGGCGATCAGGGCGTTGCGGGGCCAGCGGGGCGGAGACGGACGGTCGGACATGGGCGATCCCGGAGAGGAGCGCGGAGCATGCCGGATGCCCATGTCGGTGGCGAGTGGAGGTGGGGCGGGGATTGGGGATTCGGGAGTGGGGATTGGCAAGAGCGTGGGCTTGCGGTGCCTGCGTCGGCGCCGTGGAGCTTTCGCGGCGCCGTACCCTCACCCCAACCCCTCTCCCGGGGGGAGAGGGGCTTGTACTCCCTTCTCCCTGCGGGAGAAGGTGCCCCGGAGGGGCGGATGAGGGTACGGCGAAGCCCGGTGCACTTGAAACACAGCATGCGCTTCGCGCCCCGACCCTCACCCCAACCCCTCTCCCGGCGGGAGAGGGGCTTTGCAGGCCCGCGCGGCGACAGGCCTGCACCGTGTGCTCACCTCGCGGCCTTTCCAATCCAGGTTGTGCCTTCTACGCTGTGCTCATGACTGCCTTGCGTTTCGACAATCGCTTCGTCGCCGAATTGCCCGGCGATCCGGAAACCGGGCCGCGGCGCCGCGAGGTGCTGGGGGCGCTGTGGTCGTCGGTCGAGCCGACGCCGGTCGCCGCGCCTCAGCTGCTGGCGTATTCGCCGGAGGTGGCGACCTTGCTCGGGCTGTCAGAGCAGGAGGTGCGGTCGCCGGAGTTCGCCGCCGTGTTCGCCGGCAATGCGCGCTATCCGGGCATGCAGCCCTATGCGGCGAACTACGGCGGCCACCAGTTCGGGCATTGGGCCGGGCAACTCGGCGACGGCCGCGCGATCTCCCTGGGCGAGGCCCTGGGCGCGGACGGGCGGCGCTGGGAACTGCAGCTCAAGGGTGCCGGGCCCACGCCGTATTCGCGTGGCGCCGATGGCCGCGCGGTGCTGCGCTCCTCGATCCGCGAGTTCCTGTGCAGCGAGGCCATGCATCACCTGGGCGTGCCGACCACCCGCGCGCTGAGCCTGGTCGGCACCGGCGAGACGGTGGTGCGCGACATGTTCTACGACGGCCATCCGCGCGCCGAACCGGGCGCGGTGGTGTGTCGGGTGGCGCCGTCGTTCGTGCGCTTCGGCAGTTTCGAATTGCCGGCCGCACGCGGCGACACCGCCTTGCTGCGGCGCCTGGCCGACCTGGTGATCGCGCGCGACTTCCCGCACCTGCAGGGTGCCGCTGGCGCGCGCGACGCGGCCTGGTTCGCCGAGATCTGCGCGCGCACCGCGCGCATGGTCGCGCACTGGATGCGCGTCGGCTTCGTGCACGGGGTGATGAACACCGACAACATGTCGATCCTGGGGCTGACCATCGACTATGGCCCCTATGGCTGGGTCGACGACTACGACCCGGACTGGACACCCAACACCACCGATGCGCAGGGCCGTCGCTACCGCTTCGGCACCCAGCCGCAGGTCGCGTACTGGAATCTGGGGCGGCTGGCGCAGGCGCTGGCACCGCTGTTCGACGACGACGTCGCGCCGCTGCACGACGGCCTGGAGCGGTTCCGCGCCGAGTATGCGCAGGCCGAGCGCGACAACATCGCCGCCAAGCTCGGCCTGGCGACCTGCGCCGACGACGATGTGGCGCTGATGCGCGATGGGCTGGACCTGCTGCAGCAGGGCGAGGTCGACATGACCCTGTGGTTCCGCGGGCTGAGTGCGTTGCCGCTGCAGCCGTGGACGCCGGCGCAGGCCCTGGCGGCGCAGGCCGAGGCCTTCTACGACCCGGCCCGGCTGGCGACGCAGGCGCCGGCGTTCGAGGCCTGGCTGGCGCGCTACGCGCAGCGCCTGCAGCAGGATCCGTTGCCTGCCGCCGCCCGCGTCGCACGGATGCGTGCGGCCAATCCGCGCTACGTGCTGCGCAACTACCTGGCGCAGCAGGCGATCGACCGCGCCGAGCAGGGCGACACCGGCGGCATCGACGAACTGCTGGAGGTGATGCGCCATCCCTACGACGAACAGCCCGGGCGCGAGGCCTTCGCGGCGAAGCGGCCGGACTGGGCGCGGAGCCGGGCCGGCTGTTCGATGCTGTCCTGCAGTTCCTGAGCAGGGCCGGCGCGTGCGCTCAGGCTGTCGGTCCGGGCGCTGATGGCGCGGTCCGGCGCGCGATTCGGGCGAGGCGTGAGGTTTTCCAGCGTGCGGGGCTCGCAACCGCGCCCCCGTCGCCCGCCGGCGTACGCCCGGCCCGCGCCTGATGCCCGCCTTGCGCCGTGACGGCGAAGGGGTGAGGGCACCTTCATCAGGGCCTTCTTGTCTTTGATAAATTAGACGCTCCCCTTCGTCGTCCCCAGGATCAAGCGCATGCCCGCGCCTCTCGTCCAGCGCCGCCGCGCGCTGCCGTTGCTGCTGACCGTCGTCGTGCTCGCGTTCGCCGGCTGCAAGGGCGGGGGCAGCGCCCAGACACCGGCGCCGAAAACGGTGGAGGTGCTGACCCTGCAGCCGCAGAGCGTGCCGCTGAGCGTTGAACTGGCCGGGCGCACGGTGGCCTCGGAAGAATCGGAGGTGCGGCCGCAGGTCAGCGGCATCCTGCGCCAGCGCCTGTTCGAAGAGGGCGCCACGGTGCGGGCCGGGCAGCCGCTGTTCCAGATCGAGCCGACCCTGTACCAGGCCGCGGCCAACCAGGCACAGGCCAATCTGGCCACCGCCGAGGCCACGCTCGCCGCCGCCACGCTGCGTGCCGAGCGCTACCGCACGCTGGGCAAGACCCGGCTGGCCGCGCAGCAGGACGTGGACGATGCGCAGGCCGCCTACAAGCAGGCGCTGGCCAGCCGCGACGCGCAACGCGCGGCGCTGGACACCGCACGCACGCAACTGCGCTTCGCCACGGTCGTGGCGCCGATCGGCGGGCGCATCGGCCGCGCGCGGGTGACCCCGGGCGCGCTGGTCACCGCCAACCAGACCGATGCCATCGCCAAGATCCAGCAGCTGGATCCGATGAACGTGGACATCACCCAGTCCGGCAACCAGTTCCTGGCGCTGCGCCGGGCGATCGCCGCCGGTGGCGTGCAGCCGGCCAGCACGCAGGTGCGGCTGACCCTGTCCGACGGCACCGCGTACCCGTTGCCGGGCACGCTGGAGTTCGCCGACCTCGACGTGGAGGAAACCACCGGCGCGGTGACCCTGCGCGCGCGTTTCCCCAATCCGGATGCGCAACTGCTGCCGGGCATGTACGTGCGCGCGCTGGTGGGGCAGGGCGTGCGCCAGCAGGCGCTGCTGGTGCCGCAGGCGGCGGTGGACCGCACCCCGCGTGGCGAAGCCGTCGCCTGGGTGGTGGGTGCCGACAACGTGGTGCGCCAGCGTGAGTTCACCACGCTGCGCGCGGTGGGCGATCGCTGGCTGGTCGGCGATGGCCTGAAGCCCGGCGAACGGGTGGTGGTGGCGGGCCGGCAAGGCCTCAGCGATGGTGCCAAGGTGACGGTGAAGGCCGCCGCCGCGGCCGCGCCTGCCGCCAGCCAGGGCTGAGCCGCATGCTGCCGCGTTTCTTCATCCACCGCCCGATCTTCGCCTGGGTCCTGGCCATCTGCATCATGGCCGCCGGCGCCATCGCCGTGTTCACCCTGCCGATCGAGCAGTACCCGGACATCGCGCCGCCCTCGGTCAATGTCACCGCCACCTACAACGGTGCCTCGGCGCAGACCGTGGAGGACAGCGTCACCCAGGTGATCGAACAGCAGATCAAGGGCATCGACCACCTGCTGTACTTCTCCTCGACCAGTTCTTCGTCCGGACAGGCGCGGATCAGCATCACCTTCGACCAGGCGGCCAATCCCGACATCGCCCAGGTGCAGGTGCAGAACGCGGTCAACCAGGCGCTCAACCGTCTGCCGCAGGAAGTGCAGCAGCAGGGCGTGACCGTGGCCAAGTCGCAGGGCGACAGCCTAATGGCGGTGGCGATCTACGACCGCACCGACCGCATGGACAACGTCGACATCTCCGACTACCTGGTCAGCACCCTGCAGGACCCGATCAGCCGCATCAACGGCGTTGGCGAGATCAACGTGTTCGGCGCGCAGTACGCGATGCGGGTGTGGCTGGACCCGCACAAGCTCAACGCCTACCAACTCATGCCCGGCGACGTGCGCAGCGCGATCCTGGCGCAGAACACCCAGGTCACCGCCGGCGAGCTCGGCGCGCTGCCCACCGGCGCCGAACAGGAACTCAACGCCACGGTCACCGCGCAGTCGCGGCTGCAGACCCCCGAGCAGTTCCGGCAGATCATCCTGGCCACGCGTGCGGACGGCTCCAGCGTGCGCCTGGGCGATGTGGCGCGGGTGGAGATCGGCGCGGAGAACTACCAGAACAACGCCACGCTCAATGGCCACCCGGCGTCCGGCTTCTCGGTGACGCTGTCCGCCGGCGCCAATGCGATCGCCACCTCCGACGCGATCCACACCACCATCGAACGGCTCAAGCCGACCTTCCCGCCGGGCCTGGACGTGGCCTATCCGCGCGACAGCACGCCGTTCGTGCGCATCTCCATCGAGAACGTGGTGCACACCCTGGCCGAGGCCATCGTGCTGGTGGTGGTGGTGATGTTCCTGTTCCTGCAGAACGCCCGCGCCACGTTGATTCCGGCGATCACCGTGCCGGTGGTGCTGCTGGGCACCTTCGGCATCCTTGCCGCGGCCGGCTTCACCATCAACACGCTGACCCTGTTCGCGATGGTGCTGGCGATCGGCCTGCTGGTGGACGACGCCATCGTGGTGGTGGAGAACGTCGAGCGGATCATGCACGAGGAACACCTGCCGCCGCGCGAGGCCACCGAGCGCTCGATGGGCGAGATCACCGGCGCGCTGATCGGCATCACCGTGGTGTTGGGCGCGGTGTTCCTGCCGATGGCGTTCTTCGGCGGCTCCACCGGCATCATCTACCGGCAGTTCTCCATCACCATCGCCTCGGCGATGGCGCTGTCGGCGCTGGTCGCGCTGACCCTGACTCCGGCGCTGTGCGCGACCTTGCTCAAGCCAGTGGAGCAGGAGCGCAAGCTCGGCCGCTTCTTCCAGTGGTTCAACCGCAGCGTCGAGCGCGGCCAGCAGGCCTACCAGCGCCGCCTCGGCACGGTGCTGCAGCGGCCGCGGCGCTGGATGGCGCTGTATGCGCTGGTGGTGCTGGCGATGGTCGTGCTGTACATGCGCATGCCCACCGGCTTCCTGCCGGTGGAGGACCAGGGCCAGGTGCAGATCCAGTTCACCACCCCGGAAGGCACGCCGCTGGCCAAGACCCAGGCCCTGGGCAAGCGCATCAGCGACTACTTCATGACCCACGAGAAGGCCAATCTCACCGCGATCTTCATGGTGGTGGGGCGCAACAACGCCGGCACCGGGCAGAACGCCGGCCAGGCGTTCGTGGCGCTCAGACCCTGGGGCGAGCGCAACCGCGACAACACCGCGCAGGCCATCATCGACCGCGCCAACGCGCATTTCCGCGGCGTCGGCGACGCCAAGATCAGCGTGCTGTCGCCGCCGGCGGTGCGCGGCCTGGGCCAGTCCAGCGGCTTCGAGCTGTGGATCCGCGACAGCGACGGCGCCGGCCGCGCAGCGCTGCTGAAGGCGCAGCAGCAGGTGCTCAAGGCCGCCGGCGACGATCCGCAGCTGACCGCGGTGCGGCTCAACGGCCTGGGCGACAAGGCGCAGCTGCAGGTGGACATCGACCATGCCCAGGCCAGCGCGCTGGGCCTGGCGCAGAGCGACATCAATACGACCCTGGCCACTGCGTGGGGCGGCAGCTACGTCAACGACTTCATCGACCGCGGCCGGGTCAAGCGCGTGTACGTGCAGGGCGACGCGCCGTACCGCGCGCTGCCGGAGGACATCGCGCAGTGGTACGTGCGCGGCAGCGGCGGGCAGATGGCGCCGTTCGCCAGTTTCGCCAGCACCCACTGGACCCGCGGCCCGCAGCTGCAGCAGCGTTTCAATGGCCTGCCGGCGTCGCAGATCCAGGGCGGGGCGGCGGCCGGCAGCAGTTCCGGCGAGGCGATGCAGCGCATGCAGGCGCTGGTGGCCAAGCAGGAGGGCTTCGATCTGCAGTGGAGCGGGCTGTCCTACCAGGAGCAGTTGTCCAGCAACCAGACGCTGTGGCTGTACACCGCCTCGATCCTGTTCATTTTCCTGTGCCTGGCGGCGCTGTACGAGAGCTGGTCGATCCCGGTGGCGGTGTTGCTGGTGATTCCGCTGGGCGTGGTCGGCACGGTGCTGGCAACCACGCTGGCCGGCTTCGTCAACGACATCTATTTCCAGGTCGGCCTGCTGACCACGATCGGCCTGTCGGCGAAGAACGCGATCCTGATCGTCGAATTCGCCGAGGCGCGACAGCGTGCCGGGCGGCCGTTGCTGGAAGCGACGCTGGAAGGCGCGCGGCTGCGCCTGCGGCCGATCGTGATGACCTCGCTGGCGTTCGTGGCCGGCGTGCTGCCACTGGCGCTGTCCACTGGCGCCGGTGCCTCCAGCCGCCGCGAGATCGGCGTGTGCGTGATCGGCGGCATGGTCACCGGCACCGTGCTGGCGGTGTTGCTGGTGCCGTTGTTCTTCGTGCTGGTGCGGCGCGCGCTGCGGCGCAGCCCGGCGGATGCGGCAACGGCAGCGCACAGCGGGTAGGATGTCGCGCCCCCCATCGATCGTCCCGGCCTGCCGGGACGCGTGACCATGACCGACGCCGTTGCCGATTCCCCGACCTGGGCCACTTTGATTCGCGATGTGCCGGACTTTCCCAAGCCCGGCATCCTGTTCAAGGACATCACCCCGCTGCTGGCAGATGGGCCTGATTTCGCTTCCGCCCTGGACGCGTTGGCCCAGCCCTGGCGCGGCACTCCGCTGGACGCGGTGCTGGGCATCGAGGCCCGCGGCTTCATCCTCGGCGCGCCGCTGGCGCACGAACTGCGCACCGGTTTCGTGCCGGTGCGCAAGCCGGGCAAGCTGCCGGCACAGACCCTGGCCCAGGACTACGGCCTGGAGTACGGCCGCGACCGCATCGAGATCCATGCCGATGCGTTACGGCCGGGCATGCGCGTGCTGCTGGTCGACGACGTGCTGGCCACCGGCGGCACGCTGCTGGCGGCCCTGGCCCTGGCGCAGCGGATGGGTGCCGAGGTGGTTGCGGCGACGGTGCTGGTGGAACTCGGCGAACTCGGTGCGCGGGCGCGCTGGCCCGCGGACATTCCGCTCACCGCGCCGTTGCGCTACTGAGGCAGATGCCGCGCAGGGGCGCGGCCTGGATCGGGCGCGTCTGCGGCGGCAACCGGCTCAATGGGGGTAGATCACGTCCTCCAGCGCCGGGTCGGCATACGCGTCGGCGTGGCTCAGGTGGCCATCGAACGGACCGATCTTGCAGATCCGGCCGGCGTCGGTGAATACCAGTTGCAGCCCGTGTTCGGCTTCCCAGTCGCAGTTGCACTCCAGGCTGATGCGCAGGCGGCCGTCGCGATAGCGGCTGACGTAGGCCTCGCCGCCGAACTGCACGTGTCGCCACACTTGCGACGGGTCGTCGATGGGCGGGCAGGGTGTGCCGTATTGCTGGTGCAGGGCATGCATGCGCCGGTAATAGGCGAACACATGCGGCGTCGCCGCGTCGAGCACGGCCTGGTCGATGCGCAGGAATGCGGCGACGGCGGCGGCGAAGTCGGCCGGCGCCGGATCCTCCGCGTAGTCCTCGAACACGAAGCTGCACGCGTCCTGCATCCACGGCACCGATACCGCTGCGCTCCAGGCGGCGCCGTCTTCGTCCTGCTCCAGCGACGCGAGGACGGTCTGCAATTCCGTCGATGCGTTCACAGCTTGACGACCCGGAACCGGCGGCCCTTGATCTTGCCGGCCTGCAGCTGCGCCAGCGCCTTGCCGGCATGGGCACGGGCGATGGCGACGTAGGAACGGGTGGCGTAGATCGCGATCTTGCCGATCGCCGCGCCGGACAGCCCGGCATCGCCGGTCAGCGCGCCGAGGATGTCGCCGGGACGCAGCTTGTCGGTCTTGCCGCCGTCGATGCGCAGGGTGACCATCGCCGCCTGCGGCAACTGCGCCGGCCGCGCGGTGGCCAGCGGTGCGCGCGACCAGCGCAGCGGCTGGCCCTGTTCGGTTTCCAGCGCTTGTGCGCGCGCGGTCTCGCGCGGCGCCACCAGGCTCAGGGCCAGGCCATGCTTGCCGGCGCGCGCGGTGCGGCCGATGCGGTGGCGGTAGGTCTCGCTGTCGGTCGGCAGTTCGTAGTTGATCACCGCCGCCAGGTCTTCCACGTCCAGCCCGCGCGCGGCCACGTCGCTGGCCACCAGCACGTTGCAGCTGCGGTTGACGAAGCGCACCAGCACCTCGTCGCGGTCGCGCTGCTCCATGTCGCCATGCAGCGCGAGTGCGGAGAAGCCGAACTGCTGCAGCGACCCGGCGACTTCATCGACCTCCTTGCGGGTGTTGCAGAACACCACGCTGGACTCGGGGGTGAAGCGCAGCAGCAGGCCGGCCACCGCCTTCTGCCGGTAGGTGGGGTCGACCTCGAAGAACTGCTGGTCGATTTCCGGCGCGCTGTCGGCGCCTTCGATGGTGATTTCCGCCGGTTCCTTCAGCAGGTCGCGCGCCAATGCGCGGATTTCCTCCGGGAAGGTGGCCGAGAACAGCAGGCTCTGCCGGTGCTTGTCGCACCGGCTGGCGATTTCGCGGATCGGCTCCTCGAAACCCATGTCGAGCATGCGGTCGGCCTCGTCCAGCACCAGCGTGCGCACCCCGCCCAGGTGCAGCGCCCGCTTGCGCGCCAGCTCCTGGATGCGGCCGGGCGTGCCGACCACCACCTGCGGGTCGTGCGCCTCCAGCGAGGCCAACTGCGGGCCCAGCGGCATGCCGCCGGTCAGCACCACCAGCTTCATGTTGGGGATGCCGGTGGCCAGCTTGCGCAGCTGCTTGCCGACCTGGTCGGCCAGTTCGCGGGTCGGGCACAGCACCAGCGCCTGCGCGCGGCTCAGCGCCGGATCCAGCTTGTGCAGCAGGCCCAGGCCGAACGCCGCGGTCTTGCCGCTGCCGGTGGGCGCCTGCACGATGACGTCCTGGCCGGCCAGGATCGGCGGCAGGCTCTGCGCCTGCACCGGGGTCATGCTCGTGTAGCCGAGCGCATCGATGCCGGGCGCGAGCGCCGGGGAAAGGGAGAGGGAGGCGAAATCGTTCATGCGGCATTTTAGCCGGTTGACGGCGGGGATTCGGGAGTGGGGATTGGGGAGGGGGGATTCGGGAGTGGGTGGGCCGGCGTGCCCTGAACGTCGCGTGGTGCGCGTCGTGCGTCGTCGTGGCGGCTTCAGCTGCGGCGGGCTTGCCTCTGGAGCACTGGTAGGTTTCGTTCGGAACAGATGAGAACGGCCGCTGCAGCGGATTCGGGACGTGCATGCCTGCTCAGGTCAGTGCCGCGAACCAGTCGGCGATGGCGCGTGCGCTGGCGGCCGGGGCGGTCTGCAGCAACAAGTGCGGGCCAGGCAGCTCGATGCAGCGGGCGCCGGGAATGCCGACGAGGATCGTGTTGCCGGCTGCGCGATGCATCAGCCGATCGTGGCGGGCACGCAGGTACAGGGTCGGCACGGCGACGTCGGCGAGGCGGGCGCTGACGTCCACGCGCAGGGCGCTGGCCGCGCGGTCGCGCAGCACCGCCGGGGCGATCCCGCGCAAGGTGCGTGTCAGTTGCGTCTCCAGCGCCGGCGTCGCCCAGCGCCCGAGCAGCCACCAGCGCAATGCGGCCGTGGGCAGGCGATGCGCCGGTGCGAAGCGTGTCAGCGACGCGAACGGCGCCAGTGCTGGGACCGGATTGCGCGCGAAGGTGGTGGACAGGACCAGGCCGGCCAACCCGGCCGGGCGTTGCGCCGCGAGCGACAGGGCGATAGGGCCGGAAAACGACTCGCCGAGCAGAACGAAGCGCTGCTGTGGCAGCGACTGCCGTGCCAGTTGCTCCAGTTCCGCGTACGACGCTGGTCGGTCGCTTGGGTATGCCACCACTGTGACCTGCGCAAAGTAACGCCGGGCTTCGGCGACGAAGGCGGGCAGCAGTGCGCTGGTGCCGTCCAGACCAGGCAGGATGACGAGCGCGGTCATGATCGGGGCGGGATTCGGTGGGTGGCCACGGCGTGGAGGCGATGATAGGAGGGCACGGCGGACAAACGGCGGTGTCCAGGCGCAAGGTGGACGCAGTCTAGCGGGGCGACGCGTCCTTATAAGCCGTTTCCGGCGCCAGACCGAGGGCGGCCCCGTTGTGCAGGAAGACGCGATCGTCGGTCTCGGCGATCCTGGCCTCTGCGCCGGCCCTCGGCCGCGGATCTGCCGGCGCGTCGTCCAGGTGCAGCAAGAGCCGACGCAAGTGGGGTTCGGAGGGTGGAGGGCGAGTGGCAGGCGTCGTCGGGGGTGCCGTCACCGAACTGCGCCTCGAGTCGTTCCATGGCGATGCGCATGGTGCGGCAGCGTTGGCCGCAGCACAGGTCCGGCGCGGCGTTCGGGTTCGGCGAGGGGCGCATCCACGTACAATGGCGCAATGCCTCTTATCACTCTGCAGAACCTCGACTACAGCGTCGGCGGCCCCTTGTTGCTGGAAAAGACCGACCTGTCGATCGAGCCGGGCGAGCGGATCGCCCTGATCGGCCGCAACGGCGCCGGCAAATCCACCTTGATGAAACTGATCGCCGGCGAACTCAAGCCCGACGACGGCGAAGTTCGCGTGCAGCAGGGCGTGCGCATCGCCCGGCTCGAGCAGGAGGTGCCGCATGGCGCCGCCGGCAGCGTGTTCGACGTGGTCGCCGACGGCCTGGGCGAGCTCGGCCATTGGCTGGCCGAGTTCCATCGGCTCAGCCATGCCGCCGAGTTCGACGGCGATGCGCTGGGCGCGGTGCAGTCCAAGATCGATGGCGCCAATGGCTGGGCGCTGGACCAACGGGTCAACGAGACCCTGACCCGCCTGGAGCTGGACGGCGATGCCGAGTTCGCGCGGCTGTCCGGTGGCATGAAGCGCCGGGTGCTGCTGGCGCGGGCGCTGGTGTCGGCGCCGGACCTGCTGTTGCTGGACGAACCGACCAACCACCTCGACATCGAGGCCATCGACTGGCTGGAAGGCTTCCTCAAGGGCTGGAACGGCAGCGTCGTGTTCGTGACCCACGACCGGCGTTTCCTGCGTGCCCTGGCCACCCGGATCGTCGAGATCGACCGCGGCCAGGTCAGCAGTTGGCCGGGCGACTGGGCCAACTACGAGCGCCGCCGCGAAGAGCGGCTCAACGCGCAGGCGCAGGAAAACGCGCGCTTCGACAAGCTGCTGGCGCAGGAAGAAGTGTGGATCCGCCAGGGCATCAAGGCGCGGCGTACCCGCGACGAGGGCCGGGTACGGCGGCTGGAGGCCATGCGTCGCGAGCGCACCCAGCGCCGCGAACTCGGCGGCAACGTGCGCATGGAAGCGGCGCAGGGCGAGTCCTCCGGCAAGAAGGTGATCGAGGCCAAGGACCTGAGCTTCGCCTTCGGCGCGCGCAGCATGGTGCGCGATTTTTCCACCACCATCCTGCGCGGCGACCGCATCGGCCTGATCGGCCCCAACGGCAGCGGCAAGACCACGCTGCTGAAGCTGTTGCTGGGCGAACTGACCCCGGACCAGGGCGAAGTGCGCGCCGGCACCAATCTGCAGGTGGCGTATTTCGACCAGTACCGGGCCACGCTGCGCGAGGACTGGAGCGCGATCGAGAACGTGGCCGAGGGCCGCGACTTCATCGAGGTCAACGGCAAGCGCAAGCACGTGCATGCCTACCTGCAGGATTTCCTGTTCACCCCGGAGCGCGCGCGTGCGCCGATCACCCGCCTGTCCGGCGGCGAGCGCAACCGCCTGCTGCTGGCGCGGCTGTTCGCGCAGCCGTCCAACCTGCTGGTGATGGACGAACCGACCAACGACCTGGACGTGGAAACCCTGGAGCTGCTGGAAGAACTGCTCGGCGACTACAGCGGCACCTTGTTGCTGGTCAGCCACGACCGCGATTTCATCGACAACGTGGTCACCTCGACCATGGTCATGGAAGGCGATGGCCGTATCGGCGAATACGTCGGCGGCTACAGCGACTGGGTGCGCCAGCGCCCGGCGGCCCCGGCAAGTGCCATGGCAGTCGCCAAGGCCTCGGCCACCGCGGCGGCGACCACGCCGGTGGCGGCCGCCGCGGCGCCCGCGCCGGCCAAGCGCAAGCTCAGCTACAAGGACGCGCGGGAACTGGAGCAGTTGCCGGCGCGGATCGAAGCGCTGGAACAGCAGGTCGCGGCACTGACCGAGGCGATGACGGACGCGGCGTTCTATCAGCGCGACGCGGCGGCGGTGAATGCGCACACGCAGGCCTTGAGCCAGGCGCAGGCGGACCTGGATGCGGCGTATGCGCGCTGGAGCGAGTTGGACGCCTGAAAAGCCGGGTCCCGGGACCGGGGACCCGGGGCCCGGAAAAACAGGGCAGATCAAGGAGCGCAATTATTCCCGTCGCACACGCAGGGAACATTGCTACGCCGGATCGCGCTCTTCCGGGTCCCCGGTCCCGGGTCCCGGGTCCCGGCTTCCGCCCACGAACGCGACGAAGCTGACGCCGTCCTGGGCCCACTCGCGGGCGACGTCGTCGAGGATCTCCAGCAGCACGTCGAAGGCCGGCTGCGCCACCGCCTGCAACTGCCCGGCATCCTCCAGCAGCAGCGCATAACCGCGGGGGGAGGGCAGCCAAGACAGGTCGCGCAGGCCATCGGTGAGCGCGTCCCAGTTGCGGCCGAAGCCGGGTGGGAAGTCCAATTGCGCGGCCAGCCGCATCAGCAGCATGGCCTTGCCGGTGCAACCGTCCAGGTCGATCCGGCACAGCCGCAGGCCGGCGTCGCGGGCCAGGGCGGCGACGCTGTCCAGGTCGCGGTTGGCGACGCGATACACGCCGGAGGCAGCCGGCTCGGCCAGGTTCAGCGCGAACGGGAAGCCGCTCATGGCGTCGGCCCCGCACCGCCGACCTGGAAGCTGCGGAAACTGTCGTAGTGGTCGTCGCTGTAATACCAGACCTGCGGCGGCGTGCCGCCGGTGACGATGCGGCGCGCGCCGCGATGCGACAGGCCGGGGGTATCGACGGTGTACTCGCGGTAATAGCCGCGCGGTTGCGCCGGCAACCGGTTCTCGCGGTTGCCGAACACGCTGCCATCCTGGCGATGCGGGAACGGGCCGCCACGCAGGATCAGCGCCACCGTGGCGTGCGCTTCGGGCGGCAGAAACGCCGGCAGTTCCGGCGATGCCGCGTCGGCGGGCGTGGAGTTGCCGGGTGCGGTGTATGGGGTCTTTGCGGCGGCGTCGAGCGAGGGCGCGAATTGCGGGTGCGGCGGATGCTGCAGCCCGCGGATGCCCCACAGCCCGCCGACCAGCAACACGATGGCGGCGATCAACAGCACGGGCTTGCGCATGGACTCTCCTGCAGGAACGGCAGCGGCGCGCGGCATGGCGCCATCGCGCACAGTATGGGCCGCCCTGCCTGTTCCCGCTCTAAACGCCGCCGGTCACGCCTGTGACGCGTGCGATTCACATCCGACTAACCGGGGCGTGGGGCATGGTAGACGCCGATTCGTAAGGCCGGCCGGCACCGCCGCCGCGGGATGGGACGATGTTTCCCCAGCCGCGCCCTTGGTAAGGTCGCCGACCGTCCCTACCATTGCTCACGCAACGCTCGTCCTTTCGACGGCGAAAGTCCAGGAGAACCGCATGGCCTACACCCTCCCCAAGTTGCCCTACGCCTACGACGCGCTGGAACCGCACATCGATGCGCAGACGATGGAGATCCATCACACCAAGCATCACCAGACCTACATCAATAACGTCAACGCCGCGCTGGAAGGCACCGAGTACGCCGATCTGCCGATCGAGGCGCTGGTGTCCAAGCTGAAGTCGCTGCCGGAGAACCTGCAGGGTCCGGTGCGCAACAACGGCGGCGGCCATGCCAACCACTCGCTGTTCTGGACGGTGATGGCGCCCAATGCCGGCGGCACCCCGAGCGGCGACGTGGGCAAGGCGATCGACAGCGAACTGGGCGGCTTCGACAAGTTCAAGGAAGCCTTCACCAAGGCCGCGCTGACCCGCTTCGGCAGCGGCTGGGCCTGGCTGAGCGTCACCCCCGACAAGAAGCTGGTGGTCGAGAGCACCGCCAACCAGGACAGCCCGCTGTTCGAGGGCAACACCCCGATCCTGGGCCTGGACGTGTGGGAACACGCCTACTACCTGAAGTACCAGAACCGCCGTCCGGACTACATCGGCGCGTTCTTCAACGTGGTCGACTGGAAGGAAGTGGAGCGCCGCTACCACGCCGCGATCGGCTGATCGCGCGCCAGCATCGCGACATGAAGAAGGCCGGGTTCGCCCGGCCTTTTTTGTGTGTGTCAGACAGAAGCGCTGTAGTGCGAGCGGGGCGTGGCAGCGAGGTGCGGAGAGGCAGGTTGGCACGTGCCTTCGCGCGCGTGAGCAGCGTGCTTCGGCAGCGATGGCGGTCTGCGCCGCATCGGCCACCGCTTGCGCCGCTGCGTCGCCAGGGCACCTCGAACAACCTAGGGACGCACCTGTAGGAGCGGCTTCAGCCGCGATGGGCGTTACCGGGAATGCCCGTCGCGGCTGAAGCCGCTCCTCCAACAGATGCGGTGATGCGTGACGAAGGCAGGGCATTAGCGGTGCACGATCGTTGCGTGCAATGGCACACCGCCGGTCCATCCCCACGCGCCGTATCGCACGGCGTGCGACCACGTCCAGCCTGCCGTCCGCTACGGCGCCGGTTGCAGCGATGTCGGCATCGGGTCCAGCGGCTGCAGTGTCATCAGCAGGCCACGCGTGCCGGCTGCAGGCAGGCCCGGCGCCGGCGCGAACAGGCGTGCGCCGCGCAGCGGGCGGAAGTGGCCGCGTTCGAAGAACACGTGGTCGGCCGCCGCCGTCGTGGCGGGTGCCCGCACGTCGATCCGGTTGCGTGGCGACTCGCCGCGCACGCTGCCGTCCTCGAAGCGCACCGCCAGCGGCGCCAGTTCGGGCGCGCGCGCTGCGGCGAAGAAGCCGCCCGCCAGCAGCGAAGGCACGCCCTCGGCGGTGGCATCGATCCATGCCATCAGATCCTCGGCCTGTTCGCGGCGGCTGGCGCTGCCGTCGCGCGCGGCGTGCAGTCGAGTGAAGTACAGGTTCACCGGCTGCCCGTGCAGGTCCACCCGCACCAGGCCGGCCACGCTGTAGTCCTCCAGCGGATGCAGCAAGGTCTCGGCTTCCTCCAGCACCGGCAGGCGGGTCAGCAGCGCGTTGCCGCGGCGTTGCGGTCGGCTCGGCGGATCGGGGCTGATGAAGTGGCAGTGGTAGCCCAGGCGAGCCGCCAGCCATTGCGCCTGGTTCGGCATCTCCGGTGTCTGCAGCACTTCCTGCAGGGCGATGGCGTCGGGGTGCAGCCGCTGCAGGGCCACCACGATGCGCTCGCGGCGCGCGGGCCAGTCGTCGCCCTCCTGCGCCTGGCGTGGATCGACGGCGAGCGTGAGGGTGACCACGGTAAGGGGGCTGTCCGGCGCTGCCTGGACCGTCGGCACCGCGTCGGTCATCGCCTGCGCCTGTGCCAATGCCGCCACGGCCAGCAACAGCCAGCCGGTGCGATGCCATCGGAAGACGCGGGGATTCATGTTGCGATGCTACGGCGCAGGGTCTCAGGGTTGCGTATACAGCCGGCGGCGCTGCGGCAGCCGCCACACAATCGTTGCTGCGCACGTCGCGATCGCGAACATCGCCCCGCCGCCGGCGCGCACAGGCGCGGAGGCGGGGCGGGAACCGAGCCGAGGCGCGCGGGCGCCGCAGCCCCTCGCTCAGTGCTGCAGCACGCCGTCCTTCAGGTGCAGCGGCGCGCGCGCTTCCACCTGCGTCGCCGAACGGCCCAGCAGCAGCTCGTAGTCGCCGGCGGCGATGTGCCAGTGGCGCTTCTTCGGATCGAAGTCGGCCAGGGTCTTGGGCTCGGCGACGATGCTGACGTGGCGGCTCTCGCCCGGCTTGAGCATCACCTTGTCCCAGCCGACCAGGCGGATCGGGGCGTGGTGGCCCTGCGGCAGGCGCAGGTACAGCTGCGGCACGTCGGCGCCTTCGCGATCGCCGGTGTTGCGCACATCGAAACTGGCGACGACGTGGCTACCGTTGGCCTGCACCTTGAAGTTCGAGTAAGCGAACGTGGTGTAGGACAGGCCATAGCCGAACGGATACACCGGCTCCAGGCCGCGCGCGGCGAACCAGCGGTAGCCGACGTTGGCGCCTTCGATGTTGTAGTCGACGTTGCTCCCCGGCGGTTGCGCCGGCTTGAAGCCCAGGCCGGGAATCGACGGCCGCGGCAGTTGCGACACGTCGCGCAGCCAGGTCACCGGCAGGCGGCCGGACGGATTGACCTCGCCCAGCAGCAGCCGCGCCAGCCCTTCGCCGCCGCGGATGCCCGGATACCATGCCTCCAGCACCGCCGGCACCTGCTGCAGCCACGGCATCGCCACCGGGCCGTTGGTCTCCAGCACCACCGCCGTCTTCGGGTTGGCCTTGACCACCGCCGCGATCAGTGCGTCCTGCTTGTCGGGCAGGGCGATGTCCGGCAGGTCCACCGATTCGGCCGACCATTGCGTGGCGAACACGATCGCCACCTCGGCCTTGCGTGCCAGCTTGGCCGCGGCCGCGGGATCGTCGCCGCTGGCGTAGTCGATCTGCGCGTCTGGCAGCGCCTTGCGCAGCGCCTGCAGCGGCGAGGACGGATGGAACATCACCGGGCCCGGCCAGGTGGTCGGTGCGATTCCCGGCACCGCGTTGCCGCCGTTGACGGTGACCCCGACCATCGAGGAACCGCCGCCGCCGATCACACCCTTGTCGGCATGCCCGCCGATCACCGCGATGCGGCGCAGGTTGCGCGACAGCGGCAGCAGCTTGCCCTCGTTGCGCAACAGCACCGTGCCTTCCTCGACCACGCGCTGCGCGGCCAGGCCGCCGGCGGCATCGTCGATCGGCTGGTGCTGAGGCGGGTTGTCGAAACTGCCGGTGGCGATGAAGGCGCGCAGGATGCGCTTGACCATGTCGTCCAGGCGCGCCTGCGGCACGGTGCCGGCGGCCACCGCCATGCGCAGCGGTTGGTCGAAGTACACCGCCTTGTCGAACACTTCGCCGGCCGACTGCTGGTCCAGGCCGGCCAACGCCGCCGTGGAGCCGCTGTGCACGCCGCCCCAGTCGGACATCACGTAGCCGGGGAACTTCCACTCCTGCTTCAGCACCTGGTTGAGCAGGTAGTCGTGCTCGCAGCCGTACACGCCGTTGATGCGGTTGTACGAACACATCACCGAGCCGGGCTGGCCGATCTTCAGCGCCAGCTCGAAGGCCAGCAGGTCCGATTCGTGCATGGCCTGTTCGCCGATGTCGGCGCTGTGGGTGTTGCGCCCGGTCTCCAGGTCGTTCATCGCGAAGTGCTTCATGGTCGAGACCACGTGCTGGCTCTGCACGCCGCGGATCGATTCGCCGACCAGCACGCCGGCCAGCAGCGGATCTTCGCCGGCGTACTCGAAGTTGCGGCCGTTGCGCGGGTCGCGCTGCAGGTTGACGCTGCCGGCCAGCAGCACGTTGAAGCCCTGCTGCCAGGCTTCGCGGCCCATGGTGGCGCCGCCGGCGAAGGCCAGCTCGCGGTTCCAGGTGGCGGCGGTGGCGGGGCCGGAGGGCATCGCGGTGGCGTGGTCGCCGGGGCGGATGTTGCCGGGGTTGGTCACGCCGACGCCGGCATCGGCCAGCTGCTGTGCGGGGATGCCCAGGCGTTCGACCGCCGGCACGTAACCGGCCGAGCCGATCGCGCCGGGTGGACGCGGGCCGCCGTCCTTGCCCAGCCCGAAGTAGCTGTGCAGCATCTGGAACTTCTCGTCCGGCGTCATCGCCTGCACCAGCAGCGCGGCGCGCCGGTCCGGCGACAGGCTGCGGTCGTTCCACGGGCGCTGCGCGGCGGCAGCGTTCGGCGTGGACGTCGTGCCCGCGGCCGTTGCGGGCGGCGCGGCGGAGGCGGGCGCGGCCAGCGCGAGGGTCATGCAAAGGGATCCTGTAAACGTTTTCATATCGGGGCGAACAGCCTCACTAGCAGATAAAGGGAAGGCGCATCGGGGGGAGTCGGGGGGAGGGCGGAACCGCGCGTCAGGACGGTGCTTCGTCGCTGCGCATGACCGGGTACAGGCGGTAGCGCTCGTCCCAGGAGCTGTGGCGGCGGTATAAGAACTCCAGCCGCGCTTGCGGGTCCTTGGCGAAGGCCGCGTCGTGTTCGAGCTTGTCCTCGAACTCGGCCTTGAGCGCCGGGTCGCTGGCCAGCATCTGCCGCGCCACGTCCTCGGCGACGTAATCCTCCATGTATTCGGCGCGCTCGAACGCGCTGTTGAACTCGCCCCATTGCAGCAGCGAGTCCGGCGCCTGCGGCTCCAGCAGCGCCATCAGCAGCCGCGCCTTGGGCTGGGCGATCGGCACGAACAGCGCGCCGGCGCCGACGGCGCGGGTCTCGGGTTTCCAGGCGCCGGTGACGCTGAGCCGCTGGTGGCCTTCGGACGAGCGCGCGGCGAAGCTGGCGTCGTCGGCGCGGAAGGTCTGCACCGGCAGGGTGGCGTCGTGGTCCAGCGTGCGGAAGGCAATGCCGTGCTGGCGCAGCTTGGCGCCGACCAGGGCGGCCTGCGCCGCCGGCACCAGGTAGCCGGCGCGCGGCGCGGCGACTTCGACGCTGGGCACGATCTGGTCGCGCAGCGGCACGCGCCATATCTGCGGGGTGCGCTCGTCGTAGCGGGTCATCAGCGCGCCGGAGACCGGCGAGAGCGTGCGCGTATAGGCGTAGCCGCGGAAGTCCACCAGGTGCGAGGCGTCGGTGGTGCGGTAGTCCAGCGCCACGGTCTTCCCTCCCAGGGCTTGCGCGCGCACGTCGGCGGCCAGTGCGTCGGCGCGCCACTGCGCACCGTGCCTCGCCACCTGCTGCAGTACCGAGACGATGGTGTTGCGGGTGATGCGCACGCGCTCGGGGTAGCGCTTCCAAGAATGCGTCTCCACCAGCATGCCGAAGCGGTTGCGCAACTGGAAATAGCCGTGCGAGAAGCGCGGTGTCGGCACGCCGTCCTCGAAGCCGGAGGTCGGGTCGTCGTTGACCACGAACGAGGGGTAGTAGGGCAGCGGCAGCGAGCCCTGCCGCTTCAGGTCGGCGAGCACGCCGTCGCGCAGGCGCAGGCCGTCGCCGCGCAGCGCGGTGTCGCCGGCGTGCAGCGGTTCCACCTGGATCGACACGTCGTGCTCGAACTGCGCGCCGTCGGTGACGTGCAGGTCCACGTACAGCAGCGGATCCCATTGCTCGACCAGGCGCAGCATCGCCTGCATCTCCGGCGCATCGGCCTTGACGTAGTCGCGGTTGAGGTTGAGGTTCTGCGCGGTGGTACGCCAACCCATCTGCTCCGGGCCGCGCTGGTTGGGCCGGTTCCAGGCGCCGAAGCGCTCGTGTCCGTCGACGTTGAACACCGGCACGAACAGCCACACCTGCTTGTCCAGCGCGCCGCGCGCGGCCTGGCCGTCGAGCAGCTGGCGCAGCGCCAGGAAGCCGGCGTCCTTGCCGTCGATCTCGCCGGCATGGATGCCGCCCTGGATCAGCACCACCGGCAGCTTGCGCGCCTGTGCGGCGGCGGGATCCAATGCGCCGGAGGTGGACACCGCCAACGCCTTCATCGGCCGGCCTTCCGGCGTGGTGCCGAAGTCGAAGCAGCGCACCGCGTGCGGATAGCGCTGCGCGAACGCATCGCACAGCGCGATGGTTTCGGCGTAGCGGCCGGTGCGCGCGAACCCGCTGCGCTCGGCCTCGGTGGACAGGCCCGCCTCGCTGGCCAGCGATGGCATGCTGCACAGCAGCATCGGCAACAGCAGGGTGGCCAGCCAGGCTCGGATCATCTCGGCACCGTCTCGGAACAGACCCCCATGATGCGGGCAGCGCGCCGATTGCGAAAGCACCCTGGGGCGTGTCACCCATTCCCGAGCATGCCGCGCCGCGCTTGCGCGTGCCTGTGGCAAGGAAGAGCGAGGAAGTCGACGTGCGTCCACGCCTGAGCGATGACGCGGCCACGGGCGCGCGCAACCGCGGCCCTTCGGGTTGGGTCTGGCAGGCGCGCTACCGGCGCCGCGCGGCTTGACCTGACGGCCAGTCAGGCGCTGCGCCACGCAACGCCGGCAGCGCGCCTGCCAGACCCAACGCGGCATACTCGGGAATGGGTGACACGCCCTAGCGGTTCGATTCGCCGGAACGTTGGGGTAACCTTCTGAAAATTTTGCCTGGACGAGGGCCCGTGAGCAGCCAAGCCACCACGAGACACGCCGCATGAGCGCGGCGCAAGAGCGCGCCACCGCGCGCATGCCGCGGCAGATTCCGTACATCATCGGCAACGAGGCCTGCGAGCGCTTCAGCTTCTACGGGATGCGCAACATCCTGGTGCAGTTCCTGATCACCTCGCTGCTGCTGCAGGAAGTGACCGCGCCCGGCCGCGAGGCCGAGGCCAAGCACATCATGCACAGCTTCATGATCGGCGTGTATTTCTTCCCGCTGCTCGGCGGATGGCTGGCCGATCGCTTCTTCGGCAAGTACAGCACCATCCTCTGGTTCAGCCTGATCTACTGCGTGGGACACCTGTGCCTGGCGCTGTTCGAAGGCCATCGCAACGGCTTCTTCCTCGGCCTGGGCCTGATCGCGCTGGGCGCGGGCGGGATCAAGCCGCTGGTGGCCTCGTTCATGGGCGACCAGTTCGACCAGGGCAACAAGCACCTGGCCAAGGTGGTGTTCGACGCCTTCTACTGGATCATCAACTTCGGCTCGCTGTTCGCCTCGCTGCTGATCCCGCTGGCGCTGAAGAACCTGGGCCCGGCGTGGGCGTTCGGCATCCCCGGCATCCTGATGCTGGTGGCGACCCTGGTGTTCTGGGCCGGGCGCCACCGCTACGTGCGCGTGCCGCTGCCGCCCAAGGATCCGCACGGTTTCGCCCAGGTGGTGCGCACCGCGCTGCTGCGGCAGGCGCCGGGGCAGGGGCGTCCCGGACTGGCCCTGGCCGGCGTGGCGGTGCTGCTGGCGCTGGGCACCTTCGCGCTGGTGCCGACGCTGGGCCTGGTGATCTGCCTGTGCCTGGCGCTGGTGCTGCTGCTGGCCGGCATCGGCGGCGGCACCTGGTGGCAACTGGAGCGTGCCCGCGCAGTGCATCCGGACGCCGCGGTGGACGGTGTGCGCGCAGTGCTGCGGGTGCTGGTGGTGTTCGCGCTGGTCACCCCGTTCTTTTCGTTGTTCGATCAGAAGGCCTCGACCTGGGTGCTGCAGGGCCAGCAGATGCAGATGCCGGCGTGGTTCAGCGCCTCGCAGATGCAGGCGCTGAATCCGGCGCTGGTGATGCTGCTGATCCCGTTCAACAACCTGGTGCTGTACCCGCTGCTGCGCCGGCGCGGTTACGAGCCGACCGCGCTGCGGCGGATGACCGCCGGCATCGCCTTCAGCGGCCTGGCCTGGATCGTGGTCGGCAGCCTGCAGGTGATGATGGATGGCGGCGACGCCTTGTCCATCGCCTGGCAGATCCTGCCGTATGCGCTGCTGACCTTCGGCGAAGTGCTGGTCTCGGCGACCGGCCTGGAGTTCGCCTACAGCCAGGCGCCGCAGTCGATGAAGGGCGTGGTGATGAGTTTCTGGAACCTCACCACCACCGTCGGCAACCTGTGGGTGCTGCTGTCCAACGCGGCGGTGCGCAATGACCGCGTCACCGCGCACATCGGCAGCACCGGGCTCAGCGAGACCGCGTTCCTGATGTTCTTCTTCGCCGCCTTCGCGTTCGTCGCCGCACTGCTGTTCGGGCTGTACGCGCGCCGCTACCGCATGGTCGACCACTACCGCCCCGCCTGAGACCCCGCATGCCCTCCGTCACCCCCGTCAACCTGATCCTGATCGTCCTTACCGTGCTGGTGTCGTGGGCGGCGTTCAACAACCGCCGGCTGCTCGACCGGCTGATCCTGTGGCCGCCGGCGGTCGATCGCCACAAGCAGTACGACCGGCTGGTGACCTACGGCTTCATCCACGCCGATTTCCCGCACCTGCTGTTCAACATGGTCACGCTGTACTTCTTCGGCGGCCCGATCGAGGTGCTGATGGAGCGGCTGACCGGCAACATGCTGGTGTATCCGCTGTTCTACCTGGCGGCGCTGGTGGTCTCGATCCTGCCCAGCTACCTGAAGAACCAGAAGAATCCCAACTACATGAGCCTGGGCGCGTCCGGCGCGGTGTCGGCGGTACTGTTCGCCTTCATCCTGATGGCGCCGTGGACCGGGATCTTCTTCTTCTTCATCCCGATTCCGATCCCCGCCATCCTGTATGCCGTGTTCTACGTCGGCTACAGCATCTGGATGGACCGCCGCGGCGGCGACAACGTCAACCACAGTGCGCACCTGGCCGGCGCGGCGTTCGGCGTCATGTTCCTGCTGATCATGGAGCCGTCGGTGCTGCAGCACTTCCTGGGTGAGCTGGCGAACCCGCGCTTCGGGCGGGGGTGATACGCGGCGCGGCGGTGCCTGCACGGCGGTGCGCGAGCGGCACCTTTCGGATGCGTTGCATCAGGTGGAGTGGACGCAGCGGCGTCAGCGCGGTCGTGGACGACCGTGTCGCGGACAGGCTGGCTGCGGCGGCGGCGCGTGCGGCCGCCGTCGCCGCTCAGCGGGTCTGCTGGCCGCGCAGCTGCACCTTGGCGCTGCCGATGGCCGCGTTCTCGTAGGTGACCTTGAGGCGCTGATAGACCTCGTCGTCGAGCTGCTGGAACTCGCCGCCATGATGGTCGCCGCTGACCGACAGTTGGAACAGCCCTTCCAGCAGGGAGGCGTTGTGGTCGCCCTGGTTGTATTTGTTCTCGTTCTCGCTCATGCGCGTGGCTCCCTGTTGGATCGCTGCGTGATGGGAGGTGCAACTCCCATGCCAGGTTTTCGTCCTGTCCTGGCGGTATCGGCCGCGCGCGGCACGACTTGAGCGGCGTCCGGGTGACGCGCCGCGTCGGCGGCGTGACGCGGTGAGGCACGTGTTTCACATGGCCACGGCGAGCCGCAGCGGACACTGCGCGCTCCGCGACACAGCCAGCCCTCATGTCCGAACCCACCGTCCCGATCGCGCACGATCCGCAGCAGCGGCGCTTCACCCTGGAGGTCGACGGCCACCGCGCCGAACTCGACTACGTGCTGGAGCAGGGGCGCATGGTCATCACCCACACCGGGGTGCCGACGCCCATCGGCGGGCGGGGCGTGGCGGCGCAGCTGGTCACCGCCGCGCTGGACCACGCGCAGGCGCAAGGCTGGAAGGTGGTGCCGGCGTGTTCGTACGCGGCGGTGTTCATCCAGCGGCATCCGCAGTACGCCGCGCTGCTCGCCTGAGCGCGCAGCATCGCAACGGCGCGATAATGCGCGCCAATCCACAGATATCGCAGGAACAGGGGCAGTCGACGTGAGCAGGGCAGAGACGATGGGCAACGGGCGGATGGCATGGACGGCACTGGCGGTCGCGGCGGCGCTGGCACTGGCCGGCTGCAAACGCGAGGAACCGGCCGCCGCACCGGCGCCCGCCGCGGCACCGGCACAAAGCGAAGCCGCCGCGCCTGCGGAGCCGGCGCAGACCGCACCGCCGGAACTGAAGGACATCGTCGAACACAGCCCAAGCTATGTGGTCGGGATCACCTTCCCGCCGTCGATCAACCGTTATCCGGGATTGGCCGACGCGGCCAACCGCTATGCGCAGAGCGCGCGCAGCGAGCTGATGGAAGCGGTCGACGGCCTTGGCAACGATCGCCCGCGCGCGCCCTACGAACTGTCGCTGCAGTTCGAGATGCTGCTGGAGCGCCCGGACCTGGTCGCGCTGAGTGCCGACGGCAGCCGCTATACCGGCGGCGCCCACGGCGAGCCGCTGGTGGCGCGCTGGGTGTGGCTGCCGCAGCAGCAGCGCATGCTCACCGCCGAGACGCTGATCCCGGATGCGACGCACTGGAAGCAGGTGGCCGACTATGTCGCCGCGCAGCTGCGCCAGGCGGTGCAGACACGGGTCAATGCCGAGCAGGTGCCGCCGGAGGATCAGGACGAGCAGGTGCGTAGCGCCAGCAAGATGATCGCCGAGGGCACCGAGCCGCAGCCCGGCAATTTCAGCCAGTTCCAGCCGCTGGTCGACGCAGCGGGCAAGATCACCGCCTTGCGCTTCGTGTTCCCGCCGTACCAGGTGGGGCCGTATGCCGATGGCACGCAGACCGTGGACGTGCCGGCCAGCGTGCTGCGCGAGCTGGTGGCGCCGGAGTACGCGCCGCTGTTCGCCGCCTGAGAGGTCGCCACCGCGCCGGCGCACGACGGCGCATGGCGCATGGCGTGCACAGCGCGCCAGAACGCAACGCATGCCCTCGTCGTGGCGGGGCGCAATGGGTAGCATTGACCGCTTCCCCCACTTGCAATCGATTTCTCATGGGCAGTTTTGATCAGACCGAGCGGCGCGTGGCGCACACCTGCGCGCGCTATCCGGCCTTTCCGCGCGAGCCTGCCGTCCTGGTCCGGCTGGTCAAGCATCTGTACAAGCGCGTGCATGCCAATGCCAGCGGCATGCTCAAGGAATACGGCATCAGTCCGCCGGAATACGAGATCCTGATGATGCTGTACGGCACGCCCGAGCAGCGCATCACGCCCACCGAGGTGGCCGAGGCCGCCAGCGAGAAGCCGGCCAACATCACCCGTCTCACCGACAGCCTGTGCAGCAAGGGACTGCTGTCGCGCACTGCCAGTCCCGACGACCGGCGCAAGGTCGCACTGACCCTGCAGCCGGACGGCATCGCCCTGATCGAGCGGCTGCTGCCGGACGTCTGCGCGTTCCTGGACACGGAAACGGCGGCGCTGGATGCCGGCGAGCAGCAGCAGTTGGAGATGCTGCTGAAGAAGATGCTGGCCGGCATCGATGGCCTCGATGCCGCCGCCGAGCCGATGACCTAGGCCGCGCTGCCTGCGGGGCAGGGCCGCCTAGCGCCAGCCGCGCGCCCGCGCGCGCTGTTCGGCGTCGGCGTCCAGCGTCTCGCCGACGATGCGCGCATCCACCGCTTGCAGCACCGCGGCCGGCATCGGGCTGGCCGCCATGCGCATGCCGCTGCCATCGTGACTTTCGCTGGCGGGCACCAGCAGCTCCACCCGCCATGCGCCATCGCGCTGGCAGGCCAGGCCGGCGCTGGCGCTCGGCAGGGCGAAGGTGCGGCAGTAATGGCCGTCGCGATCGCGGAAGCTCAGGCCGATACGGACGCCGCCCTGGGGTTGGCCGGACAGCTGCTGCGCCAGTGCCTGCGCCAACACGCCCTCGGCGACGCCCCCCTGGGTTGCGGCGACCGTCGGGCGCGGCGCAGCGCCTTGCGGCAATTGCCGCTGCGCGATCCACAGCCCCAGCAGCAGCGCCGCCGCCAACGCCGCCGGCAGCGCCCAGCGGCGGCGTGCACGCGGCCGCAGTGGCGTCGGCCGGCTCGCATGCGCCGTCGCCTGGACGGGCGGGGGAGATGACGCAGCGACAGCAGCGTCCTGGTTGGGCGCTTCGGCCGGTCGCGCGCGCGCGGCGGCGAGCAGGCGCTCTGGCACCTCCTCGTCCAGCACCGGCGCGAAGCCGGCAAGCAACCGCGCCTGCAGGCTGCGCAGCCGCTGCAGGGCCTGCGCCAGTTGCGGGTCGGTGCGTAGCGCCGCTTCCACCTGGGCGGCCTGCGCCGCATCCAGTTCGCCGTCGGCGTAGGCCTGCAGGGTGAGTGCATCGATCGTGCTGTTCATGCGGTCGCCTCCAGTGACGCTTGCAGGGCTTCGCGACCGCGCGCGAGCCGGCTGGTGAGTGTGCCGAGCGGAATCTCCAGCACCGCCGCGGCGTCCTTGTAGGACAGGCCTTCGATCAGCACCAGCGCGATCGCCAGGCGTTGTTCCTCGGGCAGGCCGGCCATCGCCGCCTGCACCGCCATCCAGTCCTGCTGCCGCTCCAGCGGCGTGTCGCCGACGTGTTCGCCCTCGGCGGCATCGACGAACACCTGCCGCCGTCGCCGCTGCGCCCGTACCTCGTCGATCCAGGCGTGGCGAATGATGCCGTACAGCCAGTACTGCAACGGCGTCTCCGGCCGCCATTGTTCGGCGCGGCGCAGCGCGCGTTCGATCGCGATCTGCAGCAGGTCGTCGGCATCGTCGCGATGGCCGGCGACGGCACGCGCGAAGCGCCGCAGTTGCGGCAGCAGGGTACAGATGCCGTCGCCGACGGCGGCCGTGGGATCGGCGTGCATGTGGGGGATACGTTCGGCGGAGGCGTTTTCTTCCATGGGCGCGGCGCGGCGTTCACGGCATGTCGGAATGGCTGGATTAGTGTGGCACGCCAACAGGGGCGGGCGACGGAGCGGGGGCATGGCGACGGGCAGGCGAATGCGCTGGATGGCGGCGGCCTTGCTGGCGGTGGCGACACCGGCATTGGCGCAGCTGGCGCTGCCATCGGCGGGCGGACTGGTGCAGGACGTCACCCAGGGCGTGCACAGCGGCATGGATCGGTTGGGACAGTCGATGCAGGACGCGCGTGGCGATCTCGAGCGGCTGCGCCTGAAGCGCCTGCAGGCGCTGCTGCGCAGCGATCCGCGTGGGCTGGAGCGCGACGAGGGCGGCGCCGTGGTGATGCGCGGGCAGGTGGTGGCGCTGGAGCCGGACCCGGCCGCGTTGCAGGCGGCGCAGGCGGCCGGCTTCGCCGTGTTGGAGCAGCGCAGCTTCGGCGAATTCGGCCTGCGCCTGGTGGTGCTGCAGGTGCCGTCGGGCCTGTCCACGCGCCGCGCGTTGCAGCAATTACGCGAGCGCGATCCGCAGGGTGAGTACGACTACAACCACGTCTACAGCGGATCGGCAGCGACGCCACCGGTACCAGCACCTGCCAGCGCGTCCGCGGTACCGGCAGCCGCAAACGCTGCGGCTGGCGGATTCGTGGTCGGCCTGATCGACAGCGGCGTGGACGCGTCGCATCCGGCGCTGGCCGGCGTGCAGGTGCAGGCCTGGGGCTGCGGCGGGCAGGTGCGCGCGCAGCCGCACGGCACGGCGGTCGCCTCGCTGCTGGCCGGCCGCGCGGTGGCGCACGGGCCGTTCGCGCGCACGCTGTATGCGGCCGATATCTACTGCGGGCAGGCCGACGGCGGCACCGTGGTGGAGTTGGTCGGCGCGTTGGCGTGGATGGCGCAGCAGCAGGTGCCGGTGATCAATATCAGCCTGATCGGCGGTCCCAACCGCGCCTTGCAGCTCGCCGTGCAGCGCATGCTCGCGCGCGGCCATGTGCTGGTCGCAGCGGTGGGCAACGACGGCCCGGCGGCACCGCCGCTGTATCCGGCCGCTTATCCCGGAGTGATTGGCGTCACCGCGGTGGATGCGCGTGCGCGGGTGTTGCCGGAGGCCGGGCGAGGACCGCAGGTGGCCTTCGCCGCGGTCGGCGAATTGATCGCCGCGGCGCCGCAGGGCCGTTGGCAGACGCAGCGCGGCACGTCGTTCGCCGCGCCGCTGGTAGCGCGGCTGGCGGCGCAGGCGTTGCCGCAGCCGGATCCGCAGGCAGCCGCGCAGGTGCGTGCCCAGTTGCAGGCGCAGGCGCGCGATCTCGGTGCGCCTGGCGCCGATCCAGTGTACGGCGCCGGGCTGCTCGGCGCGGACCTGCCGCTGCAGCGCGCGCCGGGCGGCTGAACGCATTCTGTCTGCGCCCATCCCGGCCGGGATGTTCTGCGCCGTTCGACACGTAGGACCAGATGAGAGCCGCAGATGGCCTGCGGCGTCATGAGGAGAACGCGATGAACGGCAAGACTCTGTTGGCGAGCGCGGTGCTGGTGGCGACGGTGGCGCTGACCCCGGGCGTTGCCGGCGCGCAGGTGCTGGGCGGTGCGGGCAGCGTGGGCGGCGCCGTCAACGGCACGCTGGGCGGCCTGGGGGGCGGCAGCCTCGGCGGCAACGGAATGGGGGCAGGCCGCCTGGACGCCGGGGTTCCGCTGGATCGGGCGCGCAGCGGCATCGAGCAACAGTCGCAGCGTACGCGGATGGCGGCACAGCGGGCGGCGGCGCGTGGCGCGGCCACGGCGGACGGTGCCGCGCAGCGCGCGGGCACCGCGGTGAACGAGGGCCGGACGCTGGCCGGCAACGCTGCCGCCAGCGGCAATGCGGCGGCACGGAATACGGCCGGTAGCGCGATGGGCCAGGCCAATGCTGCGCTCGGCGCGGCGAGCAGCGGGGTCAATCCCGCTGCGGCGTTGTCCACGGCTGGCAATGCCGCTGGTGCAGTCGATGGCATGGCCGGTCACGGTGCGGGCGCGGCGAATGCCGCCGGCAATGGCGGTAGCAACGGTGCCGCCAGCGGTGCTGGTCTGCCCACGGTGCCGGCGCTGTCCGGGAGCGGCCATGCCACTGGCGCGGCCAGCGGCAGCGCGTCTCATAGCGCAGGCACGCGTGGCGGGTCGGTGTCGGGCCAGGCGGGTGCGGGCGGCCAGGGCGGTGCGCAGGCCGGCAACGGTCAGGCGCAGGGACAGGCCGGCGGCGCGGCCTCGTTGGGCGTCAGCGTCGATGCCTCCGGCAACGGCCAGTAGCCGCTTGCGGACTGCACGCGGCGCACTGCGTGTCGCCGCTGAAATAGCAGGCTGAAAAACACGACGCCCGGCTGAGCCGGGCGTCGTGCGTGTTGCGTCTTGCGGTTGGTCGCGGGTGTCTTCCGCCGCGATGTCGTCGCGAGGTGGCGGCACGGCCGCGTGGGCCATGCCGCGATGCGCCTCAGCGCGCGCTCGGCGTCGCCGCCGGCGTGGCGTTGAGGCCGCGCTTCTCCAGCAAGGGTTCGATCTGCGGTGCGTGCCCGGCGAAGTCCTGGAACAACTGCATCGCATCGACGCTGCCTCCGCGCGAGAGCAGTGTCTTGCGGAAGCGGTCGCCGTTGGCGCGGCTCAGCCCGCCGTGCTGCTTGAACCACTGCTGGGTGTTGGCATCCAGCACTTCGGACCAAATGTAGGCGTAGTAGCCGGCCGCGTAGCCGCCCATGATGTGGCTGAAATACGGCGTGCGGTACCGCGGCGGCACCGGCGCATAGGCGATGCCGTCGGCGGCCAGCGCCTTGGCCTCGAAATCCATCACGCCCGATGCCGGCGGCACCTGGCCGGCGCTGAGCTGGTGCCAGCGCTGGTCCAGCATCGCCGCGCCCAGGTACTCGGTGGTGGCAAAGCCCTGGTTGAACTTGGCGGTGGCCACCACCTTGTCCAGCAGCACCTGCGGCATCGGCGCGCCGCTCTGGTAGTGCTTGGCGTAGTGCTTGAGGATGGCCGGATCGTCGGCCCACATCTCGTTGACCTGCGAGGGGAACTCGACGAAGTCGCGCGGCACGCTGGTGCCGGAGAAGTACGGATACTTCACGTTCGAAAACATGCCGTGCAGCGCATGGCCGAACTCGTGGAACGCGGTGGTGACTTCGTCCCAGGTCAGCAGGGTCGGCTGGCCGGCCGGCGGCTTGGGGATGTTGAGGTGGTTGGCGACCACCGGCTTGTCGCCGGTCAGCGCCGACTGCGACACGTAGGAGCTCATCCACGCGCCGCCTCGCTTGGACTCGCGTGCGTACATGTCCGCGATGAAGATCGCCAACTGGCTGCCGTCGGCGTCGAACACGTCGTAGACCAGCACGTCGTCGCGGTAGGTGGGCAGGTCGGTGCGCTGCTTGAAGGTCAGCCCGTACTCCTGGTTGGCGGCGTAGAACACGCCATTTTCCAGCACGTTCTTCAGTTCGAAGTAGGGCTTGAGTTGGGCCTCGTCGAAGTCGTACTTGGCCTGGCGCACCTTCTCGGTGTAGTAGGCCCAGTCCCAGGCTTCGAGCTTGAAGCTGGGCTTGCCAGCGGCCTTCTGCTCCTGGTCGATCATCGCCTGCAGGTCGGCGGCCTCGCGCTTGGCGTTGGCCACCGCGGCCGGGGCCAGCTTGCCGAGCATGGCGTTGACCGCTTCGGGGGTCTTGGCGGTCTGGGTTTCCAGCGAGTAGGCGGCGTGGTTCGGGTACCCGAGCAGCTTGGCGCGGTCGGCGCGCAGGGTCATGATCCGCGACACCAGCGCGGTGTTGTCGTACGGGCCGCCGTGGCTGCCGCGCGACACCGAGGCTTCGTAGATCTTCTGTCGCAGCGCGCGGTCCTTGAGCTGGGCCAGCGGCGGCTGGCCGGTGGTGTTGAGCAGGGCGATCACGTACTTGCCGTCGAGCTTGCGAGCCTTGGCCGCTTCGGCGGCCGCGGCGATCTGCGCATCGGACAGGCCGTCGAGCTGCTTGACGTCGTCCACCACGACCGCGGCGGCGTTCACTTCGGCCAGCACGTTCTGGCTGAACTTGGTGCCCAGTTCGGCCAGTTCTGCGTTCATCGCCTTGAGCTTGGCCTTGTCGGCGTCGTTGAGCTTGGCGCCGTCGCGGACGAAGTCGCTTTGGTACTTCTCGATCAGGCGCACGCCCTCCGCGTCCAGGCCGAGCTGGTTGCGGGTGTCGTACAGGGTCTGGATGCGCGCGAACAGCTTGGGGTTGAGCGCGATCGCGTCGCGGTGCGCGGCCAGCTTGCCGGCGTACTCGGCCTGCAACTGCTTGCGGGTGTCGTTGGTGTCGGCACCGACCAGGTTGAAGAACACGGTGGTGGCGCGGTCCAGGACTTGCCCGCTCTTCTCCATCGCCACGATGGTGTTGTCGAAGGTCGGCTTGGCCTGTTGGTCGGCGATGGCCTGGATTTCCTTCAACTGCTGCGCCATGCCGGCGTCGAACGCGGGGGCGAAGTCGCTGTCCTTGATCTTGTCGAACTGCGGGTAGTGCAGCGGCAGCGGGCTTTCGGCGAAGAACGGGTTGGCCTGCGTGGCCGCCGTGGCGGCGGTGGGCGTGGTGGCCGGAGCGGCGTAGGCGGGCATGGCGAGTCCGAGCGTGGCGGCGAGGGCAAGGGCGAGGCGAGAGGTCATCAAGCGGTATCCGCAATCATGGTGATCGGGCAGGCTACCCCAGGCAAGCAGGCGTGGCCCGTGACGAAAGCCATGGGAGCGCTGCAGCATCGACGCTTGTTTCTCAGGGCTTTGCGGCATTTGGCGTGAACCTTGATGCAGTGCGCTCTCATGCGCGGCTGCGCCGGTGAAGGCGGTTGCATGGGTGGTGCGCCGGCAGTGTGTTGCCTTGTCTGCGCGAGCGCCTGCGATGCTGGCTTGCGCGTGTGGTCCGGCCTGCTGGCGACGCGTGCGGGCACCGCGTAGCATCGCGTCGACCCAGCGCCGCAGCACGAGGAGTCATGGACACGCCGACCACCGCCTACGCCTTCACCGCGACCACGCTGGACGGGCAGACGCAGCCGCTCGCCGAGTACACCGGCAAGGTGCTGCTGATCGTCAATGTCGCCTCCAAGTGCGGCTTCACGCCGCAGTACGCCGGGCTGCAGGCGCTGTGGCAGCGCTATCGCGAGCGCGGGCTGGTGGTGCTGGGCTTTCCCTGCGACCAGTTCGGCCACCAGGAACCGGGCGATGCCGCGGAGATCCGCCAGTTCTGTTCGCTCAGCTACGACGTCGATTTCCCGATGTTCGCCAAGGTGCAGGTCAACGGCGACGGCGCGCATCCGCTGTGGCGCTGGCTCAAGCAGCAGAAATCCGGGCTGCTCGGCATCGCCGCGATCAAGTGGAATTTCAGCAAGTTCCTGGTCGGCCGCGACGGCCAGGTGCTGGCGCGCTATGCGCCGACCGACAAGCCCGAAGCGCTGGCCGACGCTATCGAGCGGGCGCTGGGCTGACGATTCGACCGCAAACGCCCGGCGTGGTCCCGAATGCCGGGGTGGTTGCCTTGCCCACACACGATTTCGCCACTATTGCGCTTTGACCTGCCGCCATGTCGCTTATGCCGGTAGGAGCGGCTTCAGCCGCGATGCGCTTTACCGGTAAGCCTGTCGCGGCTGAAGCCGCTCCTACGACGGGAGACGCGCAGCGCCGTTACTTCTCGACGAACGCGCGCTCGAACACGTAGTGGCCCGGCGAGCCGATGCGCGGCGAGGCGACGAAGCCGCGGGCGTCCAGGGTGTGGCGCAGGTCGGCCAGCATCTGCGGGCTGCCGCAGATCATCGCGCGGTCGTGTTCCGGGTTCAGCGGCGGCAGGCCGAGGGTGCGCTGCATCTCGCCGCTCTCGAGCAACTCGGTGAGGCGGCCGCGGTTGCGGAAGTCCTCGCGGGTCACTGCCGGGTAGTACAGCAGCTTCTCGCGGATGGTCTCGCCGAGGAACTCGTGCTGCGGCAGTTCCTTCTCGAAGTAGTCGCGGTAGGCCAGGTCCTTCTCGAAGCGCACGCCGTGGGTGAGGATCACCTTGTCGAAGCGCTCGTAGGTTTCCGGGTCCTTGATCACCGACAGCCACGGCGCCAGGCCGGTGCCGGTGCCCAGCAGGTACAAATGGCGGCCGGGGTGCAGGTCGCTGATCAGCAGGGTGCCGGTGGGCTTCTTGCCGACCAGCACCGAATCGCCCGGCTTGATGTGCTGCAGGCGCGAGGTCAGCGGGCCGTCCGGCACCTTGATGCTGAAGAACTCCAGCTGCTCTTCCCAGTTGGCGCTGGCGATGGAGTAGGCGCGCAGCAGCGGCCGCGTCTCCGTCTCCAGGCCGATCATCACGAACTGGCCGTTGTCGAAGCGGAAGCCGTCGTTGCGGGTGGTGGTGAAGCTGAAGTAGTCCTCGGTCCAGTGGCGGACATCGAGCACCGTTTCGGGGCCAAAAGCGGAAGACATGCCGTTGATCGTGATGGGGAAGGAACGGCGGCCATTCTACCCCATGCCGGCTCAAATGAGATCAAATCTCATTTGAGGCCCGGTACCGATCACGCGATCCGGCTCACTTCTCGAACGAGACCTCGTAGGAAAGGTATAGCGGCGCCTGCGGCGGTGCCAGCAGCGGGCGCTGGCGCAGGAAACGTTCCAGGCACAGCGCCAGCGGGGTGGTGCCGTTGCGCCAGCTGGCGCCGACGCTGCCGTCGGCCTGCACCTGCACCACCACGGTGAACGGCGAGGTGTCCGGACGTGGCGTGGCGCAACTTGCCACGCCCTCGTCCAGCGCCGCGCGCTGCAGGGTCTGCAGGCGTTCCTGCATGGCCGCCGGCAGGCGGGCCTCGTCGCGGTCGGCCAGGGCCTTGGCCGCGGCGTAGTCGGAAGGCGCCGGCGTGTCCGCGGCGGGAGCGGCGAGTGCCGGGACGGCGAGGGCGACGGCGAACAGGCAGGACAGGGTGCGGAGCATGGCGGTGTCGGAAGGGGCGGACAGGCTAACGATACCCAGCGGCCTGCAGTTCGAACAGTTCCGCGTAGCGGCCGCCCTGCGCCATCAGTTCGTCGTGGGTGCCGCTGGCCTCGATCCGGCCATCGGCCAGGACCAGGATGCGGTCGGCCATGCGCACGCTGGAGAAGCGGTGCGAGATCAGCACCGCGGTGCGGTTGTCGGACAGTTCCTTGAAGCGCTGGAACACCTCGAACTCGCTGCGCGCATCCAGTGCGGCGGTCGGCTCGTCGAGGATCATCACCTGCGCGTCGCGCATGTAGGCGCGGGCGATGGCGATCTTCTGCCACTGCCCGCCCGACAGGTCCACGCCGGTCTTGAAGCGGCGCCCGATCACCTGCGCGTAGCCCTGCGGCAGGCCGTCGATCAGCTCGGCGGCCATCGCCCGTTGCGCGGCGGCGCGGATCCGCGCCGCGTCGTCCAGTGCCTCGACCTGGCCGACGCCGATGTTCTCGCCGGCGCTGAAGTGGTAGCGCACGAAATCCTGGAAAATCACCCCCAGGTTGGCGCGCAGGTCGTCCAGGTCGTAGTCGCGCAGGTCGCGCCCGTCGAGCAGAATGCGGCCCTCGTCCGGGTCGTACAGCCGCGCCAGCAGCTTGACCAGGGTGGTCTTGCCGGCGCCGTTCTCGCCGACCAGGGCCAGCACCTCGCCGGCGCGCAGCGCGAAATCCAGGTGCCGCACCGCCCACTGCTCGGCGTCCGGGTAGCGAAAGCCGACGTTCTCGAACACGAAGCCCTGCACGATCGGCCGCGGTACCGGCACCGCGCCCGGACGGCTGCGGATCTCCGGGACGATGCGGAAGAACGAATACAGGTCGTCCAGGTACAGCGCCTGCCCGGCCACCTGCGAAAAGCCGATCAGCAGCCCTTCCAGCAACTGCCGCAGGCGCAGAAAGCTGCCGGCCAGGAAGGTCAGGTCGCCGATGCTGAAATCGCCGCGCACGGTGCGCCAGGCGATGTAGCCATAGGCGCCGTAGTAGCCCAGCGTGCCCAGCGCCGCCAGCACGGTGCCCCACAGCATGCGCTTGCGCGCCAGCGCGCGGTTGGCCTGGAAATAGCGGTCGGCCAGGGCCCGGTAGCGGGTGATCAGGAAGTTGTGCAGGTTGAAGATCTTCACTTCCTTGGCGGTCTCGACGCTGGCGCCGAGCTGGCGCAGGTAGTCGAGCTGGCGGCGTTCGGCCGTCCACTGGAAGTTGAGCGAGTAGCCCAGCGCGTTGAAGTGCGCCTCGCCGATGAAGGCCGGCACCAGCGCCACCGCCAGCAGGGCGATGAGCCACGGCGCGTACACCAGCAGGCCGACCGCGAAGCTGGCCACGGTGATCGCATCCTGCACCTGGCCGAACAACTGGCTCATCAGGTTCATGCGGCCCATGGTCTGGCGCCGCGCGCGGTCCAGCCGGTCCTGTTGTTCCGGGTCCTCGAAATCCTCCAGGTCCAGCTGGGCGGCATGCTCCATCAACTGCACGCTGGTGGTGTTGTTGAACAGCTCCGACAACAGCGTGTCGGCATAGCTGACCAACCGCCCGAGCAGGTCCGAGGCGATCGCCAGCGCCAGTTCCAGGCCCAGCAGTTCCAGCAGCCGGTTCAGGCGGCCGCTGGCCAGGGCCTGGCCCAGCGAGTCGAACCCGGGCGATTGCCCGACCAGGTGGATGGCCTCGTCGATGATCAGCTTGCCCACGTACAGCGAGGCCACCGGCAATAGCGCCCGGATCACGCGCAGGCCGATGCTGCTGAGGGTCAGCCAGCGGCTGGTCTGCCAGATCTGGCGCAGGAACGGCGGCAGGTTGCGCATTGCGTCGAAGCGCTCGCGCAGGCTTGGGCCGGTGCCGGGCGCGGTGCGGGCGCCGCCATGAGTAGGGGAGGAAGATGCCATCGGCGCATTGTGCCGGGGGCGGGCGTGCGCGGGGAGTGTGGACTGCGCCGGGGTGGAGGCTGCACCGGCGCTGACGCCGGTGGCTGGCGCGCGATGTCTGGAGACGAGGAGTGGCTTGGCATCGTGGATGTCCAGCCAAGGCTGTTGCCATGTCCGATCCTGCCGCGCCTGCATTCGCCCGCCTGCGTGCGCACATGCCGTCGTGGCGCGAACTGCTGGGCTGCACGATTTTCGCCTTGGTGGCCACCGCGCTGCTGCTGTGGGCAACGCCGCCGTGTTGGTGTTGACGCTGTCGTATGTCGCTTTCGCGATCGGCTACAGCCTGTTTCGCTTGTTCGGTGGGCGCGGCGGCGTCGACCTCGAACAGTTGTGGCGCGATGTGCTCGATGCGGTGCTCGGTCTGTGCTGATGCGGTGTTGGTGGAAGCAGGTCTGTCCGGCGCGACGGCCGGGTCATGCGTCGGCCCGTACCCTCACCCCAACCCCTCTCCCGGTGGGAGAGGGGCTAGCGCTTCCCTTCTCCCTGCGGGAGAAGGTGCCCCGAAGGGGCGGATGAGGGTACGGGTGAAGCCTCGAAATGCTTGCTGCCGCCAGACGTTCCATGGCGGTCGTACCCTCACCCCAACCCCTCTCCGGGTGGGAGAGGGGCTAGCGCTTCCCTTCTCCCTGCGGGAGAAGGTGCCCCGAAGGGGCGGATGAGGGTACGGGCGAAGCCTCGAAATGCTTGCTGCCGCCAGGCGCTCCGTGGCGGCCGTACCCTCACCCCAACCCCTCTCCCGGTGGGAGAGGGGCTAGCGCTTCCCTTCTCCCTGCGGGAGAAGGTGCCCCGCAGGGGCGGATGAGGGTACGGGCGAAGCTTCGAATACTTGCTGCCGCCAGGAGTTCCATGGCGGTCGTACCCTCACCCCAATCCCTCTCCCGGTGGGAGAGGGGCTGATTCTGCGTCTCACGGGAGCATCTTTGGCTTATTCGTCCAGCCGTAGCGTCAGGCATTTGGCGGCGCCGCCGGCCTTGAGGAATTCGTCCAGCGGGGTCTGCACCACGCGGTAGCCGATCGCGGCCAGCGCGGCGCATAGCGTGGGCGAGGCGCGGTTGAGCAGCAGGGTGTCGTCCAGGTCCACCGCGTTGCAGGCGAAGGCGAGGGCGTCGGCTTCGCCCACGGCGATGCGCCGCGAGGCCGGGATGTGCTGGGCGATCGCCTGCTGCGCGTCGGCGTCGAACGCGGCCGGGTAGTACAGCAGGTAGCCGTCGCGCAGCGGGCAGAAGCAGGTATCCAGGTGATAGAAGCGCGCGTCGACCAGGCGCAGCGGCACGACTTCGATGTCCAGCAGGTCGGTCAGTTCGTGCGCGGCGGCCAGGTCGCTGCGGTGGCCGTGGCCCATCCACAGCCGGCGTGCGCCGCGGTCCAGCAGTGCGTCGCCGGCGCCTTCGAAATACACCTGCTCCGGCAGTTCGCGGATGCGCAGCCCGGCCTGGCGACACCAGGCGGTGAACAAGGCTTCCTCGCCACGGCGTTCGGCGTGGCGGAAGCGGCTGGGTACGAAGCGGTCGCCAAGCACCAGGCCGGCGTTGGCGCTGAACACCATGTCCGGCAGCCCCGGGGCGGCGGCGATGCAGTCGACGCGCGCTCCTGCCGCCTCGGCGGCTGCAACCAGCGCGTTCCACTGCGCCTGCGCCCGCTCGCGGCTGGCGGCGTGGACGTTGCCTTCCATCCAGGGGTTGATCACGTAGTCCACCGCGAAGTGCTGCGGCGCGCACATCAGCAGGCGGTGGCCATGGCTGGCGGCGCTGCGGAACTGCGGCTCGGGGGAGGCGAGGGCCAGGTCGGTCTCGTCGGCCAGGCCGCCAGAAAGGACGTTCTCGATCATGCGCGCACTCCGCGTCGGGGATGCGCGCCACGCTAGCGGCGCCGTGTTGCGAGGACATGTCGGTGGACTGGTGGCGGGATTGGGGATTCGGAATTCGGGATTCGTGCAAGCAGAACCGCGCACGCTGCGGGCCTGCTGGCGTTGGCGTGCGTGGTCGTGGTCCAGCGGCGAGCAACCGGGAGTTTTGAAACGCCACGCATCCTTGCCGACTACGCCATCCTGCCCCCGATTCCCGATTCCCGATTCCCGATTCCCGATTCCCCAATCCCCAATCCCCAATCCCCAATCCCGGCGCGCAGCGCCTTTACGGCAGCGCCGGCTGCAGACCCACGCCCAGCCGGTTCCAGGCGTTGATCACCGCCACGGCCATGGTCAGGGCGCTGATCCCGGCCGGATCGAACTGCGCCACCAGCGCGTCGTAGACGGCCTGCGGCGGCGCGCCGGCGGGCAGCGTGGTCAGCGCTTCGGCCCAGTCCAGCGCGGCGCGCTCGCGTGCGTCGAAGAAGCGGCTGTCGCGCCAGGCGGCGAGGGTGTCGAGCTTGCGTGGTTCGGTGCCGGCGCTGCGCAGGGCGGTGGCATGCATGTCGATGCAGTAGGCGCAGCCGTTGAGCTGGGAGACGCGCAGGAACACCAGTTCGGTGAGGGCGCTGCCAAGCACGCCATCGTGCACGTGCTGGCTGGCGGTCAGTAGGGCACGGAACGCTTCGGGTTCGTGGCGGGTGTAGTCGATGCGATGGAAGTGCATGGTGGGTCGCTCATGGCGGCCACCGTGGCCGCCTTCCCCTCCAGGACGCGGCTGCGCGCGCCGATGTGACAGCGCCGCCGCAGGTCAGTCGCGGACGGTTGCAGGCCCCGTCGGGGCCGGCAGCTTGTCCGGGTTCATCAGGGTCAGCACCTCGGCGATGCGCTCGCCGTCGATGACCAGCAGCGTCGCCGAATGCAGCCGCGGCCCCAGGAAGCGCAGGATCGCCGGTTCGCCGTTGACCGTGCCGATCCGCGTCTGCAGGCCCAGATCGCGCCGCGCCAGCGCCCAGTACAGCCGGCCGATGCGCTCGGCGCCGTGCAAAGGGCGCAGGCTGGCGGTGACCTTGCCGCCGCCGTCGGAGCGCAACTGCGCGTCGGCATGCAGCAAGGCGGCGATGGCGGCGCGGTCGCCGCGCTGCGAGGCGTGCAGGAAGCGCTCCAGCAACTGGCGGTGGCGCTCGGGGGTGACCACGAAGCGCGCCTGGCCCTGGCCGAGCCGCTCGCGCGCCCGGTGCACCAGTTGCCGGCAGCCGGCCTCGCTGCGTTCCAGGGCGCGGCCGATCTGCGCGTAGTCGTAGTCGAACGCCTCCTTCAGCAGGAACGCCGCGCGCTCGTGCGGGTTCAGCCGCTCCAGCAACGCCAGGAACGCCACCGACACCTGTTCGGCGCGGTCGTGGCGCTCGGCCGGGTCGGCGTCGTCGGCGATCTCCAGCGGCTCGGGCAGCCACGGGCCGACGTAGTGGACGCGGGCGCTGCGCGCCGCGCGCAGGCGGTCCAGGCCGAGCCGGGTGGTGGCGGTCACCAGCCAGGCTTCGGGGTCGCGGATCGCGCCGCGGTCGCTGGCCTGCCAGCGCAGCCAGGCGTCCTGCACGGTGTCCTCGGCGTCGGCGCGGCTGCCGAGCAGGCGGTAGGCCAGGCCGAACAGCCTGGCGCGGTGGGATTCGAAGGTCGGATCGTGGGTCATGACGACCAGGACGGAACAGGGCGTGCCGGCGTGACACCGGGCGGGGCCGCCACTTTGCCCTAAAATGGGCGGGTTTCCCCCCGCCAGCCGCAGAGCCAGCCGTGACCTCGATCAAGCAGGAAGACCTCATCCAGTCCGTCGCCGACGCGCTGCAGTACATCAGCTACTACCACCCGGTCGACTACATCAAGAACCTGTCCGCGGCCTACGAGCGCGAGCAGTCGCCGGCGGCCAAGGACGCCATCGCGCAGATCCTGATCAACTCGCGGATGTGCGCCGAGGGCCACCGGCCGATCTGCCAGGACACCGGCATCGTCACCGTGTTCCTCGAGATCGGCATGAACGTGCGCTGGGACGACGCCACCATGGGCGTGGAGGACATGGTCAACGAGGGCGTGCGCCGCGCCTACAACCATCCGGACAACAAGCTGCGCGCCTCGGTGCTGGCCGACCCGGCCGGCAAGCGCCAGAACACCAAGGACAACACCCCGGCGGTGGTCAACGTGAAGGTCGTCCCCGGCGACACGGTGGACGTCATCGTCGCGGCCAAGGGCGGCGGCTCGGAGGCCAAGAGCAAGTTCGCCATGCTCAACCCGTCCGATTCCATCGTCGACTGGGTACTCAAGACCGTGCCGACCATGGGCGCCGGCTGGTGCCCGCCGGGCATGCTCGGCATCGGCATCGGCGGCACCGCCGAGAAGGCGATGCTGTTGGCCAAGGAAGCGCTGATGGAGCCGATCGACATCGTCGACCTGCAGGCCCGCGGCGCGTCCAATCGTGCCGAGGAATTGCGCCTGGAGCTGTACGAGAAGGTCAACGCGCTGGGCATCGGCGCGCAGGGCCTGGGCGGCCTGACCACGGTGCTGGACATCAAGGTCAAGGACTACCCGACCCACGCCGCCAACCTGCCGGTGGCGCTGATCCCCAACTGCGCGGCCACCCGCCATGCGCACTTCACCCTGGACGGCAGCGGCGCGGTGATGCTGGATCCGCCCTCGCTGGAAGACTGGCCCAAGCTGACCTACAACCCGACCAATGCGCGCCGGGTGAACCTGGACACCATCACCCGCGAGGAAGTGGCCAGCTTCAAGCCGGGCGAGACGATCCTGCTCAACGGCAAGCTGCTGACCGGCCGCGACGCCGCGCACAAGCGCATGATCGACATGCTCAACCGCGGCGAGACGCTGCCGGTGGACTTCACCAACCGCTTCATCTACTACGTCGGCCCGGTCGATCCGGTGCGCGACGAAGTGGTCGGCCCGGCCGGCCCCACCACCGCCACGCGCATGGACAAGTTCACCCGGCAGATGCTGGAGCAGACCGGCCTGCTGGGCATGGTCGGCAAGTCCGAGCGCGGCGACGCGGCGATCGCCGCGATCCGCGACAACAAGGCGGTGTACCTGATGGCGGTCGGCGGCTCGGCCTACCTGGTGTCCAAGGCGATCAAGGCCAGCAGGGTGCTGGCCTTCGAAGACCTGGGCATGGAGGCGATCTACGAGTTCGAGGTCAAGGACATGCCGGTGACCGTGGCGGTCGACTCGAGCGGCGAGTCGGTGCACAAGACCGGCCCGCGCGAGTGGCAGGCGCGCATCGGCAAGATCCCGGTGGTGGTCGAGGCCTGATCGGCCGTACCGCGAACGCCGGCGAGGACGCCGGCGTTCTGCGCGACGCTGGCGGCGCGCCGGCGTCGCGGCAATAATCGGCGCTGGTTCCGCCTCCGGGGAAAGCGTCGTGTCCATCGTGCTTTACGGCTCGCCCAGTACCGCCTCATTCGTCGTGCATTGGTTGTTGATCGAACTGCAGGTCGATTTCGAACTGCGCATGCTCGATTTCGAGCGCCAGGAGCAGAAACGCCCCGAGTACCTGGCGATCAACCCGCAGGGGAGGGTGCCGACCCTGGTCTTGGACGGGCAGGTGCTGACCGAATCGGTCGCCATCGCCATGCACCTGGCCGACCTCTATCCGCACGCCGGCCTGGCGCCGCCGCCCGGCACCCCCGAGCGCGCGGCCTACTACCGCTGGATGCTGTTCGGCGCCTACACCCTGATGCCGGCCTACCGCGACTGGTTCTATCCCGACGAACCGGCCGGCGCCGACAACGCCGAGCGCGTGCGCGCCAGTGCCCGCACATTCCTGGAAAAGGCCTGGGACGAGGTGGCCACGCACCTGGAGCAGGGCGGCCCCTACCTGCTGGGCGAGCACTGCAGCGCCGCCGACTTCGTGCTGGTCATGCTGATGCGCTGGTCGCGCAACATGCCACGGCCCACCGACAGCTGGCCGGCGCTGAAGGCCCTCGCCGAGCGGATGAAGGCGCGCCCAGCGTTCCACGAGGCCTATCGGCGGGAAGGCATTACCGACTGGGTGTGAGCAGGGTGCGGGTGCGCTGATCGGAAGCGACGGCGGCTGCATTGCCTGGCGTCGGCTGTCGGGTTTTTCCGGCAGTTTTCTGCGGCAACGAAACAGCGCTCGCGGGAGCTGCGCAAGCGGTTTCGTCTTGCGCTCTACGTTGGAGTCGAACCAACGACGCGTGGATCAACCGGCACGTGCGCCGACCGCTCTCGTGGTTTGCCGTGCTTACGGAGGCATCGCGCGTCGCTGAGCAGCGCGCGGCCGTCCCCATCCTGCGTCACGTTGTCGCACCCGGCACCGCGGTCGGCTCGCTGTCGGTGCTGCCGCCTAGAATGACGCGGTGTCCGCCCTCCGTGCTCCTGCCCGACTGCGCCGCCTGATGCGTTGGCCCGCCTTGCTGGCCGCGCTGTTGCTGGTGGTCGCGCCGGTGGCCAGCCGGTTGCTGGAGGCCGCAAGCCTGCCGGTGCCGATGTGCACGGCGGCCGGGTTGCAGGCCGCTGCGGACGTGCTGCCGCAGCACGCTGCCGTCCACGCTGGTCATGACGACGCGTCGGGCGCACAGCGCGACCATGGCCCGGACCATGCCGCCTGCGACTACTGCCTGCTCGCCGCACGGCTGCTGCCGTGGCTGGCGATCGTCCTGCTGCTGGCCGCGTCGCTGCCGGCGCCGAGGGCCACCACGCTGCTGCGCCATCGTGTCCATGCCGCCGTGCGCTGGCGCGCGCACGCCGCACGCGGGCCGCCAGTTGTTCTCCAGAACGCTCTCCTGTTTCCGGTGCGCTAGGCGCGCCGGCGCCGTTCTTTTCTGGAGTTCACCTCATGCCTCAGTTCCTGCCGTCGCCCGCGCGGGCGGCGTTGTCGTGCTGCATCCTCGCGAGCCTGTTTCCCGTCGCCGGCCATGCCGAGACGCCCGATGCCACCACCCTCGACCGGATGCAGGTGACCGCCACCGCGCCGGTCGCGCCGCTGACCTGGACGGTCGATCCGAAGCTGCCGCGGCAGCCGGTGCCGGCCAGCGATGGCGCCGACTATCTGAAGACCGTGCCGGGCTTCGCCGCGATCCGCAACGGTGGCACCAACGGCGATCCGGTGCTGCGCGGCATGTTCGGCTCGCGGCTCAACGTGCTCAGCAACGACGGCACCCTGGTCGGGGCCTGCCCGGCGCGCATGGACAACGCCTTGTCCTACATCGCCCCGGAAACCTTCGACCGGCTCACCATCGTCAAGGGCCCGCAGACCGTGCGCTGGGGACCCGGCGCCTCCGCCGGCACCGTGCGCTTCGAGCGCGACACCCCGCATTACGCCGCGCCCACGCTGGAAGGCGAAGCCAGCGCGCTGGTCGGCTCCTGGAACCGCAACGACCAGACCCTCGACCTGCGCGGCGGCAACCGCAGCGGCTACGCCCGCGTGGACGCCAACCGCTCCGAGTCCGGCGACTACCGCGACGGCGATGACGCGGTGGTGCCGTCGCGCTGGCGCAAGTGGAATGCCGACGCAGCGGTCGGCTGGACCCCGGATCCGGACACCGTGCTGGAACTCTCCGCCGGCACCGGTGACGGTCTGGCCCGCTACGCGGGGCGCAGCATGGACGGCGTCCAGTTCCGCCGCCGAAGCTATGCCGCGCGCTTCGAGCGCACCGATCTGCCCGGCGCCTGGGAAGCGCTGCGCGGCAATGCCTATGTCAACGACGCCGACCACGTCATGGACAACTACACGCTGCGCCGGCCCAACCCGCAGTCGGCGATGCCGATGCCGATGGCCTCCAACGTGGACCGGCGCACCAGCGGCGGGCGCGTGGAATCGGAGTGGCGCTGGGAGCAGATCGTGGTCCAGGCCGGCGTCGATACCCAGCACAGCCGCCACCGCGACCGCAGCGCCAGCGGCGAGGGCGTGTACCGGAGCCTGCCGTGGCGCACCGACGCGCGGTTCGACAACCTCGGTGCCTTTACCGAAGCCACCTTCGGTGCCGGCACGGCGCAGCGCTGGATCGCCGGCCTGCGCCTGGACCGCGCGCAGGTCGAGGACACCCGCCGCAGCGTCGGCACGATGGGCATGCCCAATCCCACCGCCGGGCAGACGCGCAGCGAAGACCTGGGCAGCGGCTTCCTGCGCGTGGAACGCAACCTCTCGGCCGACACCGTCTGGTATGCCGGCCTCGGCCGCAGCGCACGCATGCCGGACTACTGGGAACTGTTCTCGGCCGACATGGGCCCGATGGGCGCGGCCAATGCGTTCGCCGGGCTGCGTCCCGAGCGCACCACCCAGCTCGACCTCGGCCTGCAGTACCGTGGCGCGACCGTGCAGAGCTGGATCTCCGCCTATGCCGGGCGGGTGCAGGACTTCATCCTGTTCACCTACGCCGACGGCGGCATGATGGGCACTACCACCCGTGTCGACAACGTCGACGCGCGCATTGCCGGCGCCGAGGCGGGAGTGGACTGGCAGCCGCGGCAGGGTCTGACCCTCGGCGGCACGCTGGCCTATGCCTGGGGCGAGAACCGCAGCGACGGCACGCCGTTGCCGCAGATGCCGCCGCTGGAATCGCGGCTACGGCTGGAGTGGGAAGGGCAGCGCTGGTCGGCTGGGGCGCTGCTGCGCGCGGTCGCGCGACAGGGACGGGTGGCGTTGGACCAGGGCAATGTGGTCGGCCGCGACCTCGGCCGCAGTGCCGGCTTCGCCACGCTGGGGCTGAGCGGTGGCTACCGGGTGAGCGCGGCGTTGCGGCTGAGCGCCGGCATCGACAACGTGTTCGACCGGCGCTACAGCGAACATCTCAACCTCGCCGGCAGCGCCGACTTCGGCTTTCCGGCCGATCCGGTGCGCATTGCCGAACCGGGCCGCAACCTGTGGTTGAAGGGCAACTACCGGTTCTGAGCGATCGGCGATCGGTGGGCGCGGTCGCATGGCGACTGCGCCGCCATCGGGGTAGGGCGCTTATGTGCGCCCAGGCACAACGCATGCAGCTCTCATCGAGGCGGCGCCGCATACGAAAAACTTCAACGCTGCCTGCGTCCGTCGTGACTGCAGCAATCCAGACGTCCGCGGGTCGCGCGCGGAATGCGCGACCAGCACACGCGACGCCCGCCAGTCGGGCGCCGCGCGTGCCGCTCAGGCGTGACGTCGGCTCAGAACCATTCCAGCAGCGAGATGCCGACGCCGACGTAGGTGGCGCGGTGGTTGTAGTCGATCATGCTCTCGCCGTAGCCGTCGAACACCTGTACATGGCCGCGCAGCAGGTTGCTGATCGGGAAGCCCCAGTCCAGCTGCACCGCGCCGTGCGAACGGTCGCCGCCGCGCAGCGAGTGCCGCGCCATCAGCGCCACTTCGTGGCCGTTGCGGTTGTAGATCAGGGTCGCGTCGCCACGGCCCATGTAGTCCTCGATGTCCGGGTTGTTATCCTGCTTGCGGCTCTCCGGGATGCGGTACCAGGGGCGCAGCACCAGCGCCCAGTTGTCGCGGTCCAGGCCGATGTTGAGCATCGCCCGGTTCCAACTGCGCGACAGCGGATCGCTGCGGCCGTTGGACTGGTGGGTCAGCTGGATGCCGGTCATCCGTCCCTTCCAGCCGAACAGGCTGTAGTTGTTGCGGAACACCAGCATCAGTTCCGGCTCGTAGTTGGTCTCGCGGAACGGGCGCGACTGCTCCGAGTTGTAGACCTGCCAGCGCGAGCTCTGGGTGTAGGCACCCCACAGGTCGCCGTTGTCGCCGAAGATGTTCTCCACGATCTTGGTCTTGAAGCTCAGCTGGAACTTCGCCTCCACGCTGTCCAGCGGTTCGGCGGTGGTCACCGTGTTGACCGGGTTCGGCGAGGACGGCAGCTCGTTCTTCTTGCTGGTCCAGAACGCCGGCAGCAGGTACACCGGCTTGTAGGCGCGCAGCTGGAAGGTGCCCAGCTTGGAGTCCTTGGCCAGTTCCCAGCGGCTATCCAGCAGCGAACCCTTGCCGGCATTGGCGATGGTGCTGTCGTAGCGGTCCTGCTTGAAGATCGCGGCGGCGCGCTGGCGGGTGCGCTCGGCGACGCCGGCATCCTCCGGCACGCTGGCGTCCAGCTGTTGCTTCTGGCGTTCGCTGGCGGCCTGCGCGGCGGCATCGGCCGCCTGCGGGTCGGCGGTCCGGCGCGACAGCGCCTGGTCGTAGCAGGCCAGGCGGGCGGCGTCGCTGGAGATGGCCACGCAGGCTTCCGGCGAGGCGGGGGTGGGCAGGACTTCCTGCGCATGTGCAAGCGGCACGGCCGCGATCGACAGCAGTAACAGGGGGCGGACCTGGCGGTGGGACATGCGGTTCTCGCTGCAACGGGCGGCGCGGGCGGGTGGTGCGCTGCCGGGGTGAATGGCCGGCAGCGAAAATACAGGAAGTGACGACAATAGGGTCATCACGCGTTCATGCTGTCGCCGCGACGCCGTCTTCAGGCAGGCGCCTTCAGAGCAGCCAGGCCACCGCGAACACCGCGAGCATCGCCAGCGCCAGCCCGAGTTTGGCGGCGGTGCCCAGCACGATCCCCAGCCAGGTGCCGACGCCGACCCGGGTCGCCTGGCGCAGTTCGCGGCCGTGCCAGTACTCCCCGGCGAGGGCGCCGACGAAGGGGCCGACGAACAGCCCGATCGGCATGAAGAACATGCCGGCGATCCCGCCCAGCACCGATCCCCACAGCGCCTTGCGGCTGGCGCCGACGCGCTGCGCGCCGAACGCGGTGGCCAGCAGGTCGACCAGCAGCGACAGCGCGGTGAGCACGCCCAGCACGGTCAGCGTCGGCCAGCCGAGGCGTTGGAAGCCATCGGCCCAGGCCGCCAGCAGCATCCCGGCGAACATCAGCGGCGTGCCGGGCAGGGCCGGCAGCAGCACCCCCGCCAGCCCGACCAGCACCAGCAGCCCGGCGCACAGGTAATAGATGAACGCAGGGTCCACGTGGCTCACCGCGGGGGAGATTTGGGGGTTGACAGATGGGGTCTTTTTGCTGATTGCATTTTCATTTTGACCGGGGTAAGTTGCAGCCGCTGCGTTTGCAAAGGTCACCGTGAATCGTGGCCTGATGCGGTAGATCCATCGATCCGCTACATCGTTATACCTCGCTTCCTCCTTGCAACCAGCCGCCGCCCCCACGGCGTACCCACCCCTGAGACGAGTTCCAAGGAGTAAGTCCATCATGAACGGCACTGGCAATCGCGAAAACGGCACCGTGAAGTGGTTCAACGATGCCAAGGGTTTCGGTTTCATCAGCCGCGAAAACGGCGAGGACGTGTTCGTGCACTTCCGGGCCATCCAGACCCAGGGCTTCAAGAGCCTGAAGGAAGGCCAGAAGGTCAGCTTCACCGTGGTGCAGGGCCAGAAGGGCCTGCAGGCCGACGCGGTGCAGCCCATCTGAGGATTGCCGCGCGATGTGGCGCGCAGCAAAAAGGCCCGCATTGCGGGCCTTTTTGCGTTTTCAGGGGATACCGGATCAGCGCGGCACGACGCGCCCGTTGACCACGCGCACGTAGGTGTTCTCGCGCACCCCGGCCAGGTCGCGCTGGTTGACCACGATCACCCGGCCATCGTCCATCTGCACGTGCACGTCGTAGGTGTCGCTGGTGACGTTCTTCTGGATCTCGTTGCCGGCGAGCGCGCCGGCTGCCGCGCCGGCCACGGCGGACACGTTCTGGTTGCCCTTGCTGCCGCCGGTGTGGTCGGAAATCTCGTGGCCGGCGACCGCGCCGACGATGCCGCCCAGGATCGCGCCGGTCGCCGATGGCGCAGTGCGCCCGGACGCCACGGTGTCGATGCGGGTGACGATGCCGCAGTCGGCGCAGCGCGTCTGGGTGTAACCACCGCGCGCCGGCTGGCTGTAGCCGCCGCCGTACCCGCCGCCATAGCCGGGGGACGTGGCGCAGCCTGCCAGCGCCAGGGTCGCCACGGCAGCGGTGACCATCAATTGGATCTTCATGGGTGCTCTCCTCAAACAGTGATGGAGCGCGGCGGCAGCGCCGCGTTCGCACGCATCCTGTCCACCCCTGCGTGAATGCAACGCCAACCCTGGCGGGTGCCGTTCAGCCTCGCGGCGGCTGGCGTCAGCGCCAATTCATCCACACGCACGGGTGTGGATCAGCACAAAAACCGGCCCGCAGGCACCGAGAGGGGTAACGGCGGGACAGCCTGAGCATCTGCCGGCGGATGATGGGAACAGCACGATGCCACGTCGCCAGCAAGGCACACCGGGTTTTATCGACACGGGCCACGCCACTTCGGCGAAACCCGCATGACCGGTCGGTGCCGATCCCGCCGGAGCCTCAGCGGAAATCGCGATGGCAGGCGTCGCAGCGTTCGTCGATCTGCTGGCGTGCCTGCGCCAGCGCGGCGCAGTCGGCCGGCGGTTGTGCCAGCGCCGCGTCCACGCCGGTGCGTAGCGCATCGGCGTGCTCGCGAAAGCGGCTGTCGTCGGCCAGGTCGGGGAATGCCGTGCCCAGCTCGTCGCCGAGCAGGCGCAACGTGCGCAGCCGCGCCTGCGGCCCCGCGCCGCTGCATTGCCGATGCGCGGTGTCGCGTTCGAGCAGCGCCAGTTGCTTGCCCATGACCTGCATCAGGCTGCGTGGGAACGGATCCTGCCGCGCCTGCACCGCACGCAGTGCCATCACCGTCAGCACCAGGCCGAGCAGCAGCCCGGCCAGCAACACGAACAGATAGCGGGACGCGGAGGCGGGCGGCTTGGCCATGGCAGGCATGCGCAGCGGGATGGAGCGCCGATGGTACGCCTGCGGCGACGCGTCGCGCGCGGGCGCTCAGGCCACTGCGCAAATCCCCAATCCCCAATCCCCAATCCCGGCTCCACCGGCAATCCCCTAAAATGGGCGGATGAACGAACAATGGCGCGAGCGCTTCGCCGGCATCGACCGGCTCTACGGGCAAGGCACGATCGAGCGGCTGGCGCACTGCCGGGTGGCGGTGGTGGGCATGGGCGGGGTCGGCTCGTGGGTCGTCGAGGCCTTGGCGCGCTCGGCGGTCGGGCATCTGACCCTGATCGACGCCGACGACATCTGTGTGTCCAACACCAACCGGCAGCTGCCGGCGCTGGCCGGGCAGTACGGACGCAACAAGGCGGTGGCGATGGCCGAGCGCTGCGTAGCGATCAATCCGCAGATCGAGGCGCTCGCGGTCGAAGCGTTCCTGACGCCGACCAACATCGCCGAACTGCTCGATGCCGGCTTCGACCTGGTGATCGACGCCTGCGACAGCTTCCGGGTCAAGGTCGAGACCATCGCCTGGTGCCGGCGGCGCAAGCTGCCGCTGCTGACGGTGGGCTCGGCCGGCGGACGCACCGATCCGACCCTGGTGCGGATCCGCGACGTGTCGCGCACCGAGCACGACGCGATGCTGGCGCTGATCCGCAAGAAGCTGCGCAGCGAATTCAACTTCCCCAAGAACCCGCAGCGCTACTTCGGCGTGCCGGCGGTGTACTCGCTGGAGAACGTGCGCTATCCGCAGGCCGACGGCAGCGTCTGCGGACTGCGCCCAGTGTTGGGTCCGGATGCCGCCTTGAACCTGGACTGCGGCGCCGGGCTGGGCGCCGCCACGCACATCACCGGGGCCTTCGCCTTCGCCGCGGTCGGCAAGGCGCTGGAGATGCTGTTGAAGCGCGCCGCGGCGCGCGAGGCGGCGGCCGCCTGACGCCTGCTAGGTCGGCGCCGTCGCGCCGGTCGCCAGGTTGCGCTCGGTGGCCGCCTGCAGGACGGCCAGCCGTTCCAGGTCCTGCGCCGGCTGCGGCCGGCCGAACAGGAAGCCCTGGAAGTGCCGGCAGCCCATCGCCGAGAGCATCTCGCACTGCTGCGCCTCCTCGATGCCTTCGGCGAGCGCGACCATGCCCATCACCTCGGAGATCTCCACGATCTTGGCCAGCAGGCGCCGCGAGGACTCGTCGGCCTTGGCGTCGTTGACGAACTGCCGGTCGATCTTGAGTTTGGTGACCGGCAAGGTCCGGAGCATCGCCAGCGACGAGAAGCCGGTGCCGAAGTCGTCCAGCGCCCAGCCGATGCCGAATGCCTTGAGTTCGTGCATCTTGGTGCGCACTCCGGCGGTGTCCACGTACAGCGCCGACTCGGTCAGTTCGAATTCCAGCGATGCCGGCGCCACGCCCTCGCTGCTGATCACCTGCTTCACCGAGGCCACGAAGTTGGGATCGAGCAACTGCACCGGGCTGACGTTCACCGCCACCACCAGCGCATGCAGGTCCGGCTCCTGCGACCAGCGCCGCAGCGTGCGGCAGACCTGACGCAGCACTTCCAGCCCCACTTCGCGGATCAACTGGCTCTCTTCGGCCAGCGGGATGAACTTGTCCGGGGTCAGCAACCTGCCGCTGGGATGGCGCCAGCGCACCAGCGCCTCGGCGCCGAGCATGCGGCCGTTCGCGTTGACCTGCGGCTGGTACAGCACCTCGATCTCGCCGTTGCCGACCGCACGCGACAGTTCCCGCTCCAGCGAAATGCGCGCGTTCACGTCGTTGCGGTAGATGTGCAGGATCGCCGCCAGCAGGCCGGCGGCGCAGGCAAGGTTGGAGATCGCGCCGAGCCGGCGCATCCCCAGCGGCGGCGAGGACGCCGGCGCCAGCCAGTCCAGTTCGCCCGAGCCGAACGCGACGAAGGCGCCCAGGCAGGCCATCGGGAACACCAGTGCGCGGTAGCGGCGGCTGCGGTCGAACACGAACAGCGCGCCGGCCGCCAACGGCAGGAAGAAGGTGTGCACCGAGCGCGGCACCGTGCCGATCGGCGCGTCGATGATCGAGATCACCAGTACCACGACGAAGATGCCGTGCGCCACCAGCGACAGCGAGGCCTCGTCGCAATGGCGGCGACGGCCGAGCGCGAGCAGCCCGACCGCAGTCAGTCCGACGAAGGCGAATGCCAGTTCTGGCCGCCCGTAGTACAGGTAGCACACGGTCCAGAAGGTGCCGAGTGTGGTGCACGAGACCCCGGCCAGGGTCAGGGTGCTGCGCATCTTGCGGCTGCGATTGCTGTCGCGGAACTTCAGGGAGACCCAGCTTTCGCCGTTGGAGGCGTGTTTTTCCGAATTCGCGACGCTTTTCATCGTCGCAGCGCCCGCCTATGCGCCGTCGTTGCTCGCACCGGAACGTCGGCGAAGCACGCGATCGCACACGTGCGCGGCGCGCTGTGGAGAAGCGGGTAGGGGATGCGGCTTGCCGGTTGTTTCACGCCAGGAGGATCCGATCTGCCAGAACGCGTGCCATCGAGCCGGCCGCCGAGCCTTTGCTGAGAGCGAACGGGTTCACACTCCGGTGCCTGGCGGACAAAAGATCCGCTCGCCGTTTCAGCGCGGTGCACAGTAGCAGAAGCAAGCGTGCCGAAACGCTATCGAAAGGCGACGTTCCGGCTGCTCAGTTCACAGTTTCGTGCGAAAGGTGCGCGGCAAGCGGATTTTCAGTGCGCTGGTGCGTCATGCGAGGGCGTTGGCCGCTCCGCGCGGTCCGCGATGGTGGTGGTTGCGGACGGCGGCGACACCGTGGCAAGGGCCGTCGACTGTCTGCGAGACAGTCCTGCGTCAGGCCGGATCGGTCGCGCCAGCGAGCGTGTCGGGCAAGCCGAACAGGCGTCGTGCATTGGCCGTGGTCTGTGCGGCGATGGAGGCGGCAGGTGCGTCGCGCAACTCGGCGATGGTGTCCAGCACCGTGCGCAGCCGCGCCGGTTCGTTGCGCTGGCCGCGGATCGACGCATCGGGCTGGTCCGGCGCATCGGTTTCCAGTAGCACCTGTTGCAACGGCACCGCGGCCGCCAGCCGGCGCAGGCGCTGCGCGCGTTCGTAGGTGACCGGCCCGCCGAGGCCGATCAGGAAATCCAGCGATTGCAACTGCGCGGCCTGTTCGGCGCTGCCGGCGAAACTGTGCACCACGCCACGCACGCGCCCGACCTTGCGGATCGCCAGGATCACCGCGTCCACCGCGCGCCTGGCGTGCACGATCACCGGCAGGTCGAACGCGCGCGCCAGCTGCAGTTGGCCGACGAAGTAACGCTGCTGCTCGGCTTCGTCCAATCCTTCGACGAAGAAGTCCAGGCCGCACTCGCCGATGGCGCAAGGGCGCTCGCGTTCGATCCACTCGCCGAGCAACGGCAGGTGCTCGGGACGATGCTGGTCCAGAAACAGCGGATGCATGCCATACGCGGGATACAGGCCGGGGGCGGCCGCGCAGACCGCGCGCAGCTTGGGCCAGGACGCCGCGGTCACCGCCGGCACCACCTGCGCCCGCACGCCCGCCGCGTGTGCGCGTGCGATCACCGCGGCGCGGTCCGGGTCGAACTCCTCCGCATCCAGGTGGCAGTGGCTGTCGATCAGTTGCATGGCGCTCAGCGGCGCACGCGCTGCGCGGTGGAGGTCAGCGGTTCGGTGGCCGGCGCCGGCGTGCGGGTCTTCCAGTTGGCCAGCAGCAGGGTGCCCAGGCCGAACACGATCTCGTCGATGAAGGGCACCGGATCGGGCAGCAGCACGCTCAGTACGAACAGGCCGGCGGTGATCTTGAACAGCGTCGGGTAGCGCAATTTGCCCGCCCAGCGCAGCAGCGGATAGACGATCGGATTGGGCATGGCACGTTCTCCGGGGCAGCGGTGGAAACGCTAACAGCCTCGATATGGCGACGTTCCGGCGGCGTTACCAGCCGCGGCGCCGGCGCATTGCTGAATAGGGAGCGGATTGGTTCAGCTTCCGCATGGTAATCACAGCACCGTAGACAACGCGGTCAGCCCGCAGGAGAGCACACATGAAAAGCACTACGACAACCGTTCTGGTCGCGGCTGGCGCCTTGCTGGTCGGCGGCGTCGCCACCGCGGCCTTCATGAACAATCGCGACAAACCGGTGGACGTCGCCAACAGCGACGTGCGCCCGGCCCTGGACAATACGCGCGGCGACAGCGCGCTGGATAACAGCGTCGGCGGCAAGCTGGAGTACGCCGACGTGGTGCGGGTCGACCCGATCACCCAGAAGCAGCAGCGCTACGCCGAAGTGATCGGCACCGAGCCGCTGCGCGAGACCTCCACCACCACGACGCCGCGCCAGGTGTGCAACGACGTGGTGGTGCAGGAGCGCCTGCCCGAGCGCGACGGCAACGTCGGCGGCACCGTGGTCGGCGCGCTGGTCGGCGGCCTGCTCGGCAACCAGGTCGGCCACGGCAATGGCCGCAAGGCCGCCACCGCGGCCGGCGCGGTGGCCGGCGGCTTCATCGGCAACCGCATCGACCAGAATCACGTCGGCGGCCGCGTGGTCGACCGCACCGAGCGCCAGTGCCACACCGAGAACAGCACCGCGCAGTCCTCGACCATCACCGGCTACAACGTGACCTATCGCAACGACGACGGCACCACCGGCACCATGCGCATGGACAGCAAGCCGGGCAACCGCATCGCCATGGGTTCGCAGGACGTGGTCAAGGGCTACGACGTGACCTACCGCTACGACGGCCAGGAAAAGACCGTGCGCATGGACGACCGCCCGAACAGCGACCGCTTGCCGGTGCTGGACGGCCGCCTGGTCACCCAGACCGCCTCGGCCGGCGACACCGCCGTCAGCCAGCGCTGAGTCGCAGTTTGGATGCACCCCCGAAGGCCGGCGCTTGCGTCGGCCTTCGTCTATCTGGAGGCGGCGGCGCGGGCGGGGCCGATACAATGCGGTTTTCGCCGTGGACACCGCCATGCCCCTGCCTTGCGACGATCTGTTCGACGTAGCCGCGCTGCTCAGCGAGGAGGAGCGTGCGATCCAGCAGGCGGTGGCGCGCTTCGTCGATGCCAAGGTGCTGCCGGTGATCGGCGATGCCTTCGACCAGGCGCGGTTCCCGCGCGAACTGGTGCCGGAACTGGCGCAACTGGGACTGCTCGGCGCCAGCCTGCCGGCCGGGCAGGGCGGCGGCGGCCTCAACGCGGTCTGCTACGGCCTGATCTGCCAGGAACTGGAGCGCGGCGACAGCGGCCTGCGCAGCTTCGTCAGCGTGCAATCCTCGCTGTGCATGTATCCGATCCACGCCTACGGCAGCGAGGCGCAACGCCAGCGCTGGCTGCCGGCGATGGCCGCCGGCACCGCGATCGGCTGCTTCGGCCTGACCGAATCCCAGGGCGGCTCCGACCCGGCGGCGATGCAGACCCGCGCGGTGCGCGACGGCGACGGCTGGCGCCTGAGCGGCAGCAAGATGTGGATCACCAACGGCAGCATCGCCGACGTGGCGATCGTGTGGGCGCAGACCGAGGACGGCATCCAGGGCTTCCTGGTCGAGGCCGGCACGCCGGGCTTCGGCACCCAGGACATCGCGCACAAGATGAGCCTGCGCGCCTCGGTGACCTCGGCGCTGTTCTTCGATGAGGTGCGCCTGCCCGACAGCCAGCGCCTGCCCGGTGTGCGCGGGCTGAAAGGACCGCTGGGCTGCCTGACCCAGGCCCGCTACGGCATCAGTTGGGGCGCGATCGGCGCGGCCATCGCCTGCCTGCGCGAGGCGCTGGCCTACGCTGGCGAGCGCATGCTGTTCGGGCGGCCGCTGGCGGCGACCCAGAGCGCGCAGATCAAGCTCGCCGACATGGCGCGGCGCATCGCCACCGCGCAGTTGCTGGCGCTGCAACTGGGCCGGCTCAAGGATGCCGGCACGCTGCAGCCGGCGCAGGTGTCGCTGGCCAAGTGGAACAACGTGCGCATGGCCCTGGACATCGCCCGCGAGTGCCGCGACCTGCTCGGCGGTGCCGGCATCACCACCGACTACGGCGCGATCCGGCATGCCCTGAACCTGGAATCGGTGATCACCTACGAGGGTACCGAGACCGTGCACCAACTGGTGGTCGGCCGCGAGCTGACCGGCATCAATGCGTTTTGAACCCATGGCCCGCGCGCGGCGCGGGCCCGTTTTGCAGGAGAACCGAGGATGAGTGTCTTCGATGTGCGCGTGGAAACCGAGCGCCTGTTGCTGCGTCCGCCGACCGCCGAGGATTTCACGGCGTTCTGCGCATTTTCCGCCGATGCGCAGACCATGCATCACCTCGGCGGCGTGCAGGCGCCGGCGGTCGTCTGGCGCGGCCTGGCGACGATGGTCGGCAGCTGGCAGTTGCAGGGCTTTGCGATGTTCTCGGTGATCGAGAAGCGCAGCGGGCAATGGATCGGCCGGGTCGGTCCCTGGCAGCCGCACGGCTGGCCGGGTCCGGAGGTCGGTTGGGGCATCGCGCGTGCGTACTGGGGCCATGGCTATGCGCCGGAGGCGGCCGCGGCGTCGATCGACTGGGCGTTCGCGCAGTTGGGCTGGAGCGAGGTGATCCACACTATCGTCCCCGACAACGCCAACTCCAAGGCGGTGGCGGGCAAGCTGGGGGCGCGCTACCTGCGCCAGGATCGCCTGCCGGAGCCGCTGCAGGCGCTGGAGGTGGAAGTGTGGGGTCAGTCGCGCGCGCAGTGGCAGGCGCGACGCTGAAGCGCGGCTACGGTGGAGATCCTTGTACGTCGTCGGGGTCCGGGGCCCCGCTCTTGCGAATCCCCATTCCCGACTCCCCAATCCCGATCCCGCAAACAAGGAGCGGCACATGGCATCCGAACGTATCCCCCTGACCGTGTACGGCATGGCGCTGTCCGGCAATTGCTACAAGGTGCGGCTGTTGCTGGAGCAGCTCGGCTGCGCCTACCGTTGGGTGGAGATCGACAGCGCCAACGGCCAGACCCGCACCCCGGCGTTCCTGGCCAAGAATCCCAACGGCAAGGTGCCGCTGCTGGAGCGCGAGGACGGGCGCGTGCTCGCCGAATCCAATGCCATCCTGTGCTGGCTGGCCGAGGGCACCGCGTATCTGCCCGCCGATTCCTGGCAGCGCGCGCAGGCGCTGAGCTGGCTGTTCTTCGAGCAGTACAGCCACGAACCCTACGTGGCGGTGGCGCGCTTCGTCTGCGGCTGGACGCCGCCCGACTCGCCGCGCCGCGCGGAGTTGCCGCGCCTGCGCGAGGGCGCGATGCGGGCGCTGGCGGTGATGGAGCAGCACCTGCAGACGCAGGCCTGGTTCACCGGCCCGGCCTACGGCATCGCCGACATCGCGCTGTTCGCCTACACGCACTGCGCCGGCGATGCCGGGATCGCGCTGGCGCACTATCCGGCGCTGTGCGACTGGCTGCAGCGGGTGCGCGCGACGCCGGGTTTCGTGGCGCTGCCGGAGTTGCCGGACGACGTGCGCGCGCGTCTGGCGCTGAGCGGAACGCAGGCGGCGTTCACCTGACTGCCGCGCGCAGGCGGCTAGCCTGCAGGTCCATTCGGTCAGGAGCAATGCCATGAGCCAGTACCGCATCGCCGTCTTCGTCGGCAGCCTGCGCAAGGAGTCGTTCAACCGGCGCCTGGCGCACGCGCTGGAGCGACTCGCCGGCGACCGTGCCAGTTTCGAGTACGTCGAGATCGGCGACCTGCCGTTGTACAACCAGGACCACGACCACGACTACCCGGCGCAGGGCCGGCGCCTGAAGACGCAGGTCAGCAACGCCGACGCGGTGCTGTTCGTGACCCCCGAATACAACCGCTCCATCCCCGGCGTGCTCAAGAACGCCATCGACCTGGGCTCGCGGCCGTATGGCGAGAGCGCCTTCGCCGGCAAGCCGGCGGCGGTGTGCGGGACCTCGCCGGGGGCGATCGGCACGGCCATGGCGCAGCAGCACCTGCGCAACGTGCTGGCCTATCTGGACATGCCGGTGTTGGGCCAGCCGGAGATCTTTCTGCAGTTCAAGGAAGGCCTGATCGCCGAGGACGGCACCATCGACGACGAGCGCACGCGCAAATTCCTCGCCGGCTTCGTCGACAAGTTCGTCGCCTGGATCGACGAACTGCAGGCCTGAGCGCTGCCGCGGCATGTGCCGTCGGTGGCGCACGGGTGGGGCAGGGCGAGCCTTGTGCGGCGGGGCATCGGCGAGGTTCTCAACCGCTTGTCCCCAGACTTGTCCCCAGCCCTGGCGAGCGAGCGGCGACGTGCGCGGCGTCGCTCGGGCAGGCGTCTCGGGAAACGCCCTAGCCGCAGCCCGGCGCGGCGACTAAAATCGGCGCCCGGGCCGCGGTGAGGCCGCGCCCGGCGACCGCGCCCCACAGAGAAGACCCAGCCTATGTCCGCCCGTCCCGGCTACCGCGGCGATCGCAAGAGCGAACGCAGCGAACGCAGCGAGCCGCGTCTCGACCAGTTGCGCGTGCCGCCGCACTCGACCGAGGCCGAACAGGCCGTGCTCGGCGGCCTGATGCTGGCGCCGGATGCCTATGACCGGGTCAACGATCAGCTCACCGACAACGATTTCTATCGGCGCGATCACCAACTGATCTATCGCGCGATCCGCGAGCTGGCCGAGAAGGGGCGCCCGTTCGACGCGGTGACCCTGGGCGAGTGGTTCGAATCGCAAGGCAAGCTGGAGATGGTCGGCGACGGCGCCTACCTGATCGAACTGGCCAGCACCACGCCCTCGGCGGCCAACATCGTCGCCTATGCGGAAATCGTCCGCGACAAGGCGGTGCTGCGGCAGTTGATCGAGGTCGGCACCACCATCGTCAACGACGGCTTCCAGCCGGAAGGGCGCGAGAGTTCGGAACTGCTGGCGTCGGCGGAAAAGGCCGTGTTCCAGATCGCCGAGGCCGGCGCGCGCGGACGCAGCGACTTCGTGGCGATGCCCGGCGCGTTGAAGGACGCGTTCGAGGAGCTGCGCAACCGCTTCGAGAACGGCGGCAACATCACCGGCCTGCCGACCGGCTACAACGACTTCGACGCGATGACCGCCGGCCTGCAGCCGACCGACCTGATCATCCTCGCCGCGCGCCCGGCGATGGGCAAGACCACCTTCGCGCTGAACATCGCCGAGTACGCGGCGATCAAGTCGAAGAAGGCGGTGGCGGTGTTCTCGATGGAAATGTCCGCCTCGCAGCTGGCGATGCGCCTGATTTCCTCCAACGGCCGCATCAATGCGCAGCGCCTGCGTACCGGCCAGCTCGAGGACGAGGACTGGGCACGGGTCACCGGCGCGATCAAGATGCTCAAGGAGACCAAGATCTTCATCGACGACACGCCGGGCGTGTCGCCGGAAGTGCTGCGTTCCAAGGCGCGCCGGCTCAAGCGCGAACACGACCTGGGCCTGATCGTGATCGACTACCTGCAGCTGATGTCGGTGCCCGGCAACAGCGAGAACCGCGCCACCGAGATTTCGGAGATCTCGCGCTCGCTCAAGGGCCTGGCCAAGGAGCTGGGGGTGCCGGTGATCGCGCTGTCGCAGCTCAACCGCTCGCTGGAAACGCGCACCGACAAGCGCCCGGTGATGGCCGATCTGCGCGAATCGGGCGCGATCGAGCAGGACGCGGACATGATCGTGTTCATCTACCGCGACGACTACTACAACAAGGAAAATTCGCCGGACAAGGGCCTGGCCGAAATCATCATCGGCAAGCATCGCGGCGGCCCGACCGGGTCGTGCAAGCTCAAGTTCTTCGGCGAATACACCCGCTTCGACAATCTCGCCCACGATTCGGTGGGTGCGTTCGAGTAAGCCCGCGCGCCGCACGCAGTCCACCTGACAGCGCGGCGCCCGCAACGTTCCGGGCGCCGGCTGGGTGGCGCGACGCGACGATCAGTAGGGAATCTCGATCTCGGCGTTGCTGGTGGCGTCGTAGGTGTTGGCGCCGTACTCGGCGTGGTGGGTGCAGACCACGGTGATCTTGCGGTAGATCCCGTAGACGAAGTTCGACGTGAAGTGCACGTCCACCAGTGCACCGTTGCCTTCCTCGTCGTAATCGGTGGTGTAGCCGTTGCCGAACGGGTCGTAGGCGTTGCAGCGCACGTTGATGTAGCGGGCGTCGACGCGATCGTTGTTGGCGTTGGCGAAGCGCGAGTACGCCCGGATCTTCAGGCGCTTGCCGCCAGCGGGGCGGTTGTCGGACTCGTAGCCCTGGTTCTGGATCACGCCCTGCAGCGTGTAGACCGGCGTGCCGCCGCCGCCGCTGCCCGGCGGTTGGTAGCCGCAGGAGCCCGGGCCTTCCTCGATCTCGGTACTGCAGGCCATCGCCAGCGGGGCGGCGAGGCTCAGTGCCAGGGTGAGGGCGGCTTTTGCGATGCGCTTGTCCATGGGTGTTGCTCTCCTGAGGTCATTGCGGATGTCGGGGATGGGCATGGCCGTGCTGCGCCGTTCGCTGCCCGCAGCGCGTCCGCGGCCCTGGCGATGCAGGTCCGGGCGCGCGGGCGGTTCGGGGCGCACGCAACCGCGCTCGCCGGTCGTGGTGGCCGTGAGGTCGCAGAGGCGATGGCGGACGTTCCCCGTGCGCGCGAAACGGCCGTGGCCATGTCGTGCGCGGTGCAGCGAAAGCACGGATGACGTCCTTCCCCGAACGTCATCCGACAGTAGCGGTCGCGGCGCCGCTTCGACATGACGGCGCCCGCCTCGGCGTTATAGCAGGGCAGGCGAGGCGCGCGAGCGCGGCGTGTGGGGATGTCTACGAAATCCTGTCAGTGCGCACTGGCCGGGCCAGCACCGGCACCGCCACCGGCAGCGTCCAAGCGCGTGCGGTTCGCATCGCGGCATGCTCACCTGGCCGCTGCACGCGATCCGTATCATGGCGCGTCCTTCGCTGCGTCCCCTCGCATGAGCTACGCCATCGTCTGGTTCCGGCGCGACCTGCGCCTGCACGATCAACCCGCCTTGCAGGCTGCGCTGGATGCCGGGCACACGCCGGTGCCGGTGTATCTGCACAGCCCGGAGGACGAGGGTGCCTGGGCCGCAGGCGCGGCCTCGCGTCGCTGGCTGCAGCGCTCGCTGGCGGCACTGGACGCGCAACTGCGCGAACGCGGTTCGCGCCTGATCCTGCGCCAGGGCCCGGCCGAAATCGCGTTGCGCCATGTGATCGCCGATTGCGGCGCCGTAGCGGTGTACTGGAACCGCCGCTACGAGCCGGCCACGCAGCCGCGCGATGCGCGGCTCAAGCGCGAACTGCGCGAGCAGGGCCTGGAGGTGCACAGCCACAACAGCGCGCTGCTGTTCGAACCCTGGCAACTGGCGACGCAGCAGGGCGGCCCGTACAAGGTGTTCACCCCGTTCTGGCGCAGCGCCTTGAGCCATTGGCAGGTGCCGGCCCTGCAGCCGGCACCGAAGACGTTGCCGCCGCTGCCCGCGGAGCTGGAGAGTCTGCCGCTTGAGCGGCTCGGCCTGGCGCCGGCACTGGACTGGGATCGCGGCTTCTGGGAAGTCTGGCAGCCGGGCGAGGCGGGCGCGCACGAGGCGCTGGACGTGTTCGTCGATGGCGCGCTGCGCGACTACCTCGCCGGCCGCGACCGCCCCGACCAGATCGGCACCTCGCGGCTGTCGCCGCATCTGCATTTCGGCGAGATCGCGCCGTGGCGCATCGTTGAGACGCTGGAACAGCAGCGCCGCGCCGCCACCGCCGCGGCGATCGACGGCTACATCCGCCAGCTCGGCTGGCGCGACTTCGCCCACCACCTGCTGCACCATTTTCCGGAGACACCCGAGCGCAATCTCAATCCGCGCTTCGACCGTTTTCGCTGGGCCAAACCCGATGCGGAGACATTGCAGGCCTGGCAGCGCGGACGCACCGGCGTGCCGATCGTCGATGCCGGCCTGCGCGAGTTGTGGCACACCGGCTGGATGCACAACCGCGTGCGCATGATCGTCGCCAGCTACCTGTGCAAGCACCTGCGCGTGCATTGGTCCGAGGGCGCGCGCTGGTTCTGGGACACCCTGGTCGATGCCGACCTGGCCAACAACACCCTGGGCTGGCAGTGGGTGGCCGGCACCGGCGCCGATGCCGCGCCGTATTTCCGGGTGTTCAATCCGGTGACGCAGGCGCAGAAGTTCGATCCGAAGGGCGAGTACATCGCGCGCTGGGTGCCGGAACTGGCGGCCCTACCGGTGGCCGACCGCTTCGCCCCCTGGCAGGCGCCGCAGCGGCTGGCGCACGCTGCACCGCAGTATCCGCGGCAGCCGATCGTGGACCTGGCGGCCGGCCGCGATGCGGCATTGGCCGCCTACCGCGAGACCGCCGCCGGCTGAGTGCTGCGTTGCGCTGGCGGCGCGCACGTGCAGCGCGAGGCGCGCGATTGACGCCCTTCGCCGGCGCATGATTCACTCCGGGCTCGGACAGGAGCCCGCATGGCCACCAGCTCAGCTCGCCGCAAGCCGCAGCGCGAACCGATGTCGCGCGTGGACACCGCCTGGTTGCGGATGGACCGGCCGACCAATCCGATGATGATCACCGGCGTGCTGATGTTCGACGAGCCGCTGACCTTGCCTGCGCTCAAGCAACTGGTGCGCAAGCGCTTCCTGGCTTTCCCGCGGTTCCTGCAGAGGCCGGTGGAAACCGCCACCGGCGCCTACTGGCAGCGCGACGACGATTTCGATCTGGACTGGCACGTGCGCCTGTCGGCCTTGCCCGGGCGCGGCCAGAAGAAGGCACTGGAGCGCTTCGCCGGGCAGATGGCGTCCACGCCCTTGGACAAGACCAAGCCGCTGTGGCAGTTCCACCTGATCGAACGCTACGAAGGCGGCTCGGCGCTGGTGGCGCGCATCCACCACAGCTATGCCGATGGCATCGCCCTGGTGCAGGTGCTGCTGTCGCTGACCGATACCCAGCGCACCCCGGAGCCGTCGGCGCAGCTCGAGCGCGCCTGGCTCAAGGACGACGGCAAGGAAGTGGTGCGTCGCGTCGGCGCGGTCGACCGCTATCTCAAGCTCGGCGGGCGCATGCTCGACAAGGGCCGGGCCATGGCGCAGGACCCGAACCTGCCGCAGATGCTGGCGCGCGAGGGCGGACTGATCGGCCGCGAGCTGGTCAATGCCTTGCTGCTGGCCGACGATCCGCCGACGCTGCTGCGCGGGCGCCTGGGCGTCAGCAAGCGCGTGGCCTGGGCCGAGCCGCTGGACCTGGACGAGGTCAAGGCGGTCGGTCGCGCCTGCGACTGCACGGTCAACGACGTGCTGATGGCGACCATGGCCGGCGCCCTGCGCGACTACATGCTCGAACGCGGCGAACGCCTGGACGGGGTGACCCTGCGCGCCACCGTGCCGGTCAACCTGCGGCCGCTGGAGCACGCGCGCAAGCTCGGCAACCACTTCGGCCTGGTGTTCCTGGACCTGCCGGTGGGCGAGGCCAATCCGGTGCGGCGCCTGCAGTGCGTGGCCGCGTCGATGCAGCAGCTCAAGCAGTCGCGCCAGGCGATGGTGGTGTTCGGCCTGCTGGCGGCGGTGGGCATGGCGCCGGCGGCGCTGCAGTCGGCGGCGCTGGACCTGTTCAGCCGCAAGGCCACCACCGTGGCGACCAACGTGCCGGGGCCGCAGCAGCCGCTGTACCTGGCCGGCAGCCGCGTGCGCGAGATGATGTTCTGGGTGCCGCAGACCGGTTCGATCGGCGTCGGCGTGTCGATCATGAGCTACAACCACCGCGTGCACTTCGGCCTGATCGGCGATGCGCGGCTGATTCCCGATCCGGATGCGGTGATGCGCCGGGTCGGTGCCGAATTCGAGAAGCTGCTGTATCTGGCGCTGATGGGCGATTGGGAGCAACCGCTGCGCGCGGCCGACGCCGAAGACTTGCTGCCGTCTTCCTGAACCGGGCGCATCGCGCGCCGGGCTGCGTTCATCCGCGCCTCGCGTACCGCTGTTTATGCTGCGGCCACGTCAAACCAGGTTCGGGAGAGAACACGATGAAAACGACCGCCCTTCGCGGCATGTCCGTGGCCCTGGCCAGTGCGCTGGTGCTGTCCGCCTGCGCCACCGGCGGCTCCTACGTGCAGCGCGACCAGTACGGCAATCCCACCGAGCAGCAGAACCGCACCGGCCGCGGCGCGCTGATCGGCACCGCGGTCGGCGTCGCCGCCGGCCTGCTCAGCGGCAGCAGCGCCACCGAGCGCCGCCAGCACGCGATGATCGGCGCCGGCATCGGCGCGCTCAGCGGCGCGGCGATCGGCAACTACCAGGATCGGCAGGAGCGCGCGCTGCGCGAGCGCACCGCCAACACCGGCATCGACGTGCGCCGCGACGGCGACAACATCACCCTCAACCTGCCCGACGGCATCACCTTCGACTTCAACCAGTCCACGCTCAAGCCGCAGTTCTATTCGGCGCTCAACGGCGTGGCCCAGACCCTGGGCGAATACAACCAGACCATGATCGAAGTGGTCGGGCACACCGACAGCATCGGCAGCGATGCGGTCAACCAGCGCCTGTCCGAACAGCGCGCGTCCTCGGTCGCCGCCTATCTGACCGCGCAGGGCGTGCAGCCCGAGCGCATCCAGACCCTGGGCGCGGGCAAGAAGTACCCGATCGCCGACAACAGCACCGAGGCCGGCCGCGCGCAGAACCGCCGCGTGGAGATCCGCGTGGTGCCGCTGCGCTCCTCCGCCGGCTGACCGATCCGGCGACGGCAACAACGAACGGGCCGCATTGCGGCCCGTTCGCGTTTCTGCGCTGCTGCTGCGACGCGTCGCGCGCGGCGCGGCTCAGACCAGCGCCGCGTCCTCTTCGTCCTCGGCTTCCGTCTCCAGCGCCGCGTCCGTCGGCACCGGTGCGGCGGCCACGCGCGGCAGGCTGGGCAGCGACTGCGTGTTCATCGCCACGCCGCTGCACAGGGTGAACTCGGCGCCGTCCTCGGCCTGCTGCGTGGCCAGCTTGGCCGGGCACTGCGCCATCATGTAGCTGACGTCGAAGTTGAGCTTGTCGACCAGGAAGTCGACGAAGGCGCGCACCTTCGGCGAGAGCATGCGCCCGCCCGGGAACACCGCGTTGAAGTCCAGGTCCGGCCCGACCCAGCCGCCGAGCACGCGCCGCGCCTTGCCGGCCTCGATCAACGGCTTGATCGTCGCATCGCTGGCCAGCACCAGGCCTTCGCCGCAGACCAGCCCGCCGATCAGCGCCGCCGAATCGTTGGCCAGCAGGATCGGCTGGACCAGGAACTCGCCGCTCTGCTTGCCGTTGCGCAGCGGCCAGCACAGTCGGTTGCCACCGCCGCGGCCGGTGCTCAGCGCCAGCGTGCGGTGGTGCTGCAGGTCGTCCGGATGCAGCGGTTCGCCATGGCGTTCGATGTAGTAGGGGCTGGCGAAGACCTGGGTGCGGAAGGTGGCGAGCTTGCGCGCGACCATGGTCGAATCCGGCAGCGTGCCCATGTGCAGGGCCACGTCCACGCCTTCGGCGATCGGGTCGACCTTGTCGCTGGTCATGATCATTTCCAGCCGCACTTCCGGGTGCTGGCGGTGGAACTCGCCCAGGATCGGCGCCACCCAGGAGATGCCGGCCGAGTAGGGCACGCTGAAACGCAGCCAGCCGCGCGGGCCGGCCTGCAGTTGGCCCACCGCGCTCTCGGCTTCCTCCAGTTCGCGGGCGATGCGCTGGCAATGCTCGTGGTAGACCGCGCCGGCCTCGGTCAGCCCGAGCCGGCGCGTGGTCCGGTGCAGCAGGCGCGCGCCCAGCCGCGCCTCCAGGTCCTGCACCTTGCGGCTGACAGTGGTCTTGGGCAGGCCGAGGGCATTGGCCGCGGCGATGAAGCTGCCTTGCTCGACCACCTTGACGAAGATCAGGGTGTCGTTCAGATCGTGGCTCATGACGGTTCCTTGAGGTGGAGACGATTGGACCGGTAGCGGGACGATTATTCCCCTTAATTCGGACTAATCAAGTGCGGCTTTGGCGCCTAATTTGTCCGCATTCGCCATCACCGACGGTCTTTGCCCATGTCGATGCGCACCCTGTTCCAGTTTTTCGCCTGCCCCGATCGCCAGCCGCGGCGCCGTTCTGCACCGGTGGCGCCGGCGCAATCCCTTTACCCGAAAGCGTTTCGCGAGTTCACCCCGCCACCGCGGCGGCAGGGCGGCAGCAGTCTGCGCCTGGGTGCGTCCGGCACCGACCGTCTGGGTCGAATCGCGATTGTCCCGTCCGCGGGAGGAAAAGTCCCGTGAGCGGGATGTTGGCCCCCGAGGTCCTGGTCCTCGGCGGCAGCGGCACGGTCGGCCAGGGTGTCGTCCAGGCGCTGCTGGAGGCGGGCAGCCCGGTGCTGGCAGTGGCGCGCGACCGCGCCCGCCTGGCCGAACTGCGCGATCGCCACCGCGACGAACCCGGCCTGGACGTGCTATGCGGCTCGGTCGGCACCGACGCCGCCGCCGCGGCCTTGGTGGCCGAGATCGCGCAGCGGCCGCGGCCGCTGGCGGCGGTAGTCGCCGCCCTGGGCAGTCCGTTGCGGCCGGGGCGTCTGCTGGAGCGGCCGCTGGGCGCGCTGCGCCGGCGCCTGGATGCCGACCTGCTGCCGCATCTGGCTGCGGCCCGGCATCTGCTGCCGTTGCTGGCGCAGCACGAGCGCGGCGCCCGCTATGTACTGCTGGGCAGCCCCTGCGCGCTGCGCGCCTGGTCCGGGCATGGCGACAGTTCGGTGGCGGCGGCGGCGATCCGCATGCTCGCCCAGGTGCTGCACGAAGAAGCCAAGCCGCTGGGCGTGCACGTGCACCTACTGTCGTTGTCCGAGCCGGTGTGCCGCAGCGACGACGCCATCGGCGAGTGCCCGGACTGGTTCACCACCCTCGGCGTTGGCCGCGCCGTGGTGCACCTGCTCGCCGATCCGCAGCGACCGGACCGCGCTTTGGTCGAGATCGACCGCCGCCACGTCGCCCGTCCACGCAGCGCCCTGCTCAACGCCTTGCCGTTTTCCTTCTCCACCCACGAGGTCTCTCCATGAATCCGATTCCGATGCCGTCGCGCCTGCTGCCGGGCGCCCTGCGCCCGCTGGCGGTGGCGCTGCTGGTCGCCACGCTCGCCGCCTGTGGCGGCAAGGCCAACGAACAGGGCGCGCCGCCGCCGCCGAGCGTGGGCGTGGCGCCCGCACTGCAGAAGCAGATCAGTCAGTGGGACGAGTTCAGCGGCCGCGTCGAAGCGGTCGAGCACGTCGACCTGCGCCCGCGCGTGTCCGGCTACATCGACAAGGTCAACTATGTCGAAGGGCAGGAGGTGAAGAAGGGCGATGTGCTGTTCACCATCGATGCGCGCAGCTACCGTGCCGAACTGGCCCGCGCCGAGGCCGACCTGGCGCGCGCGCGCACCCAGGCCAAGCTCAGCGCCAGCGAGGCCGCGCGTGCCAAGACCCTGTCCGAACAGCAGGCCATCTCCACCGAGAGCTGGGAACAGAAGCGCGCCGCCGCCGAGCAGGCGCAGGCCGACGTGCTGGCCGCGCAGGCGGCGGTGGACACGGCACGTTTGAACCTGGAATGGACCCAGGTGCGTGCGCCGATCGCCGGCCGCGCCGGCCGCGCCATGGTCACCGCCGGCAACCTGGTCAGCGCCGGCGACAGCGCCAGCGTGCTGACCACGCTGGTGTCGCTGGACAAGGTGCACGTGTACTTCGACGCCGACGAAGGCACCTTCCTGCGCTATGCGCAGATGGCGCGCGACGGCCAGCGCCCGAGCGAGCGCGACGGCAGCCTGCCGGTGCAGGTCGGCCTGGTCGGCGAGGACGGCTATCCGCATGCCGGCAAGGTCGATTTCCTCGACAACCAGCTGGTACGCAGCACCGGCACCATCCACGTGCGCGCGTTGCTGGACAACGCCGACCGGCGCTTCACTCCCGGCCTGTTCGCGCGGGTGCGGCTGCTCGGCAGCGGCCGCTTCGATGCGGTGCTGATCGACGACCGCGCGGTGCTCACCGACCAGGACCGCAAGTACGTGTACGTGGTCGACAAGGACGGCAAGGCGCAGCGGCGCGACGTGCAGCTCGGCCGCAGCGCCGAGGGCCTGCGCATCGTGACCAAGGGGCTGGCCGCCGGCGACAAGGTCATCGTCGACGGCGTGCAGAAGGTGTTCATGCCCGGCATGCCGGTGCAGGCCAAGCCGATCGCGCAGACCACGTCGCCGACCGCACCGCGCCAGGCCGTCGCCCTCGACTGAGTCGCGGGCGCCGACGCAGCACCGGCCGGGTCGTTACGTATCGGCCCCGCCCGCCGGGCCAGTGATGGCCCGGCACCGCCACCGGCATGCCTGCGTCCGCGCCCAGTCCCCCGTTTCACCCGTTTCCAGGACCACCACCCATGGACTTTTCCAGATTCTTCATCGACCGGCCGATCTTCGCCGCCGTGCTGTCGATCGTCATCTTCGCCGCGGGCCTGATCGCCATCCCGCTGCTGCCCATCGGCGAATACCCGGACGTGGTGCCGCCCTCGGTGGTGGTACGCACGGTGTATCCGGGCGCCAACCCCAAGGTCATCGCCGAGACCGTCGCCACGCCGCTGGAGGAAGCGATCAACGGCGTGGAGAACATGATGTACATCAAGTCGGTCGCCGGCTCCGACGGCGTGCTGCAGATGACCGTGACCTTCCGCCCGGGCACCGATCCGGACGATGCCGCGGTCAAGGTGCAGAACCGCGTGGCGCAGGCGCAGGCGCGCCTGCCCGAGGACGTGCGCCGGCAGGGGGTGACCACGCAGAAGCAGTCGCCCACCTTCCTGATGGTGGTGCACCTGACCTCGCCCAAGGGCAAGTACGACACGCTGTACCTGCGCAACTACGCACGCCTGCACGTCAAGGATGCGCTGGCGCGGATCCAGGGCGTGGGCGATGCGCAGGTGTTCGGCGGCGGCGATTACGCGATGCGCGCCTGGCTGGACCCGGAGCGGGTGGCCGCGCGCGGGCTCACCGCCAGCGACGTGGTCGCGGCGATGCGCGAGCAGAACGTGCAGGTTTCCGCCGGCCAGCTCGGCGCCGAGCCGATGCCGGAGAGCAAGTTCCTGACCCTGATCAATGCCCAGGGCCGCCTGCGCACCGAACAGGAGTTCGGCGACATCGTGCTCAAGGTCGGCGCGGACGGCCAGACCGTGCGCCTGTCCGACGTCGCGCGCCTGCAGCTGGGCGCCGGCGACTACACCTTGCGCGCGCAGCTGGACGGCAAGAACGCGGTCGGCATCGGCATCTTCCAGGCGCCGGGCGCCAATGCGCTGCAGATCCGCGACCAGGTCATCGCCAAGATGGACGAGCTGACCAAGCAGTTCCCCGACGACGTGAAGTACGAAGCGGTGTACGACACCACCATCTTCGTGCGCGACTCGATCAGCGCGGTGGTGCACACTTTGCTGGAGGCGGTGCTGCTGGTGGTGCTGGTGGTGATCCTGTTCCTGCAGACCTGGCGCGCCTCGATCATTCCGCTGATCGCGGTGCCGGTGTCGGTGGTCGGCACCTTCGCCGCGCTGTACCTGCTGGGCTTCTCGATCAACACGCTGACCCTGTTCGGGCTGGTGCTGGCGATCGGCATCGTGGTCGACGATGCGATCGTGGTGGTGGAGAACGTGGAGCGCAACATCGAGGAGGGGCTGACTCCGCTGGCGGCCGCGCACCAGGCCATGCGCGAGGTGTCCGGGCCGATCATCGCGATCGCGCTGGTGCTGTGCGCGGTGTTCGTGCCGATGGCGTTCCTGTCCGGGGTGACCGGGCAGTTCTACAAGCAGTTCGCGGTGACCATCGCCATTTCGACGGTGATCTCGGCGATCAACTCGCTGACCCTGTCGCCAGCGCTGGCCGCGCGCCTGCTGCAAGCCCATGACGCACCCAAGGACCGCCTGTCGCGCGGCATGGAGCGGCTGTTCGGCGGCTGGCTGTTCCGCCCCTTCAACCGTTTCTTCAACCGCAGCTCCGACCGCTACCAGGGCGCGGTGTCGCGCATCCTCGGCCGCCGCGGCGCGGTGTTCGCGGTGTACGTGGCGCTGCTGCTGGTCACCGGGCTGATGTTCAAGGCGGTGCCGGGCGGCTTCATCCCGACCCAGGACAAGATGTACCTGATCGCCGGCGTGAAACTGCCGGAAGGCGCCTCGATCGAGCGCACCGACGCGATGCTGCGCAAGGTCGCCACCATCGCCATGCAGACCGACGGCGTGGCCCATGCGATCTCGTTCCCCGGCCTGAACGCGCTGCAGTTCACCAACACGCCCAACACCGGCGTGGTGTTCCTGCCGCTGAAGCCGTTCGCCGAGCGCCACCGCAGCGCGCTGGAGATCAATGCCGAGATCAACCAGCGCATCTCGCAGCTGGGCGAGGGCATGTCGTTCGCCTTCATGCCGCCGCCGATCCTCGGCCTGGGCAACGGCAACGGCTACCAGCTGTTCATCGAGGACCGCGCCAACCTCGGCTACGGCGCGCTGCAGAACGCGGTCAGCGCCATGCAGGGCGCGGTGGCGCAGACCCCGGGCATGAGCTTCCCGATCGGCACCTACCAGGCCAACGTGCCGCAGCTCGATGCCGAGGTCGACCGGGTCAAGGCCAAGGCCCAGGGCGTGGCCCTGACCGATCTGTTCGACACCTTGCAGACCTACCTGGGCTCGACCTACGTCAACGACTTCAACCAGTTCGGCCGTACCTGGCAGGTGATCGCCCAGGCCGATGCGCCGTTCCGCGAGAGCGTGGAGGACATCGCCCGGCTGCGCACCCGCAACGCCCAGGGCGAGATGGTGCCGATCGGCTCGATGGTGACGATCAAGCAGACCTACGGCCCGGACCCGGTGCTGCGCTACAACGGCTATCCGGCCGCCGACCTGGCCGGCGAAGCGGATGCGCGGTCGCTGTCCTCGGCCGAGGCGATGGCCAAGATCACCCAGATCGCCAAGCAGGTGCTGCCCAACGGCATGGAGATCGAGTGGACCGACCTGAGCTACCAGCAGGCCACCCAGGGCAATGCGGCGCTGGTGGTGTTCCCACTGGCGGTGCTGCTGGCGTTCCTGGTGCTGGCCGCGCTGTACGAGAGCTGGACGCTGCCGCTGGCGGTGATCCTGATCGTACCGATGACGCTGCTGTCGGCGCTGTTCGGGGTGTGGCTGAGCGGCGGCGACAACAACGTGTTCGTGCAGGTCGGTCTGGTGGTGCTGATGGGCCTGGCGTGCAAGAACGCGATCCTGATCGTCGAGTTCGCCCGCGAACTGGAACTGCAGGGCAAGGGCATCGTCGAGTCGGCGCTGCAGGCCTGCCGCCTGCGCCTGCGTCCGATCGTGATGACCTCCATCGCCTTCATCGCCGGCACGGTGCCGCTGGTGTTCTCCCATGGTGCGGGCGCGGAAGTGCGCTCTGCCACCGGCATCACCGTGTTCGCCGGCATGCTGGGCGTGACCCTGTTCGGTCTGTTCCTCACCCCCGTGTTCTATGTCGCCCTGCGCAAGCTGGCCGGGCGGCCGCTGGTCTCGCATGCGCCGGCCCACGCCGACGCGCCGGCGCACGGCTGATTCCTACCTTTCCTCACCCTACTCAGGAGTTTCGCAATGAACGCAGCACACAAGATCGCCCTGGTCACCGGCGCCACCCGCGGCATCGGCCTGCACACCGTGCGGCAACTGGCCGAGGCCGGCGTGCACACCTTGCTGGCCGGGCGCGACGCCACCCGCGCCAGCGCCGCGGCGCTGGAACTGCAGGGCGAGGGTCTGCCGGTCGAGCCGCTGACCCTGGACGTCACCGACGCCGCCAGCATCGCCGCCGCGGTGGAGACGGTGCGCGCCCGCCATGGGCGGCTGGACATCCTGGTCAACAACGCCGGCATCCTGCGCGACGACCTGCGCCTGAGCGTGTCGCAGCAGAGCCTGGAGACCTGGCGCGAGACCTTCGACACCAACCTGTTCGGCCTGATCGCAGTCACCCAGGCGTTCCTGCCGCTGCTGCGCGAAGCGCCGGCCGCGCGCATCGTCAACGTTTCCAGCGTGCTCGGCTCGCTCGCGCTGCACAGCCAGTCGGGCTCGCCGATCTACGACTTCAAGGTGCCGGCCTACAACGTCTCCAAGAGCGCCGTGAATGCCTGGACCATCCAGTTGGCCTACGAACTGCGCGAGACCCCGATCAAGGTCAACACCATCCATCCCGGCTACGTGAAGACCGACATGAACTCGGGCGAGGGCGAGCTGGAAGTGGCCGACGGCGCGCGCAGCAGCGTGATGATGGCGCTGCTCGACGCCGACGGCCCGACCGGCAGCTACACCCATGTCGGCCAGGTGCTGCCATGGTGATCCGTCCCGTATTGGGCGCACTGGCGCTGGCGCTGCTCAGCGCCTGCGCCAGCGTCGGCCCCAATTACCGCGCACCGGCGCAGCCGCCGGTGACGCTGCAGGGCGCGGCGTCGCCGGTGTTCGCGACCGACTCGCCGGTTGCGTCCTGGTGGGCGCAGTTCGACGATCCGGTGCTGGAACAACTGGTGCACGACGGCCTGGTCGCCAACCTGGACCTGCGCATCGCCCTGGCGCGCGTGCACGAGGCGCGCGCGGTCTTCGCCGAGCAGCGCCTGGACCAGGCGCCGCACGTCACCGCCGGCGGCGACTACACCCGCGGCAAGGCGCCGGACGCGGACGCCGGCGGCGCGCGCGTGCTGACCGAGAGCTACCGGCTCGGCTTCGATGCCGGCTGGGAGCTGGACCTGTTCGGGCGCCAGCGCCGTGCCAGCGAGGCCGCACGCGCGAATCTGGAGGCCGAACAGGCCGGCCTGGCCGATGCCCAGGTCACCGTGGCCGCGGAGGTGGCACGCAACTACTTCGCCCTGCGTGGTGCGCAGAAGCGCATCGCACTGGCGCGCACCACGCTGGACAACCTGCGTGACACCCAGCGCCTGACCGAGACCCGTTGGCGGCTGGGCGCGGGCAGCGAACTGGACGTGCAGAGCAGCCGCGCGCGGCTGAAGGCGATCGAGGCCGATATCCCGCTGCTGGAAGTCGACGCCGCGCAGGCCCGGCACCGGCTGGCGGTGCTGCTGGGCAAGCCGCCGGGCACGCTCGACGCACTGCTGGCGCCGCAGTCGACCCCGGCCTATGCGCGGGCCTTGCCGTTGGGCGACACCACGCAGTTGCTGCGCCGACGTCCCGATGTGCGTATCGCCGAACGCAACCTGGCGGCGGCGACCGCGCGGGTCGGCGTGGCCACCGCCGACCTGTTCCCGCGGATCAGCCTGTCCGGCTTCGTCGGCTTCCTGTCCGGCGACGCCGGCGCCTTGTTGCACGGCCGCAGCAAGGCCTGGTCGTTGACCCCGTCGATCCAGTGGGCGGCGTTCGACTTAGGCAGCGTGCGGGCACGCCTGCGCGCGAGCGAGGCGCAGGCCGACGGCGCCGCCGCCGACTACGAGAAGGCCGTGCTCGGTGCGCTGGAAGACACCGAGAACGCCTTGACCGCCTATGCGCATGAGCAGGCGCGGCTGGCGATCGTGGCCGAACAGACGCAGGCGGCGCAGCGTGCAGCGGCGCTGGCGCAGATCCGTTACCGCGAAGGCTCGGAGGATTTCCTGACCCTGCTCGATGCGCAGCGCACGCAATTGACCGCCGAGGCCACCCTGGCCGACGCCGAAGCGGCGGTGAACATCGGCGTGGTGCGGGTGTACAAGGCGCTCGGCGGCTGGGGCCAGGATGCGGGCACGGACGCGGGCAGCAAGGATGTCGCAACCACGGCCGTGGCGGCATCTGCGGTGCGGGCGCGCTGAGCAGGGCGCCGCAAGCCGCGGTGCGGGCCGACCGCCCGTACCGCCGCGCCCGTCGCCTGGCGGGGCAGCCTTGGTTACCCGCGTTCGCCACCATCAAGCCGCATGCAGGGCTGCGGCGTCAGCCGCGACGGGCGTTGCCGAGGAAACTCGTCGCGGCTGAGCGGCTCCCACAGGATGCTTCTTGCCTTATTCAGAGCCGCCCTGGTGACGGCTGCCGAACCGAAGGCCAGTCGGGCGACGCGGCGGATCGCGTCGCGTCTGCCGGCGGCTGCCGGCCGCTCAGTCCTGCGCCACGTCCTCGGCGATCACGTAGCGGTCGCGTCCGCTGTTCTTGGCCTGGTACAGCGCGGTGTCGGCGCGCGAAAACCAGTCGTGCCACTGCACCTCGTCGCAGAGCATCGCCGCGCCCAGCGACACGGTGATCGTGCCGTTGGGACCGCGCAGCGCCGTGCGCGCGGCATCGTGCAGACGCCTTGCGAAAGCGGACAGTTCGGTTGCGGACTGCAGTCGCGCCACCACCACGAACTCCTCGCCGCCGAACCGGAACACCTCGTCCGGCGCGCGCACCTGCGCGCGCAGCAGCGCGGCCAGCTCCGTCAGCACCCGATCGCCCTCGGCATGGCCATAGAGGTCGTTGACCTCCTTGAAGTGATCGATGTCGAGCACGATCAGCCCATGCCGGCGGGTCGCCCGGCGCGGATCGGCTACCCGTTGCGACAGGCTGCGCTCGAGCATGCGCCGGTTCGGCAGGCCGGTGAGCGAGTCGTGCGACGCCAGTTGCTCCAGTTGCACGCGATCGCCTTCCACGCGCAACGCCAGCATGTAGCCCAGCCCGGTGATCAGCAACGACACCGCCAGCAGCGAGAAGAAATGCTCGGCGCCCAGCGTGCTCGGCGTGACCACAAGCAGCACCGCGATCAGGGTGGCGTTGCAGGCCAAGGCGACATGGCGCGTCACCACGAAGAAGTTGCTCATCATCACCAGGTACAGCCACGGCACCGCGGCATGGCGCAGTGCATGGCAGGCCAGGGCGCTGCCGAGCAGCCAGCTCAGCGACAGCAAGGGATCCATGCGGCCGTCGCCGCGGTGCAGCGCCAGCCAGGTCGCCAGCGTGGCCAGGCCGGCCAGCGCCGCGCCGGCCAGTGCGGTCCACGGCGCACCGATCGCCATCTGGTAAATGGCGAACAGCAGCAGCACGCCTGCCGTGGACGGGCCGAGCGCCTTGATGATGCCGAGCCGGAAATGCCGGCGCAGGGTCAAGCCCGCGCTCACGGACAAGAACTCCGGAACGGCACACGGTCATTGCGGGCGAGCTGGCGAGGGCGGGCGACGAACATGGCGACGGCAGGATGGCGAAGAGGCGTTCCGGTGTCATCTGCAATTTCCATGCCTGGAACTCTTTTGTGGTCGATATCCCGAAGCTGACCGAGCGCACCGGGATTGCCGGCACGTAGGGCGCCACGACGACGTCGCATTGGCGCAGGGATCGGAGTCGCACCTTTCTCCCTGCGCCACGCGCCGGAGGTTGTCCGGCGGCGAGTCGGGCAGAGCCGATGCGAGGACGCTCGCGCCTGATCCTTCTCCGGGGGGAGAAAGTGGGGCGCAGCGCCGGATGAGGGGACGGGTGAAGCAGGGCGCCAGCCAAACAAGCCCAAGCTGTACGGTGGCCGCGTGGGACGGCGCTGCGCGCAGCGCCGACCTGACGGGCTATGTCTGCGCCGCTAACGTCACCGGCGTGATGGGAGGAGCAGATGCGCCGGCCAGAGGTGCGGCTACGCTTCGCTGCCGTCGATGACCTTCAGCCCCTTCTGGCTCAGCGCCAGATCGCCGTCCTCGCCCTGAGCCGCATAGTTCTCGCGCACCGCCCAAGTGGCGTCTGCTTCGCTGACCGGCTTGGTGGCGTGGATGTCCTGCAGGATGCGCAGTTGTTCCTGGGTCAATGGCATGGCGGAGGTCCGAGTCGTGGAGGGTATCCCCACCGTACAGACCAGCGGTGACGGGTATGTCGGCGCCTCGTCGCGATGTCCAGATCGCCAACGTCCGTGTCACGCGATCATGGCAACGGCGAGATGGACAAGCACCGCCTCATCGCACGGCCACGACGCCGCCGACATCATTTCGCAACGCGTCGAGGACGCCGGCGTAACGGGCGTCCACGCATGATGCGCATACCAGCTGTGCGGCCGGGGCGATGCCTGGGGCTGCTTCAAGGATGCAGGCATCCGCGGCTGGACCACCTTCTTCGCGCACCGGCAGGTATCCGCCTGCCGGTGCGTTTGCGTGTCTCTGTAGTGCTGTGGTAATGCACGACACGTTGCCGACCTGCACGCCGGTACGTTGTCATCGCAGATCGGCTGCCCGCCGCGGCGCCGGCCAAGCCCGTTGCCGCTGACCCGTTGTCGCTGACTTTTGCAACAGTACCTCGGAGCCAACCGTCTGCGAGCCGATCTGCGCGGGGTGATCGGCCCGAATTCACTACGCTGTGGATCTAGGTCGCCAGTGGATTGAGGACGGCCTCGATGCGGTGCCCATCCGGGTCGACGACGAACGCGGCGTAGTAGGCGTCCCCATAGTCGGGGCGCAGGCCGGGCGCGCCATTGTCGCGACCGCCGGCCTGCAGTGCGGCGCGGTGGAATGCGTCCACCTGCAACTGCGTTGCCGCCGCGAACGCCAGATGGAAGCCGGGCCCTGGCGCCGTGGCGGCTTCGTGCAGTTTCAGGCAGAACAGATCGTCGGCGCACTCGGTGATGCCATACCCGATCGCGGTCTCGTCTTCGAACACGCGGAGGTAGCCCAACGGCCGCAGCACGGCATCGTAGAACGCGCCTGCCACGGCAAGATCGCGAACGCCAAACGAAACATGATGGAGCATCCGGCTACCTGCAAGAAGAATGGCGACTGTCGGCACGCCGGCGGGGTGCGATGGCACGCAGCGCACCGGAGAGCAACGGGTTCGCTGCTGGCCGGTCCGCCCGGCGCCGTTCGGCAGGCGGCGGTTGGAATGGACGGCAGCTGTCCAGATGCATGGACGATTTTTCCCAAGCGTCTGGACACCGATTATGAGCTTCGCCCAGTATTGCCGATTGTGTCGCATGCCCCAGGGAGCGCTCGCTGCGGAGTGCAGGGAGTGCAGCAGCATGGAGTCCGTCAACACGTCAACACGTCAATACGTCGACATGCAGCGTCATTGCGTGGAGCATTGCAGAGGCACACGCACTGTTGATGTCGCCCGCCCGCGGCGACACAAATGAGACATGAAGCGATGGCCATGCAGGCATGGTGCGCGCCTAAGCATGCACCTGCCTGGATCGTTTATCGATCCCGCTACGCGTCAGGCAACGCCTGCGCCACCCGTCGCGCCGAACACTTCGCCGGTCAGGTAGCTGCCTTCCTGGCTGGCAAGCAGCACATACAGCGGCGCGATTTCCACCGGCTGGCCCGGACGCTTGAAGTGCGTCTTCGAACCGAACTGGGTGACCGCGTCCATCGGTTGACCGCCGGAGGACTGCAGCGCGGTCCAGAACGGGCCCGGGGCCACCACGTTCGCCCTCACGCCCTTGTCGCTCAACTGCGCCGCCAGCGCCTTGGTGTAGGCGACGATGCCGGCCTTGGTGGTCGCGTAGTCGAGCAGGATCGCCGAGGGATCGTAGGCCTGGATGGAGGCGGTGGTGATCACCGCGGCGCCCGGCGGGAGGTGGGGGACCGCGGCGCGGCAGATCCAGTGCATCGCGTAGAGATTGGTCTTCAGCGTCTTGTCGAAATCCTCGTCGCTGACGTCCCCAATCTCTTCCCGATACTGCTGCCGGCCCGCGTTGATCACCAGGATGTCCAGGCCGCCGAGGCCGGCTAAGGCTTTCTCGACGAGCTCCGCGCACCATTGCCGATCGGTGATGTCGCCGGGCAGACTGATCGCCTTGCGTCCTTCGGCCTCGATGAGGGCGATCACCTCCTGTGCGTCCGACGCTTCCTCGTCCAGGAAGGAGATCGCCACATCGGCGCCTTCGCGCGCGAACGCGATGGCCGCGGCGCGGCCGATGCCGCTGTCGCCGCCGGTGACCAGGGCGCGGCGGCCGGTCAGCTTGCCCGCGCCGCGATAGCTCGTCTCGCCGTGGTCGGGAACCGGGTCCATGTCCGAGGCCTTCCCCGGAACCGGCTGCGGCTGCCGCGGAAACGGCGGCTTGGGATATTGTTCGCGCGGGTCCTGCATCTTCAGTCGATCGTTCATCGTGTCTTCCTCTTCTTGGCGTGTGGACGGAGTTTTACCGGGTTGGTTGTCGTGTTCTCGATGGTCGACATCGCCATGATCTGGGCGAGATGGCTCAGTCCTTGCGGGAAATTCCCCAGGAAAGCGCCGCTGTGCGGATCGACCATCTCGCTCAACAGGCCGTTGCAGCGATCGAGCGCGGCATTGAGTTGGGCCAGCCGTTTCCTGGCCTTGGCTTTCTGTCCCAGGCGGGCATAGGCTTCGGCGATCCAGTAGGAGCAGGCGACGAAGCAACCTTCTTCCTGCGGCATGCCGGAGTAGCGGTAATGGAACGCGCCGGCCCCCAGCGCGCGGTCGATCTTGTCGAGCGTGGCCAACAAGCGATCCTTGCCGTCGAAGCGGAAGCGCGCGGCCAGCGCCACCGACGCATCCAGTTTGTCGCTGCCCGGATACATCACGAACGCCTGTTGCGCGTCCGACCAGCAGTGGACTTCGATCCAGGTCTTGATCCTGTCGCGCTCCCGTTCCCAGCGATCGCGACACGTGGTCGGCAGTTGGCCCTGGTCGGCCAATTCCACGGCTCTGGCCAGCGCCTGCCAGCAACTCACCTTGGACATGGTGTAGTGCTGCAGCTCGGGCAATTCCCAGATCCCCGAGTCGGCCTTGCGCCAGTGATCGGCGCATTGGTCGGCAAGGCGTGACAGCAGTTCGGCGCTGGACGCGTCCAGGATGTTGCCGCGGCTCACGAAGCAATAGGCGGTCTCGAAGATGTCGCCGTAGATGCCGTGCTGGTGTTGCCCGCCGGCAAGATTGCCCTTCACCACTGGCACCGTGTTGCGGTAGCCGGCGGCCTCCAGTTCGGTGACGTCGGGAACCAAGCCGCCGTCCAGGGTGAACACGACTTTCGGGCCGTGCTGTCGCAGTTGCCGGATCAGCCAGGTGAACGCCGCCTTCGATTCCGCTTCCAGGCCCGCGGCCAGAAACGCCTGGATGGTGTAGCCGGCATCGCGGACCCAGGCATAGCGATAGTCGAAGTTCTTGTCGCCGCCGATCCGTTCCGGCAGCGACGTCGTCGCGGCCGCGGCGATGGCGCCGGAGGGCGAGTACAGCAGCAACTTGAGCGCAAGCACGCTGCGCACGAAAAAGTCGCGGCCGTCGCGGGGGAAGGTCACGTTCTTCGCCCACGCCCGCCATTCCTTGTCGGTCAGGTCGATGCGGCTGTCGATTTCCTCGATGGTGGGAGCGACCAGCGGCTCGTCTTCGCCGACGACCAGGGCGATCGTCGCGCGTTGCCCCTTCGCCACGGTGATGTCGCCGCGCGCGCCGTGGTCCGACCACGCGCACCTCAGCCTGTCGTCATGGATCATGACGCCGAGCAGGCGGTCGACATGGAACACCGTGTGCGGGCCGATCGCCGCGCAGTAGGGGCTGGCGTTCTGCGCCCGCAAGCTGAACTTCAACTCCAGGCGGAAGCGCATTTTCCCGCGCTGGCACTCGATCCGCCGTGCAAGTTCGCACCACGGCAGGCGCCCCGCATGCCCGCTGTTGAGCGACTCGGTCAGCGTGGCCTGTCCGGATGCGGTGGTGAACGTGGTGACCAGGACATTGCTGTCTTGCCGATAGTGTCGCTCGGTGCTGAACGGCTGGTCCGGGGCGAGGACGAAGTAGCCGCCTTCCTCGGCGTCCACCAGCCGGTCGAACAGTGGCGCACTGTCCATGTTGGGGGCACACCACCAATCGATGGAGCCGTCCGCGCCGGTCAGCGCGACCGAACGTCCTTCTCCAAGCGCGCCGTACTGCTCGATGGGCAACACGCCATCGGTGCGGTCGGCGGTGGAGGTCAAGCGGCTGCGACGTATTGTCGTGGACACCGGCTCAGGCTCCGCAACAACATACGCCATCGCGTCGCTGGCGCGTCGCCGGTTCCAACATGGCGTGTCGAGAAATCATGAGGAAGGCGCGTGAGGGAAGGCCGTCCGACGGTAGTGGCCCGATTGCCGACGCATGGTGAAGACACCAATGCGCCTGCACCAGCCTGCACGTGGCGTGGACGAGTGCTGGTCCATCGTGCGTGACCGTCATCGAGGTGCGCCATGGGTAAGCCGGTCCTGTACTTCCTGCACGCCCTCGGCTCGAGCGGTCGTGAGTGGTCTTCGGTGATCGAGATTCTGCAAACGCGCTTCGACTGCATCGCATTGGACATTCCCGGCTTCGGCAATGCGCCGGCGTTGCAACGCTCCGATGTGGAGGCGTTGGTCGATTGGTTCGCAGGCGAGGTTGCGCGGGATGCGCCCCACTGCTGGTATGTCGTGGGCCACAGCATGGGCGGGAAGATCGCCACCCTGGCCGCCGCACGCGCACGCGACGGCATGGCAGGCCTCTCGGGCCTGGCCGGGGTCGTCCTGGTGGCCGCATCGCCGCCCGCGCCCGAGCCGATGGACGAATCCCGGCGACAGACCATGTTGTCCTGGTTCGACGCCGCTGGTCCCACACGGCAACAGGCCGAGCAGTTCATCGACGACAATTGCGCGGCGCCATTGCCGACACCGCCGCGCGACGGTGCCGTCGACGACGTCCTGCGTAGCACCGCTCGCGCATGGAACGCCTGGCTCACGCATGGCAGTCGCGAGGATTGCGCCGCGCAAGCCGGCTGCATCGCGGTACCCGCCCTGGTGGTGGCGGGCAGCGAGGATGGCGATCTCGACGAGGCGGCGCAGCGGCGCTGGAACCTGCCCCATTATCGCGACGCCCGCCTCACGGTGGTGGAGCAGGCGGCGCACCTGATTCCCTACGAGCGACCGCAGGCGCTTGCGGCCTTGATCGCCGCGCATGTCGACGGCACCGCGGCACGCCGTCTGCCCGACGACTTCGTGGCGTTGCTCAACGCGGAGCGTGTCGCGCCCCAGATCAGGAAAACGCTGCTGCATCGCCACGCCGGGCCATCCAGCGCGGAAGCAGGGGTGTTGAGCGAGCGGCAGTCGACCACGCTGGCCGCGGTGGTCGAGCGCGTCCTCGATGGTGCGGGCGACGCCAGGGACATTGCGCGCCGCATCGACGTCGATCTCGCGAAGGCCGTGGGAGACGGGTGGCGGTTCGCCGACCTTCCGCCCGATCGTCTCGCCTGGCCGCTGGGGCTCGATGCGCTGGACGCGCTGGCGGGCGGGTTCGCCGCCCTGCACGCACAGGAGCAGGATCGCTGGCTGCACGCCATCGCCCTGCGCGACGCAGGCGATTGTGCCGATTGCGGATGGAGCGCGGCGCAACTTGCCTCCTGGTTCGAAGACGTGCGCGCCGAGACGGTGCGGATCTGGACCAGCCTTCCGGTCACCATGGCGGCGTTGGGCTACGACGGCTTCGCCGTGGGCGGATTGGGCGCGGGCAGCCCCGGCTATCAGGAGACGGCCGCCGACCGGCGCGAGGCCTGGCAGCTGCGGCCCAAGGCGCAACCATGAGCGGCGCATCGCCTGCCGCGGTGGATGCCGTGGTGGTCGGCAGCGGCGCCGGCGGCGGTCCGCTTGCCGCGCGATTGGCCCAGGCCGGCGTCTCGGTGGCGGTGCTGGAGGCCGGCGCCGCATTTGGTCCCGACGCGCACAGCGCGGACGAGCTGGCGACGGATATCTACTGGATGGAAGAGCGCCTCAGCGGCGGGCGGACGCCGACAGCGTTCGGCCCGAACAATTCCGGTACGGGGCTCGGTGGATCCACGTTGCACTGGGGCGCGTTCTGTCCGCGCCCGGACCCGCGCGATCTGCAACTGCGGACGCAGACCGGCCAGGGCGAAGACTGGCCGATCCCGCACCAAGAACTGCAGTCCTACATCGAGCGCGTCGAACGCGTCATCGGCGTGTCCGGGCCGGCCGTCTATCCATGGGATGGCGCGCGTTGCTATGCCTTTCCGCCCGCCCAGCGCAACGCGCCTGCCGAAGCGATGGAGCGTGGCTGCCGTGCCCTCGGCATCACTGCCGCCGATGCACCGGCGGCGCTGGTCACCCGCACGCACGAACAGCCGCACTGGGGCACGCGGGTCGCCTGCAACAATTGCGGTGCGTGTCATCAGGGCTGCAGCAACGGCGCCAAGGTCAGCGTGGACACGACCTGGTTGCCGCTGGCGCGGGCGCACGGTGCCGATCTGCGCACCGATTGCCGCGTCATCGGCGTCGAGCGCGATGGCCGTGGCGCGGTCACCGGCGTGGTCTACCGGCAGGGCGAGCGCGAGCTGCGCCAACGTTGCGCGGCCTTGTTCCTGTGCGCAGGCGGCGTGGAAACCCCGCGCTTGCTGCTGAACCTGGGGCTGGCCAACTCCAGCGGCCAGGTCGGGCGCAATTTCATGGCGCATGTCGCCACCCAGGTCTGGGGCACGTTCGACATGGACATGCGCATGAACCGCGGCTACCCGTCGTCGCTGATGAGCGAGGACATGCTGCGCCCCGCGCACGCCGGGTTTGCCGGGGGTTATCTGATCCAGAGCCTGGGCGTGCAGCCGGTGACGCTCGCCAACACGCTGGCGCGCGGCGCCGGACGCTGGGGCGCCGCGCTGGTGCGGACCATGATGCGCTACAACCGCCTGGCCGGCATCGGCATCAATGGCGAATGCCTGCCGCAGGACGCCAATCGCCTGACGCTCGCCTACGAGCGCGATGCCTTCGGCCTGCGCAAGGCGCGCATCGACTTCAGCTACGGTCCCAACGAGCAGGCGATCGATGCCCACGCCCGGCGCACGCTGCAGGCGATCTGGGAGGCGGCCGGCGCGCAGGACATCTTCGCCGCCGCGCGGTCGGCGCACACGCTCGGCACCTGCCGGATGGGCCGCGATCCAGCGCAGGCCGTGGTCGATCCGGATGGGCGTTCGTTCGACATCGGCAATCTCTACGTCTGCGACAACTCGGTGTTCCCCAGTGCGTTGGCGGCCAATCCGGGCTTGACGCAGATGGCGCTCGGCCTGCGCACGGCGGAGCGCTTTCTCGCGCACTAGGCGCTTGCTTCCCCTTTATCCAACGAGGAAATCGACATGGACCTTGGAATCAACCAGCGCATCGCCCTGATCAGCGGCGCCGACTCGGGCATGGGCAAGGAAACCGCGTGGCAGCTATTGCAGGCCGGCGTCCGTGTGGCCATCACCGACCGTGCCGACGGCACGCTCGATGAGGCCCTGTCCGAACTGTCGAGCCTGGGCGAGGTGATCGCCGTGGCAGGCGATGTGACGCGTGCGCAGGACGTGGCGAACATCTGGGCGCAGGTCCGGGCGCAGTTGGGCGACCCGGATATCTACGTCAACGCGGCCGGCGTCACCGGCGCGACCGGCGACTTCCTGGACGTGAGCGATGCGGGGTGGCTCGAAACGCTGGACATCAACCTGATGGGCGCGGTGCGGATGTGTCGCGAAGCGATTCCCGCGATGCGCCGAAACGGCTGGGGGCGGATCGTGCTGTTCGCATCCGAGGACGCCGTGCAGCCTTACGTGGACGAGCTGGCCTATTGCGCTTCGAAAGCCGGGATCCTGAGCCTCGCCAAGGGCCTGTCCAAGGCCTACGGCGGCGACAACGTGCTGGTCAATACGGTGTCGCCCGCGTTCATTCATACCCCGATGACCGACGCGATGATGCACAAGCGCGCGAAGGAGAAGGGGGTGACCTTCGATGAAGCGGTGTCCTCGTTCCTGGACGAGGAACGCCCCGGCATGGTCCTCAAGCGGCGCGGTCGGCCGGAAGAGGTGGCGGCGGCGGTCGCGTTCCTCTGCTCCGAGCGTGCCAGCTTCATCAATGGTGCCGGCATCCGGGTCGATTCGGGGTCTGTGCAGACCATCGCGGGCTGAGTCGGAACTGACATCGGGACGGCGGCGATGCTCCTGTGCGTTGCGCAGGAGCCGATGGTCGACGCTAAAGGTGTTTTCGGCTGCTGCTCCAAATGCTGTCGGTTCCCACGCCAGCAAGCGTGATGGGGTACGGCGCGTTTGGTTCTCTGGCAACGTGACGGTCGTCAGGGCCGTTTACGAAGAACAACTGCGTGAGTGCTGCTTTCGACGCGGCTAGCGCGACAACAGCTTGGCTTTCTGCGCCTGGAACTCGGCATCGGTGAGCAGACCTTTCTTCCGTAGGTCGGCGAGCTTCAGCAGTTCGGTGTATAGATCAAGCTGCGCGCCGAATGCGTGCGGAGCGTCGCCGGTTGCGGCCGGCGATTTCGCGCTCGCATTTATCTCGATTTGCATGTCGGCTCGCGGCTGCAACCCGACGGTCTCATCGGAACCTTGCGGAACTAGACGGAACTGATACTCGACGTACGGCCACTGGCCAGGTCCGCTCGCGTCCACCGCTTCCATTGCCACCGGTACCGCCTGCATGTTCTTGGCGGAGGCGAACGCGTTAGCGGCGAGAAGCGCTTTGCGCTTGGTCGTCGCAGCGCTCGCGAAGATGCCGGCGTGGTTCTTGACCGTCACCATCCACACGCCGGGTGACACCTGCGCAAACTCTGGTTCACCGGCCTGCGCGGTGCCGGCCAGTGCCATCCATAGCATGGACACGAAAAGAATGCGTTTCATGGTTCTTCCTCAGCGAGTGGCCGCGGCACCTGGTAACGCTGCTGGGCCGTTGGCGTCCCCGCTCATCATGGCATGCGACCGCGTGACCGACCGAGCGAAGGTTGGCGAACGCGGCGCTTTGCGCAGGGTCCATCCCGCGTGTCGCCGGCCAGCATCAGGCACAAAAAAAGCCGGAAACCTCGATGCGATCGGGATTCCAGCTTTGTTTGCACGTCCATGGACGTTTGGATGGTGGAGGTGGGCGGAATCGAACCGCCGTCCGAAGGCACTCCATCCCCGGCACTACATGCTTAGCTCATCGTTGGATCTCGCCCCGGAACAGCACGATGTGCGAAGCGCATCCCGGGACCAGCCTGCTTGATTTAGCCAATGGCTGACAGGCAGCCACCACCGGCGATTCCGTGATAATGACCCTACGTCGCGAGCACGGACACAAGCGATTTCGGGGCTAGGCCTTAAGCGGCCAGTGCGTAGTTGTCGTCGTTGGCAACTATAAGTTTGCGGCTGGATTTACGAGGAAAGCTGCCCCCTCGGCATGCGCCAAGCGATTTTGCAACCCCCGTCGAAACCAGTGCACCCCCGGGGACAACGTCAAACGCTGACCTGCACAGTGTAGGGATCGGGGAGGCCAGTCACAAGTCTTGAGACAGGCCACGCTTAAGCTGGCTTCATTGCGGTGCTGGCCCTGCGGCGCCGCGGTCCCCCCAGCATGGAGCAGCGCTATGGCAAGCAGACAGCCGCGTGGCCGCAGCAGCGGGCGCGCGCGGAAAGCACCGGTCACGTCCTCCGCGTCCACGCCCGGCAAGGCGCCGGTCAAGGCATCGGCAAAATCCTCAGCCAAGCCGACAGCAACGCCGCGCAAGACGACAGCGGGCAGCGCCCGTGCTGCCAAGGCGGCGAAGACGCCGGCACCGGCAGCCACATCGACGAAGGCAACTGCATCGGCACGTGCCGATGCACTGCGCAGGTCCCACGTCACGACTCCCGGCGCGAGCGGACGCGCTACCGCGACATCCGCCGCCACGGCACCGGCCGGCACCGCACCGCGGCCCAAGGCCACGGGCGAAGGCTCGCTGGCGCAAGGGCGCGCACGTACGGTCGTCTACATCCATGGCATCGGCAACAAGCCGCCGGCCGAGGTGTTGCGCTGCCAGTGGGACCGCGCCCTGTTCGGCCGCGCGATGGGCGAGCGCACGCGCATGGCCTACTGGGTCAATCGCGAGCGCTATCCGTCGCCGGAACCGGGCGATTGTCAGGATCAGGACCGGGGCCCGGTGTTGAACCAGGCCGAGCAGCGCGTGCTCAGCGCGCTCGGCGTGGTGCCGCAATTGGCCGATCTGCGCCAGCTCGCCGACACGCTGGCCGCCAGCGACGCCGAGCGCGCAAGGCTGCAGCAACTGCTGGACGAGGTGGAGACGGCCGCGCCGGCACCGGCTGCGGCGGCCGCCGAGGTGCATGCGCAGGGCGTGATCGACGTGGTCAACCGCGCGCTGCTCAAGCTGATCTCCGCGGCGCTGCTGCAGGACGTGCACGACTTCTTCTTCGTGCCGGCGCGGCACACGCAGATGCGCGAGAGCCTGCTGCAGCGCATCCGCGCCGGCGGCGGCCCGTTCGTGGTGATCGCGCACAGCCAGGGCTCGCTGATCGCCTACGACGTGCTGCGCGAGTTGCAGCCGCAGGACTGCGAGGTCTCCCTGCTGCTCACGCTCGGCTCGCCACTGGGGCTGCCGGTGGTGCGCAGCATGTTCAAGGAGTGGACCGGTACGCCGAAGCTGCCGTTTCCGCCCTGCGTGGCGCGCTGGGTCAACGTCGCCGAGCGGCGCGACCCGGTGGCGCTGGACGACGATCTGAGCGACGACATCGCCGACGCCGGCGGGCGCTTCCAGAACATCGCCGGGTCGAAGATCAACCCGGATTGGCAGCACAACCCGCATTCGGCCGCCGGCTACCTGTCCATCCCCGACGTGCGGGCCGAGGTGCGGCGCGCGGTGGGGGTGGGCTTCGATCAGCCGATCGCGCATCCGGTACTGATCAAGGACCTGTCCGACCAGTTGGAGGCGCGCGCGCCGGATTATCGTCACGAGGTGCTGATCGAACTCGAGAAGCTGTCCGATGCCGGCGATTCGGCGCAGCGCAAGCATGACCTGATCGCCGCGTTGCGTACGCTCGCCCAGGCGTCCACCGGCCTGCACGGCGAGGCGCTGGATGCGCAGATCGAGCTGGAAGATACGATGCAGCGCTACGTGTCGGCGCGGCTGACCCGGTTCGAGATCGAAAGCCTGCGCGAGCGCTATCACGACCTCAACCTCAAGCGCCTGTGGCGCGATGCCGGCAAGCGCGCGCTGATCTACCAGTCGCGCAGCACGATCCAGGTGGACGCGGCGCAGGTGGCCTATCGCGCACTCGGCGCCGGCATCGGCTGGGCGGTGCTGGACAGCGGCATCGCCGCGGCGCATCCGCACTTCCACAGCGCCGGTCAGCCGTCGACCGTGCTTGCCCAGTGGGACTGCACCCAGCGCGGACGCCCGCGCGCGTTGCGTCCGGGCGAAGCCGGCTTCGACACGCTCGACGGCAACGGCCACGGCACGCATGTGGCCGGCATCATCGCCGGGCAGTGCGCCGCGCCGCTGCCGGGCGCGCCGACCTCAGCGCCGCTGCAGTTCGCCGGCATGGCGCCGCTGGCGCGGCTGTACGGGCTGAAGGTGCTGGACGACGACGGCAACGGCCGCGATTCCTGGATCATCAAGGGCGTGCAGCAAGTGGCCGAACTCAACGAGCGTGCCGGGGAACTGGTGGTGCACGGGGTCAACCTGAGCCTGGGCGGCTACTTCGACGCCGAGAGCTACGGCTGCGGCTTCACCCCGCTGTGCAATGAACTGCGCCGTCTCTGGCGGCAGGGCGTGGTGGTGGTGATCGCGGCCGGCAACGATGGCCTAGCCTGGCTGATGCAGGGCGATGGCGAGGCCTATCCGCTGAACCTGGACCTGAGCATCGGCGACCCGGCCAACCTGGAGGAATCGCTGGCGGTGGGCTCGGTGCACAAGAGCAGCCCGCACAGCTACGGCATTTCGTATTTTTCGTCGCGCGGCCCCACGGCCGATGGCCGCTACAAGCCCGACCTTGTCGCGCCGGGCGAAAAGATCCTGTCGGCGCACCATGGTTATGTGGTCGAGGATCCAGGCACCTGGATGGTGGAAATGAGCGGCACCAGCATGGCCGCGGCGCATGTCTCGGGGCTGATCGCCGCGTTCCTGTCGGTGCGCCGCGAGTTCATCGGCACCCCGGACCGGGTCAAGCAACTGACGCTGGCGCAGTGCCTGGACCTGCAGCGCGATCGCTACATGCAGGGCAGCGGCCTGCCGAGCTTGATGCGGATGCTTGGCGGGACGTGAGTGTGGGGCGGGGATTGGGGATTCGGGAATGGGGATTCGCAACGACGGCTCCCCGGTTGCTTGCCCGTTTGTGGGTGTCGGCTTTAGCCGCCAGACGCTGAGATTGGAGTTAGAAGGTTCGGGATTTGGAATTCGCAACGACGATTCCCTGTGCAGCGCGGCCTGCCGTGTGGGAGCGGCTTCAGCCGCGGCGCGATGCGGCTGGGGTTGGTGATTCGGGATTGGCGGGCAGGGCGCCCGCCGTCGCGAATCCCCAATCCCCAATCCCCAATCCCGGCCCCTCAGGCATTCTTGTTGTGCCGACGCATGATCCGCTGCTTGTCGCGGGCCCAGTCGCGGTCCTTGGCCGCGTTGCGCTTGTCGTGGTCCTGCTTGCCCTTGGCCAGCGCGATCTCGAGCTTGATCTTGTTCTTGCTCCAGTACATCGCGGTGGGTACGAGGGTGTAGCCGTCGCGTTCGACACGGCCGATCAGCTTGTCGATCTCGTTCCGGTGCAGCAGCAGCTTGCGCGTGCGCCGGTCGTCGGCGACCACGTGGGTGGAGGCCTGGATCAACGGGGTGATCTGCGCGCCGAACAGGAACAGCTCGCCCTGGCGCACGAACGCATAGCTCTCGCCGATGTTGGCGCGGCCTGCGCGGATCGACTTCACCTCCCAGCCTTGCAGGGCCAGGCCCGCCTCGTAGCGGTCCTCCAGGTGGTACTCGTGGCGCGCGCGCTTGTTCAGGGCGATGGTCTTGTTGGCCGCCGCGCCGTTTGCTTTATCCTTGACGGGTTTCTTGCTCATCTTGCTATTGTCTCCGATTCGGGGCCTCCCGAACGTCTTGGTCCCACTTCCCGTCCCGAATGCCTATCATCCGCCGCAGCGCTCTGGTCGAACACGCCGCAACGCGCATGTTCGATCTGGTCAACGACGTCGCCGCCTATCCGCGCCGGTTCGCCTGGTGCGACGCGGCCCATATTCTCGAGCAGAGCGACCGCTTCCTGGTGGCGCGGCTGGACCTGGGGCTGGGCTCGTTCCGCACCTGGTTCACCACCGAAAACAGCCTTGAGCGCCCGGATCGCATCGATATGCAGCTGCGCGACGGTCCGTTCAAGCGCCTGCAGGGGCAGTGGACCTTCCAGGGCTTCAACGAGCACGCCAGCAAGGTCAGCCTGATGCTCGACTTCGAGCCCGCCTCGCGCCTGCTGGGGCCCGCGCTGGCGCTGGGTTTCCAGAGCCTGGCCGACCGCATGGTCAACGACTTCGTGCGCGTGGCCGACCGGGAACAGGCCTAGCCGCCATGCAGGTCGAGGTGGTGCTGGCCTGGCCGGAGCGCTTCGTGTCGCAGCGGCTGGAGCTGCCGGAGGGCGCGACGGTGGCCGATGCGCTGGCCGCTGCCGCGATGCCCGAGGCGACGCCGGGCATGCCATGCGCGGTCTATGGCGAAGTCGCTGCACCGACGCGGCTGCTGCAGGACGGCGACCGGGTGGAACTGCTCAGGCCGTTGCTGATCGACCCCAAGGACGCCAGGCGGCGCCGCGCCAAGCCGCGCTGAGCGGCGGGGCGCGACGCGGCCGCCGGGTCATTCGCCGCGGCGCTGCTTCTTCTTGTCCTTGGCCAGGTTGCGGCCGAACTGGCGCACGCTGTTCTTGGCCAGCTCTTCGTCCTGATCCGGGAAGTAGTCGCCTTCCCAGCGGGTGACCATGTCGTTGTCGAAGAACACGACGAAGTTCTTGATCTCGGTATGGCCCACGCGATCGACACGCTCGGTGGAGGTGTAGTCCCAGCGCTGCGCGTGGAACGGATCCGGAATCGAGGGGCTGCCCAGCAGCGCGCTGACCTGCTGCTTGCTTTGTCCGACCTTGAGCTGGTCCACGGCCGACAGCTTGATCAGGTTGCCCTGGTAGATGGGCTGCTTGTAAATGATGCCGCAGCCAGCGGTGGACAGGGCAACAGCGGCGACCAGCAGGAGATTGCGCATCGGGGACAGGGCTGAATGAAATCGCGTCGATGATACACTCCCAGGGACCGCCGCGACCCATTCCCAGGCAGCTGGCGATAAACCAGCTATGAACGGAGACGCCATGGAATCCCACGATCTGCGCAAAGTCGGCCTGAAGGTCACGCATCCGCGGATGCGCATCCTCGAGCTGCTGGAGCAGAAATCGGCGCGGCACCACATGACCGCCGAGGAGATCTATCGGCAGTTGCTGGACCACGGCGACGAGATCGGCCTGGCCACGGTGTACCGGGTGCTGACCCAGTTCGAGGCGGCCGGCTTGGTGCTCAAGCACAATTTCGAGGGCGGCCAGGCAGTGTACGAGCTGGACCGCGGCGGCCACCACGACCACATGGTGGACGTGGATACCGGCAAGATCATCGAGTTCGAAAGCGCGGAAATCGAGGAATTGCAGCGCAAGATCGCCGCCGATCACGGCTACGAGCTGGAAGAGCATTCCCTGGTGCTGTACGTGCGCAGCAAGCGGCCGAGCGGCAGGAAGGGGTAAGTGTTGGCGCCGGTGAAGTCGGCCGGTGTTGTTTTTTCCTGTGCTGGCGATGTGCGGGGCTTCGCCGACGTACCCTCACCCCAACCCCTCTCCCGGCGGGAGAGGGGCTTCAGTTTCCTGTGCTTAACTTCCGTCGCGGCTGGTGCGGGCCAGGGCGCCGGCCCTTGCGCATTCGCACAGGTGCCTAGCGCCAGAGCTTAGCCAACCTGTGATCGGGCGTCGGCCGCCTATATCGAGCAGGGCGGTATGCGCAGGGTCGGCGCACCCTGGACCCCGCGACCGGCCAGTCAGCCCGCGCTGAGCAGCAGCCGCTTGGCGGCCGCGCGGGCTTCCTTGCTGACCTCGACACCGCCCAGCATCCGCGCCAGTTCTTCCTCGCGCTGGCGCGGCGCCAGCAGTTCCACCGAGCTCTGGGTCATGCCTTCGACCGGTGCCTTGCTGACCCGGTAGTGGGCGTGGCCTTGCGCGGCGACCTGCGGCAGGTGGGTCACGCACAGCACCTGGCGCTGCTCGCCGAGCGCGCGCAGCTTCTTGCCGACGATGTCGGCGACGGCGCCGCCGATGCCCGAGTCCACTTCGTCGAAGACCATGGTTGGGACGGCGTCCAGGCCCAGCGCGGCGACCTCGATCGCCAGCGAGATGCGCGACAGTTCGCCGCCGGAGGCGACCTTGCGCAGGGCGCGCGGCGGCTGCCCGGCGTTGGCGGCGACCAGGAACTCGACCCGCTCGGCGCCGGCCGGGTCCGGCCGTTCGGTGTCGTGCGGCTCGAGCTGGATCAGGAAGCGGCCGCCGCCCATGCCCAGTTCACCGATCAGGGCGGTGGTGTCGTGCGACAGCGCCTGTGCGCTGCGGTCGCGGGTGGCGGTCAGGGCGGCCGCGGCGTCGCGCCAGGCCTGGGTGGCCTGGGCGATCTCGGCATCGAGCACGTCCAGCCGCTCGCCGGCGCCACGCAGGCTCTCCACTTCGGCGAGCAGGGCGTCGCGGTGGTCGGCCAGCGCGTCCACGCCGATCCGGTGCTTGCGCGCCAGGTCGTGCAGGCGGCCGAGCTTGCGTTCCATTTCATCGAACTGCGCCGGGTCGGCGTCCAGGTCGTCGCGGACCCGGTCGATCAGCGCCAGCGCCTCCTCCAACTGGATGCCGGCGCTGTCGATCAGCGCCTGCACTTCGGCCAGGCGCGGGTCGTACTCGCCGACCTTGCCGAGTTCGTGGCGGGTCTGCTGCAACAGGTCCAGCACGGCCGGCGCTTCGTCGCCGTTGAGCCGCTGCGCCGCGCTCTCGCAGGCGCCGATCAGCGCGGCGGCGTGGGCCTGGCGACGGTGGTTGGCATCCAGGGCGGCGATCGCCGCCGGATCCAGGTCCTCGCGCTGCAGTTCGGCCAGCTGGTGCTGCAGGAAACCGATGCGGTCGCTAACATCGCCCTGCGCCAGCAGGGTCTCGCGCTCGCTGAGCAGGCCCTGCCAGCGGGCGGCGGCGGCGCGCACCGCGGCGCGCTCGGCGTCGTTGCGGGCGTAGGCGTCGAGCAGGCCGAGCTGGCTGCCGCGCGAGAGCAGGGCCTGGTGTTCGTGCTGGCCATGGATCTCGACCAGGTGGCCAGCCAGCTCCGCCAGTTGCGACAGGGTCACCGGGCGCCCGTTGATCCAGGCGCGGGAGCCGCCATCGGCGCGGATCACCCGGCGCAGTTGGCAGTGTTCCTCGTCGTCGAGTTCGTTCTCGTGCAGCCAGGCGCGAGCGGGGGCGGGGGCGACGAACTCGGCCGACAACTCGGCGCGGTCGGCGCCGTGGCGGACCACGCCGCTGTCGGCGCGCAGCCCGGACAGGAAGCCGAGCGCGTCCACCATCAGCGACTTGCCGGCGCCGGTTTCGCCGGACACCACGGTCATGCCTGGGCCGAATTCCAGTTCGGTGCCGCGTACGACGGCGAAATCCTTGATCGAGAGATGTCTGAGCATGGGGTCTGCTTCCGGGGCCGCGCAACGCTAGCATGCGCGGGTAGGTGGGCCAATGACTTGCCAAGCCGGCGTGCAGCCATTATCTAAGGGCCAGTCTCACGGGTTGATTCCATGCGCGCTTCCCCGGTCCATTCCAGCCTCGATCCGCGTGCCCGGCAGCTGCTGCGGACGCTGATCTCGCGCTATATCCGCGACGGCGAGCCGGTCGGCTCGCAGACCCTGGCCCGACACGCCGGCCTGGACGTGAGTCCGGCGACGATCCGCAACATCCTCGCCGACCTGGAGGACGCCGGCCTGCTCAGCTCGCCGCACACCTCGGCCGGGCGCGTGCCCACCGCCACCGGCTACCGGGTGTTCGTCGACAGCCTGGTGCAGATGCGCCCGCCAGCCGAAGGCGAGGTGGCACGGCTGCGCGCGGAGATGGCCAATGCCGCCGGCACCCAGGCGCTGCTGGGCAGTGCCTCGGAATTGCTGTCGGCGATGACCCACTTCGTCGGCGTGGTCAGCGCGCCCAAGCGCGAGCAGTTCGCCTTCCGGCACATCGACTTCGTGCCGCTGGACGCGCGGCGGGTGCTGGCGATCCTGGTGTTCGCCGACAACGAGGTGCAGAACCGGGTCATCGAGCCGCGCAAGGCCTACGAGCCGGCCGAGCTGGAGCAGGTGGCCAATTATCTGAACCGCCATTTCGCCGGGCGCGCGCTGGCCGACATCCGCGCCAGCCTGCTGCGCGACCTGCGCCACGCGCGCGACGAGATGGAGCAGTTGCTGGCGCACAGCGTCGAGCTGGCCGAGCAGGCGCTGGCGCCGGCCGGCGACGACATGGTGCTGGCTGGGCAGACCAAGCTGATGGGCGTGCAGGACCTGTCGGACCTGGAGCGGCTGCGCGAACTGTTCGAGGTCTTCGCCAGCAAGCGCGAGATCCTGCAGCTGCTCGAACGCACCATCCGCGCACCCGGCGTGCGCATCTTCATCGGCGAGGAGACCGGCATGGTGCCGCTGGAGAGCGTGTCGCTGGTGACCGCCCCGTACATGGCCGGCGGCCAGGTGCTGGGCGTGCTCGGCGTGATCGGCCCCAAGCGCATGGACTACGACCGGGTCATCCCCCTGGTCCAGACCGCCGCCGACGTCCTCGGCGCCCGCCTGGACCCGTCCCCGCAAGGCGACCGCTGAGCCAGCGCGCAGGGCACCGCGGCGCCGTCCGCCAGCCGGCGTTTCCGCCGGGCTCGCGCAATCCCAATCCCGACTCCCCAATCCCGGATTCCCTTGAATCCGCCGGCACCGCCCACATAGGTGGTCCGGTAAGGCGGGACGCACCCCGCCAGGGACCCGGACATGACGCAAGAACACCCCGAATTCGATTCCGAACACCTGACCGAGGCGCAGCAGCCCTCGACCGATCCGCTGCAGGCGGAAGTGGAGACGCTGCGCAGTGAGCTGGCCCTGGTCAAGGCCGACGTCCTGCGCGAGCGGGCCGACCTGGAGAACCAGCGCAAGCGCATCGCCCGCGACGTGGAGCAGGCGCGCAAGTTCGCCAACGAGCGCCTGCTCGGCGACCTGTTGCCGGTGTTCGACAGTCTGGATGCGGGCCTGACCGCCGCCGGCAGCGAGCCCAGCCCGCTGCGCGACGGCCTGGAGCTGACCTACAAGCAGCTGCTCAAGGTCGCCGCCGACAACGGCCTGACCCTGCTCGACCCGACCGGCGAGCCGTTCAACCCGGAGCATCACCAGGCGATCAGCCAGGCCGAGGCCGAGGGCGTCGCCCCGGGCCACGTGATCCAGGTGTTCCAGAAGGGCTACCTGCTCAACGACCGCCTGCTGCGGCCCGCCCTGGTGGTGGTGGCCAAGCACGACTGAGTTCGCGGCCGCCCGCGCCTGAACCCGGTGCGGCGGCAGTGGAACGCTAATTTGCGGCGATGGCTTGAATGACTGGCGGCCATCCCTATATCCGAACCAGATCCCGGCACTGGCCGGCTACACGACCTTTCAGGAGTCATTGCAATGGGCAAGATCATCGGCATCGACCTGGGCACGACCAACTCGTGCGTGGCGATCATGGACGGCGGCAAGGCCCGCGTCATCGAGAATTCCGAGGGTGACCGCACCACGCCTTCGATCGTCGCCTACACCAAGGACGGCGAAGTGTTGGTGGGCGCCTCGGCCAAGCGCCAGGCCGTCACCAACCCCAAGAACACCTTCTATGCAGTCAAGCGCCTGATCGGCCGCAAGTTCACCGACGCCGAGGTGCAGAAGGACATCGGCCTGGTCCCGTACGGCATCGTCCAGCACGACAACGGCGACGCCTGGGTGGCCACCGCCGACGGCCGCAAGCTGGCCTCGCAGGAAATCTCCGCGCAGGTGCTGGAGAAGATGAAGAAGACCGCCGAGGCGTTCCTGGGCGAGACCGTCACCGAGGCGGTCATCACCGTGCCGGCGTACTTCAACGACAGCCAGCGCCAGGCGACCAAGGACGCCGGCCGCATCGCCGGCCTGGACGTCAAGCGCATCATCAACGAGCCGACCGCCGCGGCGCTGGCCTACGGCCTGGACAAGGGCCAGGGCGGCGACCGCAAGATCGCGGTGTACGACCTGGGCGGCGGCACCTTCGACGTGTCGATCATCGAGATCGCCAACGTCGACGGCGAGAAGCAGTTCGAAGTGCTGGCCACCAACGGCGACACCTTCCTGGGCGGCGAAGACTTCGACAAACGCGTCATCGACTACCTGGTGGAAGAGTTCAACAAGGATCAGGGCATCGACCTGCGCAAGGATCCGCTGGCGCTGCAGCGCCTGAAGGACGCCGCCGAGCGCGCCAAGATCGAGCTGTCGTCCTCGCAGCAGACCGAAGTCAACCTGCCGTACGTCACCGCCGACGCGTCGGGCCCGAAGCACCTCAACATCAAGCTGACCCGGGCCAAGCTCGAGGCGCTGGTGGAGGACCTGGTCAAGCGCACCATCGACCCGTGCCGCACCGCGCTGAACGACGCCGGCCTGCGCGCCAGCGACATCACCGAGGTGATCCTGGTCGGTGGGCAGACCCGCATGCCGAAGGTGCAGCAGGCGGTGGCCGAGTTCTTCGGCAAGGAGCCGCGCAAGGACGTCAACCCCGACGAGGCCGTGGCGCTGGGCGCCGCGATCCAGGGCGGCGTGCTGGCCGGCGACGTCAAGGACGTGCTGCTGCTCGACGTGACCCCGCTGAGCCTGGGCATCGAGACCCTGGGCGGCGTGTTCACCAAGATCATCGAGAAGAACACCACCATCCCGACCAAGGCCTCGCAGGTGTTCTCCACCGCCGAGGACAACCAGTCGGCGGTGACCGTGCACGTGCTGCAGGGCGAGCGCGAACAGGCCCGCTACAACAAGTCGCTGGCCAAGTTCGACCTGTCCGGCATCGAGCCGGCGCCGCGCGGCCTGCCGCAGGTGGAGGTGTCCTTCGACATCGACGCCAACGGCATCCTGCACGTGTCGGCCAAGGACAAGAAGACCAACAAGGAACAGAAGGTCGAGATCAAGGCCGGTTCCGGTCTGTCGGACGACGAGATCCAGCGGATGGTCGCCGACGCGGAAGCCAACCGCGAGGAAGACAAGAAGTTCCACGAGCTGGTGCAGGCGCGCAACCAGGCCGACGGCCTGATCCACGCCACCCGCAGCGCGATCACCGAGCACGGCAGCAAGGTCGGCGGCGACGTGATCGGCAAGGTCGAGTCGGCGCTGGCGGACCTGGAAACCGCGATGAAGGGCGACGACAAGGGCCAGATCGAGGCCAAGACCAAGGCGCTGGAAGAGGCCGGTCAGTCGCTGTACGCGGCCGCGGCGGCGGGCGAGCAGCAGCCGGGCGGCAACGCCGGCGGCGCGCATGCGTCCTCGGCCCAGTCCGACGACGTGGTCGACGCCGAGTTCACCGAGGTCAAGGACGACAAGAAGTAAGGCCGGGATCGGGGATTGGGGATTGGGGATGCGCAAGGCGTCGCCTTGCGGTCTCTGCTCCCGTTCCCTGTCCATGCAGTGCTTGCAGAAGCGGAAGAGCCGAGGCTCTCCGCTTTTGCGTTGAACGAATCTCGACTCCCGAATCTCGAATCCCCGCCCCATGAGCAAACGCGACTATTACGAAGTGCTGGGTGTGGCCCGCACCGCCAGCGACGACGAGCTGAAGAAGGCCTATCGCCGTTGCGCGATGAAGTTCCACCCGGACCGCAATCCCGGCGACCACGCCGCCGAGGCCGCGTTCAAGGAATGCAAGGAAGCCTATGAGGTGCTGTCCGATGGCAACCGCCGGCGCATGTACGACGCGCACGGCCACGCCGCGTTCGAGCACGGCATGGGCGGGATGGGCGGCGGCCCTGGCGGCCCGGACATGGGCGACATCTTCGGCGACATCTTCGGCAACATCTTCGGTGGCGCCGGTGGTGGTGGCGGGCGCGCGCCGCGGCGTGGCGCCGACATCGGCTACGTGCTGGAGTTGGACCTGGAAGAAGCGGTGGCCGGCATCGAGCGCCGCATCGAGATTCCGACCCTGAGCGAATGCGAGCACTGCCACGGCAGCGGCTCGGAGGACGGCAAGGTCGAGACCTGCGTGACCTGCCACGGGCGCGGCCAGGTTCGTATCCAGCGCGGCATCTTCGCCATGCAGCAGACCTGCCCGCATTGTGCCGGCCGCGGCCAGACCGTGCAGAACCCGTGCGGCGTGTGCCATGGCGCCGGGCGCGTGGAAGAGACCAAGGTGCTGTCGGTGAAGATCCCCGCCGGCGTCGACAATGGCGACCGCATCCGCCTGTCGGGTGAGGGCGAAGCGGGTCCGGCCGGCACCCCGCCAGGCGATCTGTACGTGGAAGTGCGGGTGCGTGAGCATCCGATCTTCCAGCGCGACGGCGACGATCTGCACTGCGAGGTGCCGATCCGCATCTCGCAGGCGGCCCTGGGCGACACCGTGCGCGTGGCCACCCTCGGCGGCGAGGCGGAGATCCGCATTCCGGCCGAGACCCAGACCGGCAAGCTGTTCCGCCTGCGCGGCAAGGGCGTGCGTTCGGTGCGCAGCCGCAGCGAAGGCGACCTGTACTGCCGGGTGGTGGTGGAGACGCCGGTCAACCTCACTGCCGACCAGCGCAAGCTGCTGGAGCAGTTCGAGGCCACCTTCACCGGCGAGGACGCGCGCAAGCATTCGCCCAAGTCGGCGACCTTCATCGATGGGGTGAAGGGGTTCTGGGATCGGATGACGTCGTAAGGCTGGGATTCGGGATTGGTGATTCGGGATTCGGGATGGCCAGCCTGCGGCTATTGAAAGCCGGGGTCTTGGATGTTCCCGGTGTTGTTCCGCGTCGCAGTGTTTTTTTGTGGAAGGGGCTTCAGCCCCGATGCGTTATCGCCAAAGCGTCGCGGCTGAAGCCGCTCCTACGCTGGAATGTTCTGCTCGCTGAGCAGAGCGGAAATGGAAACTTTAGATTCCGGATGCGTGGGCTTTTTCCCGCATCCTGGCCCCCGTTGTAGAAGCGGCTTCAGCCGCGACGCTTTCTCGTCGGAGCGTCGCAGCTGAGGCCGTTGTTGCTGAAAGCCTCGCAACGCCACGGATGCGCGCGCCGCTGGGCGTCATTGCGCCGGCGCTACACTACGGCGATGAACACTCCCGCCGACAGTTCCGCCGCCAGTCATCTCATCCATGGTCGCCGCCAGCGACCCGACGGGCCGGTGCCGGTCGACGTCATTTCCGTGCAGTCGCAACTCGTCTACGGCCACGCCGGCAACAGCGCGGCAGTGCCGCCGTTGCGCGCGCTGGGCCTGCGCGTGGCGGAGATTCCGACCACGCTGCTGAGCAATGCGCCGTTCTACGCGACCTTGCGCGGCAAGGTGCTGCCGTCGGACTGGTTCGCCGACCTGCTGCTCGGCGCCAGCGAACGCGGCCTGCCGCAACGCGCGCGCATGCTGGTGTCCGGCTACTTCGGCAGCGTCGGCAATGGCGCCGCCTTCGCCGACTGGCTCGACGCCACGCTGCCGCAGTGCCCGACGCTGCGCTACTGCCTGGACCCGGTGATCGGCGATACGCATACCGGTCCCTACGTGGAACCGGGACTGGAAGCGATCTTCGCCGAGCGCCTGTTGCCGCGTGCGTGGCTGGTGACGCCGAATGCATTCGAACTCGGCCGCCTGACCGGCATGCCGGCGCTGGCCCAGGACGAGGCGATCGCCGCGGCGCGCGTGTTGCTGGCGCGCGGCCCGCAGTGGGTGCTCGCCCACAGCGTCGGCGGCGATGCCGGGCAACTGGTGACGCTGGCGGTGAGCCGCGAGGCGGTCTATCGCTGGTGCTCGCCGCTGCTGCCGGTGGACGTGGCCGGCACCGGCGATGTGCTGATGGCGCTGCTGGTGGCGTTCCTGCTGCGCGGCGACAGTTTCGAAGCGGCGATCGGCCGCGCCATCGCCGGCGTGCATGCGGCGCTGGAGGCGACCCTGGCCGCGGATGTGGAAGAACTGGACGTGCTGGCAGCGGCGCCGGCCGCGCTGGCGACGCCGCTGCGCTTCGTCGCCGAGCGCCTGGCGTGAGTCTGCGCCCGGTCGTCGGCATCGTCGGCAGTGCCGGCGCCTATGGCCGCTGGCTAAGCCGCTTCTTCCGCGAGCGCATGCAGTTGGAGGTGATCGGCCACGACCCGGCAGACCCGCAGTCGCTGGCGCCGGAGGCGCTGCTGCAACAGGCGCAGGTGCTGATCTTCTCCGCCCCGATCCGGCACACGCCGGCGCTGATCGGCGAGTACGTGCAGCGCGCCGGCGGCCGCGAACGCGGCCAGCTGTGGCTGGACGTCACCTCGGTCAAGGCCGCGCCGGTGGCGGCGATGCTGGCCTCGCAGGCGGAAGTGGCCGGGCTGCATCCGATGACGGCGCCGCCGAAGTCGCCCACGCTCAAGGGCCGCGTGCTGGTGGTCTGCGAGGCGCGGGTGGCGCAGTGGCAGCCCTGGCTGCAGCGCATGTGCACGGCGCTGGAAGGCGAGTGCGTGCGCACCACGCCCGAGCACCACGACCGGGTGATGGCGCTGGTGCAGGCGATGGTCCATGCCACGCACCTGGCCCAGGCCGGCGTGCTGCGCGAGCATGCGCCAGCGTTGGGGCCGTTGCAGGCCTTGCTGCCATACCGCTCGGCCTCGTTCGAACTGGACACCGCGATCATCGCGCGCATCCTGGCCCTGAATCCTGCCATCTACGAAGACATTCAGTTCGGCAATCCGCATGTCGGTAGCGTGCTCGATGGACTGATCGCGCAGCTGTCGCGGCTGCGCGACCAGGTCGGCCGCGGCGACGATGCGGCACGTGCGCAGTTCCGCGCGGAGTTCCTCGACGCCAACCGCCAGGCGCTGGGTGAGGCGGCGATCGCCCAGGGCAACTACAGCTACGAGCGGGTGGGATACCTGCTGGCCGATCTGACCGAGCAGATGACGCTCAGCGTGTATCTGCCCGAGGACCGCGCCGGCTCGCTGCGCGCGCTGTTGCACGTGTTCGAACGCCATGGCGTCAACCTGGCCTCGATCCATTCTTCGCGCACGCAGGCGGGCGAACTGCATTTCCGGCTCGGCTTCGATCCGGGCAGCGACGCAGCGGCGGTGCGTGCCGCTGCGGCGGAAATCGATGCCAGCGGGATTGGGCGGGTGCTGGTGGGTTGAGTTGCGCGGTGATTGTCGATTGCGCGATTTCTCGGGTTCACGGTCGCGGCTGAAGCCGCTCCTACAAGGACCCGACGACCTCTACGCTGCCGTAGGAGCGGCTTCAGCCGCGACCGTGCAGCCTGAACCACGTGGGATCACCCGACGGACGACCCACCCCGCAATCCATCCACAGCGCATGTGGATGGTCACGGCGCAAACATGTGGATAACCATCGGCGCGCCTTGCGTGGTGGGCCTGTCAAGTCACCTGGCGAAAAAATGATCAGCGCGTCGCCAGCGCCCCGAACGCCAGAGGCGATGACGGGGCGCGACCACAGCGCGAGGCCGTAGCGCTAGACGGCGGTCAGGGTCAGTTCGCCGCCGGTGGTGACGAACTGCTGGCCGCGGCGGATCAGTTTGCGGCCGTCAGCCAGTTCGTAGCGCAGTCCGCTGTCGACGTGCGGGTCGTGCTGCGCCTGCTGCTGGCGCGGCGCATCGTCCTGGAACTCGGTGATCAGATAGGCCTCGCCGTCGGGACCGAGGGCAGGCAATTGGCGAAAGGACATCGGGAGCCTCCTGTCGAACGCTGCATCAATGCGGGACGCGCCGCGATGGCCGCGACACGCGCGGACCGCAGCAGACGCGGCTCGACCGTAGTCCCGCCCCCGTTAGCGCGGCGTGCTCAGTCGATGAACTGCAGGCGAGCGAGTTCCGCGTACAGCCCGTCCTGCGCCAGCAGCTCGGCGTGGGTGCCCTGCGCGACGATGCGGCCGTGGTCCATCACCACGATGCGGTCGGCCTTGAGCACGGTGGCCAGGCGGTGCGCGATCACCAGGGTGGTGCGTCCGGCCATCAGCCGCTCCAGCGCATGCTGCACGGCATTTTCGCTCTGCGCGTCCAGGGCGCTGGTGGCTTCGTCCAGCAGCAGGATCGGCGCGTCCTTGAGCAGGGCGCGGGCGATGGCGATGCGCTGCTGCTGGCCGCCGGACAGGCGTGCGCCGCGCTCGCCCAGTTCGCTGGCGTAGCCGTCGGGCAACTGTCGCAGGAACGCATCGGCTTCGGCCGCGCGCGCCGCGGCCTCGACCTCGGCCTCGCTGGCCTCGAGCCGGCCGTAGCGGATGTTGTCGGCGGCGCTGGCGGCGAACAGGGTCGGGTGCTGCGGCACCAGCCCGATCGCCTCGCGCAGCTGCGATGGATCCAATGTGCGCAGGTCGCGGCCGTCCACCTGCACGCTGCCCGATTGCGGATCGTGGAAGCGCATCAGCAGCGCCAGCACCGTGCTCTTGCCGGCGCCGGAGGGGCCGACCAGCGCCACGCTCTCGCCGGGCCGCACGTGCAGATCGAAGCCGTCCAGCGCCGGGTGGTCTGGGCGCTGCGGATAGCGGAAGCTGACGTTGTCGAAGCGCACCTCGCCGCGCAGCGGCTGCGGCAGCGCAAGCGGCTGCGCCGGCGCGACGATTTCGGGGCGTTCCTGAAACAGTTCGGCGATGCGGCCCATGCCACCGGCCGCGCGCTGCAGGTCGTTCCAGACTTCGGCCAGCGAGGCGACCGAGCCGCCGCCGAACATGGCGTACAGCACGAACTGGCCGAGCGCGCCGGCGCTGAGTTCGCCGGCGGCCACTTCGTGCGCGCCCGACCACAGCACCAGCACGATGGCGCCGAAGATCAGCACGATCGCGGCGGCGGTGATCACTGCCTGCGCGCCGACCCGGCGTCGCGCCACCGCCACGGTCTGCGCAAGCGCCTCGCCGAAGCGGCCGCGTTCGTACCTTTCGCGCGCATACGCCTGCACCGTGCGCACCGCGCCCAGGGTCTCGGCGGCCAGGGTGTTGGCGTCGGCGACGCGATCCTGGCTGGCGCGCGAGATCTTCTGCAGCCGCCGCGCGCCGAGCACGATCGGCAAGACCGCCAGCGGGATGCCGAGCAGGGTATAGGCGGCCAGATGCGGGCTGGTGACGCACAGCATCACCACGCTGCCGATCGCCGTGACCGTGCTGCGCAACGCCACCGACATGGTGCTGCCGATCACCCCGCGCAGCAGTTCGCTGTCGGCGGACAGGCGCGAGACCAGTTCGCCGCTGCGGTTGCGGTCGTGGAAGCCGGCATGCAGGCCGATCAGATGCGTGTACAGGCGTTCGCGCAGATCGGCGACCACCTTCTCGCCGAGCAGCGACACGAAGTAGAAGCGCGTGGCGGTGGCCACCGCCAGCACCAGCGCGACCGCGAACAGCAGGGCGAAGGACTGATTGATGCGGCTGCTGTCGCTGAAGCCGTGGTCGATCATCTGCCGCACCGCCACCGGCAGGCTCAGCGTGGCGCTGGAGGAGATCGCCAGCGCCACCAGCCAGGCGACGAGCAGGCCGCGCCGACGACGCACGAACGGCCACAGGGTGCGCAGGCTGCCGAGTCTGCGCAGCGACTTGGCCTGGTCGGCCGACGGGGTGTTCATGCGGGGGCGGGTTCCGAACAGCGGACACGATTGCGAGTGGCGTCGCGCAGGCGGGTTTTCAAGGCGTCCACGCGATCGCTGGGCAGGCGCAGGCGCAGTTCGGCGCCGCCGGCATCGAAGCGTTCATCGAGTTTCTCCGCGGCGCAGGCGCTCAGCGCGGCATGCACCGCGCCCAGGTCGTCGAAGCCGCAGTGCAGGGTGAGCAGGCTCAAGGCCAGCAGCGGTTGCCGCGGCGCCAGCCGCAGGCATTCTGCGGCGCTGCCGCCGTAGGCGCGGACCAGGCCGCCGGCGCCGAGCTTGATGCCGCCGTACCAGCGTGTGACCACCACCACCACGCGGTCGAAGCCCTGGCCGTCGATCGCCGCCAGGATCGGGCGGCCGGCGGTACCGGCCGGCTCGCCGTCGTCGCTGGAGCGGTACTCGTCGCCATGGCGGTAGGCCCAGCAATTGTGGGTGGCGTCGGCCACCGTCACCTGTTGCAGGAACGCCAGGGCCGCACCGGCGTCGGCGATCGGTGCGGCGTGGGCCAGGAAGCGACTGTGCTTGATCTCCACGCTGTGGCTGACGGGGTGCGGGAGCGTATCGGGCATCGGCGGCATTGTAGACGAGACGCGACGCCGGCCTGCTGCGCAGGCGCCGGCACCACGCCGCTCAGTCCTGCAACAGCCTGCGCAGGTCGGCGGGCACCGCGCGGTGCGGGTGTGTGCGCTGGAAGCGCAGCAGGCTGGCACGGGCGGCGTCCAGTTCGCCGCTGTCGCGGCGCTCGCGGATCCGCTGCAGCCAGCGGCGTGGCGACAGCTGCGCGTCTGCCTCCACTGCCACCTCCACTGCGGCTGCGGCGGGCAGGGGCTGCGGCAACGCGGCAGCGGGCGCAGCAGGCGACGTCGATGGGCGCAGCGAGAGGGCATCTGACGATTCGGCCGCACTGGCCTGCGTGCGCGCGGAGTTCGCCAGCTTGGCCTGGCGGGCGTTGTCGCTGGGTGCGCTGCGGGCCAAGCTGTCCTGCGCCGTTGTCGCGCGCGCCGGTGCGCGCAAGGTCTTCGCGGCAGGGACGGCTTGCTGTTCGGTAGCCGGTTCCGGAGACGACTCGCTGCTGTCGGCCGCGATGGCCGGCGGCGGTGGGGCCGGGGTCGGCGGTGCCGCGGGCGTCACCACGGCCGCTGGTGCGGGAGGCGTCATGCTCTGCGCGGGCGTCGGCTTGTGCGCCTGCGGTGCACGCTCCGGTAGTGGTGCGGCAGGTGCCTCCGTGGCCATACGCGCCGAGGCCGCAGGGGCGGGAACTGCTGTCTCGGAGGCCGCCGCCGCGTCGGTGGCCTGCGCCTGCTGCTCTGAGGAAGGTGCCGGCGATGCGACGGGCGCAGGCCTGGCGTCGGTGGTGGGAGCGGCTGCCGGCGCAGGCGCAGGCACCGCTGCCGGTGCGGGGGCCGGCACGGAGGGCGCCGGCGGGCGCGCGCGCCAGGCGATGCCCGCCACCAGCACCAGCGAGGCGGCCAGGCCGAGCCAGGTCGGCCAGCGCGAGCGCGCTGCGGCGCGCGGCGCGGGGGGCGGCGCTGTGGGGAGAGAGGTCGTTGCCGACGCTGGTGCCGGTATCGGCGTGGGCGTCGCCGCGGCGGTCTGCGCCCGAGCCCTTTCCGCAGCGCTGCTGGGATATTCCGCGATCTCGTTGGCACCCGGCGCGACCGCCGCGCGCGCGGCGGCCAGGATCGCCGCATCCAGCGCCGGCGGCGGCAGCGCCTGCCGGCCCAGGCGCAAGTGTTCGGCGAGCGCGCGCTCTTCCGGGGTCAGCGGTTCGTCGGCGCTCATCCGCCCAACCTCGCGCGCAGTTTGTCCATCGCATAACGCAGCCGCGACTTGACCGTCTCGCGGCCGACACCGGTGATCTGCCCGATCTCGTCCAGGCTCAATTCCTGCTCCAGGCGCAGCAGCAGCACGTCGCGTTGCTCCTCGGGAAGCGCATCCAGGGCCAGTTGCAGTTGGCGCCGTTGTTCGAAGGCCGACAATTGCCGCTCCGGGGTGTCGGGGTCCTGCACGCGGGCCGTGCGCAGGTCGGCGTTGGCCGGTGCCGGCGGACGATGCCTGGCCGCGCGCCAATGGTCGCCGAGCCGATTGTGGGCGATGCGCAGCAGCCAGGTGGTGAACGCGGCCTGCGGCTGCCATTCCAGGCGTGCGGCGATCACCCGCTGCCACACGTCCTGGAACAGTTCTTCGGCCAGCGCACGGTCGCGCAGCTGCCGCAGCAGGTACTGGTACAGGCGGCCGCGGTGACGCAGGTACAAGGTCTCGAACGCACGCGCGTCGCCGGCCGCGTAGGCCAGCATCAGGGCTTCGTCGCTCGCTTCGACCGGGGCGTCCACGGCGGCAAGCCTAAGCGTTCCCCGGGCCGGCGCATAGTCGGGAGGCGGGAGCCGCGACGCGGGCGGCGATGGCGGAAGTTCGGGCAACATCTGTAGACAAACGCCCATCTCGCCACTTCGGAGTCGAGCGGGCGTCGATCGGCGCATGCAACGGGTATGCTGATGTGAAGGGCGAGCGTGGAGCAGTTCCGGGGGGCCCTGCAGGAGTTGTCGTCGATGCTGTTCAATTCGTCCACCACCGTCCGTGAAGACCCCTCTGGCGGCCATGCTCCCGCCCGCACGGCGCAGGCCTTGTGCGGCCTGCTGCCGCCGGGCAGCGCCGTGGCGATCGGCTGCGGCGACGGCGTGGTCGGCCGCCTGCACGGGGCCAGCGCGGATGCGCCGGGGTGGTTGCAGGCGCTGGTCGCGGAGGCGCTGGCCGATACCGCGCCGCTGCCGTCGACGGTGCCGGCCGTGCTGCACCTGCACCGCACCGCCGAGGGCGCCTGCGTGGCCATCGGCGCGGAACTGGCGCACCCCCTGGATGAGGCGCAACGCGCGGCCTGGTGCGATGCCGCGGTCGCCTTCGGCCTGAATCTGCTCGACACCGAGCGCATGCGCGCGCGCATCGAGGGCCTGGAAAAATCCAAGCAGCTGCAGCAGGCGCTGTACGAGATCGCCGACCTGGCCGGCGCCGATCTGGAAATGAGCCAGATGCTGCAGCGCGTGCACGCCGTGCTGGAATCGCTGATGTATGCGGAGAACTGCTACATCGTCGAGTACGACGAAGACCAGCAGAGCATGCGCTTCCTGTATTTCTCCGACCGCCACGACGACTTCGTCGCCGATCCGGAGCAGACCTACTTCCTGCGCGACATGCCGTACAGCCTCACCTTCGCCCTGCTGCGCCACGGCCGCGCGGTGCGCGGGCCGTCGGAACAGGTGCGCGAACGCCTGCAGTTGGGCGACAACATCGGCCACGGTCCGGAGAGTCGCGACTGGCTCGGCGTGCCGATGCTGCGCGAAGGCAGGGTGTGCGGCGCCATCGTGGTGCAGAACTACGACTACGCGTTGCGCTACACCGATGCCGACCGCGCGCTGCTGGCCTACGTGGCGCAGCACGTGCAGACCGCAATGGACCGGCGCCACGCGCAGGTGCAGCTGGAGCGGCGGGTGGACCTGCGCACACAGGAACTGCAGCGGGCCAACTGCGACCTGCAGGACGAGATCCAGGAGCGCAAGCGTGCCGAGATGTTGCAGTTGGCGCTGTTCCGCATCGCCGAGCTGGCGATCCGGTCGGAGAGCCTGCAGCAGTTCTACACCGAGGTGCATGCCATCATCGGTGGGCTGATCGACGCACGCAATCTGTACATCGCCCTGCTGTCCGACGACGACACCATGCTGGAGTTCGTGTATTCGGTGGACGAGTTCACCCCGTACCGGCCGCAACGGCGCCGCGGCCGCGGCCTGACCGAATACGTTATGCGGGTGCGGCGCCCGCAACTGCTCGAACTGTCCGACATCGATGCCTTGCTGGCGCAGGGCGAGGTGCAGGAATACGGCCAGCGTCCCTACAGCTGGCTGGGCGCGCCGCTGTTCGACGAGGGCGAGGTAATCGGCGCGATCGTGGTGCAGAGCTACGTCGCCAAGGTGCGCTTCACCGAGCACGACCAGCGCCTGCTGACCTTCGTCGCGCACAACGTCGGCAGCGGCCTGGCGCGGCAGCGCGCGCAGGAGCGGTTGCGGCTGGCGCATGCGGAGCTGGAGCAGCGCGTGGACGAGCGCACCCGCGAACTGGCCGAGGTCAACGAGCAGTTGCTGGCGCAGATCGCCGAACGCTGGCGCGCCGAGCAGCGCCTGACCCATCAGGCGCTGCACGATGCGCTGACCGGCTTGCCGAACCGCTCGCATCTGCTGGACCGGCTCAGCGAGGCGATCTCGCGTGCCCGCGGCGGCGGCAGGACCTTCGCCGTGCTGTTCCTGGACCTGGACCGGTTCAAGCTGGTCAACGACAGCATCGGCCACGCTGCCGGCGACGAGATGCTGGTGCAGGTGGCCAAGCGCATCGTGTCCACGATCCGCGGCCAGGACGTGGTGGCGCGCCTGGGCGGCGACGAGTTCGCGGTGCTGACGCCCTGCGAGCACGGCCTGGATGGTGCGCGCGAGCTGGCGCGACGCCTGCTGCACGTGCTCGGCCAACCGATGTGGGTGGCCGGCCGCGAACTGTTTCCGTCCGGCAGCCTGGGCATCGCCGCCTGGCATCCGCGCTACCACAACGGCGAGGAGATGCTGCGCGATGCGGACGCGGCCATGTACCGGGCCAAGGCGCAGAGCCAGGACCGCTGCGTCGTGTTCGACGAGGCCATGCGCGAGGCGGCGCTGCGCAGCCTCGATTTGGAGGCGGACCTGCGTCGTGCGATCAACAACCGCGACTTCGAGCCGTTCTACCAGCCGATCGTGCGCCTGCACGATGGCGAGGTGATCGGCCACGAAGCCCTGTTGCGCTGGCGTCACGAGAGCCGCGGGCTGCTGGTGCCGAGCCAGTTCATCGACCTGGGCGAGGAGAGCGGCCTGATCGAGCAGGTGGACTGGCTGCTGTACGCGCAGGTGATCCGGCGCCTGGCGCAGAGCGAGGGCGGCTACGTCTCAGTCAACGTCTCGCCGCGGCACTTCCGCTCGCCGGATTTCACCGAGCGGCTGTTCGGGCTGATCGACACCGCCGGCGCCGATCCGCGCCGCCTGCGCGTGGAAATCACCGAGGTGGCGCTGCTCGACGACGCGCCACGCACCCTGACCATCCTGCAGGCCTTGCGCGAGCGCGGCGTGCTGGCGCAGCTGGACGACTTCGGCACCGGCTTCTCGGCGCTGTCGTACCTGCACCGCTTCCCGATCTCGGTGCTGAAGATCGACCAGAGCTTCGTCGCCGGCCTGCAGGACGAGGGGAGCACCGGCAGCCACGCACTGGTGCGCGGCATCCTCGCCCTGGCCAGCACGCTGGGCATCGAGACGGTGGGCGAGGGCATCGAGACCGAACAACAACTGGCGACCCTGCGCGAACTGGGCTGCGATTATGGGCAGGGCTATCTGCTCGGGCGCCCGGCCGCCGCGCCGCAACAGCTTTGAGGCGATCGCATGCGGAGCGCGTCGCCATGCGCGTGGTGCTCGCTGTCGGCACGCGCGCATTGGCCGCAGCTCGCTGTATTGCGGCGCGTTTGTTCGATTCGCGCCTCCGTCATCCCGGACGCTGGAGTGAACGACGGTTTCGCCATCGCCGCTTGTCGCGTAGGAGCGGCTTCAGCCGCGACGGGCGTTCCCGGTAAAGCCCGGTCGCGGCTGAAGCCGCTCCTACAGGGCGCTTCCTGTCGTCATGTGAGGTGCCCTAAGCGCGACACCGAGGGCCCTGCGCTCGCCGCCGACACGCTGCCTTGGGTTTCAATGCAACGCGTTGCGGTGCTTTTCGTCGAGCCGCGCCGCGCCACGGGAGTAGTGAGGCGCCGGAATCTATAACGCGTCGCCACGCGCCAGTCGCTAACCGCTGATCCGATGCTCTCAACGCAGCGCGTTCCGGCGCTTTTCGTCGATCCGCGCCGCACAACGGGAGTAGTGAGACGCCGAAATTCGTAACGCGTCGCCACGCGCCAAGTGCTTACCGCCGATCGGCCGCTCTTAGCGCAGCGCGTTGCGGCGCTTTTCGTCAATCCATTTCGACGCCTGCGCCGGCGTGTACTCCCGCATCCAGCCCAGCATCGTCTCGATGTCGCTGCCGTACCACAGGTCGGCGCGCTGGTCCGGGTGCAGGAAGCGTTCCTCCACCATGCGATCGATCATGCCGATCAGCGGGGCGTAGAAGCCTTCCACGTCGAGGAAGGCACAGGGCTTGTTGCCGATGCCGAGCTGGCGCCAGGTCAGCATCTCGAAGATTTCTTCCATGGTGCCGAAGCCGCCGGGCAGCGCGACGAAGGCATCGGACAGGTCGAACATGCGCGACTTGCGTTCGTGCATCGAGCCGACGATCTCCAGCTCGGTGAGGCCGCGGTGCGCCACTTCCCAGTCGGCCAGTTGCTTGGGAATCACGCCGGTGACCTCGCCGCCGGCGGCGAGCACCGCATTGGCCACGGTGCCCATCAGGCCGACATTGCCGCCGCCATAGACCAGGCGCAGCCCCTGCTCGGCGATGCGCGTGCCCAGCGCGGTGGCGCGTTCGACGTAGGCGGGCTTGTTGCCGGCATTGGAGCCGCAGTAGACGCAGATGCTTTTCATGGGATTGGGGAGTCGGGATTGGGGATTCGTAAAAGCGGTGGGTTTGTCGGGGCGCTGATGCTGCCGGAACGGGCGCCGGTCATCGCTTGATCGCTTCACGCGTGCGGCGATCCGCAAAGCACAACGCCGGGCATGTGCCCGGCGTTGCGCGGCTGCCGGGCGGGGCAGGAGAGGGGCGCTGTTGCGAATCCCCACTCCCAAATCCCCAATCCCAGCCTCAATTGGCCTTATGGATCGCCCGCTTGCTCACCGCCATGGCCGCGTCGTGGATCGCTTCGGACAGGGTGGGGTGGGCGTGGCAGATGCGCGCCAGGTCGTCGGCCGAGCCGTTGAACTCCATGGTCAGCACGCCTTCGTGGACCAGTTCGGAGACGCCGACGCCGACCAGGTGCATGCCCAGGACGCGGTCGGTCTCGGCGTGGGCGATGACCTTGACGAAGCCCGCCGGCTCGCCCATCGCCACCGCACGGCCGATCGCCGCGAACGGGAAGCTGCCGGCCTTGTACGGCACGCCCTCGGCCTTGAGCTGCTGCTCGGTCTTGCCGACCCAGGCGATTTCCGGCTCGGTGTAGATGACCCACGGAATGGTGTCGAAGTTGACGTGGCCGGGCAGGCCGGCGATCAGTTCGGCGACCGCGATGCCTTCCTCGAAGCCCTTATGCGCCAGCATCGGCCCGCGCACGCAGTCGCCGATCGCCCACACGCCGTCGACGCCGGTGTGGCAGTGCGCATCGACCTCGATCTGGCCGCGCTCGTTGACCTTGACGCCGGTGCCGTCGGCCAGCAGCCCCTTGGTGGCGGCACGGCGGCCGACGGCCACCAGCAGCTTGTCCACGGTCAGGCTCTTCTCGCCTTCGCCATCGGCGTAGGTGACGACCACTTCCTGCTTCTTGCCCTTTCCGGTGATCTCGGTCTTGGAGACCTTGGCGCCGAGCTTGATGTCCAGGCCCTGCTTCTTGAATTCCTTCAGCGCGGTCTTGGCCACTTCGGCATCGGCCAGGGACAGGAAGTCCGGCAGCGCCTCGAGGATGGTGACCTCGGCGCCCAGGCGCTTCCACACGCTGCCCAGTTCCAGGCCGATCACGCCGGCGCCGATCACGGCCAGGCGCTTGGGCACCTCGGTGAAGTCCAGCGCGCCGACGTTGTCGACGATGGTCTCGCCGTCGAACTTGGCGAACGGCAGTTCGATCGAATCCGAACCGGCGGCCAGGATCACGTTGGTGCCCTTCAGCTCGACTTCGCTGCCGTCGTGCTGCTTGACCTTGACCACGTTGCCCGGCTGCCCCGCGTTTGCTTGGAGCTCGCCGAAGCCGTAGTACGGGGTGATCTTGTTCGCCTTGAACAGCATCGCGATGCCGCCGGTGAACTGCTTGACGATCTTGTCCTTGCGGCCGACCATCGCCGCGACGTCGATCTTGGCATCCTTGAAGCTGATGCCGTGCTCGCCGAACAGGTGGCCCATGTTCCAGAACTGGCGCGAGGAGTCCAGCAGCGCCTTGGACGGGATGCAGCCCACGCGCAGGCAGGTACCGCCCAGCGCCGGCTTGCCGTCCTTGCCCAGCGCCGCGTCGATGCACGCGGTCTTCAGGCCCAGCTGCGCGGCGCGGATGGCCGCGTGATAGCCGGCAGGACCGGCACCGATGACGACGACGTCGAATTGTTCTTGTTCGCTCATTCTTCGCTCACGAGATTAGGAATTGGGGATTGGGGATTCGCAAGAGCGGGCACCGGGGAACGGGAGCGCTTGCGCCAATCCCGAATCCCCAATCCCCAATCCCGGCTTTCATCACAGACCGAACAGCATCCGGCCCGGGTTTTCCAGCTGGTTCTTGATGTCGACCAGGAACTGCACCGAGTCCTTGCCGTCGATGATGCGGTGGTCGTAGGACAGCGCCAGGTACATCATCGGCGCGATCACGACCTGGCCGTTCTCGGCGATCGGACGCTCCTTGATCGCGTGCATGCCCAGGATCGCGCTCTGCGGCGGGTTGATGATCGGGGTCGACAGCAGCGAGCCGAAGGTGCCGCCGTTGGTCACGGTGAAGGTGCCGCCCTGCAGTTCTTCCAGGCTCAGCTTGCCGTCGCGCGCCTTCTTGGCGTAGTCGGCGATGCCCTGTTCGATGTCGGCGAAGGACTGCCGCTCGACGTTGCGCAGCACCGGCGTGACCAGGCCCTTGTCGGTGGACACGGCGATGGAGATGTCGCTGTAGCCGTGATAGATGATGTCGTCGCCGTCGATCGAGGCGTTGACCAGCGGGAAGCGCTGCAGCGCGTTGGCCGCGGCCTTGACGAAGAAGCTCATGAAGCCGAGCTTGATGCCGTGCGCCTTCTGGAACTCGTCCTGCAGTTCCTTGCGCGCGGCCGAGACCTTGGCCAGGTTGACCTCGTTGAAGGTGGTCAGCATCGCGGTCGAGTTCTTCGACTGCATCAGGCGTTCGGCGATGCGCTTGCGCACGCGGGTCATCGGCACGCGCTCTTCCGGACGTGCGCCGCTGGCCTTGCCGGCACCGCCGTTCTTGGCGTAGTTGAGGATGTCTTCCTTGGTCACCGCGCCGCGGCGGCCGGTGCCTTCGACCTGCGACGGATCCACGCCCTCGGTGATGGCGCTGAAACGCGCGCCCGGCGGCAGGCTGGAGACGTCGCCAGCGGCCTTCGGCGCGTCGGCCTTGGCGGCCTTCGGCGCTTCCGCGGCCGCCGCCTTGGGCGCCTCGGCCTTCGGCGCCTCGGCGACCTTGGCGTCGGCCGGAGCCGCAGCGGCGGTGGCGCCTTCCTCGATGATCGCCAGCAACTGCGAACTGGTCACGGTGGCGCCGGCTTCGAACTTGATCTCCTTCAGCACGCCATCGACGGGCGAGGGCACTTCCAGCACGACCTTGTCGGTCTCCAGATCCACCAGGTTCTCGTCGCGCTTGACCGCGTCGCCGGCCTTCTTGTGCCAGCTGGCGATGGTGGCGTCGGATACGGATTCGGGCAGTACCGGAACTTTGACTTCGGTGGCCATTGCAGGGGGCGTCCTAGTGGTGTCTTTTTTGGAATGTGAAAGGAGATTATTCAGCGACTTGGTCGTTGAACGGATTCAATAGCGCATCGGCGACCAGCTTCAACTGCTCTTCCACGTGCTCGGCGAAATGGCCGGCGGCGGGAGACGGCGAACGGGCGCGGCCGGCGTAGTGCAGGCTCTGGCCGTCGGCCAGGCAGGCCTGCAGGTGGTGCTTGATCTGGTACCAGGCGCCCTGGTTCTGCGGCTCTTCCTGGCACCAGACCAGGTCGGTGGCATTGCCGTAGCGCTTCAGTTCGGCCGACAGCAGCTCGCGCGGGAACGGGTACAGCTGCTCCACGCGCAGGATGGCGACGTCGTCCTGGCCGCGCTTGGTCTGGTCCTCGAGCAGGTCGTAGTAGACCTTGCCCGAGCAGGCGACCACGCGCTTGACCTTCTTCGGGTCGGCCTTGGCATCCGGGATCAGGTGCTGGAACTCGCCGTCGGCCAGTTCTTCCAGGGTCGACACCGCCAGCTTGTGGCGCAGCAGCGACTTGGGCGTCATCACCACCAGCGGCTTGCGCGTGGACATGCGCATCTGCCGGCGGATCATGTGGAACGCCTGCGCCGGGGTGGTCGGCACGCAGACCAGCATGTTCTCCAGCGCGCACAGCTGCAGGAAGCGCTCCAGACGCGCGGAGCTGTGCTCCGGGCCCTGGCCTTCGTAGCCGTGCGGCAGGAACAGGGCCAGACCGGTGATGCGGCCCCACTTGGCTTCGCCCGCGGCGATGAACTGGTCGATCACCACCTGCGCGCCGTTGGCGAAGTCGCCGAACTGCGCTTCCCAGATGCACAGCGCATTGGGATCGGTGGTGGAGTAGCCGTACTCGAAGCCCATCACCGCTTCCTCGCTGAGCAGCGAGTCGATCACGGTGGCGTCTTCCGGGTTCTCCACCAGCTGGCGCAGCGGCAGGTAGTAGCTGTCGGTCTTCTGGTCGTGCAGGATCGCGTGGCGGTGGAAGAACGTGCCGCGGCCCGCGTCCTGGCCGACCAGGCGCAGCTTGTGGCCTTCGCCGAGCAGGGTGGCGTAGGCCAGGTTCTCGGCGAAGCCCCAGTCGCCCGGCAGTTCGCCGGCGGCCATCTTCACCCGGTCCTCGTAGATCTTGGCCACGCGCGGGTGCAGCTCGACGCCGCCCGGGATGGTGGTGATGAGCTTGGCCAGCTGGTCCAGGGTCTTGCGCTTGACCGTGGTGTCGACCTTGTCCGTCAGCTTGCCCGACAGGTACTTGGACCAATCGATAGCGAATTCGTCCGGCTTGCGGGTCGCCAGCTCGGTGGTGTATTCGCCCGAGTCGAGCTTGTTGCGGTAGCTGTCGACCAGCGCCTGGGCCTCGCCGGCCTGCAGCACGCCCTCGCTTTCCAGCTGGGCGGCGTACAGCTCGCGGGTGGTCTTGTGCTTGCGGATGGTCTGGTACATCACCGGCTGGGTGGCCGCCGGCTCGTCGGCCTCGTTGTGGCCCCAGCGGCGGTAGCAGACCAGGTCGATGACCACGTCCTTGTTGAACTGCTGGCGGAAGTCGTAGGCCAGGTTGGCCACGAACGCCACCGCGTCCGGATCGTCGCCGTTCACATGGAACACCGGCGCGCCGATCATCTTCGCCACGTCCGTGCAGTACAGCGTGGAGCGGGCGTCGTCGCGGGCGCTGGTGGTGAAGCCGATCTGGTTGTTGACCACGATGTGCACGGTGCCGCCGACCGCGAAGCCGCGCGCCTGCGACATCTGGAACAGCTCCATGACCACGCCCTGGCCGGCGAACGCGGCATCGCCGTGGATGATCACCGGCAGCACCGACTTGCGCGCGGCGTCGCCGTAGCGCTCCTGGCGCGAACGCACGCTGCCGACCACCACCGGATCGACGATTTCAAGGTGCGAGGGGTTGAACGCCAGCGCCAGGTGCACCGACTTGCCGTCGGCCACCGCCACGTCGGCGGAGAAGCCCATGTGGTACTTCACGTCGCCGGTGTGGGCGCGGTCGTCGTGGGCGTGTTCGAACTTGCCTTCGAACTCGTCGAACAGCTTGCGCGGGTTCTTGCCCAGGGTGTTGACCAGCACGTTGAGGCGGCCGCGGTGGGCCATGCCGACCACGATGTCCTTGACCGCGTCGTTGCCGGCGCGCTGCACCAGCACGTCCATCATCGGGATCAGCGAGTCGCCGCCTTCCAGCGAGAAGCGCTTCTGGCCGACGTACTTGGTGTGCAGGTAGCGCTCCAGGCCCTCGGCGGCGGTGATCCGCTCCAGGGTGCGGCGGCGGCTGGCGGCGTCGCCGGCGATGTTGCCGCCCGCGTTCTCCAGGCGCTGGTAGATCCACTGGCGCTGTTCGAACTCGGAGATGTGCATGAACTCGCTGCCGATCGACCCGGTGTAGGTCGCCTTCAGCCGCGACAGCAGATCGCGCAGTTTCATCCGCGGCTGGCCGCCGAGGCCGCCGGTGCTGAACTCGCTGCCCAGATCGCTTTCCGACAGGCTGTGGAACGGCAGGCCCAGGTCCGGCGGGTTCACCGGCGGGGTCAGGCCCAGCGGATCCAGGCGCGCGCCGAGGTGGCCGCGCGAACGGTAGGCAGTGATCAGGCGGCCGACATGGCGCTCGCGCTCGTCGCCGCTCGGGCCGGTGCCGCTGTTGGCGGCCTGGCGCGCGGCGCTGGCGATGTGGGCGATGACCGCAGAGTGGGGGACGTCACCAGCATCGCGGCCCTGGAAGCCGTCGAAGTAGGTTTTCCACTTGGGATCGATGCTGTCGGGAGAGACCAGATACTGTTCGTACAGGTCTTCGATATAGGCGGCATTGCCGCCGGCGAGTTGCGATGACTGCGCAAACTGCTTGAGTAGATTGTCCACGATGGTGGGGTCGGGTCGCTTTGTTGGAGTGGCTTGCGGTAGGAACCGGCGGACGCGTGGGCCGCGCGGGCGTAATCAAGCGCAAAAATTATACCCCCATGAACCAGCCGGGGTGTGCATTCGGCGTGGTCAAAGGCCGATCCCGGTTCATCCGCGGCGCGCGTGGCGGCGCCGGTCCGGTCTCACCAACCCAGGGCGCGCAGTTCGCTGCAGGGGCGCGCACGCTCCCAGACCCGTTCGAAGGCGGTGCGCAACTGCCGCGCGCGGCCACCGCCGAGCAGGTCGGTCTCGCCGTCGTAACGGTGACCGAGACCACGGAAGTAGTAGCCGCCGCCCTCGTTCACCAGAGAGGCGCTGGCGTCGCTGCGGTCCACCGGATCGCTGACTTCGCGGAACTGGAACACGCTGGGCAAGCGCTGTGCCAGGGCCAGCAGGGGCGCGCCGGCGCGCTGTGGCGCGGCCGCGTCGTGCAGCAGTACCCACACCTGCTTGGCATGCGCGGCGACCGCGAAGCGCCGCACCTGCTCCAGTACGCGCGCATCGTCGAACAGACCCGGATCCAGCGCGCGGCTATGGATCAGCACCTGGCGGCGGGCCTGCGCCAGCACCGCGATGCTGGCGGCGATCGCCATCGCCGCATCCTCCACCGCCACGGCGCCGTCGAAGCGCCGGCGCAGCGGCACGGCCTCCGCGGTGGCGGCCATGCCGCCCGGCGGCGGCAGGAAGCCGTGGCGGGCGCAGAACGCCAGGGCGGCAGCGGGCGCATGCAGCTCCAGTTGCGGCCAGCGCCGGCGTTGCGCTTCCTCGATCAGGCCGCGCAGCAGCGCGCTGCCGACGCCGCGCCCGCGCCAGTCCGGCCGCACGGTCAGGGCGGCGATCCGCCGATCCGCGCCGAGCCGGGCCGCGCCCACCGCCTGGCCGTCGTCGCTGCGCGCGACCAGGTGGTCGCCCAGCGTGTCCAGCGCCGCCGCGGCGGCGTCGGCCGGGTCCGCGGCGGTGCCGGCCGCGGCACGCAGCGCGCGCAGTTCGGCGCCGTCGTGGACGGGATCCAGCGCAGCGATGCGGAAACCGGGGCCGGGCATGGTCGGATCAGGCCGGGTCGGCGTCCGCGTCGGTCGCGTCCTCGTCCTCCAGCGGCTGGTAGAAGCCGCCTTCGATCAGCTCCAGCAGGGCCTGCTTGCCGGCCGCCGACAGCGCCGCGTAGTCCGTGCCGTCGATGTGCTCGGCCGCGGCCAGGCGCTTGGCGTCCTTGACCGGCAGCGCGAACTCCTGGCCGCTGCAGAACAGCATGGCGCCGCGGCTGGTCCGCCGCCAGGCCGGCCGCGCCCAGGGATGCCGCTGCAGGACCAGGCCCTGTTCCAGCGCGGCGGCGATCTCTTCCGCCGGGGGCAGGCCGGCCGGCGGCAGGATCTCGCCGGCGGCGCGGTAGGTGGTGATGAAGCGGCCGAACCAGGCGCCGAGCTTGTCCGGGTCGTTCATGCGCAGCGCGTTCAGCGCCTCGACCACGCGGCCCATCGCCGCCGCGTCGATCTCGTAGGGGTCGGCCGGCGCCTGCAGGTCTTCGTCGTGGTAGCGCAGCGCCTCGTCGGCGCCGTCGATCAGGGTGTCTAGGTAATCGGCGATCAGCTCGGCCGAGGACGGCGCGCGCATGCCCACCGAGAAGGTCAGGCAGGCGTCCTCGGCGACGCCGTGGTGCGGCACCAGCGGCGGCAGGTACAGCATGTCGCCCGGCCCCAGCACCCAGTCGTGGGTCGGGGCGAACTGGCGCAGCAGCTTCAGCTCCACGTCGTCGCGGAAGTCGGTCGGCGGCGCCGGCCGGCCCAGCGCGACGCTGGCGTCGATCTGCCAGCGGCGATGGCCGTGGGCCTGCAGCAGGAACACGTCGTAGTGGTCCACGTGCGCGCCGACCGAGCCGCCGCGCGCGGCGAAGCTGACCATCACGTCGTCCACCCGCCAGCGCGGCAGGAAGCGGAACTGCTCGAGCAGGGCGCGGATGTCCGGGTCCCACTTGTCCACGTCCTGCACCAGCAGGGTCCAGTCGTGGTCGGGCATGCCGGGAAACTCGTGCTCCTGGAACGGGCCGCTGCGCACGCGCCAGCGGTCGTTGGCGCGGTCGTGCTCGATCAGCCGCGACAGCGCCGCCTCCTCGCAGGCCAGGCCGGCCAGGTCGCCCGGCTCGATCGGCGAGACGAAGCCGGGGAAGGCATTGCGGATCAGCAGCGGGCGCTTGTGCCAGTAGTCGCGCAGGAAGGTCGCGGCGGGCATGCCCAGCGGTTGCCCGGGGCGGGCGTGGAGTTCGAAGGCGGGAGCGGCGGTCTTGCGGGCAGCCATGGGCGATGGGTCCTTGCAACGCGAAAGGTAAAGGGCGGCGCGCAGCGGCGCCGGCCGACCCTGCCATTGTCCGCCGGTTTGGCGCGTGGGGCCATCGCGCCGGCCTTCGTGTACGCCGCTGCGCACGGATGGGACCGTTGGCCGCCCTGGCCGTGTGCCGCGACCGCGCGTCGCAGGTGACCACGTGCGCGCGGCCCGTGGGCGGCGCTAGGTGCAACGGGGCTTGGGAGTCGCGGCGGCGCCCCGTTGTGGTGCAAACAGCGGGTGACTCAGCACCGGGCGCGCTACTGGCTGAGGACGCGGTTGTCGCGGCCGCCGTCGTCGACCTGAGCAGTGCCGCTGCGCTGGACGATGGCGTTGTCGTTGCCCTGCAGGGCGATGGTGTCGATCTCGCTGGCCTGCAGCTGGTTCTGGTCGCCGGACACTTCGAGGGTGGCGATGCGCGCCATCTGCAGCCGGCCATGGCGGCCGAACAGCGCGACCTGCCCGGCGTCGCCGCGCATCGCCACCTGGGCGTTGTCGCCGAGCACGCGCAGGGTGTCGGCCCGCTCGATCTGCAGATTGCCGTTACGGCCGAACAGGCTGACCGTGGCGCAGTGGCCGTGCAGCACCAGGGTGGCGTCGCGGCCGACGATGTTCAGGTCGCGTCCGTCGCAATCGATGTCGCCGCTGGCCGAAGCGGCCATGCGGATCGGCGCCTCGGCGTCGCGCTCGTCGCCGTCGGCAATGTCGCCGGCCGACGGTGCCGCCGCGATCGGCGGCGGCGCGGCCTGCATGACCATGGTGCGCGTGGCGGCGGTGTGCGCGCCATCGCCGGCCGGCGGGCGCGGCGCCTGGGCGCAGCCGACCAGGGCCAGCAGCGGCAGCACAAACAACGGGTTGCGTTTCATCGCGGGGCTCTGCTGTGAGCCACCAGCATGCCGCTGGCCGATTAACCCAGGATGGACGGGCCGCGGCTAGGGCGTGTCACCAACCCGAAGGGTCGAGATTGCGCGGGGATTGGTGACACGCCCTAGATGCCGCGCGCCAGCCGCTCGGCCAGGCCGACGTAGCCGCCCGGGGTCAGGTCGCGCAGGCGCTGCTTGGCGTCCTCGGGCAGCTCCAGGGTCTCGACGAAGGCGCGCATCGAGGCGGCGGTGATGCCCTGGCCGCGGGTCAGCGCCTTGAGCTGCTCGTAGGGGTTGGGCAGGCCGTGGCGGCGCATCACCGTCTGCACGGCTTCGGCCAGCACTTCCCAGGCGGCATCCAGGTCGGCATCCAGGCGCTCCGGGTTCACGGTCAGCTTGCCCAGGCCCTTGGCCAGCGAGTCCAGTGCCACCTGGGTGTGGCCGAAGGCGGTGCCGAGCGCGCGTAGCACGGTGGAGTCGGTGAGGTCGCGCTGCCAGCGGCTGATCGGCAGCTTGGCCGAGAAGTGCTCGAACAGGGCGTTGGCGATGCCGAAGTTGCCTTCGGCGTTCTCGAAGTCGATCGGGTTGACCTTGTGCGGCATGGTCGAGGAGCCGACTTCGCCTTCCTTGAGCTTCTGCTTGAAGTAGCCCAGCGAGATGTAGCCCCAGATGTCGCGCGCCAGGTCGATCAGCACGGTGTTGGCGCGGCGGGCGGCGTCGCCCAGTTCGGCGACGTTGTCGTGCGGCTCGATCTGGGTGGTGTAGGGGTTGAACACCAGGCCCAGACTTTCCACGAAGCGCTGGGCGAAGCCCGGCCAGTCGACGTCGGGGTAACTGGCGACGTGGGCGTTGTAGTTGCCCACTGCGCCGTTGATCTTGCTGGTGAGTTCGACCGCGGCGATCTGCCGACGTTGGCGCTCGAGGCGCGCGACGACGTTGGCGATCTCCTTGCCCAGGGTGGTGGGCGAGGCGGTCTGGCCGTGGGTGCGCGACAGCATCGGCTGCGCGGCCTGCGCATGCGCGAGGCCGCGCAGCGTGGCGATCACCGCGTCCAGGGTCGGCAGCAGCACCTCGCGCCGGGCCTGCTCCAGCATCAGTCCGTAGCTGAGGTTGTTGATGTCCTCGCTGGTGCAGGCGAAATGCACGAACTCCAGGGCCGGGCCGAGTTCGGCGTCGTCCTTGAGCTGCTCCTTGATGAAGTACTCCACCGCCTTGACGTCGTGGTTGGTGGTGCGCTCGATCTGCTTGACCCGCGCCGCGTGTTCCACGCCGAAGCCGTCGGCCAGCGCGCGCAGGCGCTGCGCCGCCGCCGGCGAGAACGCGGCCAGCTCGCCGATGCCCGACTCGGCACCCAGCGCCAGCAGCCATTCGATCTCCACCTTCACCCGCGCCTTGATCAGGCCGTATTCGGAGAAGATCGGCCGCAGGGCGTCGACCTTGCCGGCATAGCGGCCATCGAGCGGGGACAGGGCGAGCAGGGCGGAATCGGACATGGCGAGGGCGTGGGGTGGTGTCGGCGGGGGCGCCATTCTACGTCGGCGCGGCCTCGGCCGGCGCCAGGCGCACGGTCACCGCCTGGATGCGATGCCCGGCCATGCGCTTGACCGTGAACAGGTGTCCGTCGATCTGCAGTTGCTCGCCTTCCTCGGGCAGGCGCTGCAATTGGTGCACGATCAGTCCGCCGACCGAGTTGAGGTGCTCCGGCGCGCGCAGGTCGCGGCCGAGCAGGCGCTCGAGGCGGAAGATCGAGGTCGAGCCGGCGACCAGCACGCTGCCGTCGGCGCCGCGGGTCGGTGCGTCCTTGACCACGTGCGGGTGTTCGTCCTCGATGTCGCCGACCACCACTTCCAGCAGGTCTTCCAGGGTGAAGTAGCCGAGGATGCGGCCGTGCTCGTCCACGCACAGCGCCATGTGCGTGGCGCCGGTACGGAAGCGCTCCAGTACCAGCGGCACCGGCGTCTCCAGCGCGATCAGGTTGGCCGGGCGCAGCAGCGGGCGCAGGTCGTCGCTGCGGCGGCCGCCGGCGATCTCCACCAGCAGGTCCTTCATGTGCAGGATGCCGAGCACCTGCTCGCCGTCGCGGTCGAACCACGGGTAGCGGCTGTAGCGGCTCTCGGCGAACTCGGCCATCACCGCGTCCAGCGCCATGCCCTCGCGGAACCCGCGCAGATGGTCGCGCGCGCGCATCAGATCGCCGGCCACCAGTTCCGGCAGTTCCAGCGCGTGGCTCATCAGGGTCAGTTCGTGATCGGGCGCGCCGCCGGCGGGTTGCTGGCGGCCGACGATCAGCTTCAGTTCCTCGCGCGAGTAGCGGTGCGAGGCATGCTCGACCTCGCCCCAGCCCATCGCCTTCAACAGCGTGTTGGCACTGGTGTTGAGCAGCCAGATCGCCGGATACATCGCCCAGTAGAACAGGTACAGCGGCGCGGCAGTCCACAGCGACATGCGCTCCGGGCGGCGGATCGCCATCGACTTGGGGGCCAGTTCGCCGAGCACGATGTGCAGGAACGAGATGACGCTGAAGGCGATGATGAAGGCGCTCAGGCGTGCCGCCTCCTCGCTGAGCCCCAGCAGGTCGAACAGCGGCTGCAGCAGGTGCGCGAAGGCCGGTTCGCCGACCCAGCCCAGGCCCAGCGAGGACAGGGTGATGCCGAGCTGGCAGGCCGACAGGTAGGCGTCGAGGTGGCCGTGCACATTGAGCAGCAGGCGGCCGCGCCAGCCGTGGTGCTCGGCCAGCCCCACGGCCTGGGTGTGGCGCAGCTTGACCAGGGCGAACTCGGCGGCGACAAAGAAACCGTTGAGCAGCACCAGCAGCATCGCCAGCGCCAGCAGCAGGAGATTGCCGATCATGTGCGTTCCCCGGCGCGCGCCGCTGGCGCGTCATGGCGCCGGGCGGAAGGGGTGGAAACGGCGGGGTGCGTGGCCCGGCGCAGCGTGCGCCGGCATCTACAGTCTGAATCGTCGCCCATGGCGGCGTGCGAGTTCCATCGGTGATACGTCGCCGCAGTCTAGCCGATGCGTTGCGTCGTTGCCGCCGGCGCGCGCCGTCTCGCGTATTCCGTCACATGCGAGCGTTGCCAACGAATACCGCACGAGCGCGCAACCGCTGTTGCGAATCCCCAATCCCGCCCGCCCAATCCCGGCCTCCAGAGCCATCACGCCACCACAATCTTTTCGTTTGCTAAACTTTCTGTAACCGTTTTCAACATCAATATTCCCCCATGAAATCTTCTTTGCGTCTGGCGGCGCTGGCCGCCGCTGTGTCCGTTTTCCTGACCGCCTGCGGCGGCAAGCCCTCGGCCACGCCGACTACGTCCGATGCCGGTGCCGATGCCAGCCATGCATCCGCCGACGCTGCCGCCAGCGACGCGGACCAGGCGCTGACCAGCAAGCTCAACGCCTACATCGAATGCTTCAACAAGGTCGATGGCCGCATCCACGAAGGGGCACAACAGTACATACGCTGGATGGCCGACCCCAAGGCCGGCCCCACCGGCAAGGAAACCAGCGTGTACGGGCCCGCCCCGATCGACGAGTACGCGATGAAGCTGTGCGACGCGCCGATGACCCAGGCGATCGCGGCCAAGCCGTCCTTGCCGGCCCTGGATGCGGCGGCGAAGCGTTATCTGGCCGCCTTGAAGACGTTGCAGCCGCTGGCCAACCAGGCCCGCGACTACTACGACCGCGAGGACTACCAGGACGACCAGTTCGCCAAGGGCAAGCAGATGCATGCGCCGCTGATGGCCGCGCTGTCCGAATTCCACGAGGCCAGCGAGGCCTTCAGCCACGAACTGGAGGCGCAGAACGACGCCGCCCAGCGCGAGCAGTTGAAGGCGATGGAAAAGGCCGAGGGCCGCACCCGCGACTTCTATCGGCTGTCGATGATGCTCGAGGCCAAGGACATCGTCGGCCTGATGCAGGACGACGATTTCGACACCGCCAAGGCCACGGCGTTGGTGGCGGGCTTCAACAGCCTGTCCGACGAGGCGCATGCCAAGGTCGCCAACCAGGAGCCGGGCAAGTCCGACTGGAGCGGTTTCGAGACCGCCGCGGAGAACTTCCGCAAGGAATCTAAGGCGCGCATCAAGCGGGTGGCGGAAAAGATCCCGTACAGCGCATTCGAGCAGCGCTCGCTGGACAACCCGATCGTCGCGCCGGAAGGCTCGCCGGCACGCTTGATGAAGAGCTACAACGACCTGGTGTTCCAGAGCAACCGCCAGCGCTGAGCGCGCGGGCCGGCGGCGCAAGGCCGCCGGTCCCGCCGGTGCCGTCGCCAGGGCGGCCCCGGCATGCCGGAGTCCCGTCCTTCGCCGACGGTGCGCACGGTTCGCGCCGTCCGCATCACGATAGCGCGCTCGCGGAACGTGCCATCATGCGTCGCACCGTTGCCAGGCTTCGCAAAGTCGATCCTGGACCACATACGCCTGCCGGTCATGGCGGGCTGCCGCGCTTCTCGCGCCTCCAGACATTCCTAACATCCGCCGGCGCACACTGGCTGACGCCGGGCGCTGCGCCACGGATAATGCGCGCGCCAGCCGCAATCCCGCCAGCCTGCCTCCCCGGACGTCCGATGACGGCGCCGATGGATTCCTTTTTGCAGATGCGGAGATTGCGCAATGAGTGACAAATTCAGGGTCGAACACGACAGCATGGGCGAACTGCAGGTGCCCGCCGATGCCTTGTGGGGGGCGCAGACCCAGCGTGCGGTACAGAACTTTCCGGTGTCCGGGCAGCCGATGCCGCGCGGCTTCATCCGCGCGCTGGGCCTGATCAAGGCCGCCGCGGCCGGCGTCAACGCCGACCTGGAGCTGTTGCCCAAGGCCGTCGCCAAGGCGATCCAGGCCGCGGCGCTGGAGGTGGCTGACGGCCGCCATGACGCGCAGTTCCCGATCGACATCTACCAGACCGGATCCGGCACTTCGTCGAACATGAACGCCAACGAGGTCATTGCCACGCTGGCCAATCGCGCCGCCAAGGGCGAGGGCAAGCACGGCAGCAAGGCACTGCCGACGGTGCATCCCAACGACCACGTCAACCTCGGCCAGAGTTCCAACGACGTGGTCCCCACCGCGATCCGCGTCGCCGCGCTGCTGGCCGCGCGCGAGCATCTGCTGCCCTCGCTCAAGCACCTGCGCAAGACGATCGACAAGCGCGCCAAGCAGCTGCAGGGCGTGGTCAAGACCGGGCGCACCCACCTGATGGACGCGATGCCGCTGACCTTCGGCCAGGAGTTCGGCGCCTGGTCGGCGCAACTGGTGTCGGCGCAGGCGCGCATCGACGACAGCCTTAAGCGCCTGCGCCGGCTGCCGCTGGGCGGCACCGCGATCGGCACCGGCATCAACGCCGATCCGCGCTTCGGCGGCAAGGTCGCCAAGGCGTTGTCGGCGCTGACCGACTTCACCTTCGAGAGCGCCGAGAACAAATTCGAGGGCCTGGCCGCGCAGGACGACGCGGTGGAACTGTCCGGGCAACTCAATGCGCTGGCGGTGGCGCTGATCAAGATCGCCAACGACCTGCGCTGGATGAACGCCGGGCCGCTGGCCGGCCTCGGCGAAATCGAACTACCGGCGTTGCAACCGGGCAGCTCGATCATGCCGGGCAAGGTCAATCCGGTGATTCCCGAGGCCACGGTGATGGCCTGCGCGCAGGTCATCGGGCACCACACCGCGATCACCGTGGCCGGGCAGACCGGTAATTTCCAGTTGAACGTGACCCTGCCGCTGATCGCGGCCAACCTGCTGGAGTCGATCCAGTTGCTGGGCAACGTATCGGTGCTGCTGGCCGATTCGGCGATCGCCGGGCTCAAGGTGCGCGAAGAGCGCGTGCGCGAGGCGCTGGACCGCAACCCGATCCTGGTCACCGCGCTGAATCCGATCATCGGCTACGAGAAGGCCGCGGCGATCGCCAAGCGCGCCTACAAGGAGAACCGGCCGGTGTTGGAGGTGGCCAAGGAGGACAGCGGCCTCGGCGAGGACGAACTGCGCCGGCTGCTGGACCCCGCCGCATTGACCGAAGGCGGCATCCACGCCGGCGCGGGCGGCGGCGGCTGAGGCGCGCTGGCGCTACAAGCAGCAAGGCCTGGCACGGCGTTATGGTCGTGCCAGGCGCAGCGGACGATCGCACGGTGAAAGCCGTCGGGACTGAAGTCCCTCCCACATCGCGCCCGGACACCGCTCCGCCAACCCTCGTAGGAGCGGCTTCAGCCGCGATGGGCTTTACCGTGAAGGCCAATCGCAGCTGAAGCCGCTCCTACAGGGGCACCTCCAATTCTTCTGGAGGCTCCCTCATGCCGGGCTTGCCGACGCCGGCAGGCCTCAGCGGCGTTCGGCCTGCAGGTTGCCGAAGCTGTCGCGGTACGGTTGCAGCGACGGAATGTCGCGCAGCACCGCCGCCTGCGCGGCGGTGATCTCCGGGGTCGGGGCGAAGCCGACCGAGCGCATGTTCGGATCCGGCGCCGCGGTCTCCAGGGTGCGCTGGCGCTGCATCTGCAGGTGCATGAACAACTGCTGCAGCTCGGTGCGCTGCGCGGGGGGCAGCGGTAGCTCGATGTCGTCGATGCGCAGGCTGCCGTCGGGCCCGATGGTGGCGTTGGCGGCCGGCGCGCGGCGCAGCATCACGTTCATGCTGTCCACCGCCACCCGCGGCTTGCTGCGCTCGGCGCGCGAGGAGGTGGTCTCGCCGCCACGTCCGCCGCAGGCGGCGAGCAGCAGGCACAACGACAGCAGCGAGAACCAGGCGAACAGCGTCTTCTTCATGGGGGCGGTGCAGTGGGGGAGTGCGGGCATTCTAGAACGTGCGGCGGCTTCGGTCGTGGCGAGGCGTGCCGGACGCGCGCTAGCGGCGCGGGTTCGGAGCGGACTGCATGGCGCGCGCGAGCACGCCGAACATCCGTTCGTCGGTGGATTGCGCGACGTTGAAGCGGAGAAAATCGCCCGCGCTCAGCGACTGGCTGAAGGCATTGCCCGGCGCCAGTACCACGCCCTCCTGCAGGCAGGCGCGCGCGATCGCCGAGGCCTCCATGCCCGCGGGCAGCCTGCACCAAAGGAACAGGCCGGCCTGCGGGATCAGCCAGGGCCGGATGCCAAGGCCCTGCAGCCGCGCCACGGTCCTGGCCATCTGCTCCGCCAGGCGCCGCCGCAAGCTCTCCAGATGCCGGCGGTAGCCGCTGTCGGTCAGGGCGATCAGCACGGCGTCGGCCGCCAGCCGGCCGCCCCCGAAGCTCGTAGCGATCTTCAGGTCGGCGAGGCTTTCGATCCAGTCGCCACGCGCGGCGATGTAGCCGCAGCGCAGCGATGCCGAGACCGTCTTGGAAAAGCTGCCGACCTGGATCACCCGCGCCAGGCCGTCGAAGGCCGCCAGCCGCGGGGCGGGACTGGTCTCGAAGTCGGCGAAGATGTCGTCCTCGACGATCACCAGGTCCGAGCCCTCGGCCAGGAGCAGCAGCCGGTGCGCCGTCGCCGCGGACAGGGTCGCGCCGGTGGGGTTGTGGATCCCCGAATTGGTGATGTACAGACGCGGCGCGTGCGCTTTCAGCGCCGCTTCGAAGTGCGCCACGTCCGGTCCGTGCGGCGTATAGGGCACGCCCACGACCTGCACGCGATGCGCCTTGAGCAAGGCATGGAAATTGAAATAGCAGGGGTCGTCGACCAGCACCGTGTCGCCGGGCGAGAGCAGGAAGCGACCGATCAGGTCGATCGCATGCGTGCCCGATTCGGCGAGCAGGAGTTGTTCGGGCGAGGCCTGCACGCCGTTGCCCGCCAACCGTCGCGACAGGAACTGGCGCAAGCCGGGGTGGCCCAGGGGCGTGGCGTACTCGGTCAGTTCCAGCGTGTCGGCGCGGGCCAGCGTGCGCAGCGCGCGGCGCATGCCCGCGCCGTACAGCCACGCCGGGGGCAGCCAGCCGCAGCCGGGCTTGAGGACGGTCGGATCCGCTTCCAGCGATTGCCGCGACACCCACAGCGGATCGATCTGCCTGTCGCGCTTCGCGCCAAGCTGCGCCAGCGCCAGCGGGGCCACCGGGCCGGCCACGTAGAAGCCCGACCCGGGGCGCGACAGGATCGCGCCCTCGGCCGCCAGCCGCTCGTAGGCTTCCACCACCGTCGAGACCGAGACCCGCAGCGCGCGCGCCTGTGCGCGTACCGAGGGCAGGCGCGCTCCTGGCAGGAACGTGCGGTTGGCGATGCGGGCGCGGATATCGGTCATCACCGCGTCGATGCGCGTGCCGGGGGCTGCTGGGGTGTCCACTGTCGTCAGCTGTACTGGATCTGCAGGCATAACAGTACTGCCAAACCGTATTGGATCGTATCTGGCCGGAGCGGTGGCGCACGGCGTCTACTGCAACGGCGATGCCGAAGGAGACGCGCATGGAAAAAACCACCGGTGGCTGGATCAATGGATGTATCGGCGTGATGATTTTTGCTGGGTCGTTGCCCGCGACCCGCGTCGCGGTCGCCGATTTCTCCCCCGTGTTCCTGACCTGCGCCCGCGCCAGCATTGCCGCCGTGCTCGGACTGGTGCTCCTGCTCGCGTTTCGGCAACCGTGTCCGCGCCGCGCCGCGCTGCCCGCCTTGGCGATGACGGCGCTGGGGGTCGTGGCCGGGTTTCCGCTGCTGACCGCGCTGGCGCTGCAGCATGTCACTTCGGCGCATTCCATCGTGTTCGTGGGCCTGCTGCCGTTGTGCACGGCCGTCTTCGCCGTGTTGCGGGCCGGCGAACGCCCGCGTCCGCCGTTCTGGGTGTTCTCGCTGGCCGGTGCCTGCAGCGTCGTCGGCTATGCGGCGATCGGCGGGATCGACGCCTCACTACAGGGCGACCTGCTGATGCTGGCCGCGATGGTGCTGTGCGGGCTGGGCTACGCGGAGGGCGCGCGCCTGTCGCGCACGCTGGGCGGATGGCAGGTCATCTGTTGGGCGCTGGTGCTGTCGCTGCCGCTGATGGTGTCCCTGGCCCTGCTGACGCAGCCCGCGTCGTTCGGCGCTGTGCACATGCCGGCATGGCTCGGCCTGGGTTATGTCTCGTTGTTCAGCATGTTGATCGGCTTCGTGTTCTGGTACCGCGGCCTGGCGCAAGGCGGCATCGCGGCGGTCGGGCAACTGCAGTTGTTCCAGCCTTTCATCGGCTTGGGCCTGGCCGCGCTGCTGCTCCACGAAACGGTGAGCTGGACGATGCTGGCGGTAACCCTGGTCGCCATGGTCTGCGTGGCCGGCGCGAAACACTACGCCCGCTGAGACCGCGACGCGCCCGGCAGGCGTTGGGCGACTGCCGGGCGGAGCGCGGACACAGCGGGCGGTCGTGGACGATCGTCGCGGCAGCGCGGCTGCCGCCGGTTACGCGGCCGAGTGCCTGCAGTCGCTGACGTCGCTGTCGTCGAGGGTGGAGTAGGGACGGAATGCCGGCACCTTCTGCATCAGCGCATCCTGCGCGGCGCGCAGCGCAGCCACCTGATCGCAGATCTTCAGCGCCGCCTGCTTGATCTTGTCGGCCTGCGCCTCGACATGCTCGCCGATGTGCTCGGTGTTGCCGCTGAGCACGCCACTGATGGCATCGCCGGCCGCTTTCACGCCGAGCGCGGCGCCGGCCTTGCCGACCTCCACGCCCTGCTTGCCCACCGCTTCGATCTGGCTGCGATAGGCCAGCAGCAGGCGCTGCTGCTCGGCGTCCAGCGCGACCGGCTTGCCGTCGATCAACAGCTTGCCGTCGCGGGTGATGGTGGCCGGCGGCTGGCCATCGGCCTTCAGGGTGAGGTCGCCGTTGAGGAAGGTCAGGCTTTGCGCGCCGCCGTGATCGACCACGACGCGGTCGTTCGACGAGCGCTCGCAGGCGCTGAGCGAGAGCATGACGGCCAGGGCGACGCCGGCCAGGGGCAGGGAACGGTACTGCATGGGCGTGTCCTCGTGCGGAAGAGAGAAAGCGGAGTGGAGGATCAGCGCGGCTTGGGCAGGTTGACACTGCCGCGCACGCCACGGTGGGTGACGTCGCCGCTGCCGACCTTCTGCACGCTCAGGCTGCCGCCGACGTTGCCCACGTCCAGGTCGCCGGAGCCCACGGTCTGCACCGCGACGCTGCCGCCGACATCGCGCAGTTGCACGTCGCCGGAACCGAGGCTGTCGACCTGCACGCTGCCGCGCACGCCGTGCAAGGTCAGGTCGCCGGAGCCGACCGTGCCGACCTTGACGTCGCCGCCGACCTGGTCGGCCTTGACGTCGCCCGAGCCCAGCGTCGGCAGCGCCACGCTGCCGACATTGCGCAGTTCGATGTCGCCGGAGCCGACCGTGGCGCTGACCGCGCCGCGGATGCCCTGCGCATGCAGGTCGCCGGACCCGATCTTGGCGTCGAGCGAGGCCACGCCGCTGATCTCGGCATCGCCCGAACCCAGTTGCAGTTGCACCGGCAGGTTGGCCGGAATGCTGCCGGCCACGTTGAGGTAGGCGTAACGGTTGCCGACGCTGATGCCGTGGATCTTGCCCTCGTGCTTCAGCGTCACCACCAGGGTGTCGCCGTCGTGGCGTTGGCGCAGGGTCAGCTCCTTGAGCATGTCCGCGTCGGAAGCGCAGGCGCGGCCGCGCAAGGTGGAGTCGCCGGCGCTGGCGCCGCTGAGCTTGAGGTCGTTCTGCTGCACGTCCAGCAGGACCGTCTTGACGCCGGCCAGGTCCAGCTTCAGTTCGCGCGGTTCGGAATACTTGCAGTCGTCGGCCATGGCGACGGCCGGCAGCGACAGCAGCGCACACAGGATCAGGGTCTTGCGCATCGGAACACTCCTTGCGGAAAAGGGTAGGGAGACGGCAGTGCGATCAGGCTTCGTCGCGCCAGCGGCGCACGTAGATCGCGGCGACGATGAAGGCCACGCCGACGGCGGCGCCGATCCACATGTCGGGGTCGCGGAACAGCACCCAGCTGTCGCCGAGATGGATCGCATTGACCAGATCCTGCGGACCGCTGATGTGGGTCTCGGTCACCTGCTCGTTCAGCACCGGACCCCAGCTGCCCGGCAGCACGCTGAGCAGGCCGCGGTAGACCACGGTGTACCAGATCAGGTTGTGGTTGACGTTCAGCATCGGCAGGATGCCCATCATGCTGGCGGTCACGCAGCCCAGGATCGGGATCAGCACCGCCCACAGGAACGGCTTGCTGCGTGCCCAGGCCGAGCACAGCATCAGCCAGCCGATCGCCGGCAGCGACCACATCACCTGCACCGGCAGCGCGGCCAGGACCATGCCGATGATGCGCAGCGGGTGCGATTCGGTGAAGACCGCGGTGCTCTGGGGAATGCCGTTGACCGACAGGGTCAGGGCGGTGACCACCCACAGCGCCAGGCCGATCAGCAGGCCGATGCCGATCGCCAGCAGCGGCGCCAGCAGCAGCGCCCAGGCGGCCTTGGACAGCACGGTGCCGGTGTCCGACAGCGGCAGCGACTTCCAGAACAGCACGCTGCGGTCGCGGCGGTCGTCGTACAGCGCGCCCAGTGCGTAGAAGAACACCACGAAGCCGACCACGATGCAGGCCAGGATCACGCCGGCGAGCATGGTGCCGTCGCCGACCGCGCCGATGATCTGGTGCGCGTTCTGCGCCTGGCCGTCCCACTGCACGTCGTTCAGCCGCGAGCCGCCGCCGTGGTTGCGGCCGGCGATGCTGCCGATGATCGACAGCACCGTGTACAGCGCGGCGACGATGCCGCCGGTGATGACCGGGGCCCACAGGAAACCGCCGCGGTGTTCCCAGAACTCGCGCTTGAGCAGCCACGTGAAGGTGGACACGGGAGAAATCGATTTGGCGGGAGCGTTCATGCGTAGGTGCCCTTCATGATGGCGACGAACAGGTCGGCCAGGCCGGGGGTGCGGGTTTCGCCGAGCGCGGCCAGCTGCGCCTGCGGCACGCCGTCGTACAGGAACACCGACTTGCCGAACGGCAGGCCGCGTTCGTCGATCGGCTGCAGCGCGCGCGCCGCCTCGATGCGCTCGGCCGGCACCAGCAGTTCGGTGTAGCGGGTGGCCATGTGCTCCATGTCGGCGCTGAGCACGATGCGGCCGTCGCGGATGAACAGCACGTCGGTGAGGATGTGCTCGATCTCCTCCACCTGGTGGGTGGTGATGATGATGGTCTTCTGCTCGTCGAAGTAGTCTTCCAGCAGGCGCTGGTAGAACTCCTTGCGGTACAGGATGTCCAGGCCCAGGGTCGGCTCGTCCAGCACCAGCAGGCGCGCGTCGATCGCCATCACCAGGGCCAGGTGCAGTTGCACGATCATGCCCTTGGACATCTCGCGCACCCGCAGCTTGGGCGAGAGCTTGGTGTTGGCCAGGAAGCGCTCGCACTTGGCGCGGTCGAAGCGCGGATGCACGCCGGCGACGAAGTCGATCGCCTCGCTCACCCGCATCCAGCGCGGCAGCACCGCCACGTCGGCGATGAAGCACACCTCGTTCATCAGCGCATCGCGCTGCTTGCGCGGGTCCATGCCCAGCACGCGCAGCTCGCCGTCCACCGCGGTCAGGCCCAGCACCGCCTTCAGTGCGGTGGTCTTGCCGGCGCCGTTGGGGCCGATCAGGCCGACGATGCGGCCGGGCGCGATGGTGAAGGACGCGTCGGCCAGCGCCGGCTTGTGGTTGTAGGTCTTGCGCAACCCCTGCGCATAGACGACGGATTCGGATGCGGCGACAGCGGCAGTCATGGTGTTTTCCCCGGTGGCAACAAGTCTTGCAGTGTCAGGCCCAGGCGCTGGATGCGTTCCAGCACCAGAGGCCACTCTTCGTTGAGGAAGCGATCGCGCTCGCTGCCGCGCAGCTTCTGCGCTGCTTCCTCGGTCATGAACATGCCCAGCCCGCGGCGCTTCTCGACCAGGGCCTCGTCGGCCAGTTCCTGGTAAGCGCGCGAGACGGTGATCGGGTTGAGCTGGTACTCGGCGGCCACCTGGCGCACCGAGGGCAGGGCGTCGCCGGGCTTGAGGATGCCGTCGAGCATCATCGCGATGACCCGCTCCTTCAGTTGACGATAGATCGGAGCGCCGTCGCTCCATTGGATGTCGCTCATGGTCAGCTCCGTGGGCGCAGGGTGCGCGCGAAGGAGAAATAAGGCACGGACAGCGAAGCCCGCAGTCTCCGCACCGTCGGGACGGTAGAGGGTGCGGCGCCGGCGGCGCTGTCGTCGTGCGGCGTGCTGGCGCCATAATCCAGCGGCCGTCCCTGGTGGCGTTGGGCGCCGATCCAGCTCGCGCAGAGCAGGGTGCCGACGATGACCAGGGCCGGAAGACTGCGCTGGAGGTGTTTGAGATTCATCGTGGGACCTGCTCTGGGTGAGTGGTGTTGTATTTAACTATAACACCGTTACACGGCATGTCAACACGCTGCAGACCCAACTTCCGACCTGGTCGTGCGCGACTTCCTTTTATCCCCAACGGTGCCCCATGAAACTTTCCAAGCGTCTGTTTTTCCTTGCGATCCTGGCCGCTGCCGGCACCGTCGGCAGTGCCTGGGCGGGCTCCCTGCTGGACCGGGACTACCGTCCGCTGGCCGGCAAGGACAAGGTGAACCTGAACAAGACCTACGGCGGCAAGGTACTGCTGGTGGTCAACACTGCCAGCAAGTGCGGCTATACCCCGCAGTACGACGGCCTGGAGAAGCTGCAGCAGCAGTACGCGGCGCAGGGCTTCAGCGTGCTCGGCTTCCCGTCCAACGACTTCAAGGGCCAGGAGCCCGGATCGGAGAAGCAGATCCAGGAATTCTGCACGCTCACCTACGGGGTCAAGTTCCCGATGTTCGAGAAGGTGCATGTGATCGGCGACGATGCGACGCCGCTGTACAAGCAATTGACCCAGGCCACCGGCGTGGCGCCGGGCTGGAATTTCCACAAGTATCTGATCGCGCGGGACGGGCGCGTGGTCGCGCAATTTCCGAGCAAGGTCACGCCGGACGATCCGGCCTTGCGCAGCGCCATCGAACGCGAACTGAAAGCGCAGCCGGCGTCGCACTGAAAGCGGGTCAACATCTCGGCCGCACATGCGACAATGCCGGCCTCTGTCTGCGCCATCGCGGCGCGTCCAGTTCACAGTTCACTTCCAGGGAAAGTAGCGAATGAAGATGGGAATGCGCGGCGCCGTGGCGTCGCTGGTGGTGGGGATGATGCTGGCCGCCGGCCAAGCGTCCGCGCAGGCGCCGGCTGCCGGCAACGCGGCGACGACGCTGGGCAGCGAGAAGCAGAAGGTCAGTTACGCGATCGGCATGGATGTGGCGCGTTCGTTCGAGCCCATCGCCCAGGACATCGACGTGAACGCACTGCAGCGCGCGATCGAGAACGCCTTCAAGGGTGGCAAGCCGCTGCTGTCCGACGAGCAGACCCAGGCCACCGATACCGCGCTGCGCACGCAGTTGGCCGCGCGTAACGGTCAGCCGGTGCCGGGCATGGCGCCGGGCGCGCAGCCGCCGCCGGTGTCCAAGGAAAACGTCGGCCTGATGCTGGGCGACCGTGCGGTCGGCCCGTCGCTGGCGCGGATCCAGAACGACATCGACCTGCCGACGCTGATGGGCGCGGTGCGCACCGTGTTCGCCAAGGGCCAGACCGCGATGACGCAGGAGCAGGCGATGGCCACGCTGCAGGCGTTCGGCGCATCCAAGCAGGCCGCCGTGGCGACCAAGAACAAGCAGGAGGGCAACGCCTTCCTGGCGCAGAACAAGAACCAGAAGGGCGTGATCACCACGCCGTCGGGCCTGCAGTACATGGTGCTGCGCGAAGGCAGCGGCGCGCGGCCCACGCCCACCAGCAAGGTGCGGGTGAACTACGAAGGCAAGCTGCTCGACGGCACCGTCTTCGACAGTTCCTACAAGAATGGCCAACCGGCCGAGTTCGCGCTGAACCAGGTCGTGCCGGGCTGGAGCGAGGGCGTGGCACTGATGCCGGTGGGCTCCAAGTACCGCTTCTGGATTCCGTCCAACCTGGGCTATGGCCCGCAGGGAACGCCGGGCGGCCCGATCGGCCCGGATGCGATGCTGACCTTCGACGTGGAACTTTTGAACATCCTTCAATAACCGAAAGGAGATTACATGCGCGTAGCGATATTCGGCACCGGCTATGTCGGGCTCGTCACCGGAACCTGTCTGGCCGAAGTCGGCCACCATGTGGTGTGCGTAGACATCGACCAGGCCAAAGTGGATGGGCTCAACAAGGGCGTGGTCCCGATTTACGAGCCTGGCCTCTCGCCGATGGTCAAGGCCAATCACGCCGCACGGAGGCTGTTCTTCACCACCGACGCGGCCAGCGCCATCGCGCATGGGGATATCGTGTTCATCGCCGTCGGCACGCCGCCGGACGAGGACGGTAGCGCAGATCTGCAGTACGTCCTGGCGGTGGCCCGCACCATCGGCCAGCACATCCAGGGGCCGACCATCGTGGTCAACAAGTCGACGGTGCCGGTCGGTACCGCCGACAAGGTGCGCGCGGCGATCGCCGCCGAGCTGGAAGCGCGCGGCGAGGCGATCGAGTTCGACGTGGTGTCCAACCCGGAGTTCCTGAAGGAAGGCGATGCGGTCGCCGACTGCATGCGGCCTGACCGCATCGTCATCGGCAGCAGCAAGCCCGGCTCGGCCGCGCGCCTGCGTCGCCTGTATGCGCCGTTCAACCGCAACCACGACCGCATCGTGGAAATGGACGTGCGTTCGGCCGAACTGACCAAGTACGCGGCCAACGCGATGCTGGCGACCAAGATCAGTTTCATGAACGAGATCGCCAACATCGCCGAGCGCGTCGGCGCCGATGTGGAGAAGGTGCGCCAGGGCATCGGCTCGGATCCGCGCATCGGCTGGCACTTCATCTACCCGGGCGCCGGCTACGGCGGCTCGTGCTTCCCCAAGGACGTGCAGGCACTGGCGCGCACCGCGCAGCAGTATGGCCACGCGCCAAGGCTGCTGGATGCGGTGGAAGCGGTCAACGAGGCGCAGAAGGGCCACCTGTACGAACTGATCCAGCGCCACTACGGCGCGGCGCAACCGCTCAAGGGCAAGACCTTCGCGGTGTGGGGCCTGGCGTTCAAGCCCAACACCGACGACATGCGTGCGGCCTCCAGCCGCCGCCTGCTGGCGCAACTGTGGGAAGCGGGCGCGACGGTCCGCGCCTACGATCCGGAGGCGACCGACGAAGCCAAGCGCATCTTCGGCGAGCGCGCCGACCTGCACTTCTGCAGCGATGCGTTCGAAGCGCTGGAAGGCGCCGATGCGCTGGCGGTGGTCACCGAGTGGAAGCAGTTCCGCAGCCCGGACTTCACCCGCATGAAGGAACTGATCGGCGATGCGGTGGTGTTCGACGGCCGCAATCTCTACGATCCGCAGGAAATCGAGAGCTTCGGCCTGGCGTATTACGGCATCGGCCGGGGACGTTCGATCCATGCAGCATGATTTTTCCACCCAGGATCGGTTGCTGGAGAACCGCCTGATCGAGCTGGAAACGCGCCTCTCCTTCCAGGAGCAGGCGCTGTCGGAAATGAGCGATGCCCTGGCCGAAGCGCGTATCGAAAGCCAGCGCAACGCCGAGTTGCTGCGTCACCTGCTCGAAGATCTGGGCAAGGTGCGCAGCACGCTCTACGCCGATCCGGCCGACGAACCGCCGCCGCCGCATTACTGATCCCCCGAACCGATCGATTCCGACCCGATGAGCGATACCCTCCGCGACCAGTTGCTGGGCCTGGGCTTCAAGCCCGCGCCGAAACCCGAACGTAAAGCCCCGCCTGCCGCGCCGCGGCCGCAGGGACGGTCGGGCCAGCGCCCGGCACCGGCCGGGGCGCGCGGCGAGCGCGCGCCCGGCGGCGCGCCCAACGCCGGCAAGCCCGGCGGCGGGCGTGGCCGTCCGCACGGGAACGGCCCTGGTCACGGCCAGAGCAAGCCGCAGGGCGCGGGTGGCCAGCCGGGGCGGCCGCCGCGCAGCCGCGAGGACATCGACCTGGCCAAGGCCTACGCGATCCGCGCCCAGCGCGAGAAGGACGAGCGCATCGAGGCCGAGCGGCAGAAGCAGGAAGAAGCGCGGCTGCGCCGCGAGGCGCGGGCCAAGCTCGACGAACTGCTCAAGGGCCAGGCGCTGAACCACGCCGAGGCCGACATCGCCCGCCATTTCCCCTATGGCGGCAAGATCAAGCGCATCTACGTCACCCCCGACCAGCTCAAGGCGCTCAACGCCGGCGAGCTGGGCGTGCTGCAGCAGAACGGCCGCTATCTGCTGGTGACCGCGGCGCTGCTGGACCAGGCCGAAGCGATCTTCCCGGCGGCGGTGGCGCTGCGGGTCGATCCCAACGCGACCGCAGAAGAAGACCCCTACGCCGATCCCAAGTACCAGATCCCAGACGATCTGGTCTGGTAAGCGTGGCGCTGCCAGGGATGGGCACGCTGGCCGCCGGGCGCGGCCACACGCCGCCGCACGCGCAGACCGGTGGCGGCTACCTGCCGTACGTGGACGGGCTGCGCGCGATCGCGGTGCTGGCGGTGATCGCCTACCACCTCGATCCGGCGTGGCTGCCGGGCGGGTTCACCGGCGTGGACATGTTCTTCGTGATCTCCGGCTTCGTGGTCAGCGCGTCGCTGCAGCGCCTGCCGGCGGCCGGACAGTTGGGCGTGTTCGCGCAGTTCTATGCGCGGCGCATGCGCCGCATCGCGCCGGCGCTGGTGGCGTGCCTGCTGCTCACCGGCCTGGCCAGCGGCCTGTTCATTCCCGAGTCCTGGCTCAGCGAGACCAGCGCCAAGACCGGACGCATGGCCTTCGTCGGCCTCAGCAACTGGGTGCTGGCCGCGACCGGCAACGATTACTTCTCGCCCAAGGCCGAATTCAATCCGTACACGCATACCTGGTCGCTGGGCGTGGAGGAGCAGTTCTATCTGCTGTTCCCGCTGCTGTTCCTGGCCTGGAACCGCGGCGGCCGCGGCCGGATAGGGTCGACGCTACTGGTGGCGTTGGCCTCGGCCGCGTCGCTGGCGTTCGCCTGGCGGCATAGCCGCGACGCAGGCGATGCGGCGGCCGCGTTCTACCTGACCACCGCGCGGTTCTGGCAACTCGGCAGTGGCGTGCTGCTGTACCAGGTATTGACGCTGCGCGGACGCTTCGAGGCCGGCACGCAGGCGCCGCCACCGGGCGCGTGGAGCTGGCGTTCGCCGCTGTTGGCGGTGGCGCTGGCGGCGATCGCGGTCGGCCTGTGGCGCGCGCGTCCCGGCCATTCGCCGTGGCCGGACGGGCTGTGGCCGGTGCTGGGCACGCTTGGCCTGCTGGCGCTGCTGCATGGCGGCCCGGCCGGCTGGACCCGCCGCGCGCTGGCACACCGCGTGCCGGTGGCGATCGGCCGCGTGTCGTACTCGCTGTATCTGTGGCATTGGCCGGTGTTCGTGCTGTTCCGCTGGACCGTCGGCCTGGACTCGGTGTCGACCAAGGCGGTGGCGTTGCTGCTGGTGGCGGTGCTGGCGCTGGCCTCGTACCGCTGGGTGGAGCTGCCCTGGCGGCATGGCCGCATCGGCCACGCGCGTACGCCGGCGCGGACCATCGTCGCCGGGTTGGCGCTGGTGTTGCTCGCCGCCGGCACCCATGCGCTGCTGCAGAACGCCCAGCGCTATTACGGGCTGAGCACGGTCAGCCGGCATCCGCTGGACTGGTACGCCTATGCCAAGGGCCTGCGCCGGGAATTCCCGCAATGCACGCTGCAGACCCGCCAGGTGCCGGTGCAGGTGGGCAGCGCCAAGCTGTTCGAGCGCGGCGCGTGCACGCTGCACAACCGCGATGGCGGCCAGTTGTTCGTCGCCGGCGATTCGCATGCGCTGGCCTACAACGAACTGCTGCGGCGTTTCGCGCTGCAGAGCGGGGTGCCGGTGCGCCTGTACGGCGTCGGCGGTTGCCCGATCGTCGGATTGCAGGCCTGGCAGGCCGGCAATCCCGGCTGCCAGGCCTACGAGCGCAGCACCCTGGCCGACGTCGCCGCGCACGCGCGCGGCGGCGATGTGCTGTTCCTGCCCGCCCTGCGCGTGCTGCGCCTGGCCGACCAGGATCGCCTGTTCGACGAGACGGCGGTGATGGCCGAGCAGGAGGACGCCGCGGCGCAGGCGGCACGCAGCGCTGGCGAAGCGGCCGCGGTGGCGCTGTTGCAGCCGCTGGCGCAGCGCGGCGTGCGCATCGTCTTCGAAGCACCCAAGCCGGTGCTGCGTGCGCCGCCGTATCGCTGTTCGGACTGGTTCAACCGCGGCAATCCGATCTGCGCGCGCGGCATCCCGATCCCACGCGCGACCATGCAGCGCTACCGTGCGCCGGTGCTGCAGAGCCTGCAGCGCATCGCCGCGCAGCTGCCGCATGCCTCGGTGTGGGATCCGCTGCCATTGCTGTGCGATGCGCAGCAATGCACCGGATTCCGCGAAGGCCGCCCGTTGTTCTTCGATGCCGATCACCTCAGCGGCTATGGCAACCGGGTGCTGCTGCCGGGCTTCACCGCGCACTTCACTGCGATCCAGGCACACTCGCCGCCGGCGCCTTGAGGCGCAGCCCTCCGCCTCCCGCATCGCAAGGAGTTCGCGCATGCCTGTTCTACGTTTGGTCGCGCCGCAGCTATCGCCGCCGGTGCCGTCGTCCATCGCCACTCGCCATTGCCGCCGGCCGCCATTGCGCCGTGGTGGCGATGCAATGCTGCGCGGGGCGCTGCTGCTGGCCGCCACTGCCGGCAGCGCCGGCGTGGCCTGCGCCGAGGATGCGCCGGCGTTCGATCGGCCCGGCATCGGTTTCGCACCGACCACGCTGCAGCGTGGCCAGGCGGCCTGGGAGCAGGCGTTCTTCGACGGCAGCTACGACCGTGACGGCGATGTGCGCAGCACCGAATACGTCGCCAACAGCCGGCTGCGGATCGGCCTGAGCGCGCGCACCGAGCTGCAGTTGGCGATCGATAGCCAGGTCTGGCAACGCGTGCGCGGCGGCGGCCAGGACCGGCGCGGGCACAGCGGCGGCGACGCCAGCATCGGCCTGAAGCAGGCGCTGCCCAGCGCCCGCGACGGCTTCAGCTGGTCGCTGCTCGGCAGCGCCAGCCTGCCGGTCGGGCGCGCACCGTACGGCGATGCCGGCCATCGCTACGACCTGGGCGTGAGCGCTGGCTGGGACCTGCCGGAGGGGCGCAGCCTGGCGCTGTACGGCAACGTCAGCGACAGCGAGGACGGCTCCGGCTGGAGCGTCTCGCCGAGCTATACCTTCTATGCCGGCGACACGCTGAGCGCCTACGTCGAGGCCGGCATCGGCGGCGGCGAGGACGAGATGCGCGCGCTCGGCAGCGGCGTCACCTGGCTGTTCGCCAAGCGCGTGCAACTGGATGTGTCGGTCCTGCGCGGTCTGTCGTCGCAGACCCCGGACTGGCAGGGCGGCCTCGGCATTTCCGTGTTGCTGCGCTGAGCCCGAAGCCCCTCTCCCGTCGGGAGAGGGATTGGGGTGAGGGTCGGCGCGAAGCGGCTCGTGGTGTTTGGGTTGACGTGGCTGTGCCCGTACCCTCATCCGCCCCTTCGGGGCACCTTCTCCCGAGGGGAGAAGGGAACAGCGGCAGTACGCGTGCCCCTCTCCCGTCGGGAGAGGGGGTGGGGTGAGGATCGGCGCGACGCGTCTCGTGGTGTTTGGGGTGACGCGGCTATGCCCGTACCCTCATCCGCCCCTTCGGGGCACCTTCTCCCGAGGGGAGAAGGGAACAGCGGCAGTACATGTGCCCCTCTCCCGTCGGGAGAGGGGTTGGGGTGAGGGTCGGCGCGAAGCGTCTCGTGGTGTTTGGGTTGACGTGGCTGTGCCCGTACCCTCATCCGCCCCTTCGGGGCACCTTCTCCCGATGGGAGAAGGGAACAGCGGTAGTACGTGTGCCCCTCTCCCCTTGGGAGAGGGATTGGGGTGAGGGTCGGCGCGAAGCGGCTCGTGGAGCTGGAGTGCGCGAGATTCTTGCCGCTACCGCCGCATGCTTACTCGCGCGCGGCCTCGCCATCGCCGGGCGGCAGGACCTCCGGGACGTGCTGGTCGTACTGCGCCAGCACCTCCTCGAAACCGTAGCGCGGTCGCCAACCCAGCGCCTGCATCGCGTGCTGTGCCGAGTAGACGCGGTCGATCCGTTCCGGCAGTGCCCAGCCACGTTGCGCGAACGCCGCCACCAGGGCAGGGGTGCGTCGTCGCAGGACGGTCGCTGCCGCGCTATGCAGGTCGGCGCAATCCTCGCGCAGGAACGGCGTGTCCCCGGAAATCACGAACATCGCGGCCGCCGGCCCGGCATGCCGCAATGCCGCGGCATGGGCCTCGGCGACGTCGCGCGCGTCGATGCCACGATGCAGGCGGAACGCGGCCATCACGTTGACCGGCTCCGGGAAGCAGCGCGACATGCGCAGGATGCGCACGCTCGGCCCGCCTTGGTCGGCCGCTTCGCGCAGCACCGCCTCGGCCTCCAGCTTGGTGTGGTGGTAGATGGTCTGCGGCTGCGGTGTCAGCGTTTCGTCGACCCAGCCGGCGCTGCCATCGGGCGTGGCGGCGCTGCCGTACAACGCGGTGGTGCTGGTGAACACGATGCGGCGCACGCCGGCCGCCGCCGCGGCATCCAGGACGCGGCGCGTACCGTCGACATTGACCTGGCGAAAGCGCGCCGCCGGCACATGCGCGACGTGCGGGGCATGCAGCGCGGCGGTGTGGATCACCGCGTCGGCGCCCTGCATTGCGCGCGCCAGCAGCGCGGCGTCGTCGAGGTCGCCGACCCAGTCGGCGGTGGAGCAGGGCGTGCGGTCGAAGCCACTGACGCGGTGCTCGCGCGCGAGCCGGATGTGGATCGCGCGGCCGACCCGGCCGGCGCTGCCGGTGACCAGGATCTTCAGCGGGGATGAGGTGGGCATCGGCATGGGCGGTGGGCGGGAAGGGCGTGCGTGATGGCGAAGCCGGCGATGCGGGGTGCACCTGCGACGGCCCGGGCTCACTCCGGATCGTAGTCCAGGTTCGAGGCCAGCCAACGCTCGGCCTGCTGCAGCGAGACGCCCTTGCGCTTCGCGTAGTCGGCGAGCTGGTCCTTGCCGAGCCGGCCGACCACGAAGTATTGGCTCTGCGGGTGGCTGAAGTAGTAGCCGGACACCGCGGCGGTCGGCAGCATCGCGAAGCTCTCGGTCAGCGACATGCTGGCGTTGCGCCCGGCGTCGAGCAGCGCGAACAGAGTCTGCTTCTCGCTGTGGTCGGGGCAAGCCGGATAGCCGGGCGCGGGGCGGATGCCGCGGTAGCGCTCGGCGATCAGCGCCTCGTTGTCCAGCCCCTCGTCGCCGACGTAGCCCCAGAATTCGGTGCGCACGCGCTGATGCAGGCGCTCGGCCAGCGCCTCGGCCAGGCGATCGGCCAGGGCCTTGAGCAGGATCGCGTTGTAGTCGTCGTGCGCCGCCTCGAAGCGCGCCACGTGCGGCTCGATGCCGATGCCGGCGGTGACCGCGAACGCACCGATCCAGTCCTGCTTGCCGCTGTCGCGCGGGGCGATGAAGTCGGCCAGGCAGAAGTCCGGGCGCTCGGCGGGTTTGTCGACCTGTTGGCGGAGGAAATGCAGGAGGTGCCGGGATTGGGGAGTGGAGATTGGGGATTGGCTTTGTTCCTGCGAATCCCCAATCCCGATTCCCGACTCCCGGTGGTCCGCCAGGACCACCTCGACATCGTCGCCCACCGACTGCGCCGGCCATAGCCCGAACACGGCCTTGGCGGTCAGCCATTTCTCTTCGACGATCCGCTGCAGCATCGCCCGCGCGTCCTGGTACAGCTCGCTGGCCTGCTGGCCGACGATCTCGTCGGTGAGGATCGCCGGGAACTTGCCGGCCAGTTCCCAGGCCTGGAAGAACGGGGTCCAGTCGATGAGTGGGACCAGGTCGTCCAACGGGTAGTCGTCGAACACATGCAGGCCGGGCTGGCGTGGGGCCGGCGGGGTGTAGGCGTCCCAGCCGCCATCGAAGCGCTGCCCGCGCGCATGCGCGAGCGAGACCAGGCGCTTGGCGTCGCCGCGGTTCTTGTGGCGCTGGCGGATTTCGGCGTAGTCGGCGTCGTTGGCGGCGACGAAGGCCGCGCGCAGTTCGCGCGAGATCAGCGACTGTGCCACGCCGACCGCGCGCGAGGCGTCCTTGACCCAGACCGTCGGCGCCGCATAGTGCGGGTCGATCTTCAGCGCGGTGTGCGCGCGCGAGGTGGTGGCGCCGCCGATCAGCAGCGGCATCGAAAAGCCCTGGCGCTGCATCTCGCGCGCGACGTGGGTCATCTCTTCCAGCGACGGGGTGATCAGCCCGGACAGGCCGATGATGTCGGCGTTCTCGGCGCGGGCGCGGTCGAGGATGGTCTGGGTCGGCACCATCACCCCCAGGTCGATCACGTCGAAGTTGTTGCAGGCCAGGACCACGCCGACGATGTTCTTGCCGATGTCGTGCACGTCGCCCTTGACCGTGGCCATGATGATCTTGCCGTTGGACTTGCCGGTGTCGCCGCTGCGCAGCTTCTCCGCCTCGATGTACGGCAGCAGATAGGCCACCGCCTTCTTCATCACCCGCGCCGATTTCACCACCTGCGGCAGGAACATCTTGCCGGCGCCGAACAGGTCGCCGACCACGTTCATGCCGTCCATCAGCGGGCCTTCGATCACGTCCAGCGGTCGCGTGGACTGCTGCCGCGCCTCTTCCGTATCGACCTCGACGAACTCGTCGATGCCATGCACCAGCGCATGGCTCAATCGCTCGCGCACCGTCTTCTCGCGCCACGCCAGCTTCTCGCGATTCCCGATTCCCGAATCCCGATTCCCGGCTTTCTTGTAGCGCTCGGCGATCTCCAGCAGGCGTTCGGTGGCATCGCGGCGGCGGTTGAGGATCACGTCCTCCACGCGCTCGCGTAGTTCCGGGTCCAGTTCGTCGTAGATCGGCATGCCGCCGGCGTTGACGATGCCCATGTCCATGCCAGCGGCGATGGCGTGGTACAGGAACACCGAATGGATCGCCTGGCGCACGGTCTCGTTGCCGCGGAACGAGAACGACACGTTGGACACGCCGCCGGAGACGTGGCAGTGCGGCAGGGTGCGCTTGATCTCGCGGGTCGCCTCGATGAAGTCGACCGCGTAGTTGTCGTGTTCCTCGATGCCGGTGGCCACGGCGAAGATGTTCGGATCGAAGATGATGTCTTCCGGCGGGAACCCGACCTGCTCTGTGAGGATGCGGTAGGCGCGGGTGCAGATCTCCACCTTGCGTGCGCAGGTGTCGGCCTGTCCGACCTCGTCGAAGGCCATCACCACCGCCGCGGCGCCGTAGCGCAGCACCTTGCGCGCGTGTTCGACGAACGGTGCCTCGCCTTCCTTGAGCGAGATCGAGTTGACCACGCTCTTGCCCTGCAGGCACTTCAGCCCGGCCTCGATCACGCTCCACTTGGAGGAGTCGACCATCACCGGGATGCGCGCGATGTCCGGCTCGGACATGATCAGGTTGAGAAAGCGCACCATCGCCTTCTCCGAGTCGATCAGGCCCTCGTCCATGTTGACGTCGAGGATCTGCGCGCCGTTGGCGACCTGCTGGCGCGCCACTTCCACCGCTTCCTCGTAGCGCTCCTCCTTGATCAGCTTGCGGAACTGCGCGCTGCCGGTGACGTTGGTGCGTTCGCCGACGTTGACGAACAGCAGGTCCGGGGTCAGCAGCAACGGCTCCAGGCCGGACAGGCGGGTGTAGCGGGCGGAGGACATGGTCAGCGTTCCGGAAACAGGGAGGTGCAGGCGTGCGCGCAGGCGGCACCGTGCCCGCGCAGGAGTGCGCGGGCGGGGACGGCGGGCATGCGCGCGGCGGACATCAGGCGGCCTGCGCCGTGGTCGCCAGCGGCACGCGCGGCGGCAGCCCGTGCACCGCCTCGGCGATGGCGCGGATGTGCGCCGGGGTGGTGCCGCAGCAGCCGCCGACCAGGTTCAGCAGCCCGGACTCGGCGAACTCGCGCAGCGTCGCCGCCATTTCCTCGGGCGTCTCGTCGTATTCGCCGAAGGCGTTGGGCAGGCCGGCGTTGGGATGCGCGCTGACGTAGCCGTCGGCGATCCGCGCCAGGGTCTCCACGTGCGGGCGCAGGTCCTTTGCGCCGAGCGCGCAGTTCAGCCCCACCGACAGCGGCCGCCCGTGCGCGACCGAGGCATAGAACGCTTCGGCGGTCTGCCCGGACAGGGTGCGGCCGGAGGCATCGGTGATGGTGCCGGAGATCATCACCGGCAAGCGCCCGCCGCGCGCGTCGAACACTTCTTCGATCGCATACAGCGCAGCCTTGGCGTTGAGCGTGTCGAAGATGGTCTCGACCATCAGCGTGTCGGCGCCGCCGTCGATCAGGCCGTCGATCGCGTCGCGGTAGGTGGCGCGCAATTCGTCGAAGCTGGTGTTGCGGAAGCCGGGATCGTTGACGTCCGGGCTGATCGAGGCGGTGCGGCTGGTCGGGCCGAGCACGCCGATCACGAACCGCGGCTTGTCCGGCGTCAGTTGCTCGACCGCGTCGCAGCAGGCGCGCGCGACCTGCGCGCCTGCCTTGTTGAGTTCGTAGACCAGGTGTTCCAGGTGGTAGTCGGCCTGGCTGATCGCGGTGGCGTTGAAGGTGTTGGTCTCCAGCAGATCGGCGCCGGCGTCGAGATAGGCGCGGTGGATCTCGGCGATCACCTCCGGGCGGGTCAGCAGCAACAGATCATTGTTGCCCTTCAGGTCGTGGCCCTGCGGCGCGTGGTCGCAACCGGGGCCGTGCACGTGCCCGGCCTGCGCGTCGTAGCCCTCGGCAAAGCGCTCGCCGCGGTAGTCGGCCTCCTGCAGCCCATGACGCTGGATCATCGTGCCCATCGCCCCATCGATGATCAGGATGCGTTCGGACAAGGCCTGCAGCAGTTTCTGCGTGCGCTCCGGGTTTAGCCAGGGCAGGCCCGGGATTGGGGATTGGCGATTGGGGATTGGTGGAAAAGCGCCGGTCATGCTTCAGCTCCTGCTTTGGCTTTTGCTTTATCCAATCCCGAATCCCCACTCCCGAATCCCGGCTTCCCAGCAATCAACGAAATCACTTCGAAGTGCGGCGGGCGCTTCTCGCGGGTCACGGTTTCCAGGCTGGAGACCTCGAGCCCGGCCTTGCCGACGAACTTGCGCAGTTCCTTGGCGGCGAAGCCGAGGTTGACGTGGCCGTAGGCCTGCACCGCGGCCTTGTGTTCGTGGCGCGCCAGGCTGCACAGCAGCAGGCGGCCGCCCGGACGCAGCACCCGCGCCGATTCGCACACCGCCTGCGCCGGCTTGGTGGCGTAGGTCAGCGCGTGCATCATCACCACCAGGTCGAAGCTGGCATCGGCGAAGGGCAGGGCGTGCATGTCGCCCTCGCGCACTTCCACATTGCCGAGCCGGCGCAGGCGCTCGCTGGCCGCGGCCACCACTCGCGCGCTGGTGTCGATGCAGACGTAGCGGCGCGCGTGCGGCGCCACCAGTTCGGCCAGCACGCCGTCGCCGGAGGCGATGTCGAGCACGTCGCCGGTCTCCAGCAGCGGCAGGGCGGTGCGCGCCAAGGCTTCCCAGGTGCGGCCAGGGGAATAGTGGCGTTCCATGTCGCCGGCCACCGAGTCGGCCCAGTTCTGGTCGGCGGCGCGGTTGGCCAGCACCGCCGCCACGCGCTCGGCGTCCTGGCGCAACAGCGGATCGTCGCTGCCGGTGCTCAGCGCCAGCCACAGCGCGCGCTGGGCCGGGTCCAGCAGGGTCTCGTCGAAGCGATAATAGGCCGACACGCCGGCGCGGCGGTCGCGCACCAGCCCGGCCTCCTTGAGCTTGGCCAGGTGGGTCGAGACCCGCGGCTGCGCCAGGCGGGTGATGGCCGACAACTCGGCCACGGTCAGCTCCTCCTGTTCCAGCAGCGCCAGCAGGCGCACGCGGGTGGCGTCGGCGAAGACCTTCAGCCGGGACGACCAGTCCTCCAGATCCATAAATATCTTCCTATCGCGATATAGAGATATTTTGGTCCGCACGGCGGTTGCGGTCAAGTTGCACACGCCGGCGTATGGTCTGCACGGCTACAATGGCCGGACCAATATGCCCGGGAGGGGTTCGACGTGGATTTCAGCTTTACCGAAGAGCAATTGATGATCCAGGACGTGGCGCGGCGCATCGCCCAGGAGCGGATCGCTCCCAGTGCCGAGCACCACGACCGTACCGGCGAATTCCCGTTGGAGAACATCCGCCTGCTGGGCGAGAACGGGCTGATGGGCATCGAGGTGCCGGACGAGTACGGCGGCGCCGGCATGGACCCGATCGCCTACGTGCTGGCCATGGTCGAGATCGCCGCTGGCGATGCGGCGCATTCGACCATCATGTCGGTCAACAACTCGCTGTTCTGCGCCGGCATCCTCAAGAACGGCAACGAGGAACAGAAGCAGAAGTACGTGCGTGCCATCGCCGAGGGCCGCGAGATCGGCGCCTTTGCGTTGACCGAGCCGCAGTCCGGCTCCGACGCCACCGCGATGCGGTGCCGCGCGGTGCGCCAGGACGACGGCAGCTTCGTCATCAATGGCAAGAAGAGCTGGATCACCTCCGGCCCGGTCGCCAAGTACATCGTGCTGTTCGCGATGAGCGAGCCGGACAAGGGCGCGCGCGGCATCACCGCCTTCGTGGTCGACACCGACAAGCCCGGCTTCCATCGCGGCAAGACCGAGCCCAAGCTGGGCATCCGCGCCTCGGCCACCTGCGAGATCGAGTTCCAGGACTACGTGGCCAGCGCCGACGAGGTGCTGGGCACGCCGGGCGAAGGCTTCAAGATCGCGATGAGCGTGCTCGACGCCGGCCGCATCGGCATCGCCTCGCAGGCGATCGGCCTGGCCCGCGCCGCCTACGAGGCCACCCTGGAGTACGTGAAGGAGCGCAAGGCGTTCGGCTCGCCGATCGGCGCGTTCCAGATGACCCAGGCCAAGATCGCCGACATGAAGTGCAAGCTGGACGCGGCGCTGCTGCTGACCTTGCGCGCGGCCTGGCTGAAGGGGCAGGGTCAGCGCTTCACCACCGAGGCCTCGGTGGCCAAGCTCACCGCCTCTGAGGCGGCGATGTGGATCACCCACCAGGCGGTGCAGATCCACGGCGGCATGGGCTACTCCAAGGAGATGCCGCTGGAGCGCTACTTCCGCGATGCGAAGATCACCGAGATCTACGAGGGCACCAGTGAGATCCAGCGCTTGGTGATCGCCCGCAACGAGACCGGGCTGCGGTGAGGCCGGGATTTGGGAGTCGGGATTGGGGATTGGCCGGTTCCCGAATCGGTTGAAGATCTAGGGAGAAGCGGCCGCAGGGCCGCTTTTTTCTTTGTGTAGATTGCAGTGAGGGGAGATTTCCCGCCAGAAGCGTCGGGGCTGAAGCAAGCCTAGTAACGACGCAAGCCCCATTGTAGGAGCGGCTTCAGCCGCGACGCGCGTTACCGGTGGAGCCCGTCGCGGCTGAAGCCGCTCCTACAAGAGCAACGGCATCTCCGCTGAGCCGCGGCAAAGGCATGTGAGTCGAAATGCCCTGAAGTCCGTGCCACAGAGATTTTTGCAGGCGTGTGCTGTCCGCTGAAGGGCGGTTCCGCCCAGAGCTTTCCGTCAGCGCCCGCACAAACCAAAAAGCGGCCTTGCGGCCGCTTTTCGTTTGACTCCAAAGGGAAGGATCAGGATCGGGAGGGAATCCGATTCACGAATCTCCACTCCCGAATCCCAAATCCCAGCGCCTCACCGATCCGGCTGATGCCGCGCCAGACCCTGCTCCTGCATCTGCGTGAACTCCTTCGACGGCTCGTCCAGCTTGTCGCCGAGCATGCGCCGCACCATCACGAAGAACAGCGGGATGAACAGCACGCCCAGCACGGTGGCGAACAGCATGCCGCCGATCACGCCGGTACCGATGGCGTGGCGGGCGTTGGCGCCTGCGCCGGTGGAGATCGCCATCGGCAGCACGCCGAGGATGAACGCGAACGAGGTCATCAGGATCGGGCGGAAGCGCAGGTGCGCCGCCTCGGCCGCGGCCTCGCGCAGGGTCTTGCCCATCGCCCGCTGCTCCACCGCGAACTCGACGATCAGGATCGCGTTCTTGGCGGCCAGGCCGATCACCGTGATCAGGCCGATCTTGAAGTAGATGTCGTTGGGCAGGCCGCGCAGCAGCGAGAACGCCACCGCGCCGAGCACGCCGATCGGCACCACCAGCAGCACCGACACCGGGATCGACCAGCTTTCGTACAGCGCCGCCAGGCACAGGAACACCACCACGATCGACAGCACCAGCAGCAGCGTGGCGGTGTTGCCGGCGATGATTTCCTGGTACGACATGCCGCTCCAGTCGAAGCCGAAGCCCGGCGGCAGGTCGTTGTTGACGATGTCCTCCATCGCGCTCATCGCCTGGCCGGAACTGCCGCCCGGCGCCGGGTTGCCGACGATGTTGATCGCCGAGTAGCCGTTGTAGCGGCTCAGCGACGGCGAGCTGTAGATCCAGTCCGAGCTCACCACCGTGCTCAACGGGATCATCTGCGGCAGGCCGCTGCTGTCGGTGGCGGTGTTGCTGGGCACGTAGAAGTTGCGCAGCGACTCCGGACCGGTGCGGAACGGCGCATCCGCCTGCATGTTGACGCGCTTGATGCGGCCCTCGTAGAAGAAGTCGTTGACGTACACCGGCGCCAGCATCAGCTGGATCGACTGGTAGATGTCGCTGACCGACAGGCCCATCGACTGCGCCTGCACGCGGTCCACCTTCAACTGCAGCTGCGGCGCGTTCTCCAGGCCGTTCGGGCGGACCCCGGCCAGGGTGTCCTGGCGCTGCGCGGCCTTGCCGAGCACGATGTTGCGCGCCTGCAGCAGGGCTTCCTCGCCCTGGCCGCTGCGGTCCTGCAGCCACATGTCGAAGCCGCCGAACTGGCCCAGGCCGTTCACCGTGGGCAGGTTGACCACGAAGATCTGCGCGTCCTTGATCCCGTAGAACATCCCGTTCAACTGCTGGATCAGGTCGCCGGCGGCGATGTCGCGCTCGTCCCAGGGCTTGAGCCGGATGAAGCCCATGCCCACGTTCTCGCCGCGGCCTAGGAAGCTGAAGCCGGCCACCTGCAGCATGCCTTCGACCGCCTTCTGCTGCTGCAGCACGCCGCGCATCTGCGCGAACACCTCGTTGGTGCGGGTCTTGGTCGCGCCCGGCGGCAACTGCACGATCGCCAGCGCGAAGCCCTGGTCCTCTTCCGGCAGGAAGCTGCCTGGCATGCGCGTGTACAGGAACCCGCACAGCACCAGCAGCAGGGCGAACACCGCCATCCAGCGCGGCGCGCGGCGGATGGTGTTGCCGACCGCGCCGACGTAGCGGTGCGAGAGCTTGTCGTAGTACTTGTTGAAGGTGCGGTAGACCCAGTTCGGGTTGTCGTTGTGGGTGGGCTTGAGGAACGCCGCGCACAGCGCCGGGGTGAAGCTCAGCGCCAGGAACGCCGAGAACGCCATCGACATGGCGATGGTGATCGCGAACTGCTTGTAGATCGCGCCGGCGGCGCCGGGCTGCATCGACGAGGGGATGAACACCGCCGCCAGTACCACGGTGATCGCCACCACCGCGCCGGTGATCTGGGTCATGGCCTTGTGCGTGGCCGCCTTCGGCGCCAGGTGCTCCTCGGACATGATGCGTTCGACGTTCTCGATCACCACGATCGCGTCGTCGACCACGATGCCGATCGCCAGCACCATCGCGAACAGGGTCAGCTGGTTGATGGTGAAGCCGATCGCCCACATGCCCAGGAAGGTGCCCAGCAACGCCACCGGGATGACCAGGGTGGGGATGATGGTGGCGCGGAAGTTCTGCAGGAACACCAGCATCACCAGGAACACCAGCACGATCGCCTCGGCCAGGGTCTTGACCACTTCCTCGATCGAGATCTTGACGAAGGTGGTGCTCTCGTACGGCGTGAACCAGGTGACGCCCTGCGGGAAGCTGGGCTGCAGCTCGTCCATCTTGGCCTTGACCGCCGCGGACACGTTCAGCGCATTGGCGCCCGGCAGCAGCTGGATCGCGAAGGCGCCGGTCGGCTTGCCGTTGTACTGGGTGTCGAAGCCGAAGTTGGTCGGGCCGAACGCGACCCGGGCCACGTCCTTCAGCCGCACCACGGTGCCGTTGCCGTCGGCGCGCAGGATGATGTTCTCGAACTGCTCGGGCGAGGTGAAGCGGCCCTCGGCGCTGACCGTGGCGGTGAACGACTGGCCCTGCGGCGCCGGATCCGAGCCCAGCGAACCGGCAGCGAACTGCACGTTCTGGGCGCGGATCGCGGTGTACACGTCGTTGGCGGACATGTGGTAACCCTGCAGCTTCTCAGGGTTGAGCCAGATGTCCATGGCGTACTCGGCACCGAACTGCTGGGTGCTGCCGACGCCGGGCACGCGCGAGATCTGCTCCAGCACGCGCGAACCGACGATGTCGTTGAGCGCGTCGCGGTCGATCGACGGGTTGTCCGAACGCAGCGCGATCACGCTGAGGAAGCCGGCGTTGGCCTTGGCCACCACCACGCCCTGTGCGGTCACTTCCGAGGGCAGGCGCGGCGTGGCCAGCGACACCTTGTTCTGCACCTGCACCTGGGCGATGTCCGCGTCGGTGCCGGTCTCGAAGGTCAGGGTGATGGTGGCGGTGCCGCTGGAGGACGACGACGAGCTGAAGTACAGCAGGTGGTCGATGCCGGTCAGCTGCTGCTCGATCACCTGGGTGACCGAGCGTTCGGTGGTGCTGGCGCTGGCGCCGGGATAGGTGGCGGTGACGGTGACCTGGGGCGGGGCGATCGAGGGATACGACTCGACGCCGAGATTGAGGATGGCGATCACGCCGCTGAGCGAGATCAGGATCGCCACCACCCAGGCGAAGACCGGGTGTTCGATGAAGAACTTAGGCATGGGGGGAGTCCGTTACTGCTTCGGCTGGTCGGAATGCGAGGCGGCGTCCGGCGTGTCGCCGTGCGCTGCGCCCTGCGCCGGGGCGGCGCCCTTGGCCGGCGCCGCGGCGCCTTGCGCGCCCTGGCCGAGAGCCGCGCCGGCACCCGGGCCCTGGCCCTGGGCGGCGGCGTTCGGATCCCATGGCTTGGCCACGGCCGGTGCGCCTTCCTTGACCTTGGGCAGGCCGCTGACTACGACCTGGTCGCCGCTCTGCAGGCCCCCGCTGACGATCCACTTGTCGCCCTGCTGGCCGACCGTGGTCAGATCCTTGCGTACCACCTTGCTGTCCTTGCCGACGACCATGGCATAGGCGCCCTTGGCGTCGCGCAGCACCGCGGCCTGCGGGATCAGGTACACGTCCTTGCGCTGGCCCAGGTTGGCCGAGAAGCTGACGAAGGCGCCGGGCAGCAGCACCCGGTCCGGATTCGGCAGCAGCGCGCGCAGCGTCACCGAGCCGGTGCTCGGGTCGACCGCGGCGCCGGAGAAGTCCAGGGTGCCGGCATGCGCGTAGCTGCTGCCGTCGCCGAGCTTGATCTGCACGGTCGACTTGTCCTCGGCGTTGAGGGCGACGTTGCCCTGGGTCTGCGCCTGGCGCAGCTGCGCCAGTTCGTCGGAACTCATCGAGAAGTTGACGTACAGCGGGTCCAGCTGGTCGATCGTGGTCAGCAGGGTGCTGTCGCCCTGGCCGACCAGCGCGCCCTCGGTGACCTGCTGCTTGCCGGCGCGGCCGGCGATCGGCGCGGTGACGGTGGCATAGCCGAGGTTGATGCGCGCGGTTTCGACCGCCGCACGGGCCTGCTGCACCGACGCGGCGGAACTGCGCTCGGTGGCCTCGGCGTTGTCCAGGTCGGACTTGGACACGTAGGCCTGCGGCGCCAGGCTGCGCGCGCGGGCGGCAGCGGCCTTGGCGTTGGCGTAGGTGGCTTCGGCGGCGGCCAGCTGGCCCTGCGCCGAGGCCAGGGTCGCACGCAGCGGCGCCGGGTCGATCTGGAACAGCGGCTGGCCTTCCTTGACGTCGGTGCCTTCGGTGTACAGACGCTTTTCCAGCACGCCGGGCACGCGGGCGCGCACATCGGCGCTGCGGAATGCGGACAGGCGGCCGACCAGCTCGCGCTCGAGCGGCACGGTCTGCGGCTGCGCCTGCAGCACGCCCACTTCCGGCGGCGGCATGGCCTGCTGCTGATCCTGTTTCTTGCAGGACGCCAACACCACCACGACGGCGCAGGCCAGGGCGAGAGAACGCAACGGGGAGGTCATCGGGTGGTACTCCGGTCTGGTTTTGTAGAAGGAAGGGAAGGGGCGGCGGCGAACGCGCGCAAAAAGCCGTCCACGGCGAACTCGGCCCAGGCGCGCTGCGCGGCGGCGTCGCCGCGATGCGCGCTGTGGAAGCGCTGACGCTCGAAATCCATGCCGACGATCATGCTCAACAGCAGCTCGGCCATGAAGTGCGGATCGTCATGCCGGAGCTGGTCGCGGGCGATGGCACCGCGCAGGCGCTCGCTCAGGCGCTGCATCAGCGCGCCGGCGCTGTCGCGGAACATGGCGCGGGCTTCTTCGGGGAAATGCCGCGACTCGGCGGCGATCAGCTGACAACTCTGCAGCACGCGCGGTTCCGACAACTGTTCCAGGTATTCGCAGGCGAAGCGCAGCAGGCCGCCGCGCAGGTCGTCCTGTACCGGCTCCAGGTGCGCGGTGGCCAGGTCCAGGTGGTCCTGCAGCGCCCGCCGCAGCAAGGCCTGCTTGCTGCGGTAGCGGCTGTACAGGGTCTGCTTGGAGCAGCCGGCGCGTGCCGCCACCGCGTCCATGCTCAGGCCCATGCCTTCCTCGGCCAGCAATTCGCGCACGGCGACGTACACGCGCTGGTCGCGCGCCTGGCGCTGTGCGGCGGAGGCGAGGGGGGTGCTCATTGATTGTGGACTATACCGTCCAGTTTAGAATTAGAACAGCCTTGACAGTGGGGCGTTCTTGCTGACAACAGCACGGCCGGCAAAGCATGGTGACCGCCGCGTGACGAAGATGTTGTAGACACTTTGCGCGATCTGGCGCGTGGTCTCTGGCGCACCGTCGGTTTGCGATGCAGCAAGGTAGTTGAACAAGGCACCGGTACAATTCCGGCTTTCCCATCGAGCATCGTTGCTGCTCTCCGTCATGAAACCCAAACACGCCGCTTCCCGTTCCACCTCTTCGGCCGCTGCCAGCACCTCCGCGACCGCGTCCGCCGCCAAGTCGGCCAAGGCACCTGCGAAGTCGCCTGCCAAGGCCAAGACCCCGGCCAAGCCGGCTGTCCCGCGCAAGGCCGCGCCGCCGGCCAAGCCGGCCGTGACCGTTCCGGCCACCGCCAAGGTGATCGACGCCGCGCCGGTCGCCAGCGGTTTCAGCCTGGCGCCGGTGTTCGCGGCGCTGCGCAAGCGCTACCCGGCCGCACGCCAGGAGCAGGCGCAGACCTTCGCCGAGGAGTTCTACAAGCGCATGGAGGAGGACGAGTTCCCCCACCACAGCGCGCAGGAGTGGGCGGCATTGGCCGCGTCGATGCTGGAATTCGCGCGCAAGCGCAAGCCAGGCACGGTCAACGTGCGGGTGTTCAACCCGAACCTGAAGGACGACGGCTGGGAGTCGTCGCATACCGTGCTGCAGATCGTCAACGACGACATGCCGTTCCTGGTCGATTCGGTGAGCATGGCGCTGGCGGAACTGGGCATCGGCGTGCACGTGCTGGGCCACCCGGTGCTGCGCATGCAGCGCGACAAGGGCGGCACGCTGGAGAGCGTGGGCGAGGGCAAGGCGGAATCGCTGATGGCGCTGGAGATCGACCGCCAGCCGCCGGAGGACATGGCCAAGGTGGAAGCGGCGATCCGGCGCATCCTCGGCGAGGTGCGCAACATCGTGCGCGACTGGGGCAGCATGCGCGAGAAGATGCTGGCGTTGGCCGACGACCTGACCACGCGGCGCCTGCCGGTGGACGACAAGGGCCGGCGCGAGGCGCAGGAGTTCCTGCGCTGGGCCGCGGCCGACCACTTCACCTTCTTCGGCTACCGCGAGTACCGCGTGGAGAAGCAGGGCGGCGAAGACGTGCTGGCGCCGCTGGAAGACAGCGGCCTGGGCCTGCTGCGCGGGCAGGACAAGTCGCCGGCGCGACCGGTGCGCACGCTGGCCGCACACGGCCTCAGCGAGTCCGGCACCAAGGAAGCGCTGATCCTGACCAAGACCAATGCGCGCTCGCGGGTGCACCGCAGCGGCTACATGGACTACATCGGCGTGCTGGAGTTCGACGCCAAGGGCCGCATCATCGCCGAGCAGCGCTTCCTCGGCCTGTTCACCTCCAGCGCCTACAACCGCCGCCCGTGGGAGATCCCGCTGGTGCGCGAGCGCTTCGACTCGGTCATGCGCAAGTCCGAGCTGACCCCGAGCAGCCACAGCGGCAAGGCGTTGCGCCACATCCTGGAGACGCTGCCGCGCGAGGAGCTGTTCCAGTCCAACGAGGAAGAGCTGTACCGCACGGCGATGGGCATCCTCGGCCTGCAGGAGCGCGTGCGCAGCCGCCTGTTCCTGCGCCGCGACAAGTACGGCCGCTTCATTTCCGCGCTGGTGTACATCCCGCGCGAGCGCTTCAACACCGACGTGCGCCTGCGCATCGAGGCGCTGCTGAAGGACGCGCTGCACGGCGAATACATCGATTCCAGCGTGGTGCTGGGCGAATCGCCGCTGGCGCAGCTGCACCTGATCGTGCGGCCGAAGCCGGGCGAGGCGCTGGAGTTCGACACCAGCGAGCTGGAGTCGCGTCTGGCGCACCTGCTGCGCAACTGGCACGACGACCTGCGCGAAGCGCTGGTGGCCAGCTGCGGCGAGCGCGATGGCCTGCGCCTGGCCGCCGGCTACGGCCGCGCGCTGCCGGCCGGCTACATCGAGGAGTCGACCGCGCAGATCGCCGCGCGCGATGTCGAGCGCCTGGCCGCGTTGCGTGGTCCGGAAGACCTGCACCTGAGCCTGCAGGCGTTGCGCCGCGACGGCGCCGACAGCCTGCGCCTGAAGCTGTACCGCCAGCACGACGACCTGCCGCTGTCCGACGTGCTGCCGATGATGGAGAACCTGGGTCTGCGGGTGATCTCCGAGCGCCCGTACCGGCTGGTGGTCGACGGCACCGCGCTGTCGATCCAGGATTTCGAGGTCGAGCCGCTGGCCGGCAGCATCGACGTGGAAGCCGCCGACGCGCCGCTGTGCGAGGCGTTCGTGCGGATCTGGCGCGGCGATGCCGAGAACGACGGCTTCAACCGCCTGATCGTCGGCGCCAGCCTGAGCTGGCGCCAGGTCGCGGTGCTGCGCGGCTACTGCAAGTATCTGCTGCAGACCGGCGTGCCGTTCTCGCAGGCCTACGTGGAAGAGACCTGCAACCGCTATCCGCTGCTGGCCCGGCTGCTGGTGGAACTGTTCGAGGCGCGCTTCGATCCGGCCACCGGCAACGAGAGCAAGGCGCAGATCGCCGAGGGTCAGGCCGCGCTGTCTGCGCAGCTGCGCCTGCTGGCCAACGGCGACGATGCCGCGCTGAAGGCGCTGCAGCCGGTGATCGACGCGCGCAGCGGCAGCCGCGCCGCGCAGCTGGAGGCGGTCTCGGCCGCGCTGCTGAAGCTGTTCGACCAGGTGGCGAGCCTGGACGAGGACCGCATCCTGCGCAGCTTCAAGGGCGTGATCGAGGCGACCCTGCGCACCAGCCACTACCAGCGCGCCGCCGACGGCGGGCTGGGCCACTGCATCAGCTTCAAGCTGGATTCGGCCAAGGTGCCGGACCTGCCCAAGCCGCGTCCGTACCGCGAGATCTTCGTGTACGGCCCGCGCGTGGAAGGCGTGCACCTGCGCTTCGGCGCGGTGGCGCGCGGCGGCCTGCGCTGGTCCGACCGGCGCGAGGACTTCCGTACCGAGGTGCTTGGCCTGGTCAAGGCGCAGATGGTCAAGAACACGGTGATCGTGCCGGTCGGCGCCAAGGGTGGCTTCTTCTGCAAGCGCCCGCCGGTCGGTGGTGACCGCGATGCGGTGCTGGCCGAAGGCATCGCCTGCTACAAGCTGTTCATCCAGGGCCTGCTGGACATCACCGACAACATCGTCGGCGGCAAGATCGTGCCGCCGCCGCAGGTGGTGCGCCACGACCAGGACGACCCGTACCTGGTGGTCGCCGCCGACAAGGGCACGGCCACCTTCTCCGACATCGCCAATGGTCTGGCGCTGGACCACGGCTTCTGGCTGGGCGATGCGTTCGCCTCCGGAGGCTCGGTCGGCTACGACCACAAGGGCATGGGCATCACCGCGCGCGGCGCCTGGGAGTCGGTCAAGCGCCACTTCCGTGCGCTGGGCCGCGACTGCCAGAGCGAGGACTTCACCTGCGTGGGCATCGGCGACATGTCCGGCGACGTGTTCGGCAACGGCATGCTGTTGTCGCGCCACATCCGCCTGCTGGCCGCGTTCGACCACCGCCACATCTTCCTCGACCCGAACCCTGACGCGGCGACGTCCTTCGCCGAGCGCGAGCGCCTGTTCAAGCTGCCGCGCTCCAGCTGGGCCGACTACGACGCCAAGCTGATCAGCGCCGGCGGCGGCATCTACCCGCGCACGCTCAAGTCGATCGAGGTCAGTGCGCCGGTGCGCGAGGCGTTGGGCCTGGAGCCGGGCGTCAAGCAGCTCTCGCCGAACGACCTGATGAACGCCATCCTCAAGGCGCCGGTGGACCTGTTCTGGAACGGCGGCATCGGCACCTACGTCAAGGCGGCCAGCGAGACCCATGGCGACGTCGGCGACCGCGCCAACAACGGCCTGCGCGTCAACGGTGGCGAACTGCGTTGCAAGGTCGTGGGCGAGGGCGGCAACCTCGGCCTGACCCAGCTCGGCCGCATCGAGGCCGCGCAGGTCGGCGTGCTGCTCAACACCGACTTCATCGACAACTCGGCCGGCGTGGATACGTCCGACCACGAGGTCAACATCAAGATCCTGCTCAACGACGTGGTGCAGGCCAAGAAGCTGACCCTGGACGCGCGCAACAAGCTGCTGGCGTCGATGACCGACGAAGTCGCCGAACTGGTGCTGTGGGACAACATCCGCCAGAACCAGGCGCTGAGCCTGATGGAGCGGATGAGCGTCACCCGCCTGGGTTCCAAGCAGCACTTCATCCGCACCCTGGAAGCGCAGGGCCTGCTCGACCGGCAGATCGAATACCTGCCCTCGGACGCGGAGATCTCCGCGCGCAAGGCGCGTGGCCAGGGCCTGACCCGGCCGGAACTGGCGGTGCTGCTGTCCTATTCCAAGCTGGTGGCGTTCCAGCAACTGCTCGAATCGGACATTCCCGAGGACCCGTACCTGTCCAAGGAACTGCAGCGCTACTTCCCGCAGCCGCTGCAGAAGAAGTACGCCGACGCGATGGAGCGGCACCGCCTCAAGCGCGAGATCATCGCCACCGCGGTCACCAACACCACCATCAATCGCATGGGCGCCACCTTCCTGATGCGCATGCAGGAAGACACCGGCCGAAGCATCGCCGAGGTCGCCAAGGCCTACACCATCAGCCGCGAGACGCTGGATGCACGCGCGCTGTGGACACAGATCGATGCCTTGGACGGCAAGGTGCCCGAGTCGGTGCAGATCGACGCGCTGGAGGTGATCTGGACGCTGCAGCGCGCCTTCGTGCGCTGGCTGCTGTTCCGTCCGGGCCCGATGCCGGGCATCACCGCGGCGGTGGAGCGCTACTACGAGCCGTTCAACGACATCCGCGTCGCCTCCGGCGTGCTGCCCGATTCGCAGCGTCCGCGCTATGAAGCCCTGGTGCAGGAGTGGCAGGACAAGGGCCTGCCGCCGGCGCTCGCCCAGCAACTGTCGGAACTGCGCTTCCTGGAGCCGGCGTTCGACATCATCGAGATGGCGCGCACCCGCAAGCTCAAGCCGGTGGAGGTGTCGAAGGTGCACTTCCGCCTGGGCGAGGCGCTGCAGCTGCCGTGGCTGTTCGAGCAGATCGACGCGCTGGAGGTCAACGGCCGCTGGCATGCGGTGGCCCGCGGCGTGCTGCGCGACGAGTTGGCCAAGCACCACGGTGTGCTGGCCGGCCAGGCGCTGAGCCTGCCGGGTGGCACCGCCGAGGCCAAGGTGCAGCATTGGCTGCAGCGCGACGACAGCAGCCTGCGCTTCACCCTGAGCATGCTGCAGGAACTGGCCGCGCAGAAGACGCTGGACTACCCGACGGTGTCGGTGGCGGTACAGCGGCTCGGCCAGCTGGCGGCGCACGGGGTGTAGCCCCGTGGTCAGGCCCGCTGCGCGGGCCTGACCCAACCGTTTGCGCCGCAAACGGTTGGCGCCGTACGGCGGCCTTGCCTATCCCCCGCGGCTTCGCCGCGCCCCCCTTAACAGAAGGGGGGGGGGGCTCCTCCATTGCCGAGATTGGGAAGTCGGGATTGGGGATTCGCCAAGCGGATCCCCATCGCCCGACGCGACCGCCCGCTTCTACCAATCCCGAATCCCGGCCTTATCGGTGTTTGCCGCGTTCGCAGCCCGGCCTTCGGTGCGACAGCCCGCTTCTGCGAATCCCCAATCCCGATTCCCGAATCCCGGCTTTCATGACCGGGCAGGTATGATCGGCGCCATGAATGCGCCCATGCCGTCCTCGCCCCGCATCTGCTTCCTCGCCAGCGTCACGCCGGAATCCCAGCGTGCGCGCGAACAACTGGTCACGCGCTACGGCGATTGCGATCCCGCCGACGCCGATGTGCTGTGCGCGCTCGGCGGCGATGGCTTCATGCTGCAGACCCTGCATCGTCACGGCAGCCTGGGCAAGCCGGTGTTCGGCATGAAGCTGGGCACGGTCGGCTTCCTGATGAACCAGTTCCGCGACGACGACCTGGTCGCGCGTTTGGCCCTGGCCGAGCCGGCCAAGCTACGGCCGCTGGAAATGCTGGCGCAGACCGAATCCGGCGCCACCACCGGCTCGCTGGCCTACAACGAAGTCTCGTTGCTGCGGCAGACCCGCCAGGCCGCGCACGTGAGCATCGATCTCAACGGCCAGACCCGGGTCGATGAACTGATCTGCGACGGCGTGCTGGTGTCCACCCCGGCCGGCAGTACCGCCTACAACTCTTCCGCGCACGGACCGATCCTGCCGTTGGGCTCGCACACCCTGGCGCTGACCCCGATCGCACCGTACCGGCCGCGGCGCTGGCGCGGCGCGATCCTCAAGGCCGACATCGAGGTGCGCTTCCGCGTATTGGACCCGTACAAGCGCCCGGTCAGCGTCACCGCCGACTCGCACGAGACCCGCGACGTGGTCGAAGTCACCATCCGCGAATCCCGCGACCGCCTGGTCACTTTGCTGTTCGACCCGGAACACAATCTGGAGGAGCGGATCCTGAGCGAGCAATTCATGGTGTAGGGGCGGGGATTCGGGATTCGGGAGTCGGGATTGGGGATTCGCAACAGCGCATCCGCTTTGCTTCCGGTCTCCAGTCCACGTTCCGACTCCTTTGCCCGCTTTTGCCAATCCCCAATCCCCACTGCCGAATCCCTGCTCTCATGTCCGACAACTCCCCCCGTCTGCTCACCGTCGCGGTCACCTCGCGTGCCCTGTTCGATCTGGAAGAGGGCCATGCCCTGTTCGAGCGGGATGGCGTGGAGGCGTACAGCGCGTACCAGCGCGACCGCGAGGACGATGTCCTGGCGCCCGGGGTGGCGTTCCCGGTCGTGCGCAAGCTGCTGGCGCTGAACCAGGGCACGCCGCCGGAGACGCCGCCGGTGGAGGTGATCCTGCTGTCGCGCAATTCCGCCGACACCGGGCTGCGCATCTTCAATTCGATCCAGCACTACGGCCTGGGCATCGTCCGCGCCACCTTCACCTCCGGCGAGGCGACCTGGCCCTACGTCAAGCCGTTCGGTACCGACCTGTTCCTCTCGGCCAACCCGGAGTCGGTGCGCCGCGCGCTCAGCCACGGCATCGCCGCGGCGACCATCCTGCCCAAGCCGCCCGGCGAGCACGCGCAGGAGGCGGCCGCGGCGGCAGGCGCGATCGATGCCGATCGTCTGTCCACGCAGTTGCGCATCGCCTTTGACGGCGATGCGGTGATCTTCGGCGACGAGGGCGAGCGTTTCTCGCGCGAGCAGGGCGTGGAGGCGTTCGGCCGCTACGAGCGCGAGAACGCGCGCCAGCCGCTGACCGGCGGCCCGTTCCGCAATTTCCTGTCGGCGCTGCACGCGTTGCAGTCGGCGTTCCCGGCCGGCGAGGCCTCGCCGATCCGCACCGCGCTGGTCACCGCGCGCTCGGCGCCCGCGCACGAGCGGGTGATCCGCACCCTGCGCGAATGGGGGGTGCGCCTGGACGAGGCGCTGTTCCTCGGCGGCCGTCACAAGGGGCCGTTCCTGCAGGCCTTCGGCGCGGACATCTTCTTCGACGATTCGCAGCACAACATCGACAGCGCCGCCCGCGAACGCGTCGCCGCCGGGCATGTGCCGCACGGTGTCGCCAACGACCTCGCCAGGCCGTGAGCGCGGCGCCCGGCGGCGGCCGCTGGGCTGCGCTGCGCCGCCTGCTGCGGCCTGCCGTGGACGCGCGCGCCGACCTGCGTCCCGGGCGACCCTACGTGCGCCATGGCTGGCGCTATACCAGCCTGCAGTTCAAGGGCGAGGTGACGCAGAGCCGCATGTACACCTGGTGGCCGGACGTGCTGCAGGTGGGCTACACCCGCAGCATGCTGGCCGCGCTGCTGTTGCGTCCGGACCCGCGGCGGATCGGCATCGTCGGCCTTGGCGGCGGCTCGCAGGCCAAGTTCTGCTACCGGCACCTGCCGCAGGCGCGGATCGAGGCGATCGAGGCCGATGCCGACGTGCTGGCCTTGCGCGCCGCCTTCCGCATTCCGGACGACGACGCGCGCTTCGAGGCCGTGCACGGCGACGGCGCGCGGCTGTTGCCGCAGCGGCGCGACCGCTACGACCTGCTGCTGCTCGACGCCTACGATGCCGACGGCATCCCGGCGGCGCTGCTCAGCCGCGGCTTCTACGAGGACTGCCATGCGGCGCTCGCGCCGGGCGGGGTGCTGGCGGTGAACCTGTACGACACCGACACCCGCCGCCACCTGGCGCATCTGCGCGCATTGTTCGGCGGCCGCGTGCTGCGCCTGGACGAGCCGAGCATGGACAACCACGTGGTGTTCGCCTGGACCGGCGCGCTGCCAGCGCTGGAGGCGCACGCGGCGCTGGCGCGCCTGCCGTGGTCGGCGCGCTGGCAATTGCGCACGCCGTTTCATCGCTTGCAGCAAGCGATGGCGGGCAGGACCGGGGAGGGCGCTCAGCGCTAGGCAGGATCTGGCTTCGTAGGGGCACTGTGTCCTTCGCGTTGCGATGTGCAGGCGCGATGCTCTGCGCGCCTTCAACAGTGGCCTTTCTGGCGGCCACTGGCTGCTCACCCGAAGCGCGGGCTGGCGCGTGCCGGTACGGGTCGGGGCGCCCACTGGCACGATGCGCACGGCGGTGCGCAGTCGCTGCAGCGTGAATGGTGGTTGCGGGTGCGCAAGGTGAGCATCTGCGATGTGGCGCGCGCGAGGACATCCTTGCCTGGCGCCTGCAGAGCCCGGTCCGCGGCACCTGTCTGGACGCTGCCCGCCATCGCGGGCAAACACGTCTCGCTCAGTTGCGATTTGCGAAACTCCTGCCGTCTTTGATGGAAGAGTTCTCGCATCGATGCGTCCGCGACAAGGTTCAGCTGCATCCCTGCCTGCGCACACGAGCGCCCATCCCCAGGCTGCCACGATTCTGTGGCGGACCACGGTTCCCGGCGTGGCTGCCCATCGACCCTGGGTGGATGACCAGGCCGGGCATGTGCTGGTCGCGGATGGATGGGGCGTCAGCTTCGGTGCGCTGCGGGTTCGCGCGCTGGCCATGGCGACGGGGGCCGAACTGGCGTCGGTCGCCCTCGGCAACCAGGCGCGTGCGTTCGCCAGAGACGCCGAGGGCAGCGTGCTGGTGGCCACCGATACCAAGCTGTTCCGGCTCGATGCCGGCACGCTGCGCGTCGTGGAAAAATGGACCTCGCGCATTCCGCGTTACATCGATCGCCTGCTGCCGCTGGGCGGCCACGTGCATGCGGCCAATGCGCGCTCCGCACAGCTCAGCGCCATCGCGCTGGCGGATGGCAGCGTGCGGCGCAGGGCGCTGGCGGACGAATTGCAGCTGCACGCGACGCCCGACGGGAAGCTCCTGGCGGTGGCGGCCGAGGGCAGCCTCTGGCTGGCGGAGCCGGGCCTGCCGCAGCCGCCCAAGCGCATCGCGCAGACGCCGCCGACCTGCCAATCGGCGATGGATGGACAGGGCCGTCTCTGGCTTTCGCTCGGACCCGGCCGGATCGTCGAGGGCAATCGGGTGTTCTGGGCAGCACCGACCGCGACCGCCGGCTTCATGGACCCGCCATACACGTCGGTGACGGAGATCGACCTCGGCATGGACTTCTGGAACATCGCGGTCACCCGGGATGGCAGCATGCTGTCGGTGGCCGCAACGACGGCGACAACCGACGCGTCGCCGCGCCATGTGCAGACCAGCGTTGCCTCCTTTCGCACCGACGATGGCGGCCGGCACCGGTGGGTGCAGGCGCCGCCGGAGTTCGAGATCGTATTGATGTGCCCTGACGCGGGATGCACATTCGCCACCCGCAACTTGTGGCGCAGTGCCGGCGATCCGGAACTGTCCGAGTTGATCTGCCTGCAGCTGTAGAGCTTCCGCGCGCGCCGAGTCGTGTGGTGTGGGCGGGGACCTCGCGAGCCTCTTGCAAACGCGCTTGTCGGTGGCTCAGCGGACCACCTCGTCGCGCTTGTAGGAGCGGCTTCAGCCGCGACGGGCGTTACCGATGCCCTGCGTCGCCGCTGATTCATGAGAAGTGATGCTGCGGCTGATGGTCCAACGCTGCGTCGCGTCGCGTTAAGTGAGCGGATCGAGATCGCTAGAGTGCCTAGTGTGGGAGGGACTTCAGTCCCGACTGCAGGCTGCCCGATGAAACATTGGCGCTTCGCCCGTCGCGACTGAAGTCGCTCCTACAAGAGCAACGCGCATGCGTGGCGGCTCGACGTGGCCTCAAGTTTCCGGCCGCGCCCATTTGCCGCCAACCGCCGCATCGCCTACAACGGCAGCAGGATATTGCTGAGTTTCCACTGCAGGCCGTCGCGCGTGAACACGAAGGGTACCGCGGTGCCGTCGGCGGTGTGCACGGTGGCAACGAAGCGCGTGGTCGATTCGAAGCGGTGCTCGGCCTGGCGCAGCGGCTGCGGCGGGCGTGGCGCGGCGTAGGTGTCGCCGCCGACGGTGTCGCCGCTGGCGCGTTTCCACAATGCATCGCCCTGCATCAGCGCACCGATGCCGGCCGGGGTGACCATCGCGTCCACGCTCATCCCGCCGAGGCCACCGGCCAGCGACAGCAGTGCGCCGCCGAACAGGCTGGACTGCAGGTCCGGCCCGGCGCGACGCACCAACGCATCGTCCACCTGCGCCTTGAGGTTGACCCGCAGGGTGGGGAAGTCGACGTAGCGCTCCAACGCCGCGGCATCGCGCTCGCGCAGCGCATGGTCGATACCGCGGATGGCCAGGTACGGCCCGGCGGCGACATAGCCGCCGAGGGCGAGCAGGGCGAGGAACAGCAAGGCCAGCCATTTCTTCATCGTGTGCCTCGTTGCGCGTGTGGGCGTTATGCAGGAGCGGCTTCCGCCGCGACGCGTGACCAGTAATGCCTGTCGCGGCTGAAGCCGCTCCTGCAGCGAGCGTTGCCTCCCTAGAATTCCAGATCCAGCGCCGCGCACAGATAGTCCACGAATGGACCCAGCGTCTGCAGGTCGGCGGCGATTTGCGTACGCAGCCGCGGGCCTGTCATGGTCGCGTCGTCGAGCTGGCGCCAGAACACCCAGTTCTTGTGCTTGAGGTCGTCGATGCATTCGAAGTCGGCCGGGAAACCGCGCGGTGGCCGCACCAGCATCTCGCTTTCCTCGAAATCGAAGCGGCGGCGCAGCGCTGGCGCATGCGCGGCGGCCTTCCAACTGCCGGGATTGTCGAAGATGAACTGGCGCACCTTGCGCTGCGTATCCGGCTCCGGATGCCACAGTCCCGCGCCGACGAAGCTCTCGCCCGGCTGCAGGTGGATGTAGAACGAGGGCGCCGGCACCTGCTTGCGCCGCTCATGGAACAGGCGCGCGCCCTGCCAGGTCTTGTACGGCGACTTGTCGTGGGAGAAGCGCGCGTCGCGATGGATGCGGAACAGCGAACCGCCGACACCGCGCGGATCGGCGCGGAAGTGCTCGCTGACCTGGGCCAGGTCCGGCTGCAGGTCGGTGATCAGGCGCAGGAACGGCTGGCGCACGTGTTCTTCGTACTTGTGCCGGTTGTCGTTGAACCAGGCCTTGTCGTTGTGCCGCGCCAGGGCACGCAGGAACTTGAAGCTGGCGTCGCTGAAATAGCTGGTCATAGGCTGCGTTGCAGGTCGTGGCCCCAGGCGGCCAACTGGTCGAGCAGGGCTTGCTTGGTAGCATCCTGCGGGTGAGCCAGGCGTAAACCGGCCAGCTCCGCGTAGAAGCCGTCGAAGCTCAGTTCGGACAGGCCGCTGTCCTGCTGCAGGCGCTGCCGCCGGTAGTCGTCCCAGCGCGCCTGCTCGGCGATGGACAGGCTTTCCGGCCAGTTGCGCGCGCGGTAGCGGAACAGCAGTTCGGGCAGGCGCGGATCGCGGAACTGGCCTTCCAGTGCGGCCAGCTGCGCCGGCGGGGTGGCGCGGACCTGTGCCATTGCGCGCTTGTCGCCATCGGCGAGGAAGCCGTCGTACAGCGAGGCATCGACATCGGCCGGCACCGCGGCGCGCTCGTTGGCGAACACGCGCCGCACCTTCTCCGCCAGCGCCGGGCCGGCCTCGCGCAGGCGCGCGGCCTTGGCCAGGAGGTGCGCCGGGTCCAGTCGCAGCCGGGCGAAATCCGCCTCGCGCAGGTGCGCCCAGGCGACCAGTGCCGGCGCCTTGTTCAGATGCACTTCCTTGAGCGGGATGCGCTGTTCGCCTTCGGGCAGGTCGGCCTGCGGCGTGTACAGGCGATCGGCGATCTGTTCCGGCGAATAGCGCAGCAGCGGCTCGATGTCGCCTTCCAAGTCGAACACCAGCACGCGGCTGTCGATGCGCGGATGCCGCGCTAGCGGCAATACCGGCGCCGCGCACAGGCGCGCGGCCGGATAGCGCATCGACACGTGCAGCACCGGCTGCATCGCCACCGCATCGAGCAGGCCGCCGCAGAAGCGCTTGTCGCGCAGCTTCAGCGCGTACTCCCACAGCCGCGGCTGGCTGCGGCGGAAGTGCCGGGCCATGCCGATGGTGGCGTACACGTCGGACAGCGCCTCGTGCGCATCGCCATCGCGCACGCCGTTGGCCAGCGCCAGTTGCTCCAGCTTGAACGAGGTGGCGCCGTCCTCGCGCTGCGGCCAGACGATGCCCTCCGGGCGCAGCGCGTGCATCAGCCGCAGCATGTCCAGCAGGTCCCAGCGCGAGTTGCCGTTGCGCCACTCGCGTTCGTAGGGATCGTGGAAATTGCGGAACAGGCCGTGGCGCACGAACTCGTCGTCGAAGCGTAGCGAGTTGTAGCCTAGCGTGCAGGTCTGCGGCCGCGCCATCTGCTCGGCGATGCGCGCGAACGCCTCGGCTTCGCTGACGCCCTCGCGCAAAGCCTGCTGCGGGGTGATGCCGGTGATCAGGGTGGCGACCGGCGAGGGCAGCAGGTCGTCGGCCGGCTTGACGAAGAAACTGATCGGCTCCTCGATCACGTTGAGTTCGGCATCGGTGCGTACCGCGGCGAACTGCGCGATGCGCGTGCGCCGTGGATCGGCACCGAAGGTTTCCAGGTCGTAGAAGAGGAAGCTGTCTGGCATGAAGAGTCGAATGGTTCGGGCAAGGCAGGCGAGGCGCGGAGCGTGGCGGTGCTTGTGTAGGAGCGGCTTCAGCCGCGACGGGCGTTACCGGGACTGTCCGCCGCGGCGCTCCTAGGGAAGACAGGGTGTCCGGATAGGGTACGCCGGTTCAATGCGCCCCCTCCAGCGGTGCCAGCCGCGCGTGCACGATGCGCTCCAGCCGGTTCCAGTCGATCCGCGACAGATCGCTGTGGCCCTGCGTGGCCTGGACCAGGATGTCGCGCTGCACCTCGCTGCGTTCCAGCGCCTGCGCGTACGGCGTGCGCAGGAAGGTGACCATCGTGTAGTGCGGCACGAAGCGGGTGGGATGCCGCGCCTGCAGGGCCTGGCCGAGTTCGCGCTGCAGCAGGAAACCGGCGTCGCCGACGCGGTCGCGCATTTCCACGTAGTTCTCCAGCGCCATCTGCTGGATGGCGCCGGCGTTGGGCTTGCGCTCGGCCTCGAAGGCGGCGTAGGCGCGCGCCAGGTCCGGCTCGCGCTGCAGGTGCGCGGCCAGCGCCGCGCAATCCTCGAACGCGCAGTTCATGCCTTGCCCGTGGAACGGCACCATCGCGTGCGCGGCGTCGCCCAGCAGCACCGCGCGGCCGTCCAGGTGCCAGCGCTCCAGGCGCAGCGTGCCGAGCAGGCCCGGCGGATGCTGTTCCCAGTGCTCGGCCAGTTGCGGCATCAGCGGCAGTGCGTCGGCGAAATCGCGCGCGAACAGCGCCAGCGCCTCTTCGCCGCTGCGCACGGTGGCGAAGCTGGGGTCGCCCTTGTTGGGCAGGAACAGGGTGACGGTGAAGGTGCCTTCATCGTTGGGCAGGGCGATGCACATGTAATGCCCGCGCGGCCAGATGTGCAGCGCGTTGGGTTCGATGCGGAAGCCGCCGCTGGCGCTGGGCGGGATCTCCAGTTCCTTGTAGGAATGATCGAGGAACTCGATGTGCTCGGCCATCGGCGCCTTGCGCTGCATCGCCGCGCGCAGCGCCGAGCCGGCGCCATCGGCGCCGATCATGCTGTCGAAGCGGATATCGTGCGGCTGGTCGTCGCGGTCGTCGATGAAGCGTGCGTAGCCGGCGTCGAAATCCACCGTGTGCAGGCGCCGGTAGAAGTGGATGCGCGCCCCGGCCTGTTCGGCCAGTTGCAGCAGGGTGATGTTGAGATCGTTGCGGTGCACCGACCAGATCACCTCGCTGTCGTCGCGGCCGTAGCGCTGCAATTGCTGCTGGCCATTGGCGAAATGCACCATGCGCCCGCGCATCATCACCGCCTTGGCCATCACCGCGGCATCGGCGCCGGCCTGGCGCAGCACGTGCAGGCCGCGTTCGGCCAGGGCCAGGTTGATCGAGCGGCCGCGCTCGTAATCGTGCACGCGCGGATCGCCGCGGCGTTCGTAGACGGTGACCTGCCAGCCCTGGCGCGAGAGCAGGATGGCGAGCAGGGAGCCGGCCAGGCCGGCGCCGATCAGGGTGATGCTGCGGGGGGATGCGTTCAATGCGGTGTCCGGAAGGCGCGGCAGGCCGCCGCGCGAAAAAGGCGGCTCAGACGCCGGCCCAGGTTTCCACTTCCTCGACGAAGCGGTAGACGTCGCGGTAGCGGTTGTACAACGGCACCGGGCTGATCCGGATCACGTCCGGTTCGCGCCAGTCGCCGAGCACGCCGACCGATTGCAGGTATTCGAACAGGGCACGGCCGCGCTCGCGGCCGCCGGCCACGCGCAGCGACAGCTGGCAGCCGCGCTGTGCCGGGTCGGACGGGGTGATGATCTGCAGGGTGTCGGCCAGGCGGGCGCGGATCAGCGTCTCCAGGTAGCCGGTGAGCTGCTGCGACTTCTGCCGCAGCGCATCCAGTCCGGCGCGCTCGAACAGGTCCAGCGAGGCGCGCAGCGGCGCCATGCTCAGGATCGGCGGATTGCTCAGCTGCCAGCCGTCGGCGCCGGGCGCGGCGACGAACTCGGGCGCCATGCGGAAGCGGGTGCGCTTGTCGTGGCCCCACCAGCCGGCGAAGCGCGGGGTGTCGCCGTGGCCGTGGCGCTCGTGCACGAAGGCGCCGGCGACCGCGCCGGGGCCGGCGTTGAGGTATTTGTAGTGGCACCACACCGCGAAGTCCGGGGCGGCATCGTGCAGGTGCAGCGGCACGTTGCCGATGGCATGGGCCAGGTCGAAACCGACCGCGGCGCCGGCCGCACGCGCCAGCTGCGCCACGGCGGCCAGGTCGAACGTCTGGCCGGTGCGGTACTGCACGCCCGGCCACAGCACCAGCGCCAGGCGCGGGCCGTGCTCGGCGATGGCGCGCTCGATCGCCGCCAGCGACACGGTGCCGTCGGCGCCGTCGGGCTGCACTTCGATCAGGTCGGTGGCCGGGTCGAAGCCGTGGAAGCGGATCTGCGAGGCGACCGCGTGCTGGTCGGAGGGGAACGCGCCGGCCTCGATCAGGATCGCCGGGCGCTCGCGGGTGGGCCGGTAGAAGCTGACCATGAGCAGGTGCAGGTTCACTGTCAGCGTGTTCATCGCCACCACTTCGTGCGCATGCGCGCCGACCAGCCGTGCCAGTGGCGCAGCCAGCAGTTCGTGGTAGGTCATCCACTGGGTGTCACCGTTGAAATGGCCTTCCACCGCCAGCGACGACCACTTGTCCAGCACCTCCTGCACCGCGGCGCGCGCGCCGCGCGGCTGCAGGCCCAGCGAGTTGCCGACGAAATAGGCCTGGTCGGCGCCCTGGTGCTGCGGGAACAGGAACTCCTGGCGCAGGGCGCGCAGCGGATCGGCGGCGTCGAGGGCGATGGCATGCTGGCGGGACAGGATCTCGTTCATCGGCGTGGGTTCCTGGAAGCAGGGCGAGAGTCTAGAGGGTGTGGGACGAGGTGAGGTGACTGTCCGGCGGCGTGGCGCGTTGTGTGCTGCGGGCGTTGCTGGCGGCGTCGGTACGACGCGCCTTCACCCGCTGCGCTGCGCGCCCACCGGCGGCGGATCCTTCGATGCCGCCGCGGCCGGCAGCAGCGCACCGCGAACCAGGTGGGTGAGGGTGCCGATGCTGTCGGCGACGCGGTCGCTGGTGTCGGCCAGCGCGGCCAGGGCGCCGCCGTCGCTGCCGTCCTGCTGCGCAGCCAGCGCCTCGGCCAGGCGCCGCTCGTCCGTGCGCAGGCTGGCCTGCGGCGGCGCCGTGCCGGTGCGCAGGCTCTCGGCCAGTTCGGTCAGTGCGGCGTGCGCCTGCTGCCGGAACTGCGGCAGTTCCGGCAGCGGCGGCAACGGCGGCGCATCGCGCAGCACCGCCTCCAGCGCCAACGAGGCGCGGATCAGCCGGTTGCCGTTGGCCAGCACGGATTCGGCCAGGGTCAGTTCGCGCAGGTTGCGTTTGCGCCGTGGCTCGCCGCGCAGGCGTTCGATCGAGGCCTGGGCATTGGTGCGGGCGGTGCGCGAGGCCGCGCGGGTGTCCGGCAGCGCCTGCAGGCGCCCCTCCAGCACCGCGTCGAGATGGTCGCGGTAGGCGAGCAGCAACTGCGCCAGGATGGAGCGGATGTGCTTGCGTTCCCAGGTCGGCCACAGCGCGTAGGCCGCCAGCGCCAGCGCGCTGCCGAGCACGGTGGCCTGGATGCGCTCGCCGATCGCCTCGCCCGGCGCCATGCCTTCGAACGACAGCAACAGCACCAGCATGCCGGTCAGGCAGGCCACGCCGAGACCGTAGTTGACCTGGGTGAGCAGGCGGAAGCCCAGGCAGAACACCGTCAGCAACAGCAGCCGCACCACCGCCCCGTCCATCACGAAATGCGCCAGCACCGTGGCCAGCAGCAGCCCGGCGAAGGTGCCGGCCACGCGCAGCGCGCCGAAGCTGAGGGTGCCGCCGAAATCCGGCTTGAGCACGATCGCGGTGGTCATCGGGATCCAGTAGCCGTGCGGGATCGCCTGCCAGCGGGCGAACAGCACCGCCAGGGCCAGGCATACCCCACAGCGTAGCGCGTGGCGGAACGCCACCGACGACAGGTTCAGGTTCGCCCGCAGGGTCTGCAGCGGCGCCAGCGGGCGCAGCGCTGGCGGCAGCCGCGCTTCGGCCAGTTCGGCCTGGATCTCGCCGCGGCTGCTGGCCCAGCGGCCATTGCGCACCAGCGCGCGCAACTGGCCGCCCAGGCCTTGCGCGCGGGCCACGGCGATGCGCAGCAGGCGTCGTTCGCGGGTGTCCTCGGCCTGCGCCTGCACCTGCGCCAGGGCCTCGACCAGATCGTCGAAGCCGGTCATCGAGTCGTTGGCGGCGTCGGGGTCTTCGGCGCTGTCCAGCGCATGCGCCAGCTGGTCCAGCACCACCGCGCTGCGTTCGAGCACGCGTTCGATCGGCAGCCGCGCGGGCGACGCTGCGTCCAGGCGCCCGTGCAGATCGGCCAGGGTCAGCAGCTCCAGCCGCGCGCGTTCGCACAGCTCGGCGATGACCCGGAACGCCTGCACCGCACGCCCGCGCGAACGGTGTTCGCCGTGCAGCATCACCATCGCCTCGAGCACCGCTTCGGTGGCCGGCGGCGCCGCGGTCGCGCTCGGCCGCTGGCGGGCGAGGCCGGCCAGTTGCCGCATCAGGTCGGCCAGGGCGAAGCGCTCCGGGCGGTAGCGCTGCAGCGGCCAGGCCGCCAGCGCCATCAGCATCTGCAGCACGCCGCCGGCGAAGATCAGCGCGGCCACGCCCACGCTCTGCGCAGGCGGCAGGCCGACGTCGGCGCTGACCACCAGCAGGATCATGCTGGTCAGCCCGACCCGCGCCGCCACCGGACCCAGCGCCACCAGCAGGCCGCCGCCCAGGCCGAGCAGCAGCGCGCACAGCGCCAGCGCGACCGTGTGCGCGCCGATCAGCATGCCCAGCAACGCGGCGACGCCCGCCGCCAGCGCGGCCATCAGCATGCGCTGCATCCGCGCCCGGTACGGGCCGGGCTGGTCGGAGAACATGGTGTTGAGCGCGCCGGTGGACACCGCCAGCCCCAGTTCGGCATGGCCGGCGGCCACGCCCAGCGCCAACGGCGCGACCACCGCCGCGGTGTTGCGCAGGGCCACGCGCACCGGCACGTCGCGCGGCTTGAGCGCGATCAGGCCGCGCAGCATCGCGATGGGGAACGGCGCGGGCGCAGGGCGGTCACGGCGCGGCGGCAGCGGCCGGCAGCGGATGCACGTGGCCGCAGGCGGCGCAGGTGCGCAGCGATTCGGACGCGTAGAAGCGCGCGAACACCGGCGGGAAGTCGGTCTCGATGTTCTGCAGCGGGAAGTAGGCTTCGTACAGCAGGTGGTTGCAGCGCTCGCAGTACCAGAGCAGGCCATCCTGTTCGTGCGGCAGGCGTCGCCGCTCGATCACCAGGCCCACCGACTCCGGTCCGCGTTGCGGCGAGTGCGGCACCTTCGGCGGCAGCAGGAAGGTCTCGCCGGCGCGGATCGGGATCTCGCGCACCGCGCCGTCCTCCTGGATCTTCAGCACCATCTCGCCTTCGAGCTGGTAGAACCACTCCGGGCCTTCGTCGTAGTGGTAGTCGCTGCGCGCGTTCGGCCCGCCGACCACCATCACGATGAAGTCGCCGGCATGCATGCACTTGTTGCCGACCGGCGGCTTCAGCAGGTGCCGGTGGGCGTCGATCCAGGCGTGCAGGTTCAACGGGGCAGGGAGCATGGGGATCCTCGCGGGCGATGACGGAACGGCGCGCGCCGCTCAGCGGTCCTCGCGGTCCTGGCTGATGCGCGCCAGGGCGGCATCGTAGCGCGGCACCAGGTCGTCGATGCGACCGAGTTCCATGCCCAGGTCGTGCACGCGGCCGTCGCGCAGGCTGTAGACCCAGCCGTGCACGGTCAGTTCCTGGCCGCGCGCCCAGGCGTCGAGCACGATCGAGGTGCGGCTGACGTTGACCACCTGCTCGAGCACGTTGAGTTCGCACAGCCGCGCGTGCTGCACGTTGAGCGCGCCGGCCTGCTGCAGGCAGTGCTCGTGCTTCTCGGCCACGTCGGTGACGTGGCGGATCCAGTTGTCGACCAGGCCCAGCCGCGCGCGGGTCAGGCCGGCATGCACGCCGCCGCAACCGTAGTGGCCGACCACCAGGATGTGCCGCACCTTCAGCACCTCGACCGCGAACTGGATCACCGACAGGCAGTTGAGGTCGGTATGCACGACCACGTTGGCGATGTTGCGGTGGACGAACACCTCGCCCGGCGCCATGTCGATGATCTGGTTCGCCGGCACCCGCGAGTCGGAACAGCCGATCCACAGGTACTCCGGGGTCTGCTGCTTGGACAGACGGCTGAAGAACTCCGGATCCTCGCGGTTGATGCGTTCGGACCAGGAGCGGTTGTTGTCCAGGAGTTGCGCGATTTTGCTCATAGCGTCGCATTATTCCAGAAGCCTGGGTCCGGCGCGCAGCTGACGCATACGCCGACGCGCATGAGGGCCGCGGCGCCTCAGTGCGCAGGCGTCGCCGGATCGGGCTTTTGCCGATCCCGTTGGCGCGGCCCGCTGCGCAGACTTCCTCCACGCCCACACCGGGCATCAGCGGAGGATCCCATGGCCGACTTCAACGCATTCTTTCCGACCCTGCTCAAGCACGAGGGCGGCTTCGTCAACGATCCGGTGGACCCGGGCGGCGCCACCAACAAGGGCATCACCCTGGCGACCTTCCGCGTGTACGCCAAGAGCCTGCTGCAACTGGAACCGACCCTAGACAACCTGCGCGCACTCACCGACGCGCAGGCCGGGGTGATCTACAAGACCTGCTACTGGAATGCGGTGCACGGTGACGAGATCGCGCTGCAGCCGCTGGCCAACATCCTGTTCGACTTCCAGGTCAATGCCGGCAACAACGCCATCAAGCTGCTGCAGCGCGTGCTCAATGCGCAGACTCCGACGCTGAAGCTGCCGGAGGACGGCAAGTTGGGCCCGGCCACCCTGGCGGCGCTGCTGGCGGCCGACCAGCGCGATCTGTACGCACGCTACAAGCAGGGCCGGCGCGACTACTACCAACGGCTGGTCGCGGCCAGGCCGCCGCTGGCCAAGTTTCTCAAGGGCTGGCTGGCGCGCACCGATTCCTTCCCCGACCTGAGCTGAGCGCGCACACGGCGCACGACGCCGATCCGCCGCCGTCGCCGACGGCAGCCTTCTTTCCCCAGGAGCGACCATGGCTGGACCGACCGCATTGAACGACCTGATCGAAGCGCTGGCCGGCGCCGTGATCGAGGCGCAGGACCGCATCGAGCAGCACCAGATGGCCAACCTCGGCGACTACTTCGACGAGTTCCACCGGCCCAAGAGCGTGATCATCCGCCTGCCGTCGCAGCACCCGCAGGCCGCCGAAGGCGACGAGGACTACTACCGCGCGCCGCTGCTGCCGCTGGTCTCGACCAACGTGCTGCGGATCAAGGACGTGGAGATCAGCTTCGATGCGCAGCTCGGCGACCTCGGCGGCCTGCAATCCGCCGACGGCTTCTTCGCGCCGGAGTCGCCCGGCCCGCGCGGTGCCTGGCAGGCCAAGCGCACCGCCACCCGTTCCAGCGTGCGCGTGGATACCAGCGCCAGCGCGCGGAGCCAGCGCCAGAGTGCCGTCCACGTCGTGTTGCGCGTGGAGGGGACCGAACCGACTGACGGAGCGGCCAGATTGCTGAACCATCTGGCGCAGACGCAGGGCGTGTTCAAGACGGTCATGGCCGACAAGCCGGACGTCGCGGGCACGGACGATGTAACCAATCCCACCAACTAAGGAGTCACTGCAATGGCTGACGAACTCGTCAACATGTCAAGTCAATTCAAGGGTCTGCCGATGGGCGACCTGATCGGCGGCCCGCTGGATGCGGCCTGCGACGCGCAGGTCAAACTGGCCCGCGCCACCGCCGATTTCATCCGCGTCATCGGCTTCCTGCCGCCGGACACCCCCGACCCGAAGAATCCGCAGGCGACCGGTGCCACCCGTACCGCCAGCTTCCGCTTCAAGCGGCCGGTCGACGACCCGGACAAGGCTGGTGGCATCGCCGAGGAGGACGTCGAACTGGAAGTGCCGCTGCTGGCCATCGTCAACGTGCCCAGCCTGAGCATCCAGACCGTGGACATCACCTTCGACATGGAAGTGAAGTCGTCCTTTTCCTCCAAGGAAAAGACCGATGCCTCGGCGTCGCTGTCGGCGGACGTGGAATACGGCTTCGGCCTGTTCAAGGCCAAGGTGCACATCCAGGGCTCGGTCTCCACCAGCAAGGAGAACACGCGCAGCTCGGACAACTCGGCCAAGTACCACGTCTCGGTGCATGCCGCGGACAAGGGTCCGCCGGAAGGCCTGGCGCGGGTGCTGGACATCCTGCAGACCTCGGTGGCGCCGCGCAAGATCGGCAAGCCGATCGCGGTCAACCCGTAATCCCATAGCGGTCCGTTGAACCATCTCGTCGGGGGACTCGTCAACGATGTTCGACCTTACTGAAGTCAAGTTCGTCAAGCGGGTCGTGGTCGGTAGCGACAACCCGACGCAGATGCAGTCGCCCGAGCAGATCGAGGCGGCGCGGGCTTTGCTCAACCGCTGCCTGAGCGATTCGCCGAAGGGCGCGATCATCGGCACCGAGAAGAATTTCGCCGTGCTGCAGATCGGCGAGCACCAGGTGGTGATGCAGTGGCTGTGCTACCACGTGGGCTTTCCGCGCAAGCCCGGCTGGTTGAAGGACGACTGATGGCCAGGCTGCGCTGCGAGTTCGACCTGTTCCTGCAGGGGCTGTCGGCGGCCTTACTGGATGCGCAGCGGCGCTGCCGCGCGCGTCACGCACAGGCATTGCGCGCCTGCTTCGGCGCAGGCGAGACGCTGCAGGTGGAAACGGATGCGGCCGAGCCGCCGTCGCTGCAGATCCCGTTGTGGGAACTGCGTGCCTGGCAGTTGCCGCAGATCGGCGAGTTGGCCCTGGCCTTCGACGTCGAACTGGACGTGGTGGACGTGCCGGACGAGGCGCCGCGCCTGCTGCTGCAGGTGCAGCCGCGCCGGCCGCGCCGGCCCGGCCACCGCTTGCAGGTCCTGTTCCGCGGCACCCACACCCCGGTCGGCGAGGTGCTGTTCGACGGTCAACGGCTGAAGCTGTGGCACCTGTCCGACGCGCCCGCCCCGCACGATCCCGCCCAGGAGAGCGCACATGCGTAGACACGGCTTCATCCTGTCCCGGCACGACACCGACCTGTGGTGCCGAGAACTGCACATCGACCTGCGCTCGCTGGCCCGCGCGCAGCGGCTGCGCCGGCGTCGACGCCGGGCGCTGTGGCTGCTTGCCGTACTGTTTCTCGTGGCGGCCGTCCTGGCGCTGATCCGGTTCGGTCTGTCCTGACCGCGCCCTTCGTTTTTCCTTCATATCCAACAGGAGAGTCGCATGCGTATCCGTTCGCGTGGTGTTGCGCGTTTCCCGCTCTGGCTGGGGCTGTGCCTGTCCCTGCCGTCCGCCGTCGTTGCCGCGCCGCAGGCGTCTGCGCCTGCCGCGCCGGTCGCAGCGGCCAGTGCCGAGGCGCTGCCGCCCGGCGAATGGAGCGGCACCCTGGCGACTGACGCGCAGCGCCTGGCCTCGGTGCGCCTGGTCCAGCGGGACGGCAAGGCCCGGTTGATGTTCGGCTCGCCGCTGAACTGCGCGCTGCTGGTCAAGCCGCAAGCGGACGGCAGCTTCGCGCTGGAGTCGATCAATGGCGGTGCCTACTGCGACAAGCTGATGGGCAAGCCGCTGCGCGTGCAACGCAGCGGCGACGACCTGCGGCTCAATGTCGGCGGCACGGACCTGCCGGTCGTGCTGCATACCGATCCGGGCCAGCCCAGCCCGCTGCAGGGCGCATGGCGCGGGTTGATTCGTCCCGATTACGGTAATGGGGCATATACCGTGCAGCTGAGCGTCGCCGCGACGCCGCAGGCGCCGGGCAACGCCACGGTACAGTTGCGCTACGGCGCGCCGCGCGAGTGCAGGGTGCAGGGACGCTACCTCGACACGCGCGAGGGAGCAGCGCTGTACGCGCTGGACATGAACGATCAGGGCACCTGCGCGCGCCTGGGCGACGGCCAGCTGACGCTGCGCGCGAGGCCGGACGGCAAGCTCGAACTGCAGACCGTGGACCGCGCCGGGACGCGCCGGGAAAACGCATTGCTGGAGCGTGCGCCCGCCAACCCGTAATCCGCCGCACGCAGGCGCCGGCCACCGCTTCCGTCCAGGAGTGTTGCGATGAACGTCTGGATCAAGACGCTGGCCGGCGCCCTGTGGCGTCGGCTGCGCGCGGCACGCAACGCCGTGCCGCGCCTGCCGCCGCCGGGCATCCTGCCGCAGTTGCGTGCGGAGTGCGAAGCGATGGCCCGCTACGCGCTGGAGCATGGCATGGCGGTGCCGCCGGAGCTGATTGCGCGGCTGTCCATGCTGTTATGCGCCGCTTCGTCGGACGGCGAGGCGGGCGACATCGAGCAGCGCGCGCACGAACTGGCGGTGACCCATCGGCGGTTGGCGCAACTGATCCGCCCGGCGACCCCGCAGGCGGTATTCCTGCTCGACGCCGAGCGGCGCCGTCCGCACTGGGCGACCTTGCTCGGTCCGCTGCCGCTGGTGCGCGCGCTGACCGCCACCTCGCTGTTGTTCCTGTTCGCGGTGGTGGCATCGGCGCTGTCCAGCAAGGTCAGCGCTGACAACGTGCGCCTGGGGTTCCTGGATTCCTCGGGCAGCGTGCTGCTGTGGAACGCGCTGTTCCTGCTGTTCTGCGCCGGCCTGGGCGCCTCGTTCTCCTCGCTGTTCCAGGTGCACCGCTACGTCGCCGACGCCAGCTACGACCCCAAGTACGACGCCTCGTACGGCGCACGCATGATCCTGGGCCTGATCGCCGGCCTGATCCTGGTCGAGGTGCTGCCGCCGGACCTGTTCGAAAGCGGTGGCATGCGCAGCTTCGGCAAGCCGACCCTGGCGATGCTCGGCGGCTTTTCCGCCACCGCGGTGTATCGCCTGCTGCAGCGCCTGGTCGACGCCATGGAAACGCTCGTGCGCGGCGACACCTCCGCGCAGGCGCAGGCGTCGCTGGAAGTGCAGCGCGCCAGCAACGACACCGAGCGCATGCGCTGGCAGGGCGAGCTGGCCGCGCAGTTGATGGCCTTGCAGCAGTCGATCGAGGTCGGCACGCCGCCGGCCGCGATCCAGCAGCGGCTCGCCGAGTTCGCCCGCGCCATGCTGCAGGTGGAGGCCGCCCGGTTGCCGCCACCACCACCGCCGCCAACCGCTGCTGCGGAATGAGCATGCCGGCGTATCGCCGGCGTCCCACCATCGTTCGTCGGCGCAGGACTTCGTTCTGCGTCACAGCGTGTGCGCCCTAGCACGGGATTCTGTCTACAAACCGAGACGAATGCGGCAATCCGCACAAGTTCAGCCGTCGCCGCCATCCATATCAGCCTGAAGCCGATGGCCGCCATGGCCCAGCGTGACAAGCTGAGGACGTAACGCAAGCGCAGGTTCCGCGCTGTCGCATCGGTTGAAAAAAGGGGCGCGTCGCACTGCAGCGGACGCGGGTTGCCGCGCGGTCGCGCGTTGGGAGTTCCATTACCAACACAGGTAGAGAATGAACACACGTATCGTGATTGCCGCCGAACGCAGCATCGTGCTGGAGGGCATGGTGGCCCTGTTGGACAATACGCCGGACATCGACGTGGTCGGCCACGCGGTCGACGGACTGGAGTGCGTGCAACTGGTGACCCGGCAGCAGCCGGACGTCGTGCTGATGGATGTGATGCTGCCGGGACTCAACGGCATCGAGGCCACCCGTCGGCTACTGCAGCGCAGCCCGCGCAGCAAGGCCATCTGCATTGCCGCCTCCGATGCCGCAGTCAACGTACGCGCGGCCATCGACGCCGGCGCCAAGGGCTACCTGGCGCGCAACAGCACCTTCCACGAATTGCTGCGCGCGATCCAGCAGGTCGGCAACGATCAGTTGTACATCAGCCCGCAGCTGTCGCAGTCGCTGGTCAGCGAGTACCGCTGCCCGCCCGGTGACGCGGTTTCCGCCTATACGCTGCTGACCTCGCGCGAACGCGAGATCGTGCAGTTGCTGTCCGAGGGATTGTCGACCAAGGAGATCGCCGCACGCCTGCACATCAGCGTCAAGACCATCGGCACCCATCGCGAACACATCATGCTCAAGCTGGGCATGCAGAGCATCGCGCAATTGACCCGGTACGCGATCCGCGAAGGCCTGTCGCCGCTGGACGGCGGCCGCGCCAGCGCGCACCGCGCTGATCGCGACCGGCAAGGGCCGGCCAGCCGTTGCGGCTGAGTGGCGCGCGCGTCAGGACGGTGCGGCCGCCAGGCGGCGCGCCCGGCACTCGCGATCTTCATGCATCACGCATGCGTTGCGGTCGCTGCTGCGCGCCATCGGCCCGGCCTGACCGCTCTGCGTTCGGTCGTGTTCGCCACGCTGGATCGCGGCCGCGCGTTCAGTCCTGGCGTCGCGCGCGCATCAGTGCCGCAATGCCTTGCGCGCCGGCGTCGGCCTGGGCCTGCAACGCCTCGCGCACTGCGGCCTGGTTCGCCGGCGGATGGTTCTGGCTGAGCTTGAACTTCAGTTCGACCCGCTCGACCTCCAGGCGGAAGCCGACGATGCCGCGCAACTGGCGCCGGTGCGCGTCGTTGTCCGGCTCGTAGCGCCAGTCGCTGCCCAACGCGCGCTCGTGGCGTTCGCTCAGCCGCGCCACCACGTCGGCCAGCATGGCCTCATCGTCGCTGGGTTGCAGGTGACCGTGCAGGTGCGCCGTGGCGTAGTTCCAGGTCGGCACCCGCGCCATCGCGTCCTTGTCCGGATACCAGCCCGGCGAGACGTAGGCATGCGGGCCGTGCACGATCAGCAAGGCCGGCCCGGCGTGCCGGGCCTGCGGGTTGGCCCGCGACCAATGGCCTTCGACCAGGATGCGCGCGCCGTCGCGCCGGTACAGCACCGGCAACGGCGTGGCGCAGGGCAGGCCGTCGGCGACGGTGACCAGGGTGGCGAACGGGTGGTGCGCGATCAGCGCGTCCAGCGCGCCCAGGTCGTGTTCGGCGAAGGCGGGCGGAACGTGCATCGCCAGGTCAGGCGCGCGCGCCCAGGCTCTGGGTCATGCGTCCGCGCAGGCCGGCGTCGTCGTCGGCCTGCGGCGGCGACACCTCGCTCAACGAGAAGCCGCGCGCCCGCGCATCGTCTTCGTCGAGACCATCGAAAGCGACGAACTCGGCGTCGAACAGCGCCGCGCGGGCGGTGTCCTCGCTGTCGTAGCTGAGCGTATTGCCGTCGCTGTCCAGCACCTCGGCGGTGCCGGCGTCGCGCACGCGCAGGCGCGCCCACACCAGCAGGCGGCCGAGACTGGCCAGGTACCACTGATCGTGGGAGGGGGAATCTGAAGTCATGGGATCACCAGGGAAAGCAGCCAGAGCAGGGCGGCCATGCCCAGGCCGAAGAAGATGGTCATCAGCGACAGCCAGGCCGGCGTCGCCAGCCCGGAGAGCCCGCGGTCGCCGAGCGGGCGGTAGCGCCGCGCCAGCAGCCAGCCGAGCGCGACCGGCTTGAGGAAGGCGCCCGGCCCGAACGCCGCCACCAGCGGCGGATGGCGGTCGCGGATGTGCACCAGGGTCAGCGGCCAGAAGATCAGGAACGCGCTGGCCCCGGCGATCGCCACGCCGACGAAGCACAGCGCGAAGAACAGGATCATGGCGCGCGCTCCCCTGGCCGGCTCAGAACTCGGCGCTGCCCGGCGCGCGCGGGTAGGGGATGGCGTCGCGGATGTTGCTCAGCCCGCACACGTACACCACCAGGCGCTCGAAGCCCAGGCCGAAGCCAGCGTGCGGCACCGTGCCGTAGCGGCGGAAGTCGCGGTACCAGCCGTAGTGCTGCGGATCCAGGCCGAACTGCTGCATGCGCGCGTCGAGCACGTCCAGGCGTTCCTCGCGCTGGCTGCCGCCGATGATCTCGCCGATGCCGGGGGCCAGCACGTCCATCGCCGCCACGGTCTTGCCGTCGTCGTTCAGGCGCATGTAGAAGGCCTTGATGTGCTCGGGGTAATTGGTCACCACCACCGGGCGGCCGACGTGTTGCTCGGTCAGCCAGCGCTCGTGCTCGGTCTGCAGGTCCAGGCCCCATTCCACCGGGAACTCGAACTTCTGCCCGGACTTCTGCAGCAGGCCGATCGCGTCGCCGTACTCGATGCGCTCGAACGGCGAGTTGATGAAGGTCTCCAGCTTGCTGATCGCGGTCTTGTCCACGCGCTCGGCGATGAACGCCAGGTCGTCGCCGCGCTCTTCCAGCACCGCGCGGAACAGGTACTTCAGGAAGTCCTCGGCGACCCGCGCGTCCTCGGCCAGGTCGGCGAAGGCGATCTCCGGCTCGATCATCCAGAACTCGGCCAGGTGGCGAGTGGTGTGACTGTTCTCGGCGCGGAAGGTCGGGCCGAAGGTGTAGACCTTGCTCAGCGCCAGGCAGTAGGCCTCGACGTTGAGCTGGCCGGATACGGTCAGGAAGGTCTCCTTGCCGAAGAAGTCGCGGCCGAAGTCGACCTGGCCCTGCGCGTCGCGCGGCAGGTTGGCCATGTCCAGCGTGGAAACGCGGAACATCTGCCCGGCGCCTTCGGCGTCGGAGGTGGTGATGATCGGCGTGCTGATCCAGTTGTAGCCGTTGAGGTGGAAGTAGCGGTGCACCGCCTGCGCCAGGCAGTTGCGGATGCGCGTCACCGCGCCGAACAGGTTGGTGCGCGGGCGCAGGTGCGCGACCTCGCGCAGGAACTCCGGCGACATCGGCTTGGGCTGGATCGGGTAGGTCAGCGGGTCCTCGACCCAGCCGACCACTTCGACGGAACTGGCCTGGATCTCGAACGACTGGCCCTTGCCCTGCGACTTGACCAGCACGCCCTTGGCGATCAGCGAGCAGCTGCCGGTGAGCCGCTTGACCTCGTCGAAGTTGGGCAGTGCATCGGTCGCCACCACCTGGATCGGGGCGAAGCAGGAGCCGTCGCTCACATTGATGAAAGCCAGTCCGGCAGATCCGCGCAGCGTGCGCACCCATCCCCGCACCGTGACTTCGCCGCCTTCCGGGATCTTCCCGGCCAGCGCATGTGCAACGCTCACCACCGTCATGACTTGAATCCTCGCCGCAGCGACTCGATATGGAAGGGGCAAGTGTACTGGCTGGAGCGCAGCGCTTGCGAGGCGTGGCGGCGATCGGCCGCCGTCCTCCCTATAATGTCCGCTCGCAGTTGTCCGGAGTCGTCGCCATGGCCGTCCATCTCACCCCCGTCGCCCATGCCCGCGTGCAGCGCTTCGTCGCACAGACGCCTGGCGCCCTGGGATTGCGCTTCGGCGTCGAGCGCACCGGCTGTTCCGGCTGGGGCCATGTCACCGACCTGGCGCGCGAGGCGCGTCCGGACGACGCGGTGTTCGAGCAGGACGGCGTGCGCATCTACGTCGATGCCACCAGCCTGCCGCTGGTGGACGGCACCGAGATCGACTTCGGCAAGCAGGGCCTTGGCGAGACCTTCGTGTTCCGCAACCCGAATGCCACCGCCGAATGCGGCTGCGGCGAGAGCTTCACCACCGACGCCGCGCACGCCGACGCGCCCTGAGCGTCGACGCACCGGTCAAGCGGCCTCCTCCGCGGAGGGCGTAGGGCAGGGCGGTATCGGTTCGCATGCAACTGCCTCAGTTCCTCCATCATCCCAACGCCTATGCGCTGTGCTTCGCGCAGGAAGACGGCGTCTGCGATTGCTGCGGCGAAACCCGCGCGTGGCGCTACCAGGGGCCGTTCTACTGTATCGGCGACGGTCCGGAGTTCCTGTGTCCCTGGTGCATCGCCGACGGTCGCGCCGCGGCCCGCTTCGAGGGCGAGTTCAACGACTGGGCGGAGATCGAGGGCGTCTCGCCCGACCCGGACGACGCGCCGCCGGCCATCGATGCCGCGCTGCTGCAGGCGATCTGCACGCGCACGCCGGGGTATTCGGCCTGGCAGCAGCCGGTGTGGCTGAGCCATTGCGACCAGCCCTGCGCCTTCCTTGGCTACGCCGGGGGCGATGACCTCGCGCCGATCCTGGACGAGGTCATGCCCGACATCGTCGAGGTCACCCCGCGCGATGCGGACTGGCTGCTGGCGCGGCTGTCCCGCGATGGCACGCTGGTCGGCTGCCTGTTCCGTTGCCTGCAGTGCGGCCAGCATCGCCTGCATGTCGATACGGGGTGAGTTCGAAGGCCGGGACCCGGGGCCCGGGACCGGGGACCCGGAAGAGCGGTCTGGATCTCTTCTTCGTGCAGGTGGGTTGAGACATCTCGCCACGAGAGGCCGGGCGGCCTTGCTTTCCGGGTCCCGGGCCCCGGGTCCCGGGCCCCGGGTCCCGGCTTCGTTAAGCCAGGACATTCATTCCGCCTCCGTTTCGACAGCTTGTCCGTGGCGGCAGTTCTACGCCATAATGTGCGGCTTCCTGCCTTCCCGGCGGGAGTCCTTGCCCCACCGCCGTCACCACCGCGGGGGGCTGTCCGGCCGCAAGGCCACATCCGAAAGGTAAACACCATGAGTCGTCATTACGAAATCGTGTTCCTGGTCCACCCGGATCAGAGCGAGCAGGTCCCGGCCATGATCGAGCGCTACAAGTCGCTGGTCGAGAACGGCAAGGGCACCATCCACCGTCTGGAAGACTGGGGCCGCCGCCAGCTGGCGTACCCGATCCAGAACCTGGTGAAGGCCCACTACGTCATGCTGAACATCGAAGTGGACCAGGCCGTGCTGAGCGAGCTGGTCGAGAGCTTCCGCTTCAACGACGCGGTGCTGCGCCACCTGGTGATCAAGCGCGACGGTCCGGACACCGAGCAGTCGCTGATCATGAAGAGCAAGGACGAGAAGGCCGACAAGCCCGAGCGCGGTGAGCGCCGTCGTCGCGACGACGAAGAGGGCGATGCGCCCGCCGCCGCCACCGAAACCGACGGCGACGCCGCCGAAGCCGCCTAAGGAGCACGCTCATGTCCAAGTTCTTCCGTCGTCGCAAGTTCTGCAAGTTCACCGCCGAGGGCGTCAAAGAGATCGACTACAAGGATCTCAACACCCTGCGCCAGTACCTCACCGAGAACGGCAAGATCGTGCCGAGCCGCGTGACCGGCACCAAGTCCAAGTACCAGCGTCAGCTGGCCACGGCGGTCAAGCGCGCGCGTTTCCTGGCGCTGATCCCGTACACGGACAACCACGACGTTTGATTCCGGGTCTCCCGGAACGCAACACGGCCCGCACCTTCCGGTGCGGGCATTCAACCGAAGTCTGGTGATCGAAGAGTGCGGTGCCGATCGGGTGCAAATCCCGATTCCCGAATCCCCAATCCCGGCTTCTCCTATTCGGACAGCACCCGTTGCGGCGGCCGCGTGCCGACGCTAACGAATAACGGAGCAAGACCATGCAACTGATTCTTCTGCAGAAAGTGACCAACCTGGGCGGCCTCGGCGACAAGGTCGACGTCAAGCCGGGCTACGGCCGCAACTACCTGGTGCCGCAGGGCAAGGCCGTGCCGGCCACCGCTGCCAACATCGCCGAGTTCGAAGCCAAGCGCGCCGAGTACGAAGCCAAGGCCAAGTCGATCCACGACGACGCCGAAGCCCGTGCCGCCAAGCTGGAAGGCGCCAGCGTGACCGTCAAGGCCAACGCGTCCACCGAAGGCAAGCTGTACGGCTCGGTCGGCCCGCGCGACATCGCCGAAGCCTTCACCGCCGCCGGCATGCCGCTGGAGAAGGGCGAAGTGGTGCTGGGCGAAGGCGCGTTCCGCAACATCGGCGAGTACGAGGTGCTGGTTCGCCTGCACGCCGACGTGGAAACCACGGTCAAGGTCGTGGTCGAAGCCGACGCCTGATCGCGTCGTCATCGCTGTACCGACACGGGCACCGCAAGGTGCCCGTGTCGTTTGTGCCGACCTGCGCCGCCGTCGGCGGGTCGTGTGGCCCTGGCTGGCACGGCTGGCGGGGACCGGTCGCCTGCAGGTTCGATCGCCGTCGCATCGGCGCCACCCGGCGCAGGCCGCCCCGGTGCCGCGCAGGGGCCGCTATACTCAGCGACTCGTGTCCGATGTCGACCCGGTGGTGTAGCCGCATCAATGGGTTGGAAGCAGGACCTCACCTGGATCTTCATTAGCGGCAGCGCAGCTCGGAATGCCGGCGGCGCCTGCCATGGATTGCCCGCACCATGCGCCTGTCGACCATCAAGCTGTCCGGCTTCAAGTCCTTCGTCGATCCGACCACGCTGCACCTGCCGACCAACATGACCGGCATCGTCGGTCCGAACGGCTGCGGCAAGTCGAACATCATCGACGCGGTGCGCTGGGTGATGGGCGAAAGTTCGGCCAGCCGCCTGCGCGGCGATTCGCTGACCGACGTGATCTTCTCCGGTTCCTCGGCGCGCAAGCCGGTGTCGCAGGCCACGGTGGAGCTGATCTTCGACAACTCCGACCACACCATCTCCGGCGAGTACGCCTCGTTCAACGAGATCTCGGTCAAGCGCCAGGTCAGCCGCGACGGCAGCAGCAGCTACTACCTCAACGGCACCAAGTGCCGGCGCCGCGACATCACCGACCTGTTCCTGGGCACGGGCCTGGGCCCGCGCAGCTACTCGATCATCGAGCAGGGCATGATCAGCCAGATCATCGAGGCGCGCCCGGAGGACTTGCGCGTGTACCTGGAGGAGGCCGCCGGCATCTCCAAGTACAAGGAGCGGCGCAAGGAGACCGAGACCCGCATCCGCCACACCCGCGAGAACCTGGAGCGCCTGGGCGACCTGCGCGAGGAGATCGGCAAGCAGCTCGAGCACCTCAAGCGCCAGGCGCGCCAGGCCGAGCAGTACCAGGCGCTGCAGGAAGAACGGCGGATCAAGGACGCGCAGTGGAAGGCGCTGGAATACCGCGGCCTGGACGGGCGCCTGCAGGGCCTGCGCGAGGCGCTGGGCCAGGAAGAGACCCGCCTACAGCAACTGATCGCCGAGCAGCGCGATGCCGAGGCGCGCATCGAGACCGGCCGCGTGCGCCGCGAGGAAGCCGCCGAGGCGCTGAGCACCGCGCAGGCCGAGGTCTACAGGGTCGGCAGCACCCTGGCCCGGATCGAACAGCAGATCCAGCACCAGCGCGACCTGTCGCAGCGTCTGCACAAGGCGCGCGACGAGGCGCAACTGGCGCTGGCCGAGCTCGGCCAGCACATCGGCACCGACGAGGCCAAGCTGGCGCTGTTGCGCGAATCGGTCGACGTGGCCGGCCCGCAGCTGGAGCAGCTGCAGGAAGACAACGAATACAAGCAGGAAGCGCTGCGCGAGGCCGAGGCGCGCCTGGCCGACTGGCAGCAGCGCTGGGAATCGCATCAGCGCAACACCGCCGAAGCCTCGCGCGCCGGCGAGGTGGAGCGCACCCGCGTCGATTACCTGGACCGGCAGTCGCTGGAGGCCGAGCGCCGCCGCGAGGCGCTGCTGGCCGAGCGCGCCGGGCTAGACCTGGACGCGCTGGCCGAGGCGTTCGCGCAGCTGGAACTGCAGCACGAGACCCAGCGCGCCGCGCTGGATGGCCTGAACGAGCAGGTCGAGGCGCGCAAGCAGGCCGTGGCGGCGCTGCAGGACCAGCAGCGCACCGCCCAGGCCGAGCTGGCCGACGTGCGCAAGCAGGCGCAGTCCGCGCGCGGCCGGCTGTCGTCGCTGGAAACCCTGCAGCAGGCCGCGCTCGGCCAGGAGCAGGGCGCGGCGGTGGCCTGGCTGCAGGCGCGCGGGCTGGATTCGGCGGCGCGCGTCGGCGAGCGGCTCAGCGTGGAGAGCGGCTGGGAGAATGCGGTCGAAGGCGCGCTCGGGCAGTTGATCGAAGGCGTGCTGGTGGAGGCGCCGGAAACCCTGGTCGACGCCCTTGGCGAACTCGGCGAAGGCCGCATCGCCCTGGTCAGCGGCGCCGAGGCGGCCGAGACCTTCGCGCCGACCTCGCTCGCGGCCAAGGTGCAGGGGCCGATCGCGATCCGCCGGCTGCTGGCGCGGCTGCATGCCGCCGAGGATTTGAGCGCGGCGCGGGCGTTGCTGCCGCAGCTGGGCGAGGGCGATTCCATCGTCACCCGCGACGGCGCGCGCCTGGGCCAGGGCTGGCTGCGGGTGTCGCGCTCCGGCGCGGCCAAGCAGGGCGCGCTGCTGCGCGAGCGCGAGATCCAGAGCCTGCGTGGCCAGATCGAGACGCTGCAGGAGCGCGAGGCCGACCTCGAACACCGCCTGGGCGAGCTGCGCGCGCAACTGCTGGCCGGCGAGCAGCAGCGCGAGGACGCGCAGCGCCAACTGTACCAGGCGCACCGCAGCGCCTCCGAACTGGCCGGGCAGTTGCAGAGCCAGCAAGGCAAGGTCGACGCCGCGCGCACCCGCATCGAGCGTATCGAGCTGGAGGTCGCGCAGTTGCTGGAAACCCTAGACAGCAGCCGCGAGCAGGCGCGCGAGGCGCGCTCCAAGCTGGAGGACGCGGTCACCAGCATGGGCGACCTGGAGTCGGTGCGGCACGCGCTGGAAAGCGAGCGCCGTCAGCTCACCGAGGCGCGCGACCTGGCCCGCGACGCCGCGCGGCGGGTGCGCGAGGCCTCGCACGCGCTGGCCCTGACCCTGGAGTCGCAGCGCACCCAGATCGCTTCGCTGAGCCAGGCGCTGGAGCGCATGGGCAACCAGCGCGGGCAGCTGGACGCGCGCCTGGGCGAACTCAGCGCGCAGTTGAACGAGGGCGATTCGCCGGTGCTGGCCCTGGAGGCCGAGCACCAGGCCGCGCTGAGCGAGCGCGTGCGCACCGACCGCGCGCTCGGCGAGGCGCGCGCGCTGCTCGACGGCATCGACAACGAACTGCGCGCGCTGGAGCAGACCCGCCAGCAGCGCGACGAACAGGCGCTGGCGCAGCGCGAGCGCATCGCCCAGCGCCGGCTCGACCAGCAGGCGCTGGTGCTCAGCGCCGAGCAGTTGTCGGCGGCGGTGGTCAAGGCCGGCTTCGCGCTGGAGGACGTCATCAATGGCCTGCCCGAACACGCCGACCCGGCCGAATGGGAGCAGGCGGTGCAGCAGATCGATGGACGCATGCGCCGGCTGGAACCGGTCAACCTGGCGGCGATCAGCGAGTACGGCGAGGCGGCGCAGCGCGCCGAGTACCTGGAAGCGCAGGACGTCGACCTGAACACCGCGCTGGAAACCCTGGAAGACGCCATCCGCAAGATCGACCGCGAGACTCGCGGCCGCTTCAAGGACACCTTCGACCGGGTCAACTCCGGCGTGCAGGCGCTGTATCCGCGTTTGTTCGGCGGCGGCCATGCCTACCTCGAGCTGACCGGCGAGGACCTGCTGGATACCGGCGTGGCGATCATGGCGCGGCCCCCGGGCAAGCGCGTGTCCAGCATCTCGCTGCTGTCCGGCGGCGAGAAGGCGATGACCGCGGTGGCGCTGGTGTTCGCGATCTTCCAGCTCAACCCGGCGCCGTTCTGCCTGCTCGACGAGGTGGACGCGCCGCTGGACGAAGCCAACGTCGGCCGCCTGGCGGCGATGGTCAAGGAAATGAGCGAGAAGGTGCAGTTCCTGTTCGTCAGCCACAACAAGGCGACGATGGAGGCGGCGCATCAGCTCAGCGGCGTCACCATGCGCGAGCCCGGCGTCAGCCGCCTGGTCAGCGTGGACCTCGAGGAGGCCGCGCGTTTGGCGGGCGCGGCCTGACGTGACATGCTAAAGGACGTGATGCGCGTCGAGGCGTTGTCCCTGTACTGGCAGCCGTCGTGCGCACCAAGCAGTTGTTTTCCCCCTGTGTACCCTTGCCGGAGTAACCCCTGAATGTCCGACATGGCAATGCTACGCATCGGCATCCTCGCCGCCGGCTTGCTGTTGATTGCGGCGATCTTCCTGTTCGGCCGCCCGAAGAAACCGAGCCAGGGCCGGCGCGTGGAGTCGGCCGATCCGGCCGCGCCGCGCCGCGAACCCTCGCTGGGCGACGCCGCCCCGGCTGTCGGCGATGACGCGCTGACCGCGGATGGTGCGGACGGCGAAGCGCGCCAGCCCGACCTGGGCCTGCCCGCGGCGGAGTCGCCCGGCGCCGACCTCGGCAAGCGGCCGAGCCAGGATTTCGACAAGATCGTCTCGCTGTACGTCGCCGCCCGCGCCGGGCAGGTGTTGCGCGGCGAGGACATCGTGGTGGCCGCGGAGAAGACCGGCCTGACCTTCGGTCACATGAACGTGTTCCACCGCCTGGTGGAAGGGCATCCCGAGCGCGGCCCGATCTTCAGCATGGCCAGCATCATGAAGCCGGGCAGCTTCGACATGGCGCACATCCGCGAGATGGAGACCCCCGCGATCGCCTTCTTCCTGACCCTGCCGGCGCCGCTGACCGCGCTCGACGCCTGGGAGAAGATGCTGCCGACCGTGCAGCGCATGGGCGAGTTGCTCGATGGCGTGGTCCTGGACGACAGCCGCAACGCCCTGGGCCGCCAGCGCATCGCCCACATCCGCGACGACCTGCGCGCCTACGACCGCCAGCACCAGGCGCCGCCGTTGACGAAAGCCCCGCGCTGGTGAGCGCCGCGCCGTTGGCGCGGCGCAGGGATTGGGGAGTTGGGATTGGGGATTCGCTTAAGGGCTGGGATTGGGGAGTTGGGATTGGGGATTCGCTTAAGGGCTGGGATTGGGGAGTTGGGATTGGGGATTCGCTTAAGGGCTGGGATTGGGGAGTCGGGATTGGGGATTCGTAAAGCGGGTCCCGAGTGCTGATCGCCCGGCGCGCTCTTCCGTTCTCCCTTCGGGAGAAGGTGCCCCGAAGGGGCGGATGAGGGTACGACCGCCGCCGACGCCAGAAACACGTGGCCTTGGCTCTCGCTAATCCCCAATCCCCAATCCCCAATCCCAGGCGCGCTACTTGCGCGCCTTAACAAACGCCTCCCGAAACCGCAGCATCTCCGCTTCGCTGCCGACGGTGACGCGCACCAGCTTCGGCCAGATCGGCCAGCTGCGGCCGACGATCACGCCTTGCTTGGCCATCGCCGCGGCAAAGGCGGCGCCGTCGCGCTTGACGTCGACCATGAAGCAGTTGGCCTGCGACGGCAGGCACTTGTAGCCCTTGCTCTGCAGCCAGGCGATGGTGGCGTCGCGGACGCGCGCGTTCTCGGCGCGGCGCGTCGGCACCAGTTGCAGGTCCTGCAGGCTGGCGATACCGGCGGCGAGGGCGGGCACCGACACCGGATTCTGGCCGAACGCGGCCAGCTTGGTCTGCAGCCCCGGCGCGGCCACCGCCAGGCCCAGTCGCAGCCCGGCCATGCCGTACAGCTTGGAGAAGGTGCGCAGCACCAGCAGGTCCTGGCGCTGGCCGATCAGATCGATCACCGACGGCTCGTCGCTGTAATGCAGGTAGGCCTCGTCGACCAGCAGCACGCTGGAGGCGGGCTTGTTGGCCAGCAGCCATTCGATGTCGGCGCGCTTGGTGATCGACCCGGTCGGGTTGTTGGGATTGCACAGGTAGATCAGGCCGGCGTTCGGATCGGCGCTGGCCATGGCCTTGACGTCGTGCGCACCGTCGGCGCGCAGCGGCACCCGCCGCACCGGTGCGCCATGCGCGGCGGCGACATCGGCCACGGCTTCGAACGTTGGATCGGCCACCACCACACCGGCGCGCGACGAGGTGAAGGCGCGCGCGGCGCGGGCCAGCGGCTCGCTGGAGCCGGGATAGACGGCCACGTGGTCGGCCGGCAGGCGTTGCTCGCCGACGAAGGCGGCGATCAGTGCGTCCGACAGCTCGAACAGGTAGCGACCGCTACGCGGCAGGATCGCCTGCGCCGCCGCCAGTGCCGTGGGCGCAGGGCCCAACGGGCATTCGTTGAAGTTCAGGTACACGGTGCCGGCCGCCGGTGCCACACCAGGTGTCGCGGCTGCGGCGGCGGCTGCCTTGCGCCGTGCCGCCTCCGCGACGGGCGCCAGACCAACGGCGCCGAGCGCCAGGCCGGAGGTGGCCAGAGACAGGAAGGAACGGCGCGAGACCGGTAGCGACACGTGGCTCTCCAGAGCGGGCGGGGGAGGTCACGTTAACGGGGTGTTAATGGCGGGGCAAGGGAGCGAGGGGCGGGGATTCGGGATTTGGGATTCGGATTGGCTTGGAGGCTGGAATTGAGGAATCGGGATTGGGGATGGGCAAGAGCCGGGTGCTGACGTCGATGGCGCTCCGCGCCCCGTACCCTCACCCCAACCCCTCTCCCGATGGGAGAGGGGCTTTGGCCTCTCCCTTCTCCCGTCGGGAGAAGGTGCCCCGAAGGGGCGGATGAGGGTCCGGGCGAAGCCTCGCGTTGCCAGATCGGTGCGGGCGCTGCGCGCTCCGTACCCTCACCCCAACCCCTCTCCCGGGGGGAGAGGGGCTTTGGGCTCTCCCTTCTCCCCTCGGGAGAAGGTGCCCCGCAGGGGCGGATGAGGGTGCGGGCGAAGCCTCGCGTTGCCAGATCGGTGCGGGCGCTGCGCGCTCCGTACCCTCACCCCAACCCTTCTCCCGGGGGGAGAGGGGCTTTGGCCTCTCCCTTCTCCCGTCGGGAGAAGGTGCCCCGCAGGGGCGGATGAGGGTCCGGGCGAAGCCTCGCGTTGCCAGATCGGCGCGGGTACTGCGTTGCTCCGTACCCTCAGCCCAACCCCTTCCGGAGAGAGGGGCTCATCTACGTCGGCTTTTGCGAATCCCCAATCCCCAATCCCCAATCCCAGCCTTCAAGCTACTATCGCCCCCTCTCCGTTACCCGCATTTCCGCTGCGCATGACCGCAACTCCCGATCCCCAGCAGCGTGCCGCCGAGTTGCGCCAGCGCATCGACGACGCCAACCACCGCTACTACGTGCTCGACGACGCCGCGATCCCCGATGCCGAGTACGACGCGCTGATGCGCGAGCTGGAAGCGCTGGAAGCCGCGCACCCTGAGCTGGCCAGCGCGGACTCGCCGACACGCAAGGTCGGTGCGCGGCCGGACGGTGGCTTCCCGGAGGTGCGCCACGCGATCCCGATGCTGTCGCTGGCCAATGCCTTCGAAACCCCGGGCGTGGCCGAGGACGCCGACGACCGCACGCGCTTCGCCGAAGTCGCCGATTTCGAGCGCCGCATCGAGCGCGAACTGGAACTGGCCGCGCCGGTGTTCTCGGTCGAGCCGAAGCTCGACGGCCTGGCGATCAGCCTGCGCTACGAGGATGGCGTGTTCGTGCAGGGTGCCACCCGCGGCGACGGCAGCACCGGCGAGGACGTCACCGCCAACCTGCGCCAGGTGCGCTCGGTACCGCTGAAGTTGCGCGACCTCGGCACGCCGCCGCCGGCGGTGCTGGAGGTGCGTGGCGAGATCTACATGCCGCGCGCCGCGTTCGCCGCGTGGAATGCGCAGGCGCTGGAGCGCAACGAGAAGCTGTTGGCCAATCCGCGCAATGGCGCGGCGGGGTCGCTGCGTCAGCTCGATCCGGCGGTCACCCGACGCCGGCCGCTGGCGTTCTTCGCCTACTCGGTGGGCGAGGTGCGTGGCCTGGAGCTGCCCGAAACCCATTCGCAGACGCTGCAACTGCTGCGCGACTACGGCTTCCCGGTGGCGCCGGAGGCGGACACCGCCACCGGCTTCGATGGCCTGATCGCCTATTTCCGCCGCATCGGCGCCGCCCGCGACAGCCTGCCGTACGACATCGACGGCGTGGTCTACAAGCTCGACGACTACGACCAGCAACAGGCGATGGGCTTCGTCTCGCGCGCACCGCGCTGGGCGTTGGCGCACAAGTTCCCGGCGCAGGAACAATCCACCGTGCTGCGCGCGATCGAGGTGCAGATCGGCCGCACCGGCGCGGTCACCCCGGTGGCGCGGCTGGAGCCGGTGCAGGTCGCCGGCGTCACCGTCACCAATGCCACCTTGCACAACGCCGACCAGATCGCGCGGCTGGACGTGCGCGAGGGCGATACGGTGATCGTGCGCCGCGCCGGCGACGTGATCCCGGAAGTGGTGCGGGTGATCGAGGAGCGGCGTCCGCCCGGCACCGTGCCGTGGACGATGCCGGCAGCGTGCCCGGTGTGCGGCTCGGAACTGGTCAAGGAAGAGGACGCGGTGGCCTGGCGCTGCAGCGGCGGCCTGGCCTGCGCCGCGCAGCGAAAGGAAGCCTTGCGGCACTTCGCCTCGCGCCGCGCGCTGGACATCGAAGGCCTGGGCGAGCGCCAGGCCGACGCGCTGGTCGAGTTCGGCTTCGTGCAGTCGCTGGCCGATCTGTACGCGCTGAGCGTGGAGGACCTGGTGCGGATGAAGGCCGCGCTGGACGCGGCCACCGCCGCCGATCTGCTGCAGGCGCTGGAGGACAGCAAGGGCGCACTGGCGCTGGACGCGGCCGGCCGCGCGGCGCTGGAGGACGAGGCCACACCGTGGCGACGCGCCGACTTCCTGCGCACGCACCTGGCGGTGGATCTGAGCGGCAAGCTGGCGACGAAATGGGCCGAGAACCTGGTGGCCGGCATCGACGCCAGCCGCGCCACGACGCTACCGCGCTTCCTGTTCGCACTGGGCATTCCGCACCTGGGCGAGACCACGGCCAAGGCGCTGGCCTACTGGCTGGGCTCGCTGGCGTTCGTGCGCAGCACCCCGGCGGTACTGCTGCAGGCGCTGCCGGACATCGGCGGCGAGGTGGCGCGCTCGATCGCGACGTTCTTCGAGCAGCCCGGCAACGCCGCGGTGGTCGATGCCTTGATCGCGGCAGGCATCGGCTTCTCCGACGAGGGCAAGCCGCCGGCGGAACTGCGCGAGCGCCTGGATCTGGCGCACCTGCTCGGCACGCTGCCGGTGGACAAGCTCGGCGGCAAGAGCGCGCAGCGGCTGGCCGCCACCTACGGCACCCTGGATGCCCTGTTGCGCGCCAACGAAAGCGGCTGGACCGGGGCGGGCCTGTCCACGGCCGGCGCCGCCAACCTGGCCGCGTACCTGGCCGACCCGGCGCAGAAGCAGGCCTTGCTGGAGGCCGAGGCGGCGATGCAGCGCCTGCTCGACGCCGCACCGGCACAGACGCAACGCCGCGCCGGCCCGCTGGACGGGCAGACCGTGGTGCTGACCGGCACGCTGACCGCGCTGACCCGCGACGAGGCCAAGGCGCAACTGGAGGCGCTGGGCGCCAAGGTCGCCGGCAGCGTGTCGAAGAAGACCGCGTTCGTGGTCGCCGGCGAGGCCGCCGGCTCCAAGCTCGACAAGGCGCAGGAACTGGGCGTGGCGGTGTGGGACGAGGCGCAGCTGCTGGCGTTCCTGCAATCGCCGGGGCAGGGCGCATGAGTGCGTTTGGCCCGGCGCAGGAGGAACTGCGCTGGCGCACCGCCGGCGTGGCCGACCAGCCGGCCTTGCTGGCGATGCTGCAGGCGTTCTACGCCGAGGACGGCATCGCCTTCGATGCCGAGCGGGTGACGCGCGGCCTGCAGGCGCTGCTCACGCAGCCGGCGCTGGGCGAGGCGCTGCTGTGGCTGGCGCCGGACGGCACGGTGGTCGGCTATGCGCTGATCACCGCTTGTTTCAGTGTCGAACTGGGCGGGCGCTATCTGCTGCTCGACGAGTTGTACCTGGGCCCGGACGCGCGCGGCCGCGGCTGGGGTCGGCGCGCCGCGGTGGCGCTGGTCGAGGCGCGCGCCCGCGCGCTGGGCGCGGACGTGCTGCGGATGGAGGTCAACCACCACAACGCCGCCGCCAAGCGCCTGTACCTGGGCCTGGGCTACCGCGACGACGCGCGCGACCAACTGAGCCGCCGGCTCGACACGGCGCACTGATGGACCTGCTGTCCGCGCTGCAGTTGCGCGCCCGGCTCAATGCCGCCATCCGCGCCTTCTTCGCCGCGCGCGGCGTGTTGGAAGTGGAGACGCCGATGCTGTCGGCGGCCGGCAACACCGAGCCGAACATCGACAGCTTCCAGACTCGCTTCAGCGGCCACGTCGATGCCGGTCCGGCGTTGCGCTGGCTGCGCACCTCGCCCGAGTACCCGCTGAAGCGGCTGCTCGCCGCCGGCATCGGCGACTGCTACGAACTGGGGCGGGTGTTCCGCAACGGCGAGGCCGGCGGCCGCCACAATCCCGAGTTCACCATGCTCGAGTGGTACCGGGTGGGCTGGGATCACCGGCAGCTGATCGACGAAACCGTGGAGCTGGTGCGCACCGCGTTGGCCCTGGTCGGGCGCAGTGCCACGCTGCAGGTGCTCAGCTACCGCGACCTGTTCCTGCAGGGGCTGGAGCTGGATCCGTTCACTGCGCCCCTGGAGGCGCTGCAGCAGCCATTGCGCGATATCCGCATCGACGCCGACGGCCTTGGCCGCGACGACTGGCTGGACCTGCTGATGACCCACCGCCTGCAGCCTGCGTTCCCGGCCGATCGCCTCACCGTGGTTCACGACTGGCCGGCCAGCCAGTGCGCGCTGGCGCGCATCCGCGACGGCGATCCGCCGGTGGCCGAGCGCTTCGAGTTGTACCTGGGCGGCTACGAGCTGGCCAACGGTTACCACGAACTCAACGACGCCGCCGAGCAGCGCCGCCGCTTCCTGCGCGACCATGCGCTGCGCCAGGCGCGTGGTGCGGTGCTGCCGCCGCTGGACGAACGCCTGCTGCAGGCGCTGCCGGCGCTGCCCGATTGCGCCGGCGTGGCGGTCGGCGTGGACCGGCTGCTGATGGCGATGCGCGGCACCGCGCAGATCGGCGACGTGCTCGCCTACGATTTCGCGCATGCCTGAACCGGTCTTCATGAACGGCTTCGATACGTTGTTGCGCTGTCCACATCGATGATGGTTTGATCGGGCACGGCATGCGCTCACGGCGCGCCAGCAGGTCTTCGTTGTTCAGGTTCTAGGCATAGGGGCAGAGCCAAGCATGAAGTGGGCGTACGGGCTCGGTGGCTGGTGTTGGCTGGGATTGGCGGCAAGCGTGTGGCCGATGCCGTCGCCGGCGCAGAACGCCGATGCGTACGACGCTGCGGTGGTGCGCTGCGAATCGCGCGACATGACCTGGGTGCATTGCCCGATGCCCACCGAGCAGGGCGTGCAACTGGTGCGACAACTGTCCGACAACGACTGCATCCGCGGCAGCGAGTGGGGCTCCGACGCCACCGGCGTGTGGGTGACTCTGGGTTGCCGCGCCGAATTCCGTCCAAATCCTGGGGAGACGCCGCGCAGCGCCATGCGCCGCGTGTTGCGTTGCGAGTCCGACGGACGCCTGGAGAGCTGCCCGGTGATGCTGCGTGGGGCGCCGGTGCGCCTGATGCGGCAGCTGTCGTCGGTGCCGTGTCGCGAGGAGCGCAGCTGGGGCGTGCGCCGCAACGAGATCTGGGTCGCGCGCGGCTGTCGCGGCGAGTTCGAGATCGGCGCCGCCGACGGCTCCGGCTTCCCCGCCGGTCCGCGGCCGGTGCTGTGCGAATCCAAGGGCAAGGCGCGGCGCCGCTGCGGGGTCAGCGTGCAGGACCGTGTCGAACTGCGTCGGCAACTGTCCGGCGCCGCCTGCGTGCAGGACGACAGCTGGGGCTGGGACCGCGACGGCATCTGGGTCGACAAGGGCTGCCGCGCCGAGTTCAGCGTCAACTGAGCGCCCTGGCGCTGCGGCGCCGCGCTCGGTCCTCAATCCGCAATCGCCGGCGTTTACAATGGCGCGATGAACGCCGCCCTCGATATCGATTACGCCCGCTACGACCATATCCGCCCGATCCTGTGGACCGGCGATGCGCTGGAACTGCTGGACCAGCGCAAGCTGCCGTTCGCGGTGGAACACGTGCGCTGCAGTGACAGCGACCAGGTCGCCGCGGCGATCCACGCCCTGGCCGTGCGCGGCGCGCCCGCGATCGGCATCGCCGCCGGCTGGGGCACGGTGCTGGCGGCGCGCGAGGTGCAGGCCGAGAACGGTGCCGAGGCGCTGCTGAAACTGGAGCCAGCCCTGCAGCGGCTCAATGCCGCGCGGCCGACCGCGGTCAACCTGGCCTGGGCGCTGGCGCGCATGCGCAGCGTGCTGGGCGCAGCCGGCAGCGACTGGCGCTTGGTGCTGGAGCGCGAAGCGCAGGCGATCGCCGAAGAGGATCTGGCCGCCAACCGGCACATGGGCGCGCTCGGCGCCGGCCTGATCGCCGCCGGCAGCGGCGTGCTGACCCACTGCAACACCGGTTCGCTGGCCACTGCCGGCTTCGGCACCGCACTGGGCGTGATCCGCGCCGGCGTCGCCCAGCAGCGCATCGCCAAGGTGTTCGCCGGCGAGACCCGGCCTTGGCTGCAAGGCGCGCGGTTGACCGTGTGGGAACTGCAGCAAGACGGCATCGACGCGACCCTGATCGCCGATTCGGCGGCCTCGCACCTGATGAAGACCGGGGCGGTGCAGTGGGTGATCGTCGGCGCCGACCGCATCTGCGCCAACGGCGACACCGCCAACAAGATCGGCACCTACCAGCTGGCGATCGCCGCGCGCCACCATGGCGTCAAGTTCATGGTGGTGGCGCCGTCGTCCACCGTGGACATGGACACCGCCGACGGCGCGCAGATCGAGATCGAGCAGCGCGATCCGGGCGAACTGTTCGGCGTGGGCGGCACCCGCACCGTGGCCGACGGCATCGCCGCCTGGAACCCGGTGTTCGACGTGACACCGGCCGCGCTGATCGATGCCATCGTCACCGAGCGCGGGGTGATCGAGCAGCCGGACCCGGCACGCATGCGCGCGGCCTTCGGCGGCTGACGTCGGGAGCAGCGCCACAGCGCCCGGCAAACGCGGCCGATGGCGCGCAAGTGCTTGTTCGGGCCGGCAAAAACCGGGCAATCGGGCGCCCGTCATGCTAGAATCCGGCGGTTCGATCGACCGCCGTGCGCCCTAGGCGTGCGGCCGCGGCGGGCCTGCCTGTCGCGGGCCGGCGTCGTGGTCGATCCGCCACCAGACTTACGGAACCCGAATGGCAGAATCCGCCAAGGAAATCATCCAGGTCAACCTGGAAGACGAGATGCGCAAGAGCTACCTCGATTACGCCATGAGCGTGATCGTGGGGCGTGCCCTCCCGGATGCGCGCGACGGCCTCAAGCCGGTGCATCGCCGCGTGTTGTTCGCGATGAACGAGTTGGGCGCGCACAGCAACAAGCCCTACTACAAGTCGGCGCGTATCGTCGGCGACGTCATCGGTAAGTACCACCCGCACGGCGATCAGTCGGTGTACGACACCCTGGTGCGCATGGCGCAGCCGTTCTCGCTGCGCTACCTGATGGTGGACGGGCAGGGTAACTTCGGTTCGGTCGACGGCGACTCCGCTGCGGCGATGCGTTACACCGAGGCGCGCATGTCGCGGCTCGCGCACGAGATGATGGCCGACATCGACAAGGAAACCGTCGATTTCCAGCCCAACTACGACGAGAAGGAACAGGAACCGTCGGTGATGCCGACGCGCTTTCCGAGCCTGCTGGTCAACGGCTCGGCCGGCATCGCGGTGGGCATGGCCACCAACATCCCGCCGCACAATCTGACCGAGTCGATCAACGCCTGCCTGGCACTGATCGACAATCCGCAGATCGACGTCGACGGGTTGATGGAACACATCCCCGGTCCGGATTTCCCGACCGCCGGCATCATCAACGGCACCACCGGCATCGTCGCCGGCTACCGCACCGGCCGCGGCCGCGTGCGCATGCGTGCCAAGGCCGAGATCGAGATCCAGGACAACGGCCGCGAAGCGATCGTGGTCACCGAGATCCCGTACCAGGTCAACAAGGCGCGGCTGATCGAGAAGATCGCCGAGCTGGTCAAGGAAAAGAAGCTCGAAGGCATCAGCGAGCTGCGCGACGAGTCCGACAAGGACGGCATGCGCATCTACATCGAGGTCAAGCGCGGCGAAGCCGCCGACGTGGTGCTGAACAACCTGTACCAGCAGACCCAGATGGAGTCGGTGTTCGGCATCAACATGGTGGCGCTGGTCGACGGCCGCCCGCAGTTGATGAACCTCAAGCAGATGCTGGAGGCCTTCGTCCGCCACCGCCGCGAAGTGGTCACCCGCCGCACCATCTTCGAACTGCGCAAGGCGCGCGCCCGCGCGCACATCCTGGAAGGCCTGACCGTCGCGCTCGCCAACATCGACGAGATGATCGAGCTGATCAAGACCTCGGCGAACCCGAACGAAGCGCGCGAGCGCATGCTGGCCAAGACCTGGCAACCGGGCCTGGTCGGCGCGCTGCTCGGCGCGGCCGGCGCCGAGGCCTCGCGTCCGGAAGACCTGCCCAGCGGTGTCGGCCTGGTCAACGGCGGCTACCAGTTGACCGAGGTGCAGGCCACGCAGATCCTGGAAATGCGCCTGCACCGCCTGACCGGCCTGGAGCAGGAGCGCCTGACCGAGGAATACAAGCAACTGCTGGAGGCGATCGCGGGGCTGATCCGCATCCTGGAAAACCCGGACGTGCTGCTGCAGGTGATCCGCGAGGAACTGGTCAACATCCGCGAGGAATACGGCGATGCGCGCCGTACCGAGATCCGCCACAGCGAGGAGGATCTGGACATCCTCGACCTGATCGCGCCGGAAGACGTGGTAGTGACCCTGTCGCATGCCGGCTACGCCAAGCGCCAGCCGGTCAGCGCCTACCGCGCGCAGCGTCGCGGCGGCCGCGGCCGCAGCGCGGCGGCGACCAAGGAAGAGGATTTCATCGACCAGCTGTGGCTGGTCAACACCCATGACACGCTGCTGACCTTCACCAGCAGCGGCAAGGTGTTCTGGCTGCCGGTGCACCAGTTGCCCGAAGCCGGGCCGAACGCGCGCGGCCGTCCGATCGTCAACTGGATTCCGCTGGAGAACGGCGAGCGCGTGCAGGCGGTGTTGCCGGTGCGCGAGTATGCCGAAGGCCGCTACGTGTTCTTCGCCACCCGCAACGGCATGGTCAAGAAGACCCCGTTGAGCGAGTTCGCGTTCCAGCGCAAGATCGGCAAGATCGCGATCAACCTGGACGAGGGCGACGCGCTGGTCGGCGTGGCGCTCACCGACGGCGAGCGCGACGTGCTGCTGTTCGCCTCCAACGGCAAGACCGTGCGTTTCTCCGAGCGGCCCAAGGACGACGAGGCCGATGATGCGGTCATCGACGAGGCCGGTGCCGACGAGGTCGCCGTGGCCGACGACGAGGCGGCGGGCGAGGAGGGCGACGAGACCCGGGGCGCGCGGCGCAAGAGCCGCGGCGGGGTCAAGCCGACCGGGCGCAGCAGCCGCGGCGTGCGCGGCATCCGCCTGGCCAAGAGCGAGTACGTGGTCAGCCTGATCGTGGCCGAGCCGGCCGTGGGCCAGGACGAGGATGCCGAGGATGTCGACGCCGCGGCGGACACCGAGGTCGATGCCGAGGCGCGCAATGGCGACGAGGCCGATGCCTACATCCTCACCGCGACCGAGAACGGCTACGGCAAGCGCACCCCGCTGGTCGAGTATCCGCGCAAGGGCCGTGGCACCCAGGGCGTGATCGGCATCCAGACCAGCGAGCGCAACGGCAAGCTGGTCGGCGCGGTGCTGCTGAGCACCCGCGACGAAGTGCTGCTGATCTCCGACGGCGGCACGCTGGTGCGGACCCGCGCTTCGGAAATCTCCCGCGTCGGCCGCAACACCCAGGGCGTGACCCTGATCCGCCTGTCCAAGGGCGAGAAGCTGCAGGCGGTCGAACGCCTGGATGGCTCGCTGGTCGAGGAAGACGTGCTGCCGGGCGAGGACGGCGTCGCCGAAGGCGCTGGCGAGGCGGCACCGCCGCAGGAGTGATCTGCGCCTGAGCGAACGACGACGCCGGCCTCGCGCCGGCGTCGTCGTTTTGGGGGGCGGTCAGCAAGAGGCGGGCGACGTGCTGCGAGTCCATGCAAGCGACGCCATGACCGCCGCCTGTGCGTCCGCTACGACACCGAATGCGCCCATGCCGGCAGGCAGTGGTCGCCTTCGACGGCACATGCCGCGTGACGCCCAGGTCGTCGCGGGGTCACGAAGACCGCAACGTTGCGTGTCAGTGTGTGTCGTCGAGAAACGCATCACGTTCACTGGCTGCTTGGGATAAGGATGCGCGGCGCACATGCGCCGCTGCCACGGCGGATGTTCCGCGTGGCCGTGTCCTGCAAGGAGTGGCAATGAATGCATTCGAACAAACGCAGCGTCGCGGCGGCTGGCCGCTGCGCCTGCTCGGCGGCGCCTGCGCGCTGATCGGCGTGGTGCTGGCGGCCGGTGGCGCCTGGCTGCTGGCGCTGGGCGGTTCCTGGTACTACCTGGTCGCTGGCCTCGGCCTGGCGATCTCCGGCGTGCAGCTGTGGCGCGCGCGGCGCAATGGCGCGTTGTGGTTCGCCGCGACCTTCCTGCTGTCGCTGCTGTGGGCGGCATGGGAATCGGGCGCCGATTACTGGCGCTGGGTGCCGCGCATGGGCCTGATGGTATTCCTGGCCTTGCTGCTGGCGCTGCTGCTGCCGCGGCTGGAGCGGCCGTTCTCGCGCACGCTGTCGCGCACGCTCGCCGCCGTGCTGGCGCTGGTGTTCGTCGGCGCGTTCGCGCTGGCGTTCCTGCCGTACGGGGTGACCGAGGCCGATGGCGCATTGGCGCATGCGGCCGGCATGGCCGCGGCGCTCAGGACCCCGCGTGCCGGCGTACAGCCGGCCGATGCGCCCGCCGATGCCGACTGGGCCGCCTACGGCCGCGACAACGCCGGCAGTCGCTATACGCCGCTGCACCAGATCACGCCCGGCAACGTGGCGCAACTGCGCACCGCCTGGACCTTCCGCACCGGCGACCTGCCGGACAAGCGCTGGGGCGCGGAGACCACGCCGCTGAAGATCGGCGACAGCCTGTACCTGTGCAGCGCACGCAACCAGCTGATCGCGCTGGATGCGCGCAGCGGCCGCGAACGCTGGCGCTACGATCCCAAGGTGGCCGACAAGGCGATCCCGTACACCGCCGCCTGCCGTGGCGTCAGCTACTACGCGGTGCCCGACGCCGAGGCCTCGACATCGACCGCGTGCCGCCATCGCATCATCGAAGGCACCCTGGACGGGCGCCTGATCGCCGTCGATGCCGCCGACGGCAAGCCGTGCGAGGACTTCGGCCAGCATGGCCAGGTCGACATCACCGTCGGCATGGGCTCCACGCCGCCCGGCTATGTCTCGATCAATTCGCCGCCGACCATCGTGCGCGGCGTGGTCGTCACCGGCCACCAGGTGCTGGACGGACAGAAGCGCTACGAACCCTCCGGCGTGATCCAGGGTTTCGACGCGGTGACCGGCGCGCTGCGCTGGGCCTGGGACATGACCCATCCGGACTGGACCGGCGCGCCACCGCCGGGGCAGACCTGGACCCGCGGCACCCCGAACATGTGGACCAGCGCCGCTGGCGACGAACAGCTCGGCTACGTGTACCTGCCGATGGGCAACTCCTCGGCCGACTACTGGAGCAGTTCGCGGACCCCGCAAGAGGATCGCTACGCGACCTCGCTGGTCGCGCTGGACGTCACCACCGGCAAGCCGGTGTGGAATTTCCAGACCACCCACATCGACGTGTGGGACTACGACCTGGGCTCGCAACCGACCCTGCTGGATTTCCCGCACGACGGCACGACCGTGCCGGCGGTGCTGCTGCCGAGCAAGCAGGGCGAGCTGTACGTGCTCGACCGGCGCACCGGCAAACCGCTGGTCGGAGTCGAGGAACGTCCGGTCCCGGGCGGCGGCGTAGAGCCGCAGCGCCGCGCCAAGACCCAGCCGTTCTCGCTGTACCACTCGCTGCGCAAGCGCGACCTGACCGAGCGCGACATGTGGGGCATGACCCCGATCGATCAGCTGGTTTGCCGCATCCAGTTCCGCAGCGCCAGCTACAAGGGCATCTACACGCCGCCGGAAGCCGATCGTCATTCGATCGAGTACCCAGGCTACAACGGCGGCTCGGACTGGGGCAGCGTGGCGGTGGATCCGCAGCGCGGGGTGATCGTCGCCAACTACAACGACATGCCCAACTACAACCGCCTGGTACCGCGGGCCAAGGCCGACAAGCTGGGCTGGGCGCCGCGCGACCAGGTGCGCGGCGACAGCGGCGGTGCGGAGGGCGCAGGCGATCCGCAGGCGGGCACGCCGTATGCGATCAACGTCAACGCCGGCTGGCGCCTGCCGTTCACCGGGCTGCTGTGCAAGCAGCCGCCCTACGGTGGCATCCGCGCGATCGACCTGGCCAGCGGCAAGACCCTGTGGGACCGTCCGTTCGGCAGTGCGCGGGGCAACGGCCCGTTCGGCATCCACTCCGGCTTGCCGATCGAGATCGGCACGCCCAACAACGGCGGTGCCGTGGTCAGCGCCAGCGGCCTGATCTTCATCGCCGCGGCCACCGACGACATGATCCGCGCGATCGACCTGGCCAGCGGCAAGACCCTGTGGCAGGCCAAGCTGCCGGCCGGCGGCCAGGCCACGCCGATGGTGTACGCAGTCGACGGCCGCGAGTACCTGGTCATCGTCGCGGCCGGCCACCACTTCATGGAGACCAAGCGTGGCGACTACGTGATCGCCTACGCACTGCCGGCAGCGTCGTGATGATCGCCGCCGCTGCGAGGTCGCGATGCGGCTTCGCGGCGGCGGGACGTGGCGGACGCGGGGCGGGCGTATTCGGACGCCCAGCATGCCGCGCAGCGAGCAGCGTTGCGTCGCGATTCGTCCGCGCGAGGCATATTGCGATTCGCAACCTGCAGGTAGGAGCGGCTTCAGCCGCGACAAGCGTTCCCGGGAGCGCCCGTCGCGGCTGAAGCCGCTCCTACGGACGCGACTGTGCGAGCGGCGCATCGCAACCGTAGAAGCAGCGCAGCAGCAGACGTCTGCCCGCGCCCATGTCACGCCTTCCACGCGCCGAGGCGGTGCTTACTCCAACTGGTCGCGCGCGAACGCCGCGTCCAGCGCTTCCATCGCATCGCGCGGCTTGAGTTTGGCCGCCTTCTCGAACGCCGCGGCGGCGGCGTCCTCGCGCTTGTGGCCGTACAGCAACAGCAGCACGTTGGCGTGTTCGACGTGGGCGATCGGTGCGTCCGGCACCAGCTTCAGCGCCTGCTGGATGTGCTGTTCCGCGGTGGCCGCCTTCGCTCCGTAGGTCAGGCCGCCGATCATCGCCCCGACCTTGCCGATGATCTCGGCGTGGTACAGGGCCAGCGCCATGTGCGCCTCGGCATGCTTGGGTTCCAGTTCTAGCGCTGCTTCCAGCGACGCGCGCACCTTGCTGGCGATGCCCTGCTTGAGCGCCTTGACGATGCTCAGGCCCTGGCTGTACCGGCCCAGCGCGAAGGCGTGGCGGTAGTGGCTGTTGGCCTCGTCCGGCAGCGCGGCGATCGCCGCTTCGGCCAGCGTCGCGGCCTGTTGCAACCGCTGCAATTGCTCTTTTTCGTCGTCGACCAGATAGCCGGCGTGGATGCCGATCGCCTTGACCGCGACCGAGGCGCCGAACACGCCCAACGCCTTGCCCGCCTCGTAGGCCTGCTGGAACTGCCCGTGGTGGAAGGCCCGCCAGGCCTCGATCAGCGCCGCCGACAGCGTCTGCGCGTCGCGGCCCTTGCCGGCCTTGCCGGCGGCGTCCAGCAGCGCCTGCGCGCGCGCCGGGTCCGGGTAGGGTTCGCAGTCGCCGGCGTGCAGCTTGGGCCAGGCCTTCTTCAACGCATCGCCGGCGTAGGCGTAGGCCTTGGCGTCGTACGGAAACGGCGCCCACGCGCCCGATCTTGCTGCCATGCGAATCTCCCTGTCTGCGCCGGCAACGGCGTCCGCGCCGAGCATGGCGCTGCGGCGGGCGCGTGGCAAGGGCGGTGGCGGATAGTGTGTTTGCTCAAGCCGCCGGCGCCAGCATGGCGCACATCGGGGCCACTGCCGGCCCAGTTGGAGATCGTGCGATGGCGACCAAGAAGCGTTCCACCTCCGCGTTGCGGCCGGACCGGCTGAACCCGCGGCACCTGTGGCTGGCTGGGCTGGGCGTGGTCGCGCTGACCCGCAAGCGCGCGCTGGCCGCCGCGGCCGATGCCGCGCAGGGCGCGGCGACCCTGAAGGCGCTGGCCACGCAACTGGCCGACGAGGCCGAGAGCAGCGTGCGCGAGGGCGCCGCCGCGTTGCGCGGCCAGGTGCAGCCGTTGAGCGCCGAGGTCGAGGCGCGCCTGCAGCCGGTGCTGGTCAAGCTGGGGTTGCAGGCCGCGCCGCACGCTACCTCGCGCAAACGTGCGGCCGCGCCCAAACCCGCCAAGCCTGCCGCCAAAAAGCGCGTGGCCGCGCGGCGGTCGCGAAGCGCCAGCAAGCGCAGCGCAGGGGCGCGATAGCCCGAGCACGGGCGTCGCCGGAATGGTGTCAGCGTGACTGCCGCCGTGTTGCAGCGGCATACGCGGCGCTTTGCATGGGGATCTTGCCTTAGGCCGTTGCATGCGATTCGGGGGATCGGTTGCACGCTCGCCAAAACAGTTCTCATTGATCACAATAAGGAATGAAAACGATTCTGTTGCTGAGCTGCCTGGTGGCCGCTCCTTTCGTCGCCCATGCCGCCACCTCGGCGGATAGCGGGACGTGTCTTGGCGCCGTCAAGCACGAACTCAGACTGGCCTGGCCGCAGAATCACACGATCAATATCGTGACCTTCGGGCACAGCGTGCCAGCTGGATACTTCGTCGTCCCGGCGGTGCACAGCAAGGATGCGTATCCGCAACGTATCGCCGATGCGTTGGAGCAGCTTTACCCAACGGCGGTCATCAACGTGATCACCTCGGCGGTGGGGGGCGAGAATTCCAGTCAGGGGCTAAGCCGGTTCGTCGCAGAGGGCCTGGGACATCTGCCGAGAGTGATCACGATCGATTATGGGCTCAACGATCGCAATTTGACTGTCGCGCAGTCGCGCTCCAACCTCGCCGCGATGATCCGTGAGGCACGTGCGGCGAATGCATGCGTGGTGCTGATGACGCCGAGTATTGATCTGAAGGGCGATCCGCCGGCGGCCAAGTCGACCTTGCTCGAACAGGTCGACATGATCCGCAAGCTCGCGAAGACAGAAGGTGTCTCGTTGGTCGATTCCTACGCGGCCTTTGCGGCCTACCAGGGGAATCGGCAAGACCTGATGGCGCAGTCGAATCATCCGAATGCAAAGGGGCATCAGCTCATCGCCGATAAGGTGGTCGAGCTGTTGAAGTAGTTTTCGTCGAGCCGGCGCTGCAACCGCAACGCTGCAGGAGACCTGCGCTCAGTTGCGCTGGGCGTCCATCAGCATGACTCGGTGTGCGCGTCCGGATGCGCGCAGGGCCGGCTGCGCTCGGGCATACTCGCCGGCCACGACCCGATCCGAGACGCCCACAGCATGCAGATCCGTCCCGCGACACTCGACGATGCCGAGGCGATGGTCGCCGTGCAGAACGCGATCTTCGCGGTCGGCCTGCGCAAGGCGCCGACCGACCTGGCGACGGTGCGCGCGACCTACCTGCAGCATCCCGATCGCCTGCAGTGCGTGCTTGCCGAAGACGCCGAGGGACGCGTCCTCGGTTTCCAGTCGCTGCGGATCGCGCGGCCCGGCAATGCCTACGACGTCGCCGAGGGCTGGGGCATCATCGGCACCCACGTCGATCCGCGTGGCGCCCGCCGCGGCGTCGGCAGTGCGCTGTTCCGCGCCACCTGCGCGGCGGCGCGTGGCGCCGGGCTGACCCGCATCGACGCCAGCATCGCTGCCGACAACGCGCTCGGCCAGGCGTACTACGAGGCCATCGGCTTTCGCACCTATCGCACGCCGCCGGGTTTGGTGTGCAAGGTCTACCAGCTCGACGGCGACATCGCTAACGGCTGATCGTCGTCGCGCCCCCGCGCTCCCGCGCCCCCGCGCGCTGAGGCGCTGGGCGGGGGGGCCTCAATCCAGATAGGCGTCCATCAGCGCGGCCAGGTGCGCGCGTTCGGCCTCGCGCAGGAACGGCGCGATCAGCCGCATCACCTGCACGATGCCGTGGCGGATCGCCACTTGCTCGTCCTTTTCGCCGCGTGCGGCCGCGTAGTTGAGCCAGAACGTGGCCACCACCAGCGCGTTGGTGGCCACGCCCGCCAGTTCCTGGGCGCTGGCGCGCATCGCCCCGGTCTGCGCCAACCCCTGGAACACCGCCTGCACGCTGGCGTCGGCGCGGCGCAGGATGCGCGCGAAGCGCAGGCGCAGGCGCCGGCTGCGGCTGAGGATCTCGACCAGATCGCGGTACAGGAAGCGGTAGTCCCAGATGCACTCGAACACCAGGTGCAACTGCAGCCAGATGTCCTCCAGCCCGGGCAGGCGCGCACTCGGCAGCGCCAGCGCCACGTCCATGCGCTCCTCGTAGCGCGCGAACAGGTGCTCGATGATGTCGTCCTTGTTGCGGAAGTGGTAGTACAGGTTGCCGGGGCTGATCTCCAGCTCGTCGGCGATGTGGTTGGTGGTGACGTGCGGCTCGCCCTGCGCGTTGAACATCGCCAGGGCGGTCTCGAGGATGCGCCGCCGGGTGTCGCGGGCCATCAGGCCAGCAGCTTCTTCACCAGGTCCACGTACTTCTTCTGCGCGTCGGCCTGCGGCATGCCCTTGAGCTTGGCCCAGGCCTCGTACTTGGCGGTGCCGACGAAGTCGAAGAAGCCGGGCTTGGCGCCGCTCACGTCGCCCTCCGAGCCTTGCTTGTACAGCGCGTAGAGCCGCAACAGGGTGTCGTTGTCGGGACGCTCCGCGCGTTGCTTGATGTCCTGGACCGCTTTCTCGAAGGCTGCCTTGCTGTCCGCCATGATCCCGCTCCGCCCTGACCGGCAGGCATCACAGCACGGGCGACCGGCCGGGTCAACGCGGTCCGAGGCTGTCCGCGCCTGCGGCGGCCGGCGCGGACGCTGGGGTCACAGCATCGACAATGCGTCGAGCTGCCGGGTGTCGGCGATGCGTTCGTGCGCGTGCGCGGCCTGTTCGTGCGCCGCCTGCGCCTGCCGCGCCAGCGAGGCCTTGGCCGCGATCGAGCGGATCGCATCGGTCACTTCGGCCAGCGGCACCTGGCTGCCGAGCCGCTGAAAGGTGTCGCGGCTGTTGTAGCCGGAGCCGTCGCGCAGGTACTGCTCGTACATGGTCAGCAGTTCGGTGCAGGCCGCGGTCAGGGTTTCCATGTTGTTGCGGGCCAGGGCGTGGCCGACCTGGTCGAGGTTGTGCAGGCAGTCGGACAGCCAGTGCAGGTCGTAGCGCGCGCTGGCCGGCTCCGGCCCGTTGTGGCCGCGGCTGTAGGCGCTGTAGCGGCGGATGCTGCGCGCCACGCGGGCGACGTGGGCGAGCAGGGTGCCGACCTCGTCGGCGATGTCGATTTGCGCCAGAGCGATGGTCGACGGCGGGGTAGCCGGCGCCGGCATCGGCGCTGGTGCCGCCTTCGACGCTGCCGCCGGAGATGCCGTGGCAGGTGCGGCAGTGGCGGACGCGGCCGCCGCGGGCGCCGCCTCGTATTCGAGGGTCGCGCGCAGGCGCTCGTGGTCCTGGCGCAGCGTTTCCAGTTCCTGCGCGCTGGCGGCGGCCTGCGCTTTCAGCTGGCTCAGCGCCGCCTGATACCGCGCGATGGTCTCCTTCGCAGTCGCGTCGCGTCGATAGGCATGCCCCAGACGCTGGAACAAGCCATGCGCGAACGCTGTGGCAACGGCAGCCCACAGCGCCACGGCAGGAGTGAGGTAGATCAGGATGCCCATGCAGGCTCCTTGAAACGATGCATCCCTTGTCGGCGTGTTTCCGCCGAACTTGAGGGTCTATCGTTCGAGGGGTGACGCAGTTCCGGTTTGAGGTGACAGCCACCGTCCGACGCCCCGGGCAGGTGGCGCGTGGGCTGTCGCGACGCTAGGGAGCGGGCTTGGACAGCGCCTTCGACTTGGCGTAAAGCGCCTTGGCGATCTCCGCATCGCCCAGTGCTGCGTGACATTCGGCCAGGCTGTCCCAGACGTTGGCCGAGTCCGGAAACAGCACGGTGTTGAGGGTGAATACCCTCAGCGCCCTGGCAGCGCCGAGGCTCTCGCGGATGGCGTAGCCGCTGGCGTTGATCGCGCGCTCCTGTTCGCTGGCAGGGACGCCATTGCCGTCGTGCAGCCACGCGCGCATGGCATCCGTCGCGCCGGCGCCATCGTCCAGCGCATAGGCGATCAAGCGCTCGGAGAGCAGCGCATGCGGGAATTCCTTCGGGGCGGCCTGCGCCATCGTGCTGTCCACCAGCGTGCTGGACCAGACATTGCGGGCGCTGCCGTTGGTGAAATACACGAAGATCCAGTAGCCATTGCGCAGGCTGCCTTTGTAGGCCAGCCGCGCCCGCACGCGGGTGCCGCCATCGTGGCCGACCTGGGTGTAGCCATCGCTGCGCGTGGTATCCCAACCGGTGGAGAAGAAGTTGCTGCCGCCACCGGCCAGCGTCTGCGGCTGCCACAGTCGTTCCAGCGTCGCCGTGGGCACCAGCCTGCCTGTGGCCAAGGCCTGCAGGAAGCGGTTCATGTCGCCGACGCTGGTCTGCAGATCGGCGTGGCCCCAGCCGTAGTTCGGCCAGGGGTCTTCATCGGCCGGCTGCAGCGCGCCGTCCTTGCCGAGATACGGCACCGCCGCGCGATCCGGCGGGACGCTGGCCCGGCCCCACGACGTACTGCGCATCTGTAGCGGCCGCAGGATGCGTTCGCGCGCGATGGCGGGGTAGGGCTTGCGGTAGTGCGCTTCCAGCAGGGCGGTCAGCACCAGGTAGTTGGCCTGGGTGTACTGCACCCGGCTGCCGGTGGCGAACTGCATCGGTGCCGCGCCGGCCACCTTCAGTGCGGCGGCAAGGTCGGGTGCCACGCCGGGGTAGCCCTTGCTCACCCAGCGGTTGTCCACGCGGTCGTAGTACTCGGCGATGCCGGAACTGTGATTGAGGAAATCGCGGACGTGGATCGTCTGCCACGCGGCCGGCAGCTGCGGAACGTAGCGGCTGGCTGGGGCATCCAGATCCACCTTGCCCTGATCCACCAACTGCATCACCAGCGTACTGGTCAACAGCTTGGCCATCGACTGCGCGGTGAAGATGGAATCGACGGTGGCCGGCGCGTGGCTGGCCGGATCGCGTTCGCCACTGGCGCCCTGGTAGAGCACCCGACCGTTGTGCGCGACCAGCACCGCCTGGCCGGCAATACCATAGCGTTCGCGGTTGACCTGCAGTTGCGCGTCCAGTCGCGCGGCAAGGGTGTCCGGGCTATCCCGAGCCGAGGCAGGCATGCTGCCGAGCAAGGTGCAGAGCAGCGTGGCAGCAAGGGCGCGAACCATCGCGGTGATCCATCAGTGGCGATGGCGCATCATGGGTGCCCTGGAAAACAGGGTCAAGCGTCGCGAGGCGCGCCTTGCTCGACTGCGGATCGCAGGCATGCACCTTTGCCTATCGGGCCGGGCGCACCTTGGCGCGACAGAATGCAGGCGGATGCCGGCCAGTGGCCAGCACCCCTCGTCGGCACCCGATCAGCCCAGAATGCCCGGCAGATCCAGTTCCTTCTCCTTCGCGCAGTCCATCGCGATCGGGTAGCCCGCATCGGCATGCCGCATCACCCCCGTGGCCGGGTCGTTCCACAACACCCGGGCGATGCGCTTGGCCGCGGCCTCGGTGCCGTCGCAGACGATGACCATGCCGGCGTGCTGCGAGAAGCCCATGCCGACGCCGCCGCCGTGGTGCAGCGACACCCAGGTGGCGCCGCTGGCGGTGTTGAGCAGGGCGTTGAGCAGCGGCCAGTCGGAGACCGCGTCGGAGCCGTCGGCCATGGCCTCGGTCTCGCGGTTCGGCGAGGCGACGCTGCCGCTGTCCAGGTGGTCGCGGCCGATCACCACCGGCGCCTTCAGTTCGCCGTTGGCGACCATTTCGTTGAACGCCAGTCCCAGGCGGTCGCGATCGCCCAGGCCGACCCAGCAGATGCGCGCCGGCAGGCCCTGGAACTGGATCTTCTCGGCGGCCATGTCCAGCCAGCGGTGCAGGTGCGGGTTGTCCGGGATCAGTTCCTTGACCTTGGCGTCGGTCCTGGCGATGTCCTCCGGGTCGCCGCTCAGCGCGGCCCAGCGGAACGGGCCGATGCCGCGGCAGAACAGCGGACGGATGTAGGCGGGGACGAAGCCGGGGAAATCGAATGCATCGGTGACGCCTTCTTCCAGCGCCATCTGCCGCAGGTTGTTGCCGTAGTCCACGGTCGGCACGCCCAGCGCGTGGAAGGCGAGCATGGCGCGGATGTGGTTGGCCATCGAGTCGCGCGCGGCGGCCTCCACTTCCTTGGGCGCGCTCGCGCGCTTTTCGTCCCACTGCTCGACGCTCCAGCCCTGCGGCAGGTAGCCGTTGACCGGGTCGTGCGCGGAGGTCTGGTCGGTCAGCAGGTCCGGCTTGACGCCACGGACCAGCAGTTCGTCCAGCACGTCGGCGACATTGCCGAGCAGGCCGACCGACAGCGGTTTCTTCGCCGTGCACGATTCTTCGATCAGGCGCAGCGCCTCGTCCAGATTATCGGTCCAGGTGTCCAGATAGCCGGTGCGCAAGCGCATCTCGATGCTGCTCTTGCGGCACTCCACCGCCAGGCACGAGGCGCCGGCCATCACCGCGGCCAGCGGCTGCGCGCCGCCCATGCCGCCGAGACCGCCAGTGAACAGCCACTTGCCGGACAGGTCGCCGCCGTAGTGCTGCCGGCCCATTTCCACGAAGGTTTCGTAGGTGCCCTGGACGATGCCCTGCGCGCCGATGTAGATCCAGCTGCCGGCGGTCATCTGGCCGTACATGGCCAGGCCCTTTTTATCCAGCTCGTTGAAGTGGTCCCAGTTGGCCCAGCGCGGCACCAGGTTGGAGTTGGCGATCAGCACCCGCGGCGCGTCGGCATGGGTGCGGAACACGCCGACCGGCTTGCCCGACTGCACCAGCAGGGTCTGGTCGTCGTCCAGGCGCTTGAGCGTTTCCACGATCGCGTCGAAGGATTCCCAGTCGCGCGCCGCGCGGCCGATGCCGCCGTACACCACCAGTTCCTGCGGGCGCTCGGCCACGTCCGGGTGCAGGTTGTTCATCAGCATGCGCAGCGGCGCTTCGGTCAGCCAGCTCTTGGCGGTGAGCGTGCTGCCGGTGGGGGCGTGGATGCGGCGGGTGGCGTCGAGGCGGGTCATGCGGGAATCCTCAGGTGGATGCGCGGAAGGCGGAACGCGGTGCGCGCGCGTCAGTTGGCGACGCGGCCGGATGCGGCGGGGCTGCGGGCGAAGGCGAGGCAGGCCTGCAGCACGTGCTGCAGCACCGCGTGCAGCGGCGCGGCGTGGTCGGGTTGCCAGGGTGACGGCCAGGTGCTGGGGTCGACCGTGTCCGGCTCGTGCATGTAGCCGCGGCAGGCCAGTTCCATCTGGATCGCGTGCACGCCGTCGGCCGGCGCGCCGTGGTGGCGGGTGCTCCAGCCACCCTTGAAGCGGCCGTTGCGCACATGGCTGAAGCCGCTGTCGGCGCAGACGCGCTCGACCGCATCGGTCAGCGCCGCCGCGCAGCTGCTATCCACCGCACCGGAGGCGCCGGCACTGCCGATATTGAACTGCGGCAGCTCGCCGTCGAACAGGTGCGGAATGCGCGAGCGGATCGAATGCGCGTCGTACACCACGATCGCCGGGTGCCGGGCGTGCAGGCGTGCGATCTCCGCATCCAGCGCGGCGTGGTAGGGCGCGAACCAGCGCGTGCGGCGCGCGTCGATCTCGGTCGCATCCGGCTCGGCGCCGGGCCGGTACAGCGGTTGCGCGTCGAAGGTGGTCAGCGGGCACAGCCCGGTGGTGTTCTGGCCGGGATACAGCGACACCCCGGCCGGGTCGCGGTTGACGTCGATCACCGAGCGCGAGATTGCGGTACGCACGGTGGTCGCGCCGAGTGTCTTGGCGAAGTCGTACAGCAGGTGCACCCACCAGTCGGCATCGCGCTGCGCCAGCCACGGCGAGACGAAGCGCTCGGCCAGCGCCTCCGGCAACTCGGTGCCGGTATGCGGGAAGCTGAGGATCAGCGGCGCATCGCCGCGGTGCACGGTGAGCCAGTCTGGGAGGGATGTCATAGGGCCTCGCGCTTGTGCTGTTTTTGTAGGAGCGGCTTCAGCCGCGACCAAGGATTACCGGGGCAGCCCGGTCGCGGCTGAAGCCGCTCCTACAAGGGTTTCATCGGATCAGGCGCTGGCCTCGGGCAGTTGCATCCCCACCGCCGCGGCCAGCGCGCCGTCGCGCACCAGCGCGGTGGCGGCCAGCATGTCCGGGTGGAAATAGCGGTCGTCCTGCAGCGCCGACACGCGGGCGCGCAGCAGCGCGCGTGCCGCTTCCAGGGCGGCGCTGGAGCGCAGCGGCGCGTGGAAGTCGCAACCCTGCGCGGCCGCCAGCAATTCGATACCGACCACGTTGGCCGCGTTCTCGGCCATCGCCAGCAGGCGCCGCGCGCCGTGCGCGGCCATCGACACGTGGTCTTCCTGGTTGGCCGAGGTCGGGATCGAGTCGACGCTGGCCGGATAGGCGCGCTGCTTGTTCTCCGAGACCAGCGCCGCGGCGGTCACCTGCGGGATCATGAAGCCGGAGTTGAGGCCGGGCTTGGGCGTCAGGAACGCCGGCAGTCCGGACAGCGCCGGGTCCACCAGCATGGCGACGCGGCGCTCGCTGATCGAGCCGATCTCGCACACCGCCAGCGCCAGCATGTCGGCGGCGAAGGCCACCGGCTCGGCGTGGAAGTTGCCACCGGACAGCGCCTCGCCGGTATCGCTGAACACCAGCGGGTTGTCGGAGACGCCGTTGGCCTCGGTGGCCAGGGTGGTGGCGGCCTGGCGCATCACGTCCAGCGCCGCGCCCATCACCTGCGGTTGGCAGCGCAGGCAGTACGGGTCCTGCACGCGCACGTCGTTGTCGCGGTGCGAATCGCGGATCGCCGAGTCGTGCATCAGTTCACGCAGCGCGGCGGCGGTGGCGATCTGCCCGGGCTGGCCGCGCAGCGCATGGATGCGCGGATCGAACGGGGTGTCCGAGCCTTTCGCGGCCTCGGTGGACAGCGCGCCGGCGACCAGCGCGGCATGGAACACGCGCTCGATCTCGAACAGCCCGGCCAGCGCATAGGCGGTGGAGAACTGGGTGCCGTTGAGCAGTGCCAGGCCCTCCTTGGCGCCGAGCGTCAGCGGCTGCAGCCCGGCCTGGGCCAGCGCCTGCGCCGCCGGCAGGCGCGCGTCGCCGACGAAGGCCTCGCCGACGCCGAGCATCACCGTGGCCAGGTGCGCCAGCGGCGCCAGGTCGCCGGAGGCGCCGACCGAGCCCTGGCACGGCACCACCGGGATCACCTCGTGGTGCAGCAGCGCCTCCAGCAGCGCCAGCGTCTGCGGCTGCACGCCGGAGGCGCCCTGGGCCAGGCTGGCCAGCTTCAGCGCCATCATCAGCCGTACCACCGGCACCGGCATCGGCGCGCCGACCCCGGCCGCATGCGACAGCACGATGTTGCACTGCAGGGCCTGCAGGTCTTCGCGCTCGATGCGCACGCTGGCCAGCTTGCCGAAGCCGGTGTTGATGCCGTACACCGGCGCGCCGGTGGCCACGATCGCCTCCACGGTGCGCGCGCTGCGCAGCACCGCGTCGGCGCAGGCCGGGTCCAGGCGCACGCTGGCGCCGCGGTACACGGCGCGCCACTGCGCCAGGCTCACCGCGCCGGGGCGCAGCAGGATCTCGTCGTCGCTCATTGTCCTCTCCAGATACGCGCATGCAGCGGGTTGAAGCCCATGCGATAGACCAATTCGGCCGGTTCGGCGATGTCCCAGATCGCCAGGTCGCAGGCCAGCCCGGCGCGCAGCCGGCCGACCTGGTCCTGGCGCCCGAGCGCACGCGCCGCCTCGCGGGTGAAGCCGGCGATGCACTCGGCCACGGTCAGCCGGAACAGCGTCGCCGCCAGGTTCATCGCCAGCAGCGGGCTGGTCAGCGGCGAGGTGCCGGGGTTGCAGTCGGTGGCCAGCGCGCGCGGCACGCCGGCGGCGCGCAGCGCCGCGATCGGTGGCAGCTGGGTGTCGCGGGTGAAATAGAACGCGCCCGGCAGCAGCACCGCGACAGTGCCGGCGGCAGCCATCGCGGCGACACCGGCGTCGTCCAGGTATTCGACATGGTCGGCCGAGCGCGCGCCGTAGCGTGCGGCCAGTGCTGCGCCGCCCTGGTTGGACAGTTGCTCGGCATGGATCTTCAGCGCCAGGCCGTGGCGCTGCGCGGCCTGGAACACCTGCTCGGTCTGCGCCGGGGTGAACGCCAGATGCTCGCAGAACACGTCCACCGCCTCGGCCAGGCCCTGCGCGGCGACGGCCGGGATCATGCGCTCGCAGACCTCGTCGATGTAGGCCTGCGCCTCGGCCTCGGGCGGCACGGCGTGCGCGCCGAGGAAGGTGGGCGACACCGCCACCGCGCGCAGTTCGCCCAGGCGCCGCACCACGCGCAGCAGGCGCAGTTCGTCCTCCAGGGTCAGGCCGTAGCCGGACTTGATCTCCACCGTGGTCACGCCTTCGGCCAGCAGCGCGTCGAGCCGCGGCAGGCTGGCGGCGAGCAGGGCGTCCTCGTCGGCGGCACGGGTGGCGCGCACCGTGGAGACGATGCCGCCGCCGGCGCGGGCGATGTCGGCGTAGCTGGCGCCGAGCAATCGCTGCTCGAACTCGCCGGCGCGGTTGCCGGCATAGACCAGATGGGTGTGGCAGTCGATCAGGCCGGGGCCGATCCAGCGCCCGCCACAATCGATGCTGCGTTGTGCCGACAGCGGGCCGGGCAATTGCGCGGCGGCGCCGGCGTAGACGATGCGCCCGTCGCGGCAGGCCACCACGCCGTCGTGGACCAGCCCCACTCCGCCGTCCTCGGCGTCCAGCGTCATCAGGTGCGCGTTGTGCCAGAGCGTGTCGCAGGGCATGGTCACGGGCGGGCTCGTCGTTTATTTTGTATATACAATATTGCGGTCGATGGAGGGTGTCCAGTGCAGACCCAGGCGCAACAGCAGGCCAGTGGCAAGGCGGGATCGGGCGAATTCTGGTGCGCGCACGCGCTGCTGCCGCAGGGCTGGGCGCGCGACGTACGCATCGGCATGCGCGGTAGTCGCATCGCCACGGTGGAGCGCGGCGTGGCCGCGGCCATGGGCGATCGGTGCCTGGACATCGTGGTGCCCGGGCTGGGCAATCTGCACAGCCACGCCTTCCAGCGCGGCATGGCCGGGCTCACCGAGATCGGCGGGCGCAGCGGCGACAGCTTCTGGAGCTGGCGCGAACTGATGTACCGCTTCCTGCAGCGGCTGAGCCCCGACGATCTGCAAGCCATCGCCGAGCAGGCCTACGTGGAGATGCTCGAGGCCGGCTTCACCCGGGTCGGCGAGTTCCACTACGTGCATCACGCGGCCGACGGCCGGCCCTACGCCGACCGTGCCGAGATGGCGCAGCGCCTGGCGGCCGCGGCGCAGACCAGCGGCATCGGCCTGACCCTGCTGCCGGTGTTCTACGCACATGCCGACTTCGGCGGCGCCGCGCCGAACCCGGCGCAGCAGCGCCTGCTGCACGACGTCGACGGTTTCGCCGCGTTGCTGGACGGCAGCCGCCGCGCCCTGCAAGGGCTGGACGACGCGGTGCTGGGCCTGGCCCCGCACAGCCTGCGCGCGGTCACCCCGGACGAACTGGCGGCCCTGCTGCCGCTGTGCGACGGCCCGGTGCACATCCATATCGCCGAACAGACCCGCGAGGTCGACGCCTGCCTGGCCTGGAGCGGGCAGCGGCCGGTGCAGTGGTTGCTGGCGCACGCGCCGGTGGATGCGCGCTGGTGCCTGGTCCACGCCACCCATGTCGACGCCGCCGAAGTACAGGGCATCGCCGCCAGCGGCGCCGTGGTCGGACTGTGCCCGATCACCGAGGCCAACCTCGGCGACGGCCTGTTCCCGATGCCGGCGTTCCTGCGCGCCGGCGGCCGCTTCGGCGTCGGCTCCGATTCCAACGTGCTGATCGATGCGGCCGAGGAACTGCGCCTGCTCGAATACGGTCAGCGCCTGAGCCTGCGCGGGCGCAACGTGCTGACCGGCGACACCGCGCTGTCCAGTGGCCGCCTGTTGTTCCAGTCCGCGGCGCAGGGCGCGGCGCAGGCGCTCGGCGTGGCCCAGGGCCTGTGCGAGGGCGCGCCGGCCGATCTGGTCGAACTGGACGCCGCGCATCCGGCCTTGCAGGCGCGCCATGGCGATGCCTGGCTGGACAGCTGGCTGTTCGCCGCGCGCGGCGGCGCGGTGCGTTCGGTCTGGCGCCACGGCCGCGAACTGGTACGCGAAGGCCGCCACTTGCAGCGCGAGGGTGTGGCCGCCCGCTATGCGCGCGCGCTGACCCGGCTGCTGGACGCATGAGCCGCGGCACCCGCGCGCTGTGTGCTGTCTGCCGCGGCACGGACCGCCGATGACGCCGGCCGCACCGATCCTGCCGCTCAGCCAGCGCATCCGCCGCGACATCGAGGCGCATATCCGCAGCGGTGAGTGGCCGCCCGGCCATCGCATTCCGTTCGAACACGAGTTGATGGCGCAGTACGGCTGCTCGCGGATGACCGTCAACAAGGTGCTGGCGCTGCTCGCCGACGCCGGCATGATCGAACGCCGGCGCCGCGCCGGTTCGTTCGTGGCGCGGCCGCATCCGCACATGGAGCAGGTCGCGCTGGAGATTCCGGACATCCCGGTCGAGGTCGCCGCGCGTGGTCATGCCTACCGCTTCGAACTGCTGGAGCGGCAGCAGCGCGCACCGCGCGCGGGGCTGCCGCAGGAGGCCGAGGTCGCCGCCGGGGGCAGCCTGCTGGCGCTGCACTGCCTGCACTACGCCGATGGTCGTCCGTTCGCGCTGGAGGAACGGGTGATCAATCCGGTGGCGGTGCCCGAGGCCTTGCAGATGGACTTCGCGGTCACCGTGCCCGGCAGCTGGCTGCTGCAGCATGTGCCGTGGACGCGCGCCGAACACCGCATCAGCGCGGTCGGCGCCAGTGCCGCGCAGGCGGCACGCCTGCAGGTGCCGGCCGGCACGGCCTGCCTGTTGATCGACCGCCGCACCTGGCGCGGCGAGCAGGCGGTGACCTTCGTGCGCCAGGTGTTCCTCGGCGACACCTACGACCTGGTCGCGCGGTTTTCGCCCGGCGCGCGCTGAAGCCGGCGCACTGCACACGAGCGTCGCCACATAGGCGCACTGCGATGCTGTGATGCAGCACGGCGCGCACGCACTCACCATACTCCAGCGTGCGTTTGTCCTGCCCGCCGCACTCTGGCAAGTTAGCGCCGAGGCTGGGCGAGGGGCCGTGGCCGCGGAACGAGGGATGGTTCGGCATGACGTATTTCGTGACAGGCGCCACCGGTTTCATCGGCCGCTATCTGATGGCCAACCTGATGCGGCGCAAGGGCACCGTGCATGTGCTGCTGCGCAAGGAGTCGCAGCGCAAGTTCGATACGCTGGTCCGCGAGCAGGGGTGGGATCCCAAGCGCCTGGTGGTACTGCACGGCGACGTCGGCGCCGACTGCTGCGGGCTGGACGCGGCGCAGCGCAAGGCGCTGCACGGCAAGGTCAAGCATTTCTTCCACCTGGCTGCGCTGTACGACCTCACCGCCAAGGCCGAGGAACAGCGCGTCGCCAACCTCGACGGCACCCGCAACGCGCTGGAACTGGCCGCGCAAATTGGCGCCGGCATCTTCCACCACACCAGTTCGATCGCGGTGGCCGGGCTGTACCCGGGCATCTTCCGCGAGGACATGTTCGAGGAAGCCGAGGGGCTCGATGACCCTTACCTGCGCACCAAGCACGATGCCGAGGCGCTGGTGCGCGCCGAGACCCGGATCAAGTGGCGCATCTACCGCCCCGCGATGGTGGTCGGCGACTCGCGCACCGGCGCCATCGACAAGATCGACGGCCCGTACTACTTCTTTCCGCTGATCAAGAAGCTGCGCCAACTGCTGCCGCCGTGGGCGCCGATGCTGGGCATCGAGGGCGGGCGGATCAACTTGGTGCCGGTGGACTTCGTCGCCGACGCGATGGACCACATCGCGCACAAGCCCAAGCTCGACGGCCACACCTTCCACCTCACCGACCCCGAGCCGCTGCGCGTGGGCGAGGTGCTCAACGTGTTCTGCCGCGCCGGCCACGCCCCGGAGATGACCCTGCGGGTGGACGCGCGCATGTTCGCGTTCGTGCCCTCGAGCATCCGCGCCGCGGTCGGCAGCCTGCCGCCGATCCGCCGCTTCACCGGCATGCTGCTGCGCGATTTCCGCATCCCGCGCGAGGTGCTGAAGTTCATCACCTATCCCACGCGCTTCGACAGCCGCGAGACCGAGCGCGCGCTGAAGGGCAGCGGCATCGCCGTGCCGCGCCTGGAAGACTATGCCTGGCGCCTGTGGGACCACTGGGAGCGGCACCTGGACCCGGATCTGTTCGTCGACCGCTCGCTCAAGGGCAAGGTCCGCGGCAAGGTGGTGCTGATCACCGGCGGCTCCTCGGGCATCGGCCTGGCCACCGCGCAGCGCGTCGCCGAGGCCGGTGCCATCACCGTCATCGTGGCCCGCGGCGAGCAGGAACTGCATGCCGCACGCGATGCGATGAACGCCAAGGGCGGCAAGGTCTTCGCCTACACCGCCGACCTGTCCGACCTGGCCGACTGCGACCGCCTGCTCAAGACCGTGCTGGAGGCGCACGGCCATGTCGACGTGCTGATCAACAACGCCGGTCGCTCGATCCGCCGTTCGATCGAACTCAGCTACGACCGCTTCCACGATTTCGAACGGACCATGCAACTGAACTACTTCGGCAGCCTGCGCCTGATCATGGGCGTGCTGCCGGGCATGACCGCGCGGCGCAAGGGCCACATCATCAACGTCAGCTCGATCGGCGTGCTGGCCAACTCGCCGCGCTTTTCCGCCTACGTGGCCTCCAAGGCCGCGCTGGACGCCTGGAGCCGCTGCGCGCAGGGCGAGCTGTCGGGCAAGGGCATCAGCTTCACCACGGTCAACATGCCGCTGGTGAAGACGCCGATGATCGCCCCGACCAAGATGTACGACAGCGTGCCGACCCTGAGCGTGGACGAGGCCGCCGACCTGATGGTCAAGGCGATCATCGAACGCCCCAGCCGCGTGGCCACGCGCCTGGGCATCTTCGCCGCCCTGGTCAATGCGGTGGCGCCGAAGGCCTACGAGGTGGTGATGAACACCGCCTTCGAACTGTTCCCCGACTCGGCCGCGGCCAAGGGCGACCGCAAGGCGCTACGCGAGGCCAAGCCCAGCCAGGAGCAGATCGCGTTTGCTGCGCTGATGCGGGGCGTCCATTGGTAGTGGGGCGGGGATTGGGGAGTTGGGATTGGGGATTCGCAAAAGCGGGTTCCCGATATCGGATCTGTGTTCGCGTGGGCTAAGGTTTTGCTGTCGTTCCGCTAGGACGCAGCGGGGCGTGCAGTGGCCAGCGCAGGCGCTGCCTCAGAACTAGGCGACCTAGGGGGAATGGCGATGACCGCGCCGACGCGCTGCGTCTGTGTCGATTAAGCCCTGATTGGGATACGGGACTTCGCAACAGCCCATCCGCCGCAGCGACCCGCTTTTACCAATCCCCAATCCCGACTCCCCAATCCCCGCTCAAAACGTCCTACATTGCCGCCAGCGCACCGGCTCGGCGTGGCCGGGGCGCGGGTTGAGCTGGATGCGGACGGTGCGCAGGCTCGGGTAGCGCTCCACTTCGCGGCAGATGCGCGGCCACACCTGGGCGTCGTCGCCGCTGCGGTCGACCACCAGGGTCATCTGCGTCTGCCAGATGCCGCGGATCACGCCCGGGGTGCCGGCCAGGGTCTTAGAAAGCGCCTGGCGGTGGCGCTGTTCGGTGGCGGGGTCGGGTTCGGCCAGGTTGCCGGTGTCGTCGAGTGCTGGTTGCGGCGCGGCCACGGCGCTGTTCGTTGGCGCGGCGGTGGCCTGCGTGGGGGCTGCCGGTGCGGCGGGCGCCGGCGGTGGCACAGGTGCGGCCAAGGAGACCGGTGGCTCGGCGGGTTGCTGCAGGGCCAGGGCACCGACGCCGGTCACCACGCCCAGCGCGAGCGAAGCCAGGCCGGCGATGGCGATGTGGCGCTGCGCGCGGCGGCGGCTGGCGCCGATCACGCCGTCTTCCAGTTCGCTGGGCAGGTAGGGCTTGAGCATCGGCCAGATGCGCCGGCCGTCGAGGATTTCCACCGCCTGTTTCTCGGCCGCGGCGATGCCGTCGCGCTGCACCTTGCCCTCGGTGATCAGGATGCCGCCCTGCGCGCCCATCAGCCGCGCGGCCGCACCCAGTTCGTTGACCGCGGCCGAGCCGATCCGGTAAGCCCGTCCGTGCTTGCACGACAGCAGCCAGCGCGCGTCGCCGCGGGTCATCACGAAGTCGCTTTGCGGTTCCTGGCTGGCGTGCTCGTCGACGGCGGCGTCCTGCAGGTCGCGCTGCTCGCGCATCGCGCGCCGCACCATGTAGGAGAAATCGCGCCAGTGCAGCCCGGCCAGCGCGTGCAGCCCGGCCATGGTCTCGTTTTCGCGGCGCCGCACCAGCCACAGGTAGAGGCTGGCCGCCAGCCATGCCGCGACCGCCAAGATCGCTGCCGCTATCCAGGAAAACATGCTTGCACCCGCACACGCGCCGTAAAGAAGTCAGTGTATCGCCAGCGTGTCACGGCGCCGGCAAGGCGACAGCGGTGGAGGCGGACAGAAAAGACCCGCCAGTCCGAAGCCGAGAGGGGAGGGGAGCAAACGGTCTTCTGATGGACTGGCGGGTCCGTTTCGATTGTCTGGAAAAACGTGCTGCTTTGCAACAATCCGGTTACTCGGCCGGGGTCGGCGCCACATTGCGCTTGCGGCTGGCGCGCTTGGGCGCGGTGGCGCTCTTGGCGGGCGCGACCTTGGCGACCACCGGGCCGGCGCGTCGACGTGCCGGTGCCGCGCGCTTGGCGGCGCCGGGCTGCGCCGCGGCGGTCTTCTTGGTGGCCTTCTTCGCTGCCGGCGCCTTGCCCGATGCCTGCGGCGCACGGCCGCCGCGCAGATGACGCAACTCGCCGTTGAGCGCATCCACGCGGTCGATCAGCGCGCCCAGGTCCTCGCGGCTGGGCACTTCCAGGCGGCGCAGGGCGCGCTGCACGCGATCCTCGAACACCTTCTCCAGGCGGTCCCAGGTGTCGGCGGCGCGCTCGCGGGCCTGGCCGACCCGGTTCTCCACCGCATCGCGCACCGCGTCGACGCCGCCACCGGCCAGCTTGCGCGTGCTCTGCTCCAGGTTCAGCCCTTCCTTCACCAGGGTCTCGAACAGCTTGCCGCCTTCGGCCTGGGCGCGGCCGAACGCGCCGACGCCGGCCAGCCAGACCTGCTGCGCCGATTCGCCCAGGCGCTTGGACAGCTTCTCCGCCTGCGCCTGCAGGGTGTCGTCGGCAGGGGCGGTGCTGCGCTTCTTGCGGGCGGATTTCTTCAGAGTGGCCATGACGGTGCGGTTCCTTCGGCGAATGAGTGGCGGAGGTCGAGACTCGGGAGGTTGACTAGAGTAATCACACCAGCGTGCGCGTGGGGTGCGCGAACGCGATGCCGACGTCGGCAGGCGTGGCGTTGGCTATGCCTCCGGCGAACGGCGGGTACCGCGCGTGGCACGCCGGTTGGCGATGACCTGGTCGACGTCGTCCAGCGCCCGGCGCAGCCGCGCGGTGGTCTCGGTCATGCGCCGCGGCTGCACGTCCACGCCATCGAGGAAGGTGCGCTTGCGGTCGTTGAGGATCGGATGGCGCAGCGCGATGCCGTGCGCGGCCAGCAGCGGCTCCAGCGTCTGCGCATTGCGGCGCAGGTCGGAGAGGGTGTTGCGGTAGGCGAGCTGGCACACGCGGTGGCGCGCGGCATAGCTGAAGAGATTGGTGAAGAACAGTTCGCCGTTGTCGGCGTTGGGCTCGAACACCAACTGGTCCACCTGCGGGTACTGCCGCGCGTACTTCTCCAGCCCCACCTGCATGCGCGATTGCAGCAGGGTGCGGAAGGTCTGCGACAGCACCGCCGGCAGGCCGCCGGCGAGCAGCCGCGCGCGGTCGACGTGGCCGTTGCGGCGCGGCGCATGGGTGGCGTCGTAGGGCACCAGCGGGTTGATCCCGATCATCAGGTCGATGCCGCGCTCGAGCAGGGTGGAGGCATGCATGGTGCGGCGCAGCGCGCCATCCACGTAATGGCGGCCGTCGATCTGCACCGGCGGGTACAGCCCCGGCAGCGCCGCGCTGGCCTGGATCGCCAGCGAGATCGGCACGTGGTCCATGCCCGGTTCGCCGAAGCGCACCGTGCGGCCGCTGTCCAGGTCCACCGCAACCACGAACAGATTGGCGTCCAGGTCGCGGAAATCGTTGCTGCGGCCGCGGCGGCTGAACACGTCCTGCAGGAAACGCTCGACCCCGGCGTTGTCGAACAGGCCGCTGGGCACCAGCCCGCCGAAGCGGGTGATCAGGTCCGACCAGCGGGTCTTGCGCGGCTCGGTGAGCAGGTCGTGCCACCAGCCGTAGGCCAGCCCCGGCAGGGTCGCGGCCCGGCGCAGGTATTCGTAGACGTTGGGCCGCAGGAAATCTTCCGGGCGGAACCGCGCATCGTCGCTGTTGCCGGTGACGAAGATCCGGCAGATCTCGGCGCTGCTGATCCGGTTGGCCAGACCGGCGGTCAGGAACGCACCGGAGCTGACGCCCACGTAGCAATCCAGTCGGGTCAGGTCCAGTCCGTCCAGCGCTTCGTCCAGGGCGCGCAGCGCGCCGAGGCCGTACATGCCGCCGATCGGGCCGCCGCCGGCGATGGCCAGGCCGATGCGGCCGTTGGAGTGGGGACGGGGCGAGGCGCTGTGGAGGGAAAGCATGCGCGGTCCGCTGGAGGCAGTGGCGCGAGTGTAGCCGAGCACGGTGACGCTTGCGGTCGTGCCGGGCTGCGACCATCATCGGCGGCCATGGCGCGCAGCACTCCCGTCCTGGAACGACTCGGCCGCCGCCTGGCGTGGCACCAGGCGCTGCACGACCCCGCGCGCGAACCGCGCAACGCGCTGCGCTGGCTGCAGGAGCTGCGGCGCTGGCAGTCGCAGCGGCTGGAGCGCAGCTTCGAGCATTTCCTGGAGGACCCGCAGCGGCGTCCGGCGGCGATGTTCTTCCTCACCGACGTCTATGGCGACCGCGACTTCAGCCGCCGCGACGCCGACATCGTCAAGGTGTTGCCGATGATGCAGCGGCTGATGCCGGCGTCGCTGCTGGACACGGTTGCCGACGGCATCGAACTGGGCGCGCTGACCCACGCCCTGGATCTGCGCATGGCCGCCGCGTTGCAGGCCCAGGCACCGCGGCGCAAGCGCCTGGACGAAGCGTTGTATGCCGAGGCCTATCGGCAGACCGGACTGCCGCGGCTGCGCCAGCGCCAGATCGATCTGATCGCCCGCGTCGGCCTGGGCCTGGCCAAGGCGGTGCATACGCCGGGCGTGCGCATGCTGCTGCGCTTCGCCCGCGGCCCGGCCAAGGCGGCGGGGCTGTCGGAACTGCAGGGGTTTCTGGAACGTGGCTTCGACGCGTTTTCCACCCTGGGCGATGCCGAGGGGTTCATCGGCGATATCGAGAGCACCGAGCGTGCTGTCTCGCGGCGGTTGTTCGCGGGCGATCCGGATCCGTTTGCGTTGGAGTAACTGCGGGCGGTCGGACCCTCACCCCAACCCCTCTCCCGGCGGGAGAGGGGCTTTAGCCGTTCCTTCTCCCACCGGGAGAAGGTGCCCCGAAGGGGCGGATGAGGCTACGGGCGAAGCCTCGCGTAGCCAGCTTGGTGCACGCGCTTCGCGCGCCGGACCCTCACCCCAACCCCTCTCCCGGCGGGAGAGGGGCTCGATCCACTTATCAGCCCAGCTTCTCCGCCAGCACGCGACGGATCTCGCTTTCCACCGTGCCCTTCATCGCCGAGAGCAGGAAGCCCAGTTCGGCGGTGACGTGCACCTGCTTGGGCAGCAGTTCGATGCGTCCGTCCACGCCCGAGCGCGAGAACAACAAGGAATCGCCATCCCAGTGCGATTCCAGGTCGAAGCGCTCGGCCAGTTTCTTGGCGGCGGTCTCGATGGCCTTGCGGGCCTGCGCGGGGGTCTTGCTGTGGTCGTGGCGGATGTCGATGCTGGACATGCTGGCTCCTGTGCGGGCGGGCGCCCGCGTGAACGATCAGGCATTGTGCGTATGCGTGGTGCATTGTCCAGCACGCACGCTTCTGCGCGCGCAGGCAACCTGCTAGGCTGCGCGCCGTGCACGACCTGCAAGTCCATTTCAGCAACCGCCAACATCCCGACCGGCCCCTGCGCGCGGGCGTGCATCGCATCGTGCGCCTGGCCTCCGGCCAGGTCAGCGTGGTCGACGACACCCAGGGCGCGTTGCTCCTGGCGCAGTTCTGCCTGGACCGGCGTGGCCTGTGGCTGCAGGTCGCCAACGGCAGCCGCGGCATCCACGTCAACGGTCGCCCGGTGCGGCGCATGGCCCTGCTGCGCGCCGGCGACGCGGTCTACGCCGACGGCGTGGAAATGGTGGTGCAGGGCAAGTGCGAGCCGCTGCAGCGCCTGCCCGAGGTCAGCGAGGCCGAGCACGACGATCCGCGCCTGGTGCTGCGCGGCGTCGGCGGTCCGCACCATGGCCGCAGTTTCACCGTGGACCGGGTACGCAGCATTGGCCGCCTGCGCGAGTGCGACATCCGCATCGACGATCCGGCCTGCGCCGAGCAGCACGCGCGCCTGGAGCGGCACGGCGAGCGGGTGCTGCTGCGCGGCTTCGGCGATGCGCAGACCCAGGTCAATGGCGTCACCGTGCGCAGCTGCTGGCTGCAGCCTGGCGATCAGGTGGTGTTCGATGCCCAGCACCGGTTCGTGCTGGAAGTCCCGCAGGTGGTCGGCGCCGAGCCGCTGCGCGACGACCCGGCATTGGCGGCATTGGCGCTGACGCCGGCGGCGGTGGCGCCGCGCCCGGCCACCGCGCGGCGCTGGCCGTGGTTGTTGCTCAGCGCCTTGCTGCTGGCCGCCGCGCTCAGCGGCCTGCTGTGGTTCGGCGCGCGCTGAGCGCCCGCCAGCCGCGCCAGCCCAGCAGCACCGCCAGAATCGCCGCATACAGCAGCGGTTCGCGGATATCGGACTTCACCAGCCACCAGAAGTGCAGCACGGCGAGCACGCCGATCGCATAGATCGCCTTGTGCAGCTTGCCCCAGTTGCGCTTGAGCCGGCGCATCCAGCCCTGGGTGGAGGTGATGGCCAGCGGCACCAGCAGCAACCAGGCGAGGAAGCCGACGGTGATATATGGGCGTTTGACGATCTCCTCGAAGATCTGTGTCCAGTAACCGCGCAGGTCCAGCCCCAGGTAGGCCGCCAGATGCACGGTCGCGTAGAAGAACGCGTACAGCCCGAGCATGCGCCGGAAGCGCAGCAGCACCGATTGCCCGGTCAACTGCCGCAGCGGCGTGATCGCCAGGGTCAGCAGCACCAGTCGCAGCGCCCACAGGCCGGTGCGGTGCTCGACCTCGGCCACCGGATCGGCCCCGAGCGCGTCGCTGCCGGCCTGCCATACCTGCCAGAACTGCCAGCCCAGGTACGCCATCGGCGCCAGCGCCAACGCATGCACCACCGCCTTGGCGGCGATCAACGAAGCGGAGGTCTTAGCCATGCAGTCTCATACCAATGCGCATCAACGATGCCAGGGAGGACGAGCAAACCCGCCGCGCGCAGCGACCGCTCCACGAATCCCCACTCCCGAATCCCCAATCCCGGCTCAATACCATTTCTTCAGATCCATCCCCGCATACAGCGACGCCACCTGGTCGGCATAGCCGTTGAACGGGCGGGTGGGGATGCGCTCGGCGAACAGCTTGCTGGCCTTGCCGGCGATGCGGCGTTCGGTCTTCTGGCTCCAGCGCGGGTGGTCCACCGCCGGATTGACGTTGGAGAAGAAGCCGTACTCGGACGGCTGCAGTTCGTGCCAGGCGGTTTCCGGCATGCGCTCGACGAAGCGGATCTCCACGATCGACTTGATGCTCTTGAAGCCGTACTTCCACGGCACCACCAGCCGCAGCGGCGCGCCGTTCTGCTGCGGCAGCGGCTTGCCGTACAGGCCGGTGGCGAGCAGGGTCAGCGGATGCATGGCCTCGTCGATGCGCAGGCCTTCCTTGTACGGCCAGTCGATCGAGCTGTAGCGGATGCCGGGCATCTGCTGCGGATCGGCCAAGGTGGTGAAGGCGACGTACTTGGCCTTGGAGGTCGGCGCGAAGCGCTTCAGTACATCGCCCAGCGGCACGCCCAGCCACGGGATCACCATCGACCAGCCTTCCACGCAGCGCAGGCGGTAGATGCGCTCCTCGGGCGTGTGGTCCTTGAGCAGGTCGTCCAGGGACAGCGTGCCGGGCTTCTCGCATTCGCCGGACACCTTCACCGACCACGGCGAGGTGCGCAGGGTCTTGGCCGCCTTCGACGGATCGGTCTTGTCGGTGCCGAACTCGTAGAAGTTGTTGTAGCTGGTCACGTCCTCGTAGCGGGTCAGCTCCTCGTTGGTGCGGAACCCGCTGCGCGCCTGCTCCGGGGTCACCACGGTCTTCGGCGGGGCCGGCGGCTCGGCGTCGGCGCAGCCGACCAGGCCGGACAGCGGGGTCAACGCCAGGGCCTGCAGCAGGCGCCGCCGGTCGCGGTAGACCGCCTCGTCGGTGATCTCGCGGCTGGGGACGGTGAGGGCATCGCGCAACGACATGGCGGACTCCTGGAGCGAAGGGGGCGAGCAGTGGCGGGGACTTCAACACAGACTACGCATGCGCAGGGCGAATGGATGCAAATGCAACCTAAATTGCCCGGGCCGCAAGCTGTTGCGCTGCGGCATACTAGGGGTCCTGTCCGATAGGTGCCCCATGACGCGCGCGTTCAATTTCAGTGCCGGCCCCGCTGCCTTGCCGGAATCGGTCCTGCGCCAGGCGCAGGCGGAGATGTTGGAGTGGAACGGCGTGGGTGCCTCGATCGTGGAGCTGAGCCACCGCGGCGCCGAGTTCATGGAGGTGGCGGCGCAGGCCGACGCCGACCTGCGCCGGCTGATCGGCATTCCCGACGACTACGCCGTGCTGTTCCTGGCCGGTGGCGCCACCACCCAGCAGGCACTGCTGGCGCTGAACTTCGCCGCGCCCGGGCAGACCGTGGACTACGTGGTGACCGGGCACTGGGGCAAGACCGCGATCAAGCAGGTCGGGCCCTACGTCGACGTGCACGTGGCCGCCAGCAGCGAGGCCGACGGCTTCCGCGACATCCCGCCGCGTGCCGCGTGGCAGTTGCGCGACGATGCCGCCTACGTGCACATCACCGCCAACGAGACCATCCACGGCGTGGAGTTCCGCGACACGCCGGACGTCGGCGCGGTGCCGCTGTTCGCCGATTTCAGCTCCAGCATCGCCTCCGAGCCGATCGACGTGTCCAAGTACGCGCTGATCTACGCCGGCGCGCAGAAGAATCTCGGCCCGGTCGGCGTCACCGTGGTCATCATCCGCCGCGACCTGCTCGAACGCGCCGGCCAGCCGCGCGCGGACATCTTCGACTACCGCTCGCACGTGGCGCGCGACTCCATGCTCAACACGCCGCCGACCTGGAACTGGTACCTGGCCGGGCTGGTGTTCAAGTGGATGCTGGCCGAGGGCGGGGTGCAGGCGTTCGCCGAGCGCAACCAGGCCAAGTCGGCGCTGGTGTATTCGGCGATCGACGCCTCCGGCGGTTTCTACCGCAACGAGGTCGCGGCGGCGGTGCGTTCGCGGATGAACATCCCGTTCTTCCTGCCGGACGAGACCCTCACCGCGCGCTTCGTCGCCGAATCCAAGGCGGCCGGTCTGCTGGCGCTGAAGGGGCACAAGGCGGTCGGCGGCATCCGTGCGTCGCTGTACAACGCCATGCCCCTGGCCGGCGCGCAGGCGCTGGTGGCGTTCATGCGCGACTTCCAGCAGCGCCACGGCTGAGTCGCCGATTTTTGTAGGAGCGGCTTCAGCCGCGACCGGATCGCTCGGCGATCCGGATCACCGAGGAACCCCCGAGCCATGGCCGCAAAGCCGAAGCAATCCCCCGCCGCCGACCCGAAATCGTCCAAGTCGGCCAAGCCCGCCGCCACGCCGGCCCTGGCCGACGTCCGCGCCAAGATCGACGAGATCGACCGCACCATCCAGGCGCTGATCGCCGAACGTGCGCAGTTCGCGCACCAGGTCGGCAAGGCCAAGGGCAAGCTCGCTGCGGCAGTGGACTATTACCGCCCCGAGCGCGAGGCGCAGGTGCTGCGCATGGTGGTGGACCGCAACCAGGGCCCGCTCAGCGACGAAGTGCTGGTGCACGTGTTCCGCGAGATCATGTCCGCATGCCTGGCGCAGCAGGAGCCGCTGAAGATCGGCTACCTGGGGCCGGAAGGCACCTTCAGCCAGCAGGCGGTGCTCAAGCACTTCGGCCGCTCGGCGGTGGGCCTGCCGATGGCCACCATCGAGGAAGTGTTCCAGGAAGTGGAAAGCGGCAATGCCGACTTCGGCGTGGTGCCGGTGGAGAACTCGGGGCAGGGCACGATCCAGGTCACCCTGGACATGTTCCTGACCTCCAACCTGAAGATCTGCGGCGAGACCGAGCTGCGCGTGCACCAGTTCCTGCTCTCGCGCAGCGGGCGGCTGGACGCGATCGAGCGGATCTACGCGCATCCGCAGTCGTTCGCGCAGACCGCCGGCTGGCTGCGCGCGAACCTGCCGAAGGTGGAGAAGATTCCGGTCTCCAGCAACGCCGAGGGCGCGCGCCGCGCGCGCAACGCCGACGATGCGGCGGCGATCGGCGGGGAGAGCGCGGCGCATGTGTATGCGCTGAAGAAGGTGATCATGAAGTCGATCGAGGACGACGCGGACAACACCACGCGCTTCCTGGTGATCGGGCGGCAGATCTTCCCGCCGTCGGGTCACGATCGCACGTCGGTGCTGGTGTTCATCCACGACAAGCCGGGTGCGCTGTTCGATGTGCTCAGTCCGTTCGCGCGGCATGGGATCAGCATGAATCGGATCGAGTCGCGGCCGTCGCATCAGGCGAAGTGGGAGTACGGGTTCTTCATCGATCTGGCGGGGCATGTGGAGGATGAGGCGATGAAGTTGGCATTGGCGGAGTTGAAGGCGCATTCGGCGCAGATCAAGGTGTTGGGGTCGTATCCGGTGGCGGTGCCTTGAGGTGGTTGCGCTGTTGCTTCGGCTCTGATCGCGGCAGGGCGCTTTGATGACGAAAAGAGGTGCGCCTGTGTAGGAGCGGCTTCAGCCGCGACCAGGCGTTCTTCGGGTGAAATCGCTTCTTCAATGGCAACAGCAACAACTTCAACAGCAACAGCAACAGCTTTCGCGCTTTGCGCGAGTCACTTTTCTTTGCTTGTGCAAAGAAGCGCTTTACAGCAGCCGGAGGCTGATCAAAGTAACCAAAAGAAAGCACACCCCGGGCGGGCTGCCCCGCGCTGCGCGCGGGGTCCGCGGTCACGACGGGACACCGGAAGGCACATCCATGTGCCTGCCGAAAACGACGCGCATCCTGCGCGTCGCCCCTGGCGGGGTTTTACCCGCCGTGCCCGCCAGCCCTCACGGGGGATTGAGAGCAACAGTGAGAGCAAGAGCAAGAACAAACAGCAAGAACAAACAGCAAGAACAAGAGCAAACAGCAAGAACAACAGCAACACAGCAACAGCAACACAGCAACAGCGGTGGCGGACTGGGTGTAAGCGTCGTAGCGGTAGCGCAAGTGCGCGGTAGCGGCTCGCGGTGTTGTCGGGTAGGGGTGGATCTTCGGGTGTTGGACTTTCAGGAACGATGATGAGCAACGAGCAAGGCTGGATCGCAACGCGTGGCACTGCGCTGCAGGGCACGCTGACGGTGCCGGGGGACAAGTCGGTGTCGCACCGGGCGGTGATGTTCGCGGCGTTGGCCGATGGCACGTCGCGGATCGAGGGGTTCCTCGAGGGCGAGGACACGCGTTCGACCGCGGCGATCTTCGCGCGGCTCGGGGTGCGGATCGAGACGCCGTCGCCGTCGCAGCGCGTCGTGCATGGGGTGGGCGTGGATGGGCTGCAGGCGCCGCAGGGCGAGCTGGATTGCGGCAACGCCGGCACCGGCATGCGCCTGCTCGCCGGGCTGCTCGCGGCGCAGCCGTTCGATAGCGTGCTGGTCGGCGATGCATCGCTGTCCAAGCGGCCGATGCGCCGGGTCACCGAGCCGCTGGCGCTGATGGGCGCGCGCATCGACACCGAGGCCAACGGCGTGCCGCCGCTGCGCATCCATGGCGGCCAGCCGCTGCGCGGCATCGAGTTCGTCTCGCCGGTGGCCAGTGCCCAGGTCAAGTCGGCGGTGCTGCTGGCCGGGCTGTACGCCGAGGGCGTCACCTCGGTGCAGGAACCGCATCCCACCCGCGACTACACCGAGCGCATGCTGTCCGCGTTCGGCGTGGACATCACGTTCTCGCCGGGCCAAGCGCGCCTGCACGGCGGTCAGCGCCTGCGCGCTACCGATATCGCGGTGCCGGCCGACTTCTCCTCGGCGGCGTTCTTCATCGTTGCCGCCAGCATCATTCCCGGCTCGGACATCACCCTCAAGGCAGTCGGACTCAACCCGCGCCGTACGGGCCTGCTGGCGGCGCTGCGGCTGATGGGTGCGGACATCGTCGAGCACAACCACAGCGAGCATGGCGGCGAGCCGGTCGCCGACCTGCGCGTGCGCTACGCGCCGCTGCGTGGTGCGACGATTCCGGAGAGTGTGGTGCCGGACATGATCGACGAGTTCCCGGCGCTGTTCGTGGCCGCGGCCGCGGCCGAAGGGCAGACCGTGGTCAGCGGTGCGGCGGAGTTGCGGGTCAAGGAATCGGACCGCCTGGCAGCGATGGCCACCGGGTTGCGCAGCCTCGGCATCGTCGTCGACGAGACCCCGGACGGCGCCACCATCCACGGCGGCACGCTGGGCGCGGGCAAGATCGAGAGCCACGGCGACCATCGCATCGCCATGGCCTTTGCCATCGCCGGGCAACTGGCGCAAGGCGAGGTGCGGATCGAGGACGTGGCGAACGTGGCGACGTCGTTCCCCGGCTTCGACGCGCTGGCGCGCGGCGCCGGATTCGGATTGCGCGCTGCCGGTTGAGGCATGACTGCGGCCTGCCGAGCGCAGGCCGCGGTGCGTGCATCGATCGCGTCATACGCAGCGCCTCGGGCGAAGGTGCCGCCTCGCGCGAGCGGCAAGCCTCGGCGAGCGTCGCCGGGGGCGGGATGTTGCTGAGGCGCTCGCTTGTGCGCTCAGCCGCCACCCCGCTACGCAGCGCGCAGTGGAGTGGCGGCGCCGGCATCGATCATGCGACCTTGCGTGCGGAATGCCGCGTCAGTTGCAGCGAATGGCCCGGATAGTCCGCTTCCGACCAGGCTTCCGCGCGTCCTCCCAGGTGGCGGCTCAGGAAGTCCTCGCACAGCGCGTTGAACGACATGCGGTTGGCCTCCCGCACGAAGCCATGGCCCTCGTCCGTGTAGAGCGCGTAGGTCACCGCGATGCCGCTCTGCCGCAGCGCGGCCACCATCTGCTCGGATTCGGCCTGCTTCACGCGCGGGTCGTTGGCGCCCTGGGCGATGAGCAGCGGCGTGCGGATCTGCGCGGCGCGGTGCAGCGGCGAGCGCTCACGCAACTGCGCACGGCCTGCGTCGGTGCCCGGGTCGCCCAGCGCACGGTGCTGGCGCACGCGGTCCGCTTCCCAGTAGGCGGGAATGGAGGCCAGCAGCGTCTCCAGGTTGGAGGGCCCCACCACGTCGATGCCGCAGGCGTAGCGCGTCGGATCCCGCGTGAGCGCCGACAGCACGGCGTAGCCGCCGTAGCTGCCGCCGAAGATGGCCAAGCGCTGCGGATCGGCGATCCCACGCTGCAGCGCCCAGGCCACGGCGTCGTCCAGGTCTTCGTCCATCTTGCGGCCCCATTCGCCGTCTGCCGCGTTGACGAAGCGCTTGCCGAATCCGGTCGAGCCGCGGAAGTTGACGCTGAGCACCGCGTAGCCGCGGTTGGCCAGCCACTGGTGCATGGGGTTGAAGCCGAAGGCGTCGCGCGACCACGGGCCGCCGTGCACCAACAGCACCAGTGGCAGCGGATTGGCGGCGCGCAGATCGCCCGCGTCGGCATCCACGGGCACGGTGAGGTAGGACACCAGCGGCAGCCCGTCGCGCGCGGGGATGACCACCGGCTGCATCCGTGCCAGCGGCGCCCAGGTCAGCCGGGGCCGCAGGTCCATCAGGTGCTGCAACGTGCGCGCCTGGCGGTCGTACAGCCACGTCGACGAGGGGCGCGTGTCCGACGACAGGGCGACGATCCAGCGCTGGTCGTCCTCGGTGCGTGCGGTCATGCGCCATTCGCCGTTGCCGGCGGCATCGTCGAGGGTTTCGATGTCGCGCAATAGAGCTTCGTCCAGCATGTGCAGCTTGAAGCGCTCGTAGGTGACCCCGTAGGCCAGGGGGCGGTGGCTGGCGGCATCGGTGAGCATGCCGCCGATGTCCGCGCGCGGGTCCTCGGCCAGCACGCTGACGGTGCCGCTGTCCCAATCGATCGCGACCAGCGCGGCGGTGTCGCGCCCGCGGCTGTCGTAGGCATACAGGGTGTGGCCCTGCTCGTCGAAGTGCGAGGGCCCCGAGCTGCGCGCGTCTTCGGCGGAGAACACCTGCCAGGGCTGCCAGTGTCCGGCGGCATCGCGCCGGAGCCATTCGCTGCCGCCATCGCGGGTGTTGCGTACGGCCAGCTTGCGCTCGTAGCGCGCATCCAGCACGAAGCCGGCGAAGCCCGGGTTCTCTTCCAGGCACTGCAGCTCACCGCTGCGCAGATTCAGTAAATGCACGTCGAAGAAACGCGCGTCGCGCGCGTTCGACACGATCGCGATCTCGTCGCGCCGCTGTCGGCTGATGCTCTGCACGCCGGTGCGCACGCCCGGCGCGGCGGGCGTGAGGGCGCGCAGGGTGCCGTCGGCGAGATCGGCGCCGAACAGTTGGAAGTTCTCGTCGCCGTCGCGGTCCTGCGAGAACAGCAGCATGCCGGGGACGTAGGTCCAGTCGAAGGCCTGGATGCCCCGCCGCGCGTCGTGGGTGATCTGCCGCGCCTCTTGCGGGCTGGCGCTGGGCGCCGCCCAGATGTTCATCACGCCATCGCCGTCGGCCAGCCAGGCCAGCCACTGGCCGTCCGGGCTGATGCTCATGGCCGCCCGCGCCGGGTTGGCGAACAGGTGCTTGCGCGGGATGAGCGCGGCGGGCGCGGAGCCGTCGGCGGCATGCAGGATGTTCTGCAGCGCCAGCGCTGCCTGGCGCCATTGCTTGGCGTACTGGTTCCTCTGGTACCTGTAGAAGGCCCTCAGCCGCTTGGCTTTCTCGGGATGCTTTTGCTCCAGTAGAAGGAAGACATTGGTGTATTCGGTGTCCCCCGGCTCGCGGCTGGCCTTATCTTCCTCATGCAGGGCTCCCAGCACCTGCGTCATGTCGTCGTCGTCCGCCTTGCTCCAGGAGTAGGCGGCCATGCCCGCCGCGATCCGTGCGCTCATCCAGCCGCGCAGCGTGTCGGACACGGCACTGCGGGACTGCATCGGGTCCCAGGCGGCGGCTTCGATGCACGATCCCACGGCCGCGGCGACCGACCCGGGCTCCTGGACATTGGTCTGCTCGACCGCAGCGCGGCGGGCTTTGCGCCAGCGGGCGCCGTCGACGTCCTGGCCCTCCAGGCGTGCAGCATGCAGCGCGGCAACGCCTTCCAGCGCCTCGGCCAGGCCTGCGGCCGCTTCCAGGCCGTGCAGACCGTGGGTCTTGCCCTTCAACAGCTCCAGCAGGGTACGGCTGCCCACCGTATCCATCGGCATGCCGGGCGGAATGCCCTGCAGCAGGTGGATGCCCCATGCCACGCCGAGGGTCGAATTGCCGGCGACCATGGAGTCGATTGCCAGGGCGAGCCACTTCGGCAGGCCGAAGTCCGCCTCCCAGCGGTCGAGGTCGTCGCTCTGCAGCAGGCTGCCGACGACGCTGCCGACCTCGCCGTTCCAGTAAAGAGGCCGGTGCTCCCAGCGGCCCGCGTGTTCCAGGCCGTACAGCTGGTCGATCACTTGCTGACGCAGCTGCGGGTCGCCGTGGTATGCGTGCATGCTCATGTCAGGCCTCCAGGCATTCGTCGATGACCTGGGCGATCCGCGTCTTGGAGACCAGGCCCACCAGGCGGGCCTTTTCCTTGCCGTCCATGAACAGGATCATGGTGGGCAGGCCGCGCACCTGGAACTGCTGCGCAGTGTCCTTGTTCTCGTCCGCGTTGATCTTGCAGATGCGGGCTTCGCCCGCGTATTCCTCGGCGATGTCGTCCACGATGGGCAGCAACTGCTTGCAGGGAGCGCACCATTCGGCCCAGAAGTCCACCAGGACCGGGCCGGAGGATTGGAGGACCTGTTCTGCGAAGGTCGCGTCGGTGAGTGAGATGAGCTTGGAGGGCATGGTTCGGCCTCTGTCAGTGGTCGGAAAGGGGGGGGGGGAGTAGGGGGATTCAGGCGGGTACCGGAGGGGGACTGAAGCCGTGGCCGTCGCCATCGTGCGTGTGGCCGTCCTCGCCTCCGCCTTGGCTGCGTTGCGGCGTCATGTCCAGCACGTGGTCGTGATAGGCGGCCAGCGATTCGCGGTGCGCCACGCTGATCAGGGTGCTGTCCGGCAGCGCGTGCACCAGCGCCTGGTAGAGCGCGCGCTCGGTGTCGGGGTCCAGCGCGCTGGTCGCCTCGTCCAGGAACAGGTAGTCGGGCCGGTGCAGCAGCGCACGGCAGATCGCCAGCCGTTGCTGTTCGCCGCCGGAGAGCGTCTGCTGCCAGCGGTCGCTGTCGTGCAGCCGTCCGGCCAGCGTCGACAAGCGGACCTCATGCAACACGTCCTGCACGCGCCCGTCGTCGAAGTCCTCGGGTTGCCCGGGATAGCACAGCGCCGCCTTGAGCGTGCCCTGCGGGATGTAGCTGCGCTGGGGCAGGAACATCAGCCGGCCATCCCGGGGCTTGTCGATCTCGCCCTCGCCGTAGGGCCAGATGCCGGCCACGGCGCGCAGCAGCGTGCTCTTGCCGGCACCGGAGGCGCCGCGCAGCAGCCAGCGCTCGCCACGGCGCATCCGCAGCGCGGGAATGGTGGTTAGCGGCGCGCCATCGGGCCTGTGCAGGGCCAGGCCGTGCGTGGCGATGGCAGGCTCGGGCGTCTGCGAGACGTGGATGCCCGCAGGCTGTGCGTGGACATCCTGCAAGGCGCCCAGCAGGTCGCGCAGTCGGTTGCCGAGTGCCCACCACTCGGTGAAGGTGACGTAGGCCTGGCTGAAGAAGGCCAGGCTGCTGCTGACGGCGCTGAAAGCGCCGCCCACGCGCGTCACGTCGCCCATCGTGATGGCGCCGGAGAGGTAGCGCGGCATCGCCGCCGCCGTCGGCAGGAGATGGGAGGAAAAGGTGTTGCTGTAGGTTTCGCGCGCCAGCATCAGTTTGGCGTTGCGCGCGATGATGTCCCGCCAGTTGGCGCGCACCTGTTCGAATGCGTCGTCCAGGCGCTTGTGCTCCTGCGCGCCGCCATCGTAGAAGGCGATCTGCTCGGCGTTCTCGCGCAACTGCATGCCGCGGTAGCGGAAGTTGGCCTCGACGGTCTGGCGGAGATTGAACAGATGGATCAGCGGCCGCCCGGTAAGGTGCGACACCAGCAGCATGCCGGCCGAGTATGCATACACCAGATAGACCATGTACCCCGGAATCGCAAAATCGATGCCCCACAGCGTGAAGTGCAGCGTGCCGGACAGGTTCCACAGGACGACGGTGAAGGAGATGGCCGACACCAGCACATGGATCGGATCCAGGAACAGCTGCAGCGTCAGTTCGATGAAGCGCGCCACGTCCTGCGAGATACGCTGGTCCGCGTTGTCCAGGCGCCCGTCGCGCTCGATGGCGTAGTACGCGCGCCGGCGGGTCCACGCGCGCAGCAGCCAGCGGGTCATGGCGGTACGCCATTCGTATTGCTGCAGTTGCGTGATCGCGAACAGGAGCACCATCGCCAGCAGCATGGTGAGCATGCCGGCGATCCAGGACAGGCCCAGGCTGTGCCAGATGTCGTCCCATTGCCGCTTCACCAGCGCATCCACCACCTGGCCCTGGAGCTGGTTGCTCCAGACCGCCAGATAGATGCTGGTGAACATCAGCGTCAGCCTGATCGCGAGCAGGATCCAGCCGCGCCAGCTTTCCCGCGACGTCCAATAGGGCAGGATCAGGTCGCGCAGACGGGGGCGGTGGTGGTGGGGGGCGTTCATGGGCGTTGGGAACCTGGGATGGGCGCAGGGACAGGCCGTGGAGTGCGTGGCGCGCGGCGTTGCCGCGCGCTAGGCGACGCGAGGGTCAGAGCTTGCGTTCGTACGTCAGTGTGAAGGTGCGCTTGTCGTAGATGGGCACGTACCCGCTGCTGGTGGAGTAGCCGTACAGCGTGCGGTTCGCCAGGTTCTTCGCACCGAGCCGCAGCGACCACGTCGGCCGGGTATAGGCGATGCCGGCATCGAGGCGGGCGCCGCCCGGCGAACGCGGGTCGGTTTCCCGTACTCCCAGGATGGAGTCGCTCCAGCCGCTGATGCCGAAGGCCAGGCTCAGGTCGCGCAGGCGTTCGGACTGAAAGTCGTAGGTGCTCCACAGGCTCACCTGGGTGCGCGGCTGTCCGCCTGGCCGCAGGGTCGGATCGAACAGGCTCTCCAGTTTCACATAGGAGTAGTTGAAGATGAGGTTGAGCCCGGGCATGAGTCTGCCCGAGGCTTCCAGTTCCGCACCGCGGGAGCGTTGGCCGTCGATCAGGTCGTTGCAGTTGCGTGGGCGGTTGCGCTGCAGCAGGTTGAGTTGATCGATCTGGAAGACGGCGGCCGACCACGAGAAGGTGTTGTCCGCGTTGTTGCTCTTGATGCCCAGCTCCTTGCTTCTCGACTGGGTGGGCGGGACGGACGTCGAATCGGTGCCGCAGACCACCAGATCCGAAAACAGCGGCGAAAAGCCTTCGGCGTAGCTGGCGTAGACGGACGTGTTCGAGCTCAGGTTGTAGATCAGCCCGGCATTGACGGTGTTCTTGCTGAGCGAATGCGCCCTCGAAGTGAGCACGGCACCGGGCGCCGGCGGCGCCGGATACACGATGGTCGTTCCCTGGCCGACGTCGATGCTGGAATGACGCAGGCCTGCCACCAGGGTCCACTTGTCCCATTTCACCGTGTCCTGGAGGTACAGGCCGCGTTGGGTTTGCGCTTGGGCGCTGCCGAAGGAGCGGTTGCCATCGCTGCGTTCGAGCTTGGGGAAAGGGTATTGCGTGGGCGCATCGAATCGGTTGTTGATCCGCACGCTCGAGTACTGCGTCGTATCGAAGTCGTAGTCGATGTGGTTGGCGCCCGCCACCAGATGTTGCTCCAGCGGCCCCGTATTGAACGTGTAGCTCAGGTAATGGTCGCCGCTGGTGGTCGTCTGTGTCGTGCGGGCCAAGGTACCGCTGTAGTTCAGCAGCAGGGTGGCCGTGTCGACCGGGTACTGCGCCGTCCATATCGCCAGATCCAGGTCGTTGCGCGTGCGCTGCATGCGGCTGGTGAACTGCAGCGCGTCGGTGAAGGAATGCTCGAGGGTGTAGAACGCCGAGTGCGTATAGGTATCCGCGCCATCGTCGCGGTTGCCGGGCCGGGTAGGGGCAGGAGGTTCGATGAAGCCGCGGATCGCCACGGTGTACCGGTCCGGCGGCACGCGGGACAGGTCGGCCGAGATGCCGGCGATGAAATCGGTGTCCGCATTCTTCCAGCGGATTTCGCCCAATCCGTAGTTCTGCGTGCGTCCGTCGTAACCTCCGGCGCTGCTGCCGGCGCGCGTGCCCGAGACGATCAGCCGATAGCTGAGTTCCTTGCTGTCGTTCAGGGCGCCTGCCAGGTCGACGGTGCCGGTGCGTTCGGCATGGCTGCCGTAGCTGAGCGTCACGTCGCGGATCGGGTCGGTCGTCGGCTTCTTGGTGACGATGTTCAGTGTGCCGCCCAGGGCGTTGGCGCCGGCGAGCAATGCCTGCGGTCCTTTCAGCACCTCGACGCGTTCCACGCCGGCGATGTTGGTCTTGACGGAGTTGGGATCGCTCAAGCCATTGGACAGTGTGCTGTTGGCCGTGCCGAAGCCGCGGATGCTGAACCCGCTGGTACCCTGCGCGCCGGGGCGCACGACCACGCCCGCCACGTTCCGCAGCGCGTCTTCCACCGTGGCCGTCTGCTGCGTCTCGAACACCTTGGCCGTCAGCACCGTGACCGACTGCGGCACATCGCGCAGATCGGCATTGCCGCGCGTCGCCGTGGGAGAACTGGAGGCGCGGAAGCCGGTCTCGGCTTCGTCGCGCTTGGCGGTGACCACGACCGAATCCAGTTGCTGCACGAAGACCCGGATCGAGCCGTCAGGCGCCGATGCCATGGTCAGGCCACTGCCCGAGACCGCCGCCTGCACGGCTCCCTGCGCGGTCGTCTGGGCGGCGATGGCCGGGGCGAGGATGTCCTTCACGTCCGACGCCTGGAACTGGATGGGCGTTCCGCTGATCCGCTCGATCGCCTGCAGAGTGGCGGACAGCGGGCCGGCCGGAATGGAAAAATTCCGGCTTTCCGGCGCCGCCTGCCTGGTCGCGCCGGCGCTGTCTTGCGGCTGGGCGTGGGCAACGCCCGACAGCGCGAGCACAAGGGCCGCATAGAGCGCGGTGGAACGGGACGGTGCCGGGCGAAGCGTCAGGGACTTGATGGGAAACACGGCGGAATCCTCTGCGATGGCGTGGCGTGGCGTGGCGTGCGGAATCGCGATCGACGGACGCGATTCATGGTCCATGGGTGCAATTCAGCTGTTCCATACACTTTTCATGCGATCTACCTGGGGCGATTCCCTGCCATGTATGGCTTGCCGGAAAGCGCTTCGGGCCGAGCATGCCACGCCAGAAGTGTTTGGTACAGTTGAAATTCACGTCATGTCACACGCGTGTAGGGGGCGGGATGTAGAAGCCCGGCCGCCTGCGCCGCAGTGCACCTCGCTGGGGCGCGCTAGTGGCTTGGAAGTGCAGGTGACGGCAGTGCTGCGCCCCAGGGTGGTGCGGTCTGTGCACCGCTGCGGCGCAACATGGCGCCGCGCAACTGTCCGCATCAATTTTTCGAATCCGCCAGCCAGTGCTGCCGACGGTCTATCATCCTGGGCTCTTCGCCTTCCCCATTGCTCCCCGCCCATGCCAGCCTCTCCTCCATCGAAGCCCGCCGCCAAGCGCACGCGGAAGGCAGCCGCGCCGGCTGCCCGAGCCAGTGGTCCGCTCATCGACCGGATCTTCGACGACGTCAGGAGCCGGATCGAGCAGCAGTCGCTGGAGATCGGCGAGCGCCTGCCGTCGGTCCGGGCGATGGCCGCCAGCATGGCCATCAGCAACGAGACCGTGCTGCGTGCCTACGACAAGCTCACGGCGGCGGGTTATCTGGAAGCGCGCCGCGGATCGGGTTTCTACGTATCGCCCCGCGCCCGTCAGGCAGGTGCGCTGGCGCAGCCGGATCAATGGAGCGGGCCATCGACGGGGGTCAACTGGGGCCACCTGCTGCATGCGGAAGGACCGCATGACGGCTCGGCGCTCGGTACGCTGCCCGCCGAATGGGGTGGGAGCGACCTGCTGTCCGAGGCCCTGCGGGCCGTGGCGGCGCGGCCGCGCAAGAGTCTGTTCGATTATTCCGACGTCCGGGGTTGGCTGCCCTTGCGGGAGGCGCTGGGTGCCAGGTTACGCATGGCCGGGATCGCTGCCGCCGCCGATCAGATCGTGACCACGGCCGGCGCCGCCGATGCCCTGGACCTGATCGTCTCGATGTACCTCCACCCGACCCAGTACGTGTTGGTGGAGGAGCCGGGGCCGTTCATCCATACGCAGCGGCTCCTGGCCAGCGGCCTCTGGCTCCTGCACGTGCCCCGCCTGGACGACGGCCCCGATCTGGAGCAGTTCGTGCAACTGTGCGAGAAGTATCGGCCCAAGGCGTTCTTCTGCAGTTCGGTGCTCCAGAATCCGACCTGCACCAGCATGTCGCCGCGCAAGGCCCATCAGTTGCTCAAGCTCGCCGAGCAGCACGATGTGTGGATCGTGGACGACGACTCCCATGGCGACCTGCTCCCGCGCGGCCAGCAGGGATCGGTCACGCGCCTGGCGGCCCTCGACCACTTCGAGCGCGTCATCCACATCGGCAGCTTCTCGAAGACCCTGGCGCCGGGCCTGCGGTCGGGGTTCCTGGCGGCCAGCGGCCAGCGCCTGGAGCACATGCTGTTGAAGCGATCGGTCTGCTCCATCCATTCCTCGCTGCTCACCGACCAGATCGTGCACCACGTACTCACCGAGGGCGGCTACGAGCCGCACTGCGAGAAGCTGCGCAGGAAGCTGGCCGCCAGCGGCAAGGCGCTGCTGGCCAAGGTCCGGGCCCGCGGTTGGCAGGCCAGGGACACCGGGGCGGGCATGTACCTGTGGACGTCGTTCGGCGAAGACGTCGATGCCCGGGCGGTCGCGGACGTGCTGCGCGCGGACGGCATGATGCTTGCCACCGAAAACGTGTTCAAGAGCGATGGCGCCTACCGGCACGTGCGCCTCAACGTCGCGCGTACCGACGACGCGATGCTCGATCGGATCGCCGCCGCCGTCGCCAGGGTCGTCGGATAGCCGCGGCCGGACGCGGTGTTCTGATGGCACGCGTGCGGACGCCTGGCGGTCTGTCTTGCCCGATCGGGCAGGTCCTGCCAACCGGTGGCGATGGACCCACGGCAATGCGCCGCTGGATACGAACGCGCGGCGGCATCACCCATCAAACTGGACGCGGGCACTCGCGGGAGCCACCGCGACCATCGCATCGCATGCCTCGGCCATCGCCAGACATCTATCCGGTGCGAGACAGGGTGCGGATCGAGGATGTGGCGAGCGTGGCGACGTCGTTTCCGGGCTTTGACGCACTGGCGCGCGGCGCTGGACTCGGGGGTGCGCGCGCAAGCGGCTGTGTTACAGCGGCCGCGTGCAGGCTTGGCGAGTGTTTTCCACTTGGATGCTTGAGACCGGATTTTGAATCCGGTGTCGGAAGACTTCAGTGCACCGGCGGCTGCGACCGCGGCGGATCGTTGGCCGGCGTCATGGGCGTGGCGCGGGGGCTTCTGCCATCGTCGTCGCGATCCACCGCCAGCCACCAACCGGCCACCGCCAGGGCCAGCGCGATCACGATCATCCAGGCCCAGGGCGACCCATGATCGGCGCGCGCATGCGACTCCCGGCGCGCAGACGACGGGCGGGCCGGGCGCTTCCACGCATCCAGCGGCTGTGTCGACTTGTACGGGGTGGGCATGGCGGCAACTCCGGTGCCGTGGGACGGGTCCAGTGTCGCCCAGGACCCGCCTCAGGGGTGTCACCCCCATGTGAACGCCGCCCGCGCGTCCGGGTGGCGATTCAGTTACGGCCCCGGCTTGAAGTCGAACGGAATCTCGATGCTGGCCGGCACCGCATGGCCGTTCTGCTGCGCCGGGCGGAACTTCCAGCGGCGTACGGTCTCCATCGCCGCGCGGTCCAGGTCGCGCGAGCCGCTGCGCCGGAGCAGCGCCACGCCGGCCGGCGCACCGCTGGCATCGACCTCGACCCGCACCACCACGGTGCCGGCATCGCCACGACGCAGCGCCGCCGGCGGATAGCGCGGCGGCGGGGTCTGTCCTTCCAGCGGCACCGGACGGTCGCCCGGGGCCAGCGCGGTGGCCGTGCCGCCGGCGGTATCGCTGCCCGCAGCCGGGGCAGGGCCTTGCGTAGTCGGCGGCGGCGTCGGCGCGGTCTCCACCAGCTTCGGCGCATCGCCAGCGGGCGCGGGCTTGGCCTGCGGCATGCTGCTGGCGGCGCTGCCGGCCGGCAGCGGCTCGGGCAGCGGCTTCACCTGCTCGGTCTCCTGCTGCACCTGCGCCGGCTGCGGCTTGTAGAAATCGTTGTCCTTGCGTCCGACCAGCCATACCACCAGGAACAGCAGCAGGCCGACGGCGAAGGCGATGCCGACGATCGCGAGCAGGCGCCGCGGCAGATGCAGCACGATGCCGGACTTGGAAGACGAGGGCGACGTGGACATGGGACTCACCGTAGGGAACCGCTCGATTCTGGCATAGCCGCGGTGAATCGCGCGCCGCCGCGGGAGCAAGTCGGCAAAACCGCGACGGACAGGCGATAATCCCGGGTTCGTTCCCCTGGCACCCCGCGCCCATGCTCGATCCCGCTCTGCTTCGCCAACAGCCCGCCGACCTCGCCGAGCGCCTGCGCACCAGCCGCGGCTATGCGCTGGACGTGGCCGTCCTGGAGGCCCTGGAGGCCGACCGCAAGCGCATCCAGGTGCGGACCCAGGAGCTGCAGAGCCTGCGCAACAGCCGTTCCAAGGCGATCGGACAGGCCAAGGCCAAGGGCGAGGACGTGAGCGCGCTGATGGCCGAAGTGGCCGGTTTCGGCGACGAGCTGAAGGCCTCCGAGCAGCGCCTGGACGAGATCCGTGCGCAACTGGAGACGCTGGCGCTGGAGATTCCCAACCTGCCGCAGGCCGACGTGCCCGCCGGCAAGGACGAAGCCGACAACGTCGAACTGCAGCGCTGGGGCACCCCGCGCAGCTTCGAGTTCGAGGTCAAGGACCACGTCGAACTCGGTGCGCGCCATGGCTGGCTGGACGGCGAGTCGGCGGCCAAGCTGTCGGGCGCGCGCTTCACCGTGCTGCGTGGGCCGATCGCGCGCCTGCACCGCGCCCTGGCGCAGTTCATGCTGGACCTGCACACCGGCCCGCATGCCTACCAGGAAACCAACGTGCCGGTGATCGTCAACGCCGACAGCCTGTACGGCACCGGCCAGTTGCCGAAGTTCGAGGAAGACATGTTCGCCACCGCGCTGGGCGAACAGAAGCGCTACCTGATCTCCACCTCGGAGATCTCGCTGACCAACCTGGTGCGCGACGAGATCGTCGAGGCCGAGCGCCTGCCGCTGCGCATGACCGCGCACTCGCTGTGCTTCCGCTCCGAGGCCGGCAGCGGCGGCCGCGACACCCGCGGCATGATCCGCCAGCACCAGTTCGAGAAGGTGGAACTGGTCAGCGTGTGCCGCCCGGAGGACAGCGTCGCCGAACACGATCGGATGACCCGCTGCGCCGAAGTGGTGCTGGAGACGCTCGGCCTGCCGTACCGCAAGATGCTGCTGTGCACCGGCGACATGGGCTTCTCCGCCAGCAAGACCTACGACCTGGAAGTCTGGCTGCCGTCGCAGCAGACCTATCGCGAGATTTCTTCCTGCTCCAACTGCGGCGACTTCCAGGCGCGTCGCATGCAGGCGCGCTGGCGCAACCCGGCGACCGGCAAGCCCGAACTGCTGCACACGCTCAACGGCTCCGGCACCGCGGTCGGCCGCGCCATGATCGCGGTGATGGAGAACTACCAGAACGCCGACGGCTCGATCACCGTGCCCGACGCGCTGCGCCCGTACATGGGTGGGGCCGAGCGGATCGGTTGATCGACCGGGCCCGGGGCATCCACCTCGGGCGCGCCTCGCGTCGCCGTTGCTGCGGCGACGCCCTCCTGTCCGTCCCTGTGCTCACGCAAATTGTCCTGATGCGGGCAATGCCCCGCCTTGCGCCACAAGTGGGTCTTCGACCCGGACGGGGCAGGGCGTTTGCATGCATTGCCCACTGCCGCACCCGCCGCAAACGGCGTTCCGCGTGCGCCGAACTCCCGTCCCCGTCACTTCGCGCTAGCCCGGCCGGGGTTACCCTGCGTGCGTTCACATCCGTGCCTGAGCCACCGCGCGAGCGCGACCGGCGTCCCTGCAGCGCGAATCGTTGTAGGAGTAGAATGAACCGGATCCGATTGTCCCCATCGTTCTAAATATCGAAAGAACATGCACGACCTCAACGATCTGTACTACTTCGCCATGGTGGTCGACCACGGCGGCTTCGCCGCCGCCGAGCGCGCCCTGGGCATCCCCAAGTCGCGCCTGAGCCGTCGCATCAGCCAACTGGAGAGCGACCTGGGCGTGCGCCTGCTGCAACGCTCCACCCGCCGCTTCGCCGTCACCGACCTGGGCATGAGCGTGCACCGCCACGCCCAGACCATGCTGGCCGAGGCGCAGGCCGCGCGCGAAGTGGTCGACCGGCTCAGCGCCGAGCCGCGCGGGCTGGTGCGGGTCAGCGTGCCGGTGTCGCTGGCGCAGATGCAGCTGCCCAAGTTGCTGCCGATGTTCCTGGACCAGTACCCCAAGGTGCGGCTGCAACTGAACATCAGCAACCGCCGCGTCGACATCATCAACGAAGGCTATGACGTCGCCCTGCGCGTGCGCTCGCGCCTGGACGACGACGGCAGCCTGGTGATGCGCAGCTTCGGCCAGGTGCAGGAACTGCTGGTCGCCAGCCCCAAGTACCTGGACCGCGCCGGCCGCCCCAAGGACCCCGAGGAACTGGCCTCGCACGTCACCCTCAGCATCAGCGAGGACGAAGCCCGGCAGCGCTGGGAACTGCATGGCCCGGCCGGCGAAGTGCGCCGCGTCGACCTGCAGCCGCGTGTGGCCGGCTTCGACTTCCCGCTGCTGCAGTCCATGGTCAAGGACGGTTTCGGCATCACCCTGCTGCCCGAGACCGTCTGCGCCGAAGCCGTGCGCAACGGCGAACTGGAAGTGGTGCTGCCGGAATGGTCGCTGCCGCAGGGCATCTGCCACGCCGTGTTCGCCTCGCGCCGCGGCCTGCTGCCGGCGGTGCGCGTGTTCATCGACTTCCTCGCCGAACACCTGCCGCGCCAGATCGAGGCCTCGCGCCTGGACTGCGGCGGCGACTGCCCCGAACGCACCAAGGCCCGGCACTCGACCCTGGGCGCCATGGCGGTTGAGGCGGGCTGAGCGAAGCCGGCCGAGCAAGTCGGTCGAGCAAGTCGGTCGAGCAAAACCGCTGCGGGCATGCGAAAATGCGTGCCCGTGCCGGTGGTTCTGGGCTCGGGTGCATCGGGTGTCGTCAGCGGCACCGACCGCTTCAGGCGGGGCAGGCACTACAACGTCGCGCTGCTGCGGCGTTGGGCTTCAAGCGGCTGCGACGTTCTTCCGCAGCACCGCCGCGTTCGCAAACGGAGAGATGGCCGAGCGGTTTAAGGCACCGGTCTTGAAAACCGGCGAAGGGTCAAACCTTCCGTGGGTTCGAATCCCACTCTCTCCGCCAGTTGCTTCCAAGTCATTGATTTTGAAAATAAATATCTGACTTGGTTTGATTGGAAGGCAGGAAGCATGCAGAGGAAACACTTGCATGCGCATCCCACATCATTTGAGCCGGTCGTCCACCGGCCGCTGGTCGTTCGTCCAACGTGTGCCCGTCGATTTGCAAACCGTGATGGGCTGCCGGCTTATCAAACGCACCCTGCAAACGAAGGACGTGGCGCAGGCTCACGTGCGTGCGGTCGTGCTGGGGGCGGGCTATGCTCGGCTCTTCGCACAGTTGAAGGATCAACGCGTGGCCAAGCTCAGCAAGTCGGACGCTGACCTGCTCATTGCTCGCCTGACGAGCGCCGAAAACCTCCAGGAACTGACGCTCAACCGCACCCGCCAACCGGATGGGACGGTGACCGAGCAGTGGCAGATCGACAGCCCCAAGGACCTGAAGCTGTATCGGCAGCTGATGGAGCTGGAAGCGATGGCCGGGGCGGCTTTGCAGGCTCGCGCCCTTCCGGTTGCCGTGCCCACGATGTTTGGATCCGCACAGCATGCTGGCCCGAGTAGGCATGCTTCTGCGCCGGCCATTGAGACGATGACACTGGGCAAGGCCCGGGACGCGTTCCTCGCGACCCTCAAGGGCTCGACGTTGCCCAAGACCTACACCATCAAGAAGACCGCCATTGAGGCTCTGGTGAGCTTCCTCGGCGAGAAGACCAAGGTCCACGCCATCACGCGCTCGGACCTGGCTCGCTGGTATCAGGACATGCGGGAGAAAGGTGCGTCTACACCGACGCTCACGAATAAGCAGTCCTACATCGGCGGCAAGGGCGGCTTCTTCGAATGGGCCATGGCGTCGGGCCACTACCCGAAGGGCGATAACCCGGCCTCTGGTCACGTCAGCTACTCCCAGCGCGAGAAACGGGCCCGGAAGAAGCTGGGCTTCAAAGCGTATGACCGCGCCCAGATCCAGGCGCTGTTTGCGCCCGACGCGCTGGCCAAACTGTCGGAATCGGCGCGCTGGGCCTCGCTCATTGGGCTCTACACCGGTGCCAGGGCATCTGAGGTCGGCCAGCTCCTCATCAAGGATGTGTTCGAGGAGGACGGCATCCCGTGCATCCGCATCTCAGACGAAGGCGAGCACCAGAAAGTGAAAACCGAAGTCAGCCTTCGGACGGTCCCGCTCCATCCTGAGCTCCTCAAGATGGGTTTCCTGGATTGGGTCGATGGCAAGCGTAAAGTCGGTGAAACCAGGCTGTTCCCGGCTGCCAAGGCCGCCGCCGTGAACGGACAGGGCAACTGGATCACAAAAGCGTTTAGTAGACATCTGGCCGAGGTGGGGAAGGGCTGGGAACCGGCGAAAAGGGGCTTCCATTCGCTCAGGAAGACGTTTATCCAGGAACTGCAGGGGGCTGGCGTGGTGTCTGAGCTGAGGGCACAAATCGTCGGCCATGAGCTCGATGACGAGCACCACGCAACTTACAGTCGTTGTTTTACTGTGCGCGAAAAGCGCGATGGCATCGGAGCGCACTCGATCGGGATTGCTTCTGTTAACTACTTCGATCGGGATTGCTAGGGTGTGTTCGATTCAGAAGTTTACGCGCACTTTGTAGCTTGAACTTTCGATCGTCCATTTGTTTAACTGTGAGATCCATTGGGTGAGGTTAAAATGACCAGGTTATGGGAAGATACAGTCGTTACGGCACTCCGTGACGCGCAATGGTTGAGGTGTGCCCGAGGGAGATCTCCAGCGACCGCTTTCCCGCCTGGTTTTGTCAAGCTTGATGGCAATGCTGAGTCTGCAGTTGGAGACGTAGTTTACGCTTCTGGTGAGCGTTATTTTGTTTTTGAGGTAAAAGCTAGGCGCTCAGGCATTAGGGACGAGTGGATTGGGCGTGATGATGCGAGGCCCAAGCTAGCTTATAGGTCGCTGGCACATTTTTGGAAACGGCTAGAGGATCTTTCCTCAACTGACAAAAATGTTGACCGAGCAGCGCGCTTTAGGTTGTTGCGTTTCTTCGAATTTTCGCTAGCCGGCCACCATTTCGCTTATTGGGATGAGTGGGAGGATGATGACGGGAAGCTTGTCGGTGAAATCGTTGTCGAGCCCTACGTTGCGGCGTGTTCTGCGCTATTTGATTCGACGGACGAAACATCACCTTGGCAGTATCTAAATCCATGGCCAAGAAATTATTTTGGGTTGACGTGGAAAGAAGGGGCGGATCGCCTTACGTCAGAGGTTGTCAGTTTGGATGATGCTCTGGATTCCGAAGTCAATATTTGCTTCTCCGAGGATGGTTGCTCGCCCGGCCGAAAGGTGGGTCTCACCCTTAAAGAGTTGCAGGCCTACGTAGACAACTTGATTGGAGGAGATGAAGAGGAAGAAGGGATATTTGCTGTCGTTATGTCAGATACGGGGAGCTTCTATCGCATAGCTGGGTCGACTAGGGAACTTGCGAAGATAATGAAACCAAGCTCGCCAAGGATGTCGCCAAGGCGTCAGCGGAAGCCTGGCGCGACACTGCTCGGTGTAAAAACTCCTGCGCCTTGATTTACTCTACGTCAGGCAGCTGTTCGAGAAGTCGTGAGATTTTTCGGTCTGACGTGGTCGTGGTGCGCCATTTCTTCGCCCATAGTCTGACTGCCAAGTCGGCTTCCGCAGAAGCCTCTTGTGGTGAAACCCGATCTAGAGACGCTAGGTATACCTTTTCCCAGATTTTCCTCTCTGTCTCATTTTCTTCGTTTAGTTGCGAGGTAACAGTCACGTTGGCGGATAGGTGGGGAGTTGTCTGAAAGCTAGCGCGGAGCCGCAGGAAGTCAAGCTTTTGCTGCCTAGGCCCATCACTTAGATGGATCGGGAGATGCGCTGTTCGCTTAAAGAAAAGAAGGCTGCCAAGGGCGGCCTTCTTATCCCAAGGAGATATTCCTTCTATTGGGTCAGCTGCGCATACATCACGAACAGAAACATCGGCAGCCCGCTCAGGACAGCGAAGGCCGCAAACGAGCCCATCAGGGTCAGCAAGGTCATGGCCCACCACTGCCACCACGCAAAGCCTTTGTCCCGCGCCCGGGGCCACACGGGCGTCGGCCGGGTAGAGGCGTCCTACCTTTCGCGTTCCTCGCGGGCCATAAGCGGCCCGACAAGGAACCCAAAAGGTCCCAGGAAAAGCAAGGTCAAGGAGTACCACCAGAAAAGTCGGTCCCGTGGCGTCATGAGCTTGCGCCGTGCGGTCACCGGCTCGTCAAACAGAGGAGGCGGAACGCTCATTTGGCGTAGGCCCGCCAGCCGTCTGATTCCTTTGTATACCGAAGGTTCTTGCGATTGGAAAGAAGGGCAAGAATGCGGCCTCGGTCACAGATGCAATCTGAGCTACCGCCGTGGGGCCAACAGAGGCTTGAAAGACAAGATATCAGCGCCGACCATGCCGAAGGCCATCGCGGTCCTCACGCATCCACTGCTTGACCTCTTCGGCGTTTTCGACCACGACATGCTGCTGGGCGGGCATGTCTGAAATGGCAAGGCTTTCCAGGTTCAGATGCCGGAGTGTGTAAAAGAGCATCGCCTTGCGACAACGCAACTCACAGTGCCCGTCAACCATCCCGTAATCGCGCATGACCACGTGCCTCTGCGATGGCGTAAGTCCGGGGTGTGGTACAAGCGAAACGATGACTTCAGTGTTCCAGCCTTCGTCAAGCGATGGATCGACTGACTTCTCGCTAAGGACGTGCTCAAGCACATCCAGTCGTCCGATTGCGAAGTCGCGAAAGATTTGCCTCGTGTGGCACCAAGCTCTGACGTGCCACCTCAGGCCGTCAAATCCAAGCGCATGGGGCGAAAGCACCCACTCTTGCGGCTCCGGTGCGTCCATCGACTGATAACGGACAAGGAGGGCGACTCGATCGCGGATGGCGCGCACGAGGGTCGCGACCTCGTCTGCTTCGATCGCGCGCGACGGACTGACGACTACGCCTGTAGAAGGTTGGTAGCCCACGAAGCTCTCGTCAGGTTCCACGATTCCACGAGCGAGACGCTGCAGCTCGTTGAGGTAGCGCGTGGCTTCGCTCCTCTTTGTAATCGGCTTGAACTCGGGCGTCGCAAGATAGATCCGCTGCCGATTGTCGTAAACCAAGTTATCGCTGGCCAATTGCTGATACAGCCCCAAGTCCGCGCTAGCCTGCGGTGCCGAAATATCGAAGAACTGCATCAGATCGCTGCGATTGATGCGCCCGTCATACTGCAGGCGCACATCGATGAAGTTCAACCTGCGGTTCTGCCCCCAGCGGACCTTGGAACTTCCAGACGACTCCATCGAACTCTCCCGGCAACAGGGCCTAAGCATACAGGCCGTAAACATACTTGACTACCTCTACAAAGTATCCGTATGATTTGTTTACGGACAGGGATGGCCTGCCCGGTCGCACTGGTGCTAGGACCGGGCGACTTGGACTACCTCTGAGGATCAAGCGATGCGGAACTTGTTACCCGGTCATGATGTGCCGCAGGCCAAAGGTATTCAGCGCAGCCGGGCGCTGCCAGACGCGTCTCTAGGTGCGCTCTGGGATTCGATCAAGCTTGAGGAGGGAATCAAAGAACGCCTCCTATCGCAGGCGATCTTGAATTTCACGCTTCGGCCTAAGGTGGCACGTAGCGTCTTGCCGATGCACGGGGCGATTCTCCTCGTGGGCGCACCTGGAACGGGCAAGACGTCGCTGGCGAAGGGGCTGGCCAACCGCGTGTCCGAGCTTTTTAAAAGCGAACGCTTTCGTCTGCTGGAAGTCGAGCCGCATATGCTGACCAGTTCGAATATGGGCAAGACCCAGCGTGCCGTGTCCGACCTCTTTTCACAAACTATCGCCGAGGCAGCAGCGCTCGGCCCGACCATCGTGCTTCTTGATGAGGTTGAAACCCTTGCAGCAGATCGCACGCGAATGAGCCTCGAGGCTAATCCGATCGACATCCATCGCGCGACGGATGCCGTTCTCGTGCAACTCGATGCGCTGGCTGAGCAATACACAAACATCCTGTTTCTCGCCACCAGCAACTTCCCGGAGGCTGTCGACCAAGCGTTTACCTCGCGGTGCGACCTTGTGATGACCATCCCGCTGCCAGGCGCCGACGCCTGCAGAGAGATTCTGCTTGATTGCCTAAGTGGCTTGGCCGCGACTTTTCCAGCTCTCAATGCGTTGAAGAATGGCGCGGGGCTTAATGCATCAGCGAAGGCATGCGTTGGGCTAGATGGGCGTGCGATCCGCAAAATGGTCGCTAGTGCATTAACGTTCAACAAGGAAACGGCTATCGACCCGTCGCGCCTGACGCATCAAGACCTCCTTCGTGCAGCGCAGGCGGCCAAGGTTGAGCGCGCGGGAGGGCGAGTCGCATGAGCGTCGTTCGCCGCGCATTTAAGAGCACGCCAGGCCGGGACGCGTCTGAAACTTGGCGGGCAATCACCGAACTCCTCCTGCGCAACGGCGATGGGTCAGCGCGCGCTGAGCTTGAGGCGGTCGCTGGCATTGCCACCAGTCTCATTGCGGATCAGGCTCCACGGGAAGCACCGATTACCGTCATCTGCAGTGGGCCGCGCACACGCATCTACTGCCTTTATGACGACGATGCGATAGGCGGAGAAGACGTGAACGAGGAGAGCATGGGTTTCGATCCACTCAAAGGCGAATGGTCGATATCCCTTCCTTGCCCCGCAGATGACCTGAGCTGGGCACAGCGAGCCTTGGCCGAGCACTCTAAGCGCATCACCGCCCGGGACTTGTCAGACAAGCAGACGGAGGCGGCGGCCAGCTCCACAAGTTCCTCTGTGCTGACGCTTGATACGAAAGGGTTCCTCGCATGACTACCGTCGTCGTGAACACCTACACGCACTCAGTCGTCTACGTCGCTGACAACATATTGAGAAGCCTAAAAGACATCATCAGGCTGAGCGGCCTTGATCCGGCAGCTTTCGTTGGAGACTGGGAAACGAACCACCGAGCCATCAAAACGTGGCTTGCCAGTCAACACCTGCGGGGTGTTTGGCTTGAGATCTACAATCCTGCGACCAATGCGCTGATTGTCCGCTGGGATATCGAGATCAGCTACGCGTGGAGCAGCGAAGACGGCACCTTCTGGACTGATACCGAGCAGCTTCGCTACGCCATCCGTAAGGCCGGGCTGTCGCCAGCGTCCGCCCGCTACTCCCTTCTCCTCGATACCAAGCCGGGGCGGCCTGATGTGTTGGGTTGGGGCACTGGCCACGAGCGTTCAATAGCGGGGATGGTGCGGCAAAGCCTCGGCTCTACGATCGAACACAGCGGCCTTGGAGGCCGGACTTCTTACCTGAGGAACTCATCGTGATCTCGATTGAAGATGCCTTTCGCAAGTTCAAGCACCGTCTGGAACTAAATGACCGTGAGCAGGCTAACGCTAGCGCTCGACACCAAGAGGTGCGCGATCAAATCCGGGATAAGTTCAAGGTCGATACCGATTTCTTGACCGGATCTTACGCCCGTTGGACCAAAACCAAGCCTCTTAAAGACATCGACATCTTCTTTGTCTTGAAGAACTCTGAAAGCGCGTATCTGAGCAAATCGCCATCCGTGGTGCTGGACGACTTCTTTAGCGCGTTAAAAGAGAAGTATGGCGATCGCGTCAAACGCCAGCGTCGTTCACTCAACGTCTCCTTCGGCGTCTCTGCCGACGGCGAAGACAACACCGACTACCGCGTGATGAGCGTGGATGTGGTGCCAGCGCTCGCTAGTGGCGACAACTATGCCATCCCCGACGAGACGCTTGGGAAGTGGATCGATACCAACCCGAAGATCCACGCCGACAAGGCGACGGCTGCGCATCAGGCTTATTCTAGTGAATGGAAGGGCATCGTTCGGATGCTCAAGTATTGGAACAACAATCCAACGCATGGCGAGAAGCCGATCAAGCCGTCCTTCCTGATTGAGGTGATGTGTCTCCAGGCTCTCCATGGGGGCTGGGGTGGCAGTTTCGAGCGTGAGATTCAAGGGGTATTCGCTACGCTTGCCGATCGTATTTTCGATACGTTTGATGACCCGGCAGGGCTTGGCCCCCCAATAAGCGACGAAATGGATCAAGCGCGCAAGCAGCGGGCCCAGTCTCTTCTTCGGGCGGCCGAGCGAGAAGCTGCGGTCGCAATCGACCATGCTCGCCGAGGGCGTCAGGGTGAGGCGCTACGCGCTTGGCGCGCTCTGTTTGGCGTCAAATTTCCATTGTCCTAATGCCGGAGGGTGAATGTGAGCGAGTGGAGTCTGTCCGCACTTCTGTCCGACTTACATGCCGATATCGAGAATCGTCTCTCAATCGCGCGGCGCAGTTTCGCGCACCCTGGAACAAAGGGTGACGCCAGTGAATCAGTTTGGATCGAGCTTCTAGAAAAGTATCTGCCTAAGCGCTACCAGGTTGCCCAAGCGCACGTGGTCGATAGCCTTGGGAATTTTAGTGAACAGATCGATGTGCTTGTGTTCGATCGACAATATTCCCCATTTATCTTCAACTTCCAAGGGCAGACCATTGTGCCCGCGGAGAGCGTCTACGCGGCCTTTGAGGCGAAGCAGACCGTCGACGCGGCCCTTGTCGAATACGCGCAACGAAAGGTGGCTTCTGTGAGACGACTGCACCGGACCAGTCTTCCGATTCCGCATGCCGGTGGCATTTACGCGCCGAAGCCACCAATCCCGATCATTGGTGGCGTGTTGTCTCTTGAAAGCGAGTGGAAGCCTGCGATGGGCGACCCGCTACGAAAAGCGCTTGCGGCCGACCAAGAGCTCGGCCTCCTCGATCTTGGATGCATCGCTTCACACGGCCACTTCGTTAGGCTTGAGGGTGGAGCATACGATTTTGTCCCCGAGCGGAAGCCGGCGACGGCGTTTCTTTTAAAGCTGATCGCCACTCTGCAGTTCAGTGGGACAGTGCCCATGATTGACGTTGATGCCTACGCGGAGTGGCTTGCCAAGTGATGCTGCCCATGGACGTGCGATCTCTGCTGCTTGGAAGATAGCTTTCCTACGAAAAGCAAAGGAAGGTTCACCCGCTTAGACGTCTTGCTGGGCCGGCCTCAGTTCGGAGCGGGCTGGGGATGCCGATCGCTATCGCTACCACTATCACCGTCTTCAGTCAGTGCTGCCATCAGCCTCGTCTGATGGAAGGGTCGAGAGGTCTTTTGGATGCGGATGCACCACACGCCGCTCTCCTGAACGATGTCGTTCAGCTTGAGCTGAGCGACTTCATTGATACGTGCGCCGGTATCTAGGAGGGCAACACGCAAGCGTGCTGACAGCTACTTCAATTAAACTCTTTGCTCCCGGGAAAGACCCATGTTCCTAACAGGCGATCTGCTGAATGAGTAAGAAAACGTTGGATTCGATCACCTCTGCCAAGGCCAAGATCGAAGAGGAGCTCCGCAAGCTTGAAGAGCAGGAAGCCGCTCTCCGCCAAGAACAGGCTGCCGCCGCTCTTAGGGAGATCACGAGCCTGCTGAGCCAATACGGCGAGCACTTCACCCCGAAGCAGAAGGCCGAGCTGGCCGTCGCCATCGGGGCCAGCAGCCCGGGCCGTGGCCGCAAGGCTGGTCCAGCCCAGGCCAAGAAGGAAGTGGCCCCCAAATACTGGCTTCCGCACACTCAGGAAACCTGGTCGGGCCGCGGACGCACTCCCCTGGCGTTCAAGGCGTGGGAGGGGACGGCGGCTTACAAGCAGTGGAAGGCCAGCCACCCGGATGAGAAGTTCCCGAAGTATCCGGGGTAGCCGTCTCGGACGTTCGTTGAAAAGAAGCCCTGGATCGCCAGGGCTTCTTGCTTTGGGAAGCCGAGAAATTCCCAAGCACTGTCTCGATCTGTGCGACACCTCTTCTGTCTACTCCTGCCGTGGCGCGCATCGAATGTGGGGTGCTAGCCGCACCGGCTGAAAAATCAACCAGCGAGAGAGAGGAATCATGAGTGACCTGCACTTGGATGCGAACAGCGTTTTCAACGGAATCATCGTTGCTCTGCTGCTTGGAGGGGGTGGTTGGGCGTTGGGTTGGGCAAGGATGCGGCTAGGGCTGATGAACGACAGGATCACCCTTAAAATCCATCGCGCTGAGCTAAACAAGGTGTTGAACCTTCAGCGAGATTCGGCAAAAGTTGCGGCGTTTCTTCTCACTCAAATCCTCTTCTGCTTCGCCATCTTGGGCGTGGCAATGGCGTATTCGACGATCGCTTTTATGGATGGAGGAGCGAAATGGATGGCGCCAGTTGTGTCGATCCTTGGATTAGCCATCTACACGTGTGCCGTCTATGCGATCGGCATCATCATTCGGGTGAAGAAGGGGGCCAAGTATGTGCAGCGTCAGGAAGCGAAAATTGCGGCGCTTGAGGAGGGACTTGAGCGACGGAATGCCGTAAAGCAAAAAGCACGTGAGTAGTGCTGTAGTTCGCGCTCTGGCTCGCGTAAGAGTTTTCTGATGCTGCGGTCAGCTTTCAACTGATCCCACGTCCGCGATCTTGGTGGCAACCTGTATCTGTTGTCCAGGCCACTTCACCCGCCATGGCCGGGGGACGGAGCCCAGAACCTCCACTTAAGCGCCGACGATCAAAGGCCCCGCACGCGGGGCCTTTGCTTTTGCGCCTGAGGCTCCTTGGTCAGGCAGGGGAGGGCACGGATAGGGCCGCCGGCCGGAAGCATCTGTCTATCCTCGTAGACGTTTTGAGCAGTCCTCGTGCTGGCGCTTGCACGCCCATCTGGCCAGCAGTAGCGTTTTAGCGACGCTTTCTCGTCAAGGAACGAACGATGAAAACCCTCTCTGGCGCATTGCTTGGATTGGCCGGGCTGGCTGCTGGCCTCTCACCGATCGCCAAGGCGGCAGACCAGATGATGAACCCAGCCGACGTCATTGAGGGCATGGGAGAGCGCGTGCCTCCGGGGAAGACGAACGTCAGCCGTTCCCCGTTATTTAAGGCCTATGTGTTCGAGAAAGCGGGTCTCAAATTCGTCCAAATCAACTCGCTGCAGGACGACGTCATCACGGTCATCGTTGTAACCCCCGGCGCTGAGTCGCGCTTGCCCATCGGCTCGGCCGCGGGGCAACCGCTGCTCTTGGTCAACGACGAAGCCCCGGGATTGCAGGTTGGCTAACGCAGTGCCGAGACCTATGGCTCGTCGCTCTTGGATCCATCACTGCCTGAATGTTCAAGCCAAAGATAGAAAGCCCCAGTTGGACTGGGGCTTGGGTAGAAGTCGCGTCTGCGTCTGGAGAGCTGGCTCGTTGGCCAGCGAGGGGATACGACCACCCCGCCCGGTTTGTTAGTTGGGCTGTACTTCCCAGGTCTGGTTGGGATTGCCCAGACAGTCCCACATCTGCACGCGTGCGCCGTTGGTCCTGCCGCCTTCGGAGTCATCAAGGCATTTATTGTTCAGGTCGCTACGGATCTGCCCGCGAATCCGCCATGTTTGCGCGGCGCTTCCATTGCATTTGGCCATCAGGATGGTGTTGCCGTTCGCGCCGGACGGGCCGTTGACTTCGAGGCAGTTGCCGCCGTAGCCGATGAGCGAGCCATTCGTGCCCAGCGTCCATTTCTGGTTCTTGTTCCCCGAGCAGTCCCATAGTTGAACTGCGGTGCCACTGGTAACGCCGCCGCCCATCACGTCCAGGCATCGTCCACTGGACACCTGGATCGCGCCGGTTGCCGGATCGAATTGCCATGTCTGGTTGGTGCCGCCGAGATTGTCCCAGGTTTGCAGGCGTGCACCGTTGTCAGAGCCTGCGTTGACCACGTCCAGCACTTTGCCGCCAGTGGCGATGATGGCGGACGACCGGAAGCTCCAGCGCTGGTTGGACGAGTTGAACGCTTGGTAGAGCTGCATGCCCGCGCCGTTGCTGGTATTGACCCCGGCGATATCCAGGACCTTGTCGGTGCCGTTGTTGCGCAGCGCCCGGCTTTTGCTTTGCCATTGCCATTTCTGCTGGCGCAAGCCGTTGCATCCCCAGACCTGAATCGGCGCTGTGTTGTCGGTGCTGCCGTTCACCACGTCCAGGCACTTGCCGGAAGGACCGACGATCTGGCCTGGCGAACTCGAGTCGTCAAACGGCACCACGGTCGCTCTAAATTGAGCGATGCGGGGAACGGTGAGCAGGAACGCCGTCGCGTTGTCGGCTTCGGCGACCACGATCCAACTGGTTGGCGTCTGGCGACGCCGTTGCAGCCAAGGACGCTAGAGAAAGAGCAACAGCAAGCCCGCTACGAGGTGCGCTACTGAGGGGGAGAGGCATCGTGGAACAAATCTGCAATAATGCAATGATATAACATATCTTTAAACGAGCCGTCATAACCTGCTGGGCGGTGAGGACGGCGACATGAAACTAGCTCTTTGTGGCGCTATGGAAATCCGATGAAAGACTCGAATGTGCTATCCCGTGACCGCTTTTTCGCCGGCCATCGATCGCAGTTGCGATGGACCGCCCTTCTGCTCGTAATCGGGCTGGCTGGGTGCCAGTCCGTCGCTCCCCTGCAGGGGACGGCCGCCAATGAACGGCCGAAGAATGTGATCGTGATGATCAATGACGGTGCTGGTTGGGGGACGTGGGACGCTGCGGCTTACTGGCAGTATGGAAGTCGCGATGGCGCGCCCTACGCAGATTTCCCGCAGCGCTATGGCGTCACCACTTTCCCGCTCAACACCAGCAACCAGCCGACGGGAGACGACGCGCAATCGATTGGCTACGATCCAGGCAAGGCGTGGGACACCATGCCCGTTCCGGCAGCCGACCTGCCCTTTGCCGGATATCAATACCTGACTGCCGTCGCCACCGACAGCGCAGCCGCTGGTACCGCGTTGTCTTCGGGGATCAAGAGCTACAACAACGCCATCAACTATGATAATCATGGCACTGCCGTGGAGTTCAATACGCTGCTCGCCAAACGCCTGGGCATGGCCACCGGCGTGGTCACGACCGTGCCGTTCTCGCACGCAACGCCGGCTGCGTTTGCCGCCCAGAACGAGTCCCGCAACCACTATCACCAGATCGCGCATCAGATGCTCTCGCAAGGCCACATGGACTTGGTAATGGGTACTGGTGGACCGGGGTACAGCGTCAATGGCGAGCCCTGCGATCGGGCGCGGAGTTTCGGCCGGCCCGAAGGCTGCGATGCGCCCTGGGAATACGTGTCCAAGGAAGATTGGCAGCAGCTGCAGGCGGCCGCGATCATTGGCAAGAATCCTCAGGGGCCGTGGCGCCTCATCCGCACCCGCGAAGACTTCCTGCGACTAGCCGCCGGCGAACTGCCCGTTGATCGCCCGCTCATCGGTGTTCCCGAAGTGGCGACTACATTGCAGCAGGCGCGCCAGGAGAGCGTACTCGGCCCGGATCCCGCCAGGCCTTCCGGGGTCAGGGCAATCGCGACGGTGCCCGATCTTTCCACGATGACCCGTGGCGCGCTCCGGTTCTTGAAGCACCGTTCGAACCAAGGGCTCTTCTTGATGGTGGAAGGCGGCGCCACTGACTGGGCTGCACATACCAGCGCCTGCGGCACGCAATGGCACTACGGCGAATGTACCGGACACCCCCAATACGGGCGTCTGGTCGAGGAGTCCGCGGATTTCAACGATGCCGTGGCGGTGGTGGTGGATTGGATCCAGGAAAACGGCGGTTGGGAAGAGAACCTGCTCATCGTTACCACCGATCACGACAACAGCATGCCGATGGGAGAAAACGCACAGCACACTGCCTTCGCGCCCGTGATCAGCAGCGGGCGTGGAAACATGCCCAGAATGAGCTTCAGACCGACTGGTGACCACTCCAATGCGCTGGTGCCGCTTTGGGCCAAGGGTGCAGGTTCCAATCGGTTCGCCGAGCGCGTGAGGGGCGTGGATGCTGGTTACCGTCAGTATGTCGGTTGGAACGACGGCAGCTACATTGACAACACCGATGTGGCGGAGGTGGTTCGGATGGCATTGGAGGATCGTCGCGACGATGGGTGAGCCCATGCCGGATTCCGCAAGCTGGTGTGCTGCCTCCTAGCCAGCACCCGCTAGGGCCGTTGCTACGGTGCGTGGGGCGACCTTGCATGCCACTACAGGTGCCAACGATCTCCAACGACAATGCGGTGGGAGCGACGCCAGAGTTTAAGAGTTGCAGTAGTGCGGGACAGTGCGCGCCGGACCGGCCATAGCCACCAAGCGGGTCATCGCGACCAAGTCAATCTGTCGACCCGGGAGCGGTCTGCCGCAACGCGACCCGGTTGTAGAGGTGGGCGGACGCCAACAGCAGTCCGCCGACCGCGGCGACCGCCCCGTGCCGCGCCAGTGCCTCCTTCCGCGGGCCATACGCCGACGCGCCAATCAAGGCGACGGAGCCAGTGCTCGCCAGCATCGGCCCTAGCCGGCGACCGTGGCGTGGCGTTCCAGCGAAGGTGTTGCCAGCGCGATCCCCGACGCCGTTGCGGCGAACAGCCATTTCCCGCGCGTCAGCTCCACCAGCAGAAGCGTCATCGCGCCATGGGCGGGATGAGGGAACGAGCGCAGCACCATGCAATGCGCTACGCAACCAATCGAGAGCCACGCTCTCGCCAGGTCAAGATGGCGATGCAATGCGCTACCTGTCTAGTGCGAGCGGCAGCACTTGTCGAAAAGCTAGGCATGTGGTTCATTATGTTATATAGTAACGGTTATAGGGTAACTGATGAAAGTACTTCCCCCGGTCTTTCTTCTAGGCATATCAGCCTCTGCGAGTTCCAACGCTGTCCGGCACCTCGAACTCCACGTGCGCGATCAGGCCACTTTGGATGTGGCGATAGACCACCGTATTTTGACCGCCCTGCTAAGGCGTTCGGATTTGGAATCCTGGACTTCGAACGCCCGCCGGCGACCTCCCATAAGAGGGCCAGGTTGGCCACGGTACTTTCCGTGTTGAAGCGCTCGGGCTGTCTTGAGTTGTCACCGGCAGCGCGTTGCACGCTGGTCAGCTCCGACGCGAAAGCGGGAGGTTTCGACGATCGCACCGGTCACGGGGAAAGTCACGCAGCTGACCAGTCGCATGAAGATCACCACCGCGCCGATTTTTCCGCGCAACAGAATTGCCGCTGTACGGTGCCCACCGCTCTTGCCGAGATCGGGGTGCGCTTGCGGGATATCTTTGAGGGATTGCATGAGTTCATCGTGAATGCAGCCACTGAAGAGGAGCAGGGCAGGACTGTCGTCACTCGGTGCAATATGCGCGTGCGATTCGGCAAATGATGGTGCCGCCGATTGCTGAAATCAGAGATGTCCGGTTCGGATACACGTGGGACGTCCCGGTCTTGGATATCCCGCACCTAGCTATCCCGAAGGGAAAGCAAATACTCTTGAGTGGTGCCAGCGGCTCAGGGAAGAGCACGCTACTGGCCCTCATCTCCGGCATCATCACCGCTGAATCGGGGCACGTCATCGTCGCTGGTCACGATTTGGGGAACATGAGCGGCGCCAAACGGGATCGCTTCCGTGCCAACCATCTCGGCGTCGTATTCCAGCAGCTCAACCTGCTGCCTTTCCTTTCCGTCCGAGCCAATGTCGCGCTGGGCATGCACTTTTCCAGAGCGTACAGCGCCAGCTTGGCGAGCAGCCTGGATGAAGAGATCGTGCGTATGTTGAGTGCACTGGAGCTCGATGCGCCGAGCTTGCTCGAACGTAAAGTCGGGCATCTGAGCGTAGGCCAGCAACAGCGCGTTGCTGCAGCGCGAGCCTTGATCGGGCAGCCAGAAATCCTGCTCGCCGACGAGCCCACTTCTGCGCTGGATCGGCGCACGGCCGGTTCCTTCCTGCGGCTGATGTTCGACGAGTGCCGGCGATCAAACACAACGGCGATTGTCGTCAGCCACAATGAGTCGCTGCGGGGGCTATTCGATGAGGTCATTGACTTGAAACACATCAACCAGGCCTCCGCCGGGAGGTCCGATGCTTAACTTGGCTTTGGCGAGCCTGCGCAATCGCGCCTTGGGTGTCGCCTTGACGATAGTGGTCATTGCCCTGAGCGTGGTCTTGCTGCTCGGGTGGAGCGGGTGCGGGAGCAGGTCCAAGCTACGCATGCTACTGAAGCGGTCGGAGTGCACAAAAAGCAGCGGAGTGCTACGCGCTGTAGAAAGGCTTCAGTGCTCGGTCTAAGCCCGGTGCGCGCGCGGACTTCAGGGCTAAGCCGTCGGAAAAGCAGTAGATCATGTCGGCGGCCATTTGCTGCAGTTCGACCGGAGCACGGCTTTGCCCCTGCTTGGCGTAGTGCTGCCGCAGTCAACCCATAACCATCTGGCGCTTGTCTTGGCCGATGCGCTGCAGAATCTTGCACGACGCCAAGACGATCGCGCTTGTTCCGGAAGTAGTGGTAGGGCACAAGCCGGTGCTTACGTTCGCGCGCTGCGATCTTCACCATCGACGTGGCCTCAAAGCCTTCTTAGATGATGCACTCGCGAGTGGCATCAAGGATGAGTTGGCGCTTCTGGCGTATTAGCTTTTCGAGGGGACCTCGTTATGGCAGGACTTTGCTCGCCCGCGGAATTCACGCCGTTGGTAGCCAAAAAATGCGTTTAACTTTCATTCAACTGTCAATGTCGCTTGGCAAGATAGCCGGCTATTTCTACTCTCTTCAGGAACCTCCATGATGCGTCATCCTCTTTCCCGTGCCGTCGCTCTGGCGCTGGCTGCGTTGGCAACTTGGCCGGTGTTCGCGCAGGAAGTCCCGCAGGAAACTGCGACCCGGCATGCATCCTCACCGGTTACGCTCGATCAGGTCGTGGTGAGCGCAGAGAAGCGCGTGACCAACCTGCAGGAAACGCCGATCTCTGTGTCGGTGCTCAATGACGAGGAACTGAAGGATCGCAGCGCGATTTCCCTCGGCAGCCTGGCGGACGGCTCGATTCCCTCCCTGCGTATCGCGCCGTTCGCTACTCGCAGCTTTGCGCTGAACATCGCCATACGTGGCATCGGTGCCAGCAGCGATGCCAACCAGCCGGCACGCGACCAAGGCGTGGGTGTGTATGTCGATGGCGTGTTCCTCGGCCGCGCCCAGGGCCTGGGGACGGCGCTATACGACGTGGAACGCATCGAGGTGCTGAAGGGGCCGCAAGGCACGCTGTTCGGCCGCAATACCGAAGGCGGCGCCATCAGCATCGTGACCAAGGCGCCGACCGGCGAGTTCGGACTGAGGACCAACTTCGGCGTCTCCAATTACGATGGCTACAGCAGCGGCATGCACCTGGATCTGCCTCGCGTGGGCAACGTCAGCTTCAAGATCGACGCGGTGCAGGCGCATCGCGGCGGCACCACCGACAATCCGATGCGCGGTCAGGAGGATTTCAACGGTTACGACAAACGCGGCGCACGTCTCAGCGCGCTGTGGCAGCCAAGCGACAACTTCGAGGCCCTGTACGCGCTCGACCATTCCTATGACGCGACCACGCCTTACTATGCCCAATACCTGGGCGGCGGCACCGCTCCGCGTGGTCCGCTGCTGAGTGCCGGTTTGCAGCACTACCGGCGTGACTCGGCCATCATCGGCGTGCCGCAAGAAGAGAATGTCGGCAAGACCGATGGTCATCTGTTGAACCTGACCTGGACGCTGTCAGACGATCTGCAGCTGAAGTCGATCAGCTCCTACCGGCAGCTGGAGCAGAGCCAGTTCGACAATGGAGTAACCGACGCCATTTCTATATTCGCGCCGAATGGCGAGTTCGGTCGCTACAGCCTAGCCCGGTTGTACCAGCACCAGTACAGCCAGGAATTCCAGCTGATCGGCAACACCGCGCAGGTGGAATACGTCGCCGGCGCGTTCTACTACCACGAAACCGTGGGCGACAACGCGCAGACCCCGAACACCTTGCGCTGGAATGTCGACGGCAGCGCTTACACCGTGATCAACCAACCGCTGGACCTGAGCAAGGTGCGCATCGACCGCGCCAGCAAGGCAAGGACCGACAGCCTTGGCGTCTTCGGCCAGGCCACCTGGACTCCGGCCTCGATCGAGGATCTGCACCTGACCGTCGGCGGGCGCTGGACCAAGGACGACAAGGAAGGGAGGCTGCACACCTTGAACGGTGCGGCATCCAACTTGGCATTCGAAGGCTCGTGGAGTCGCTTCGACCCGATGGTCAACGTGGCCTACGACCTCGGCGACGACACGATGCTTTACGCCAAGTGGAGCACCGGTTTCAAGGCCGGTGGCGCCAACTCTCGTTCGATGAGTTATCGCGCGTTCGGCCCGGAAGAAGTCGAAGCGATCGAACTCGGTGCCAAGACCCAGTTCTGGGACGACCGCGCGCGCCTGAACCTGGCGCTGTTCTCCACTACGATTAAAGACCGGCAAATGGACTTCTTCCTGCCGCAGGTGCCGGGCCAGAACCGTAACGTTTCCGATACCACCAATGCCAGCACCGACGGCAAGTCCAAGGGCGCGGAGTTGGAGTTCAGCATCATGCCGCTGGATGGTCTGACCCTGAGCGTGGACTACGCCTACACCAAGGCCGACCCGCTGAGCGCGCCCAACCCGTACGTGGTCGGCAACCCGCTGGTCACCGTGCAGCCGCTGTTCGCGCCGAAAAACGCCGGCAGCGTCGGCATCGACTACCTATTGCCGCTGGGTGCTTCGGCGCTGAAGTTTTACCTCGGCGGCAACTGGTCCGACGGCTACTACACCGAGGTCGAGCAGATGCTCGCCGACAGTTCCTTCCTCGTCAACGCGCGTGTGGCCCTGATCGACGTGCCAATGGGCAGCAGCGGAGCCACGGCGGAATTCTCGCTGTGGTCGCGCAACCTGCTGGACGAAGAGCACCTGTTCCATGCCATCAATACCGCAAGCCTGGGCACCTATGGGATCTTCAACGACCCGCGCACCTTCGGGTTCGACGTCGCCATCCGCTTCTGAAGAAACATCACATGAGGAACAGCAAGCCACTGTTGGTCTGCACAATTGCCGCCGTCGCGTTCGACGCGCAGGCGCAGCTGCCGACCGACGTCGCCGTCGAGCGCGTTTCGCCGACCAGGATCGCCGTGGTCTTGAGTGGCGCGCTGGCTGCCGGCGAAAAACTCGACCTCATGCTCAGCGATGCCCAGGGCAAGGTCCCCGGTAAAGCCAAATGGATCGACGATGCGTCCGGCGACACCGGCCGCGTGGAACTCGAACATGCCGCCGGCACGCGCCCTTACGTGCTGGTCGACGACAACGAGGGCCACAAAGAAGTCGTCGCCGAACGCGTGCTGCCGCTGGAAGGCGGGGTCAACTTCCGCGACCTCGGCGGCTACCGCACCACCGACGGCCGCAGCATCAAGTGGGGCAGGCTCTACCGTTCCGGCGTGATGAGCGACCTGACCGATGCCGACTATGCCTACCTGCAGAAGCTCGGCATCAAGACCATCTGCGACCTGCGTTCGCAGGAAGAGCGTGCGCTCGAGCCGACTGATGCCAAGCGCATCGCCGACGGCGGCAACTACTACAGCCTCGACTATAAGCTGGAGTTCGGCGCCGGCGGTTTCGCCAAGTTGTTCTCCACGCCGTCGGCCAACCCGGAAATGACCGCGTTGCGCGTGTTCGGCAGTTTCTACCGGACGATGCCGACTGGGCGTGAGTCGTGAAGACCGCAAACGTCTGCAGGCGATTTATCTGGAGCCGGCTCCGCTCGTGGCCGCAAGCAAAAGGCGCGACGCCCGCTAGGGCGGGTCATCAAATTCCGATCTGCTCGGGGATTGATGACACACTCTGGGCCGCGTTGCATGTATCACTCCGGCATCGAGCGTGAGCCGCGTCAATGCAAGGCAAGCGGCCGGTGGACTCAGAGCTCTCGCAGATATGTATGGTTGCCCGGTGCCAGACCAAGCGTAGCAGCCGGTCGCTTGGATGGCCGCTTGGCGGTGGAAGAATCGAATGAACGCACGTTGCTGGTAGCCACCTTGGATGCGGCGGTTTCAACACGGAGCCTCTTCCTCGACTCGCAACCAGATGCCGTGGTTGGAGCTGGTAACGTGAGATACTTACTTGTCCGACATGAGATTGTCGCGGTGGATGCAGATCGTGTTGCCGTCGAGGTGATTGGTCGTCACCAAATACCCGCAGCATCGCCCTAACACTCGCTGGAATAGGACGCGCTGGATGTTTCACCGTCGAAGCCGAAATGGCGTCCGTCCACAGTGCGTATGCGTAACTCAGCGTGGTTAACGCGGTCATATTTTAGAGTGTGGTTGCACTCGTTGCGCGTGACTACATGGGCTTGGGTCGCGCTACCGAAGGTGGTGAGCAGCAAGACGGCGAGAAGGATACGGAATCGCCTAGCAGCACATCTTTTAAAGCTTTTAGGGGCGCGCAGATCTACGCGAGGGCGGGACGGGGCTGCTGCCTGTTCAAGCAGGTGCAAATTGGCAAAGGTTGAGCGGACGATCAAATTCTGCCTATATTGGGCAGCAGATAAGTAGGATGAGTTCACGCTTGGATACCGAAGGCATTGGAATAGGATTCACGTTTGTATCTACAACGAGCTCGACCGTCAATTCTGCGTGCCTCAAGATGTGACTTGGGGCAAAGATAACCCAGCCGTACGACGATCACTCCGAAGAGCCGCGCGGCTGAGGTATTGAATCAGCTTGCCGAGCTAGCGCGCTTTGCCGTTGATTTAGCCGATGGCCGCTGCCTGACCGCCACTGGCCAAGCCGAGGTGCTGCGCCCGCGACTGACTATCAGCATGCGCAGCCAATCACTCATCCTGCAGCGGGGGAGTTGCCTTGAGAGCACGGCGCAAAGACCTGGCCGCCGGTCTGGGCAAGCCCTAGCTCTCCAAAGGACCGCCTCAACTAGACCACTGGAACACGCGGGTGCGCCTCTAGAACCTGCGCCGCTGGCTGCTGATGCTGGAAAGGACACGTGCTAAAGAGTGCGCCAAAAAAGCTTGCACAGTTCGCACTCGGCGCCATGGGGGCGTCTTACGATGGGAGGATGAAAGTAGCCGGAGCGCTTGCTGCAAAAGCGTCGACGTCGACGTATTTGCTAGAAGACAGTGTTGAACCGGTGCCCAGTGTGATTGGACTATGCTGTGAAGATGAAACGCCGGCTACTTGCGCTGGGATAGTATTCGAAAGTTCAAGCTTGGTGCGGTGGTCACGGAGCGCTTCAAGCACTACCTCAGATCCCCCAGGAACGATGCGACCGACGCGGGGCGGCCAACACTCCGAGACAGTGTCAGCGGTGCCGCGCCTGCCTCGTCTTCAGTCGGACGGCGGCGGAGCCCGGCATACCCGATTTCGCCCCTCGCCTTTGGCCCGATAGAGCGCTCGGTCGGCGCGCAGGATCGCCGTCTCGAACGTCGGGTCGGCCGGGTCGATCTCGGCCACGCCTACGCTGAGCGTGATCGCAAGCCGCTCCCCGTGAATGGTGAACGGTTCGGCCGCGATGCGCGCGCGCAGGCGCTCGGCTGAGCGTTCGGCGTCGTCGATGCCTGTGTCGGGGAGGATGAGCAGGAATTCCTCGCCGCCCCATCGTACGGCTTTATCCCGCTTGCGCAGGCCATTGGCCAGGCGCTCAGCGAGCGCAACCAGTACGGTGTCGCCCGCTTCGTGGCCGAGGCTGTCGTTGATCTGCTTGAAGTGGTCGATGTCGCCGAGCACGACGCTACACGGTTCGCCCAATCGCGTGCGGGCATGCAGCCGCTCCAGGATGCGGCTGCCGCCGCGGCGGTTGGTCAGGTTGGTCAGCGAGTCGCTCTCGGCCTGCTGCTTCAAGCCGAGGTTGGCGCGTTCGCCGGCCATGGCGATGTAGCCGAAGTAGACCAGGATGCTGCTGAGCTGGTCGAAGATCATCGACGCGCGCGCACTCTTGCTGACATCCGCCGGCATTAGGCCCAAGGGGATCAAGACGGCCGGCACGATAAGCACTAGGAAGTAGCAGCCGAAGGCCAGGGCCACCACGTACTGCGAGAGCAGCCGCCGATCCGGGGTGGTCAGGATCTCGTGGAACACCAGCGCCGACTGCAGAGCGGCGACGAGGAAGATGAAAGGTAACGTGATCCGCGGCGAGACGCCCGTGATGGCGGCAACGGTGTAGAGTACGCTCGGCAGTACGACTAGCAGCGGTAGCCAGCGAACCGGCGCTGTGCGCCCGTAGAACAGCCTGATCCCGCTCCAAGAAGCCGCCAGGCTCGACAGGAACAACACATAAACGACGAGCGCCACCAATGGTGGCAGCAGCGCGCCGTCCTGGTATTGGCTGCTAAGCAGCGCTCCCAGAGTGGAGGCCAGCAGCGCGGCGGTCCAGTGATGCAGGTAGCGTTCCTTGGGCTGGCCCAGCACCGTGACCACGAAGATCACCAGGAAGGCCGCTCGGCCTACGGCGCTACTGAAGTAGAGCGTTTCGATGTCGAGCATGGCGACCCACTTCTCCGCAGAACGATACTTGGATGCCGTCTCCCGAGACCGTCCCGGTGACTCCGTCGGTGGCGCACGTCAAAATCGATAGCCGACGCCGACGCCGACCACCAAGGTGTCCACCTCCACGACGGCGCCGAAACCGTGCCCTGTGAAGCGGTAGGCGGGGCTGCTCACGTAGCGCACGCTCGTGCTGAGGCGCCAATGGTCTGCCACGCGGTAGTCGACCCCCAGGTTGAGGATGGCGCTGGTGACGCCGCGGACCTCGAAGTCGGGGATGCCGCCGGCGGGCCGGACCGCGTGCGGCCATGCGTAGTTGATCCCGAGCCCGAGGTAGGGGCTGAGCGTGGCATGGGGACGCACGTGGTACTGAACGGTCAGCGAGACAGTGCCGCTTTCGACGGTGCCGACGTCGAAGTCGCCGATGCGGGAGTTCCGGATGCGATAGTCGCGAGCGAACACGCCGCCCTGGCACTCGACCGCCCAGTGGTCGGTGACGAAGTAGCTCAGGTCCATCCCTGGCACCGCCTTGCTGGGTATCGTGATCTTGCCACCGATAATGGGGATCTCCGACGCAACGTGGACCGCATCCACCTCCAGCGCCATGACGCGGACCAGCCAGTGGCTTTGCTCCCGCCCTTGTGCGACGGCGTCCGCAGCCACGCACTGCGTCGGGGCTAATAGGACGGTGCCAGCCACCATGGCACCGGGCATGAGGTGCCAGGATAGATGTCGTAGCAATCCGCTCGGCATGAGGCGCTTCATTTCATCTAGGGGGGATCTGTCCATAAACACTTCTAGCGGCGGCCGTTCGCCAGACTTGAGTTAATGTGGATGGTGGCGCGGTCGGCACCGATGCCCGGGGGACAGGAGCGAAAACCTCCTCAAGCAACGACGACAAAAGACCTCGTATGCAAGGGCTTTGCTTTTTTTCGCCCAGGCTCCTTGACAAGCACTAACCTGGCAGGGGGAAGGAGCGCCGGGCGGAAGATATCTGTCTATCCTCGTAGACGTTTTGAGCGGCTCGGGGTTGGTCCTTGCTGGATTACGGAAAAACCGGCCAAGTTTAATTTGGTAATTCTGAACATCGCCAGGTATGGCATGTTAGACGCGAAGCATTACCTAACCTGTGTGATATGGAGTCTTGACAGCTGCGTCCCTTCACTTATAAGCAGTGAATGTCAGGGGATGAATATGTCAAACGATCTTTCGGAAATACGTCATGCCATAACAGAAGGCAATGTCATAAGGGCTGTTGAATTGATTGCTTGTGGCGAAAAGGAAATGCTGGCGTGGGCAGCTATCATTCAAGCCATGGCAGTCGATCAAGTCAAATTAATTGACTCCTTTCTGCCCTTCTTGCCTACTGATGGGAGAACCTCGATTGCCCTGGCTCATGCTGCTCGAAGGGGAATGAAAGAGGTGGTTGAGCAGCTGTTGCCTTACTCGGATCCTAAGGCAGACAAATCAGAAGCTCTTTTTCAAGCGGCTTCCCATGGATACCTCGATATTGTCAACCTTCTCTTGCCGCACTCGGAGCCTTGGATTCAAAATTCACGTGCCTTGTCTGAAGCGGCAAAAGAAGGGCATGTCGACGTGGTTGCTGCATTAATCCCGTATAGCAATCCAAAAATCAGTAATAGTGAAGCGCTTCGATATGCTGCCTTTCATGGATTTACCGAGGTGGTGAAGCTACTTTTGCCCGTTTCTTCTTCAATTCAGGCAGCTTTTTATGCTTTGCCGACTGCGGCGAAAAATGGGAATGGGAATATGGTCGCCGTTCTCTTGGCAGCAAATCTCCCGGACCCAGAAGAAGCATATGTTCTTGCACTTGTTGAGGCCAAAATGATGGGGCATGAACAGGTTGCTGAGCAGTTGATTTCTGCAATCCTCAGTCTTCAAAAACCTCGCCGATTTAGCGTGGAAGTGTTCAATCAAGCCTCTGAATTTGGCTTCGAAAGAGTTGTTGAGCATATCCTTTTGGTCAATGGGCCTGGTATGCCATGCTCAGCAGCGCTTGAGCGAGCCACCTATTTTGGTCAACACGCAGTAGTCGATCTTTTGATTGACCATTGCGATGCGGACCAATCCATCCAGGAAGTGCCTGAGGAAGAAAGGCCCGTTCTTGAAGAAGCATTGGAGCGTAGAGGGTTCAAGATGGGTAAAAAGTTTTGAAGTGGAGGTAGTTGCCTCGGGGGCGGCTTCCTACCTGCAAGCCTTTGATGCCAACCGAAACGCCGACGACGCCCTTCGATACGTTGAATCGAAAGGCGCCAACCCGGACACTCTTGCGCAGATAGAACCCATCTCCTTTCCTCTGTAAGTCCCCCTGTCCTTGGCCTTGATATACCAGTCAGGGGAGAGCGTCATGAAGGGGCGAGGACTGACGCTCGATCAGCTGGTCAACTGCACCCACAGCACCAGCAACACCATCGGCAGCCCGCTCAGGAGCGAGAAGACCCAGAAGGCTCCCATCAATGCCAGTGGCGTCATGACCCACCACTGCCCAGCGATGAACCTCCGGTCGCGCTGCCGAGCCGCGTAGGCTTCTTGCGGATAGAGGCTCCGTTTTTCGCAGGCTCCGCCGGACCATCAGCGGCCCGACGATGAAGCCAAACGGCCCGAGCAGGAGTAGGGTCCACGAGAACCACCAGAAGAACCGGTTATGGGGCGTCAGGACTTTCCTGGGGGCGGCGCGCCCTTGCCTAACCTGTTGGCAGAAGTCATATTGGTGGTGTTCAGGTTGCCACCCACAACTCAAAAAGAGTCGCTTAAGCGGGTGAAGGAGCTTCTAGTCCAAGAGCAGCCGACGTAGGCTTCTTTAGACGTCCAATGCACTTCTGAATGGAGCATCGGCTCGCGAAGCCTCGGAGGGAGAGGCGGTGGAGGTGAATAGTGGCGAAGCAGGGATCTCGTATTCATGCATTCGCTTGACAGGGTGTCGCTTATGAGAGACAGTGTTCATGCCGAGTGTTCTGTCGACTTTAGAGTTCGATCAATGGTTGAAGGGAATCTCCAGGGCGAGCAAAGTCAAAGTTCTTGCGCGAATTACCAATATGGAGCGCGGGAATTTTGGAGACTGTGAGCCTGTGGGCGATGGTGTGTCGGAGTCAAGGATCAACTGGGGACCCGGTCTTCGCCTCTACTTCATCGAGAAGGGCGATACGTTCGTAATCTTGTTGGGAGGCGGAGACAAGTCCACACAACAGGATGACATCCTGGCTGCGTTGACTTTGGCGCCGACAGTGATGAAATAGTTTGAACGCTCAACCTCAGAGGAAAAGGTCATGGCAGGCTCTCACGCATTCAATGTAAGTGATCACCTTGAGGATCTGGAGATGGTTGCTGCCTACTTGGACGCATGCATTGAAGAAGGTGGTCAGGAGCTTTTCTTGGCTGGCCTAGGGCACGTGATGAAAGCTCATGGCATGGGCACGATTGTCGCTCGGGCTGGGCTGAGCAGCAGGACAAGTGCCTATCGCGCGTTCTCCACCGATGGGAATCCTGAGCTCGCTACACTTGATGCGGTTCTTGATTCTCTCGAACTGCGTTTGTCTGTAGTGCCAAAAGAGCATCACGAAGCCGCTTGAAGTCGGTAGCCGTGGTTAGTTTATCTCGCCAGCGGATGATCAAGCTGCTCGTCGGCGTGCCCTGCTCTGCTAGGTATGACGGCGACGCGTAGCTGAGCACGCGCTATGGTGCCCCGTTTAGAAGCTAAGACGCCTAACAAAGAAAGCCCGGATTGCCGGGCTTTTTTGATGCGGATGCCCTATCGGAATCAACTGGTCAGCTGCACCCACAGCACCAGCAACACCATCGGCAATCCGCTCAGGAGCGAAAAGATCCAGAAGGCTCCCATCAATGCCAGTGGCGTCATCACCCACCACTGTCCAGCAGTGAACCCCTGGTCGCGCTGCCGAGCTGCGTAGGCTTCTTGCGGGTAGAAGCGCTCCGCTTTCCGCAGGCCGCGCCGGGCCATCAGCGGCCCGACGATGAAGCCAAACGGCCCGAGCAGGAGCAGGGTCCACGAGAACCACCAGAAGAAACGGTTGTGGGGCGTCAGGACTTTCCTGGAGGCGGCGCGCGGCTCGCCGTCCCCACGGAACCCGCTCGCAGCACCCACCGGCGTGCCGGCCATCGGGTCAAGGTTGGTCTTCATTTCGCGTAGGCCCTCCAAGTTCCAGATTCCCGCACGTAGCGCAGGTTCTTGCTCAGCGGAATCGGCACCTGCCGGCCCTCAATGTTGAGCATGGCCTGGCCGCGGGTATCGCAGCGGTAGCCGTCCACGCCTTCGGCTTCCACGCAGCCGGTGAGTTCGAAGTTCTGGATGTCGGTGACCTGGCCAGCGCCACTCTGCTGAAGCAGCCTGACGAACGCTTCCTTGGCGTCGTCGGCCGACGGCTTGCCGCTGCAGGCGGTGAGGCCCAAGGCCATGGTCGATGCGACCAGGCCGATCCATGCATTTTTCATGTCGTTCCTTGCTGAGGGATGGTGATGGGGAAGCGGGAGAGGTCAGGGACTACTGCTTGTCGCGGTTGCCGTCCGGCTTGAACCCCGCGATCCAGAGCCGGCTGTCCTTGAACGGCGTCAGCAGGCCGCTGGCCCCCGGATGGAGATCCGCGGTCTGGAGGAAGCCAGAGACCCATGCCACCCGCAGGGCGACGTCGACGGCGCGATCGGCGATGCCCGGTCGGCCGACGTTGACCACGAAGGGCTGCGCCGGCGGGTTGGGGCCGATGGAGCGCTGGGCACCGGTGTTCGGCTTGCTGGGCGGCACCCGGACACCGTTGAGCGTGTCGCGTCCCTTCCAGAGAGCAGAGGTGTTGAGCTCGGCCGTCTCGCCGAGGTCGTCGGTGTCGGTCAGCGGGGCGTCGGCACAAGCCCGGAAGGTCTCCATGCTCGAGTTCGCAGGGTCGGTCCAGATGCGGGCCTCGACGGTCCAGCAGGGCAGCGAGACGCCCCACTCGGTGAACGTCAGCGCGACCCTGGGCCAGTCCAGGCGGCCGGCCTGGGCGGCCTGGTGGTTGTCGCCTTTGAAGAGGCCGGGCAGCTTCCCGGCGCCGCTGAGGGACGTGTAGAGGGCACCGGAACCGCCGGCCTGTGCGGTGGACTTGCTCCCCGCGTTCGGCTTGATGCCGACCATCTGCTTGCCGGCGTCCTTGAGGCTCCCGCCGAGCTGACGGAAGAAGCCCGGCTTGGGGTCGGAGCCGTCTTGGGCGTGGGCAGCGATAGGAACAGCCAACATCAATGCCAGAGATGCTACGAATGCCAGCTTTTCCTGAAGTGCCATAGACCCTCGCGACTTTTGTGGATGTATCTGCCATATTGGCAGATAAGTGCGTTAGGATGCTAGTCGGTGCAGACTTGGAGGTCAGCCCCAATTTAGATCTCCATGCCCGCATCCCTGCCTCCGAGTTCTGTCTTTGGCCGTCGCTTGCGAGCGGCCCGGCGCGTGGCGGGCTTGTCGCAAGTCCAACTGGGAGCGCTGCTGGGGATGAACGAGAAAGCTGCCTCGTCACGCCTATCCCGCTACGAGCGGGGGGAGCGGGAGCCCGATCATGAAACGCTCGCCGCGTTGAGCGATGCGCTTGGCGTGCCGCCGGCGTATTTCCACGCCAGTTCGGACGTGTTGGCCGAGGTGATCCTACTTGTCGCTCGGTTGCCTGCTGCGCGGCAGCAGGCAGTGCTGGATCTCATCAAAAGCCATTTGACCGAACCACCGTAACAACGCTCACGGTTCATCCGTAAGCAATCGGCCTGCACAAAGGCAAATTTTTGAATTGGTAGACGGTGAGCTATGACAGCCAGTGAGAGTAAGGAGGCTTTTCACCATGTATTCGTGACGCTCAAAGGCAGCGACAAGAAGCAGGCGCTGTTCGTTGATCTGACACCCCGCGACCTAAAGAAGCGGTTCGTGCGGCCCTACAAGCAAGGCAAGGCTGTTCTGCTGAGCGATCACAAGGTGGTTCAAACTCGCGACATCACCTGGACCTCGATCCGGGTGACGGTCGAGGCTGCAGAGTCCACCTTCAACAGGCTGCAAGACGCGGATCGGCGTCGCACAGATGAGCTCAATAGCCAAGGAGGGGGGGTATTTTTGATAGGTAGCTTCTCATGGGGGAACGAAGACTTGGTGGACGAAGGGTCGGACGTGACCCGGAGATACATTCACGCGCCGCCGGGTGAGGACAGCATCTATCGCAGGCTAGGCTCTTGGCTGGCCGACAACCTGGGCAAGGCCGCGATTGGTGTTCTGTCCGCGATCGCTCTTGCAGTGCTCCTGACCTGGCTGGGGCTGAAGAAGTAGCGATGGAGAACCTGCGCCAGCAGTTGGTGGACGCAGCCCTGTCATGGGAAGCTGCGTTTGGGAACGCTCCGTCCATTACTTCTGCCTTGTCCGAATACGACGCCGCCGTGTTGCTGGGGTGCTCCCTGGCTGACTACTCAGTTTGCATGCGTGGTGCGACCGCAGTCCGGAGGGGCTATGACTTCGTCTACGAAGGTCTTCGCTACCAAGTGAAGGGTAATCGGCCAAGCGGAAAGCGGGGCAGCAAGGTGACCTGGGTGCCGAAGCCGTCGAACTACGAGTGGGACCGATTGATTTGGGTGCTTTACAGCCCGAACTACGAAATGCAGGAGGCTTGGCTGTGGGAGGTGGAGGAATATCGAAATCGATTTGATAGCTTGCCGCGGCTCGGGCCAGTACATATGCGTAGAGGTCATCCATTGCTAGCGAAAAATCTATCAATATAGGGCTAGGGGCTTGGTGCGCATTTGCAAAGAATCCTCAAAGCATCATGGCTAAAAAGGAGCGCTGCGATGACGTTCGCGACATTTTCAGGTAGCGAATCTGACAGTGCCTTGGCAAGTCCGGTCATGATCGTGGATACAGGAAGGTTGGTCTTTTTGCAGTAATCAAATTGCCTGCAAATAATTATTTCAAGTTTGGCCCCAAAATTTTTTGCATCTTTGATGTATCTTGAAACCTGAAGTGTGACCTGGCGCTTGAAAGCGTTGTAGTCCAGCCAATCCATATTTTTTATGTAGCTTGGATTGCTAATTGCTTGCTCCCATGTGGGCGAGCGGTTTGAAATCTTTAAGCGTAAATCGGATAATTCCGACCATTCGCGCAGTAAAATTAAACAAAGCTCAAATTTATTGAGGCGAATCAGTTCTTCGATTTTCATTTTTCGTGGTCCGATTTAAGGTTTACTGATCGAGTTGGGTGCGGCGAGAATGAGTGTCTGTATGTATTTGCTTTAATCGGCAAGTTCCTCCCAATGGGTGTTCCATTTAAGAACAGTTTTGCCAGAGAGACTTTTGCCGGCGGGTGTGTAGATTTTTTTGAAGCGTTTGCCTTGCCATTCCACAACTTCCTTGGAGCGTGCTTCAGGAAAAGCCTTGTCTAATAGGGAGTCCCGTTGTTCGGTCGGGGTGCGCTGAAGGATTCCTGCTTCTTTCAATGTCGACTCTATATCTGAAAGCCTCGCTTTGGCGGTCTCAATGTCGGCCCGAAATTTGTTGGGGTTGTTGCCCGAATAAGCACTTCGCTTGGATCGAAGTAGCTCTAATGCTTCCTTTGCTTTTGCATGATCGTCAAGGGTGTAAGTTGTCATCTTTAGATGCCTTGCTATGAAATTAGGTGGAAGGTCTGTTTTGAGGACTCTAGGATGGGCCTAACGTGGCTTGATGACAGGGCTTGAAGAGCAAACGACTATGGATTTGGCTCCACGTGTGAGAGCGACATAGAGGTGCTGCGCACTCATGGTTTCTGGTTCGAGAATGATTGCCACATCTGCTTCCAATCCTTTCAACAAAAGAGTGCTTCCAACGGCCCGCCTGGCCATCGGGGAGCGAGAGTGCCGGTTGCGCTCTCGTGCATGTAGGACGGCTGCCAAGAGTTCTCGTTCCCCACGGATTACGGACTCCATTGCAGATCGACAACATTGAAGCATTTCTGGTCGATACACGCGGGTTTCAGCACAGCTTGCTAGTGTGTTGATGAGGTGCAAGGCACGCCCGATCGTCTTCTCGTTTTCGAAGGAAATAGCGGCTGCCTCTATGGGGGTCGGAGGGTTTTTTGCACGACCGCTTCGCAGACTGGCAACTCGAGTAAGCAGATTGGGGGCGCTAACACCGGTCATCATTTCGGCAATGAACTGAACGAGTATTTGAAGTGCGTTCTCATCCCCAAGGTCAAAGCCTCTGGCGAAGGAAATTAATTCGGGAAGGTCGACTCGCTCAACAACCATTGCACCTGGCGTCTGACTGGTGAGTAGGTGGCGACCTCTTACATTCATTGAGTCGCCGATAATCAGTACCGCTCCTTGGGTTCCCGGTGCGTTGGTCCTTGCTGCCATCATCCGCTGAGTGGCCTCGTTACCTGCGGTGAGCTGGATCCATGTCAGCTCTGGCGGAGCCGTGCGGAGATCAATGCTGCCGCCTGCCTCCAGAGCCATGCGTGCGCCCAACAGCCACAGTCCCAGCGGCTCCGTGCCTGCATTGCGCCAGCGCCAAGGGGTCCCAAGTGCGCCGAAAGGGACAAAGAACGGCTGCACGTCTGTGCGCCAGTCCACCAGTCGATTGTTGCCAAACCCAAAGATCGCTTGCATCGGGTCGCCCAATACGCACGTGGGCAACATCGCAGCTAGGGCGCGGACCAAGGCGTGTTGGACGGTATTGCAGTCCTGATATTCATCTACCCACAGGCGGTCGTAGGTGGCGGTGACTGCCTGGAGCAGGTGGCCAGCGGTCAGGAGCGTGAGAGCGGCTTGCCGGATGGCGGGGTAGTCGGCGCCGGGGTTGCTTAGTTCCAAAAGGTCCGCTGGATGGCCGCTGCGCGCAGGGAACTTGCCGATGAGCCGCATGGCGAACCCGTCGATCGTTGACAGCCGGTAGGCCGCGCTAGAGATTTTCGCTTTCTTCAGGCGGGCGCGTAGGGCGGCCACTCCTGCATTGGTGTGGGTCAGGATCAGCACGGGCTTGCCTTCAGGCTTTCCAGCCAAGGAAGCGGTGATCAGCTCCGTCTTGCCACATCCGGCAGGAGCGGTGATGGAGCCGCGCTGGATGGCTAGGAGGTCGATCTCAGGGAGCACGCATGAACCCCCATAACTTATCGATTACCGATTTGAACCCACCTTCTGCATCTGCGTAGCCATGAGAAACGATGTTCACGACAATGTCTTGGTAGGCTGTTAGCGATTTGAACCATCCGCTTCCACGAATCCGTGAGGCTGCACCCAAAAGCTCTCGCGTTTCAGTCGAGTAGTTTGTTGCCGGTCTTTGCGCCTCAATGGCAGCCAGCGTCCATCGGCCGTTGGATCTGGTCTGGATGTGCTGATTCATCAGTTCTTCTCCGACCAACTCTTTGGCCTTGGTCAGGAGCGCATCAATGGACGTGTCGGGCAGATGGCGGAACAGCTCGTCTTCCAAGGCAAGCCCTGGTCGCCAGGTGACGAAATCTCCGAGATTTGAGGTGTAGTCCTCCGCCACCCCCGGCTTGGCGTCCTTGTCTGCGTCGATAAAGACCAAGACCCGGTAGCCCAGACCCATCAATGCCGCTGCACGAGCGAAGGCATTGTCAGGGGAGCCACCTCCAGCGTTGACGTAGGATCCCCCTAAGGCGAGGAACGATGTCCCGCCAGTCGCCATGGCCCACTGATCTAAGCCGCGGACAAAGCCCACTTCGCTGGCGCCTTCGCAAACGATGATCGACTTGGCCAGGAAGGCCTCCGGATCCGTCCGCAGGGTGCTTTGGACCTCATCCGATGCTCCGGCTAACCAGACCCTGTGAAGCTCGAAATAGCGGCGAACAACGAAGAGTTGATGACCTGACAGCTCGCGCAGGGCAACTGGGGAGTGGGTCGTTAGGAACGCTTGGACTGGAGGGCTGGTGTCCTTCGCTCCCAGCGAGTCGAGTAGCCGCATGAGACGGTGGGGCTCCAAGCCGTATTCGACCTCGTCGACCAAGGCGATGGGGGCGGCTGTCGCGGCCGCGCGCTGCAGGCCTGCCACCAGCAAGCGTGAGGACCCGGTCCCCAGAGAGCGCAGGGGGACGCCCTGTTCGTCATGAAGAGCGATGGCTCCCTCGCCGATGGAAACCGCGTGGGCATCCAGCAGGGCTTGAGGGGCTGCCCCAACTGACACACCCAGACTTTGGGCGGTGGTCTGCACGACAGCCAGCGTCGCGGCCAAGTGCGGGGTGGCCTGTGTGCCAAAACTCGTGCGAGCTTCACGCCCAGCAGCGGCCAACTGCGCGCCCAGCTCGGCCTTGTCTTCCGTCAATCGGTTCAGGACCGATCCCCGGCTCCACGATAGGTTGGAGGCCGCAAATTGCCCGATTCGCGCCGGAGCGATGAAGGTTCGCTCCTTCCAGGGCAGGCTTCGCTCGATGCCATCACGACTGGCACGATCGGAGAATAGCGACCAAGTGGGTTCAAGGTCGGCGTTGACCACTAGTTGAAGTGTCAGCACAGTTTCCCAACCCACCTTTGGCTCGTCCTCAATCGTGCCCGCTGTTGGATCGAATCCGCGAAGGAAATCGCCGTATAGATCGATATCCATGAGCGAGGGCGGCAGTTCGCCTATCGTGATTTTGATGGAGAGCGGCGCGGCGACGCTGAGGCCGTGGAAGTCCACGTCGCCAAAGGTCACCGCACGGCGAGCACCCAAGCAGAGATCGATGGCGTCCAGAATCGTGGACTTGCCGCTGTCCCCAGGTCCAACAAGGCAGTTGATGCCCGGAGAGGGAGCCCAGTCCAGTGATTGGATAGAACGGAAGTTGCGGATTGCAATGTGGCGAACGCGAGGCATACCATGTCCTTGGTTAGAGATTAGCTGCACAATCCGGAGGGGCGCAGATTGCCGTTACCTCTTACCGCGCTCCATGGAGCCATGCTATCTCTACGCGTCCATAGGGGCCATTGGATTGGTAGACGAAATATCAGAAGCTGTACTGTCGAGTCGTTACCATGTCGGTCGAATTGAAGCGGTCAAAGGCCTGTAAAGGGTGTCGGCGATCCAGAGCTGAATTGATATGGAAATCTTCGGTCGGTGGTCTTTTATATGGTCTGGATCGTCGTCCATGTCGACGATTCGGTATGGGTTGGTTGTTCCAAAATGGGAGGCAGAAGTCATGCGGATCCAGTCATGCGTGGTAAGCGTGGTGTGCGGCCTTGCGTTAAGCAGTCAAGCACAGGCTGCTACGCCGAAGACGGTGAGCTACTACTCTGAGCACGGTGAAGAAAGAAGGGTGGTTCTGGCTCGTTGTCGCGACAACCCTGGCGAGCTTCGAGACACGCCGGATTGCGTCAACGCAGAAAGAGCGGATGCTAAGAAGGCCTTGGCTCGCCGTGGGCACTTGGAGCTCAAGCCATTAACCGCTGAGGATTTTAAGAAGCCATGATTGTTGGGCGTTGCGCTTAAGCAACGCGCTGACAAATTACAGTAGGGGCATGGCTTCCTTGACAACCCCAGATGGCCGCTACCTCATCGTCCGTGGACGCCTCTGGCGCACCGCCAACCCGGCTTTGAGTGACCAGGAACGTGAGCGCTTGGTCCACGAGCTGATGGATGCGCGACGGGCGGTGAAGGCGGCAAAGGCCGCCGGAGGCTCGGATGACCTCGCCAAGGCTCGACGAGCGGTGAACGCCGCCAAGGTGGGACTCGGCGAACGCGGGCCGGTTTGGTGGACGGACGGTTCCAAAGACTTCAATCGCCACCTCGTCCGCAACACCCCCTACGCGGAGTGGTTCAACAATCAGGATGTCGAAGAGAACGACTGATTGGATATGGCGCCCAACAGGGCGCCACTCGGGCGAAGCAGCAACTGAGCACCACGGGTAGAACTTGCTCATACCGGCCGAGCACAAATCGAACGGACCTCGCCGGCCGATTCACGAACGCATCAGGCTTAAGAAGCAGCGGCGTTCATATGAGAGCGCCGGTGTGCTCTGCCAATAGCATCAATCATGGATAGAACTTCGCGTCTTTGCCCAACTGCTTCTTGAACTGGCCTCGCTCATATTTCGGAAGCGCTACCGGTGGGTTGTATCGTTGCAAGGCAGCTACCTGGCGGGTCCGCTCTTCGGGGTTCTCCGCGGTTTGATAGAGGTTCAACACAGGGAAGCGATTGTTCTCGGAGTGCCCCGTAATCGTGGCAATGTCCTCCTGGGGAACCCGGGCATGCTTGAGTTTGGTGGAAAGCGTGTGGCGGAAGGTATGGAAGCCAAGCCCTTTGCCAAAGCCTAGCGTCTTGAGGTATGCGCTGAACTGGATGACCAAACCTTGACTGTAGCGCGCATTGGTTTCACCTGACGCCTCGCAGGCACCCGCAGACAGATGGGGGAATAGCCGAGGATGGCCGCACGCCTTAATGTCCTCGATGAAGTCGAGAAAGCCGGCATCGAGCACCGCTTGATGGATGGGAATCCGCCGGAGAGCCGACGCTCCTTTTACTGTCTGGCGGGTTTTGAAGTGCTCGTTGCCTGCCAAGTCGTCGTCGACCGTGAGTTGGATAGCGATACACCAGATGCCGTTCTCGTTCACGATGTCGTGGAGCTTGAGTTGTGCGAGCTCGTTGACACGCGCGCCGCTGTAAAGCGCCAAGATCGGGCACCACCAGCGATGGGGCCACTTCTTTGCCCAAGCGATGAACGCGTCTGGATCGAAGATCTTTTGAAGTTCGGCTTCCTCTAAGAATCGCTCGGCTTTCTTGCCACGGTTTGGATCGGTCACCAGGCTCTTCTTGATCTTCCCCATCGCTGCCATGGGGTTTCCAGGAATGGCGCGGGTAGCCACCAGGCGCCGGAAGAAGTTGGTCAGGCAAAGGTTGTGCTTCTTGAGCGTGGCGTGGGACACGCCTTGCACACCGGTGGATCGGCCTAGTGCAATCACCTCGTCCACGGTCATCGCGCGCAACTTCGGATCCTGGAGCACAGCAGACGGGGCCCATCGCAAGAGATCCCACAGGCGTTCAACGTGTGTGTGGTCAATGTGAGAAACGGGGATGTCGCCGCACGCCAGTAGCAGCAAGTTCAATGTCCGGGCATAGTCCTTGACAGTGGCGGACTTCAAGTGGCGCCGACGCTGATGCTTTGAGAAGTCGCCGATCTCTATGGACAAGAGTCGCGCAGGGCTGCCGGGCGGCAGTAGCTCAGTGTATCGCGTGCCGTGTTTACCGCTCCGGATGCGAGCCGTCTTGTTCATGACCATATTGATAAGGTCCTGAGCGTTGAACGCTCCTTCGCGGTCGAAGATGGTCATTTTTCCGAACTTGACTCGGCCTATCTGGAGGCTATCCAAGACCAAGCGGCCGCAAGGGGCATCAATGTAATTGCGGAGAATATCGATCGAGGGATGTGTCACTGGTTGGCTTCCATTGTTTACAATGGAAGTACAGATACGACGGGCTGGCCAAACGTCAACAAAAATTGAGTGGCTTTTTACGTCCTTATGCAAACTCACCGGGCTGCTAGGTCGAGCCATTTACTCGTTTGCGGATCAAAACTATTTCGTTTGGCGAAACCTGGGAGCAGCAAGGTTTTAAGGCGTTAATTGCTCGTGGCTAAATTGTCATAACTATACTGTATAAAAATTAGAGGGCGATTGAATGGCTAAAATAGCCTAACATGCATATGAACGCCAGATAAACGTATTGATTTCCATGTTAGGTTAACTTGACAGCTTTAAGGCTGAGGCGCACCTTGATGGCGCTGGCCCTTCTCACGCAGGAGTATAGGTATGCCTATCAAGCCCGGTCCAAAGCCCATCGCCAAATCAACTGGAAAGCCGGATCAGCGCCGTCGAGACAACAAGGAAACGCCCGGTAACACGCCTGGTCTCAAGCCTCACACGCACAAGAAAGGAAGCTGAGGCTTGGAGCTATCCTGGGAGGGTGCTGGCTAATGCACCCCTCAGGGTCGCGACAGTTCAATGTGCTGGATTCTCAGTAGTGCCTGGAAACTATTGGCATGTTGGTGAATCGCCCGAGCTTGGGGGAGCCGGGCGGCTCCGATCGCCAGAGCTAGAGGGTCATCAAAGCGCTGTCGGAGTGGGGCAAGCATGCATTGAAGATGCTCAGCCTGAGGTTCAGAGTTTTCCAAGGTTTGGCGGCACCTCCCATGACGTCTCGAACCCGACCTTGTATTTCCTGAGCCAGGCTTATCATCAAACCGCGGCACGATGGCAAGCAATGCTGCTGGCATGTGCCGCTAAGGCGAACTGCGCCTGGGATGCCTTCTCAGTAATTGTGATTGAACTTGGAGCGACATGGATGAAAGCTGCTGCCGGAGTTGACTGGGGTAAATGGATCCCCGCCAAGAATGAATGGACTAGGCGCACAGCGCCCATGGTGCTGGCGATCGTCTTGGATCGTTTGAAGAACAATAAGGGCCCGATTTCATATGGCGCGCTTGCTCTAGAGGTGTTCCGGCGCTTTGGCGAGCCCATTCAGGCCAACAAGCGGAAGTATGGTCACCCGTTGGGTGCTTCTGCTAGAGCTGCCATCGAGATTGGTGCCCGGCACGGCTTGAAAGTGCCTGCGCTGAGCGTAATCGTTGTGAGAGAGGATATTGGTTACGCGGGCACGGGCGTGGATTGGTTCGTGAAGCGGCTCCACGGTCAAAAGCTTGACTTAAAGGATCCCGTGCGCCTTAAAATTCTGGATGCTGAAGCACGACGTGTGCGAAAATTTGGCGTTGAGCAATGGGGAACGTTGGAAAGGCTGCTCGGGTTATTGCCTCTGCCGAGCCAAAGACGAACTAAAAAAGACCTGGGGTTGCCATCGAAGGTCGGTCGCTACGGAGGCGGAGAGAGCGAAAAGCATAAGGCACTGAAATGCTGGGTTGCCGAGAACGTGGGGAAGTTCAAGGAGTTCGGGCACTACACGAAAGGTAGGATCGAAGAGTTCCTGCAATCCGGTGATAGCGTGGACGTCATGCTGGTTGGGCCATCTGCCAGACTGGCGGTGGAGGTCAAGGCAAGTAACGCGAGCGAGGAAGAGCTCAAGCGCGGCATCTTTCAGTGTGTCAAGTATCGAGAAACGCTTGAAGCCGAGGCTCGCGTGTACCCGCAATTTATGTTGCCAGGTTCATCTGTTCTAGTATCGACAAAGGAGCTTTCTGTAAGAAACCAGGCTATTGCCGACATGCTATCGGTCCCGTTCCTTAAGGCTCCGCGGTCAAGTGAACGGCATCGTTAAACATCCGCGCTGACATTTCGTGTTGTTATTAGCAATACGCTGACTAGTCGGATAAAATTGAGTGACTGGAATTTAATATAATATAAATTTTAGCTATTTTAGCTATTTTAGCTATTTTAGCTATTTTAGCTATTTTAGCTATTTTAGCTATTTTAGCTATTTTAGCTATTTTATTTTGATTCTGGGATGCCAAAGTCTGTCCTTCGAAAAACTGCAAAGGGAGTTGCGAACATGGATCACTTTGAAGGCGTGGTGCTCGACTATCTGAGGGCGGACCGAGCGCTGTTCGTCAACAGCCAGTGCTGCATCCAACTCAACGAGGGCGCCAACCCAGACACCAGCGGCCCGCATTGGTATTGCGACGCGGTGGCTGTGAGCTTCAAGGAGCGGGCCGGCTACCTTTGCGAGATCACCTACGCAGCCCGGGCGCCTTCGCTCTTGGCTCGGTTGAAATCTTGGAACGAACATTGGCCTGGAGTTAGGACGGCGCTGGCTCGCGATAGCGGCGTCCCGCTGGATTGGATAGTCAGGCCCTGGCTCTTTGTCCCTGAGGCTCAAGCCGAACGGCTGCGCGCCAGCCTGGCAGGGTTCGGCAACCTTCCAAGTCCCCGCATCACTTTCCTTGAAGACGTCGTGCCCTGGCGCTATCGCTCTTGGGATCGGGGTGCTTACCAAGACCCAGCCGAGCAATGAGGAGCCAGGCATCTCCTGGGCCTAACGGCCGCCCTGAAATTTGAAGGTGAAGCGGGCGGCGGACGCGCCGGTCTCCCCACCAATGGGCACGGGCGTGGCGTCGACCAGCGTCAACATGCCATCGGCAACCGGGACCGGGACGCCCAGCGTGAGGTCCAACTCCTTGGACCAGCCGCCACCGAGCACGGTCGCCCTAACGACGAGCCGACCCGCCTGGATGCATTGAACGTTGGCAGGGCAACGGCTGTCTTCGATGACGCGATCGGGACGCACCCTGGGGCCATCAACCGCCGCAATCTCTCCCAGGTGCACAGGGCCTTCAATGGGATGGCTCGCGACCGGATTACTTGCCGCGCACCCTGCAAGCGATATCGCCACCAGCGCCGTAAGTGCCTGCGCTCTCATCCAAAAGGCCAGAGAAGCTTTTCGTTGTTTGGTTCGCATGGTTGGACGCGTGTCGGAAGATGGTCCGAGTGTCCCATAGCTCTGCAATGCAATGCTGAGATGCGCGCCAGAGACTATCGAACTTGAATGCTGTGGGCATGAGCACTCTCAGTGAGCGGTCGCTCACGGCAGCAGCGAGCCAGCAGTCGCCAACGTGTGCGAGGACGGTGGGCAAGAGTTGCACGCACGCAGCACTCAAGCCCCCTTGGCTTTTCAATCGCGGGCAGGGGAGCCGCACATCATTGCTCTCCACCAGCGCTGGGCCTCTTAAAGGGAATCCTAGCTCCGCTGTCCCGACCGCAAGGGCAGGCCTCCTCCACGTTGTTCCGGCCCTCCGCTGCGCGCCGCAAGCGGTGCTCACTCTCGGGTGCGGTCGAGCCTGACGCTTCGCCTGCCGGTTCCCACGAGGCGCACAACGCGCTGGTGGAGAAGAACCGATGAAGCGCAGCACCAAAGACCGCACGGCCCAATACCAACTCCAGATGGACGAAGAAGGCATCCTGCTCGCCGCCGCCACTATCCTGGAGCAACGCCTCCAGCGGCTGGGCCGCATCGACAGTCCCGAGCAGGCCGGCAGCTACCTGATCGCCCGCTGCGCCCATCTGCTTCACGAAGTCTTCGGCGTCGTCTTCCTTGACACCAAGCACCACGTCATTTCTACCGAGCACTTGTTCTCCGGGACCATCGACGGCTGTGAAGTCCACAGCCGAGTCGTCGCCAAGCGCGCCCTGGACCTCAACGCTGCCGCCGTCATCTTCTTCCACAACCACCCGAGCGGGAACCCGGAGCCGAGCCAAGCCGACCGCCAAGTCACCGAGCGCTTGAAGCAGGCGCTGAGCCTCCTCGACATCCGAGTCGTTGACCACTTGGTCATCGGTGGCAAGCAGCACGTCAGCCTCGCCAGCAGGGGGTGGGCATAGCCCCCCCTTTTCGCCCTAAGAACAAATGGACTGCTGACACCTAGTGAGACTACGGGTAGAAATAGGTCCACTACTCGTAATGCTTTTCACCGGAAATCCCAAACATCAAGTCGCCGTCCAGAACTTCAAAAGGAATCACTAGTTCTTCGCCAGGCTTGCGTGGAAGGGCGGGACCATCATGTGGTGCATTCTTGGTGTGGCCGCGAACCTTCTCACCGTTGTCCTTGACATAGGGGAGGACAACAATACGGCCATAGTTCGTCGAGTAAATTTCGCCTTCGAACCAGAGGGCTTCATTGTCCTCACTATCAGAGCTTCCGCTTCGTTCTTTTATGATCCAACCAACCTGGCCTGCAGCTTCATACCAAAAGACGTATGGCCCCCAGGCAACTGCTCGGATGCCTCGTGAAAGTGCATCGGCGAGGATCGCGCGGACACCTTCAGACATAAGGATCTTGTTGGCGTCGGGCAAAAGGATGCGACGAATCTCCGCTTTTGCTTTGCCCCAATGAATAAATTCGGAGATCCCGAAGCCGTTTGCTATACGTGCACGGGATACGCACTTGATGCCTGTGCGGGTTGGCCAGAATGGCTTAGACCAAGAACCATCTTCAAGTCGCTGAACAAAGCGCCAGGCTCTTGCTTGACCTACCAGCACCGAATGAACGTAGGGGTAATTTGCAAGGAAAGCGTTTATTTGTTCTCGATACTTCTCGCTATCCGGGTGTAGGCGAAGTTCGCTAGGGATGAACGCCTGTAACGCCGCACCGCGATTCCTCGCTTGGTCGAGCATCAAAAGCTCTTCCTGCTCAAGGCGCTGCTTAGATTGTTGGGCCTTCTGTGAACGGAGAAGCATTGAGATGCGCCGAGCGGAGTCTGTCAAGCCATTTATAGCGGCCACGAATAGATCATTAAGCAGCGCAGCACGCTCTTTTGCCTCGGCTCTACTGGAAAACGCCCTAGCACCGATGTCAGGTGTATCGTCTGGATGGTGCCGTCGCCACTTTGGCGCCTGGCCGCCTTTGGCTTCAAGCACTTGAACGAACCACAAGTCATAGTAGGGCTCGAAAACGATGCTGGCGGCGATGAGCATGTGCGCGCGACCACGAATTTGGCGAAGTTGGTGCAGATTATGAACCTAATGCCGATGTCGTTTCGCGCTCGTGTCGGATTCTTCGACACCATCTGGTCATGGTGGCCGGCAGCACGTCAGCCTGGCCAGCAGGCGAGGTATAGCCCGCTTCACCTATGCGGTTTGCGGAAGCTAGACTGCTTAAGTAGATGCATTTCCAAGGAGCAGGAATGAAGGTGTTCACGTGCATGGGATTGTGTGGGGGACGGCAAGCGTCCCGCATTGCCGGCTGAAGCCACAGTCGAATGCGAGAGCGAAGAGGGTATCGCCGATGCCTTGAGCGATGCATGCGGCTGGCTTGTGAGTACCTTCGTTGTCGTAGAGGAGACTGACGGCGGCCAAGCCAGGGACGCAGGTCTGAGTTGAAGGGTTTTCGACTTGTCGGCGTCACTTCCCACTTGCGCTAGAGTGTCGGACCCTGTTTGAACTGGCGCTCGCGACCCGCGCGTACGCTTAGAGGAAGTCGTTGTTGATGGTGTTGAAAGGTCTGGTGGTTCTGCTGTTGGCTTTTTCTTCGGTTCCTGGCGTGGCTGCAGAGCTGGTCGGCCGCGCGACCGTCACGGACGGCGATACCCTCACCGTGGCGAAGCAGCGCATCCGCCTGTGGGGCATCGATGCCCCGGAAAGCGCCCAGCAATGCACCACCAAGGACAGGCGCTCCTGGCCCTGTGGCCGGCGTTCCGCCGCCGCGCTGGACGGCTATTTGCTGGAAAAGACCGTTCGTTGCCAGCCCAAGGACACCGACCGCTATGGGCGGGTGGTCGCGGAGTGCTTCGTCCAGGGGCAATCCGTCAATCGCTGGATGGTGCGCTCGGGTTGGGCGGTCGCGTATCGGCAATACGCCACGGCGTTCATCGCTGACGAAGCCGACGCGCGCCAGCACCAGCGGAACCTCTGGCAAGGGCCCTTCCAGATGCCCGCCGACTACCGGCGCGGCAAGCGGGACCAGGCGGCCCGCCAGACTCCGGTGGCCATGTCACCCGTGTCCAGCGGCTGTCGCATCAAGGGCAACATCTCCCGTCAGGGCAAGAAGATCTACCACGTGCCCGGCCAGCGGGACTATGAGCGCACCAGCATCGATCTGAGCCGCGGCGAGCGCATGTTCTGCAGCCCTGAAGAGGCCATGCGGGCAGGGTGGGAGCCGGCAAAGCGCTGACAGTTTTTGGTGGGCTTTGAGGGATTGCGCATGCGCCCTTTTGTCTGCCCAAGTCGGCGACCGGAGCGGTAGACTCTGGCCCTGGTGAGGTGGAGGCCATGCCCAAGTGGACGGGATGCAACGCGTGAAAACAACGATGACCAATCAGCCCCAGTCAGGTGCGTTCTACATGTTCATATCAGACATGGAGAGTAATAGGCCGCCTTGTGGGGTTAGGTTCGACAACCTCCGTCGGCTGCATTCGCCGCCCCGTGTGATCTTGCGTCCGCAAGAAGGTGGTTTTCCTTCACTGCTTGAGCAACCACAGATGACCTATGACCCCAGCGCGGGTCCCGAGCCTCGTGATTTGGAACCTGGGTTTGGGGGCTATTGGCTGGTTTCCGAGCGACTCCACAACGTCATGTGCTCAGTCGATCCAAGCGCCTTCGCGTTCGTTGAGGTGGACTACCGCCTGGCCGATGGTACCAAGGGGTCGCGCCGCTTCCTGTGCGACGTTGTTCGAGAACTGGATGCCTTGGACGAAGCATCATCGCGGCTGAAGATCGAGGTCGATGAGGAGTTTGTGCGTGGCAAGTTCTATTACTTCGGCGGGGGAGCTGGCCTTGCATTCCGGCGTGAAGTTCTAGGGGATTCGCACGTATTTCGATTGCCGTTCAATCCGTCGGTGTTCTGCGATCGACAGTTCAAAGAGGCACTTCACAACGCTGGCATATCTGAAGACGCAGAAGTCAGCGGCATCTCTTTCATTGACGCATCGGATCTCTGATCTCATAAGCTGACAAGGACGGAGCCCATATTATGGCAGGTAGGCCCCTCTTCCAAGGACACCACGGCCTCGATCAGAAGTCGTTTGAGAGCGATCCTCTGTTGAAGGTGCTTGTGGATAATGGCCGATTCCATAAGGATTGGCCCACGAATCTGATCAATTTGCCCAGCGACAAGGCGTTTGCTCACGCCATCGGTGTTCCGCCGCACTCTGGCGGTCCCATCAAGGACTATAACTTAGGTGTGAACTATGTTCTTCAGCGCATGGCTGCCACGAAAGATGGGCAGGCAGCATTGCTTGGAGATCCGGATGCCCTAGATCGAGTTGCCCTTAAGGTGCATCGATTGAGCGACACCGTGCAGGTGGCGCTCATCAATGGCGACTTGCGGACCAACAATGCGCTAGGGGAAACGATGGACCAAACGCGGGCTATCACGCAGGCGTTCTATCGTGACCCAAACGGTTATGCTTTTCAGAACCAAACGCAGTTGGACGCACATGGCAAGGCAAGTGCCAATGCGCGCCAATGGAGCCCGGTGACGCACAATGAAGGTCGCATTGTCTCGACCTTGCAGCACTTTCAGAGTTCGGGAAGGTCGCTGCTGAGGGGCGGTGACCTGGACTTCCAGCGCAACAGCCTATTCCAGGCTATCGCCGACGCTTACCACGACGGCCGCTTGACCATGTCGCCAGGTGGGGTGGCGGTGGTCGAAAACACACTGGGAGAAGAGGCCGCAAATAGTCTCCGCGTGCCGCGAGGACAGCGTGGCGAAGTCGCTATGCAGTTGTTGATGGGCGAAGCATCGGCGCGCGGCCTGACTCGTGCCGGCGGACTCCTGGCGACGGGGGCCGATGCGGTGATGACTGCCCGCACGGCTTCGGCGCTGATGGAGCAGGGCAACACCACAGCCGCGCAGTCGGAAGTTCAGCACGCCATTGCCCGCAACGCGGGTGGCTGGGCCGGCGGCGCGGCCACCTCGGCCGCGCTGGGCAGCAGCAGCGGGTTTGTGCCTGCGGCGCTGGTGGTGGGCGACGCGGTCCTGATGAGCAAGGCCTTCGACAAGGCCGTGGACCTGAAAGAGAACCGAGACATCTTCCACCAGACCGACAAGGCCGGGGTGGACTGGCAGTTCAACGGCCGCAATTGGGAGCGCCAAGGCCAACTGCAAGAGGGGCAGGGCAAGGCCGTCGAGCAAGACGTGGTCGCCAGCTATACCAAGTCCCAGGAACTGGGCGCGATGGCCAATGCCAAGGCTGTTGAGTTTGCCTTGGGCAAAGCGCCCCCGCCGCAGGACCCGTTCAATTTGCCGGCCCGGCCCGGCGATCGGATTGGGTTGGACAACCAAAATTGGCATCGCAATCCGGACACGGAGAAGTGGGAGCGCCAGGTCAAAACCGGCGTGACGGGGGCGGATGATCGCGGCGTCTACGAGCCGCAGATCGCGAACGCAGAGCAGACGCAGCGCCTGAATCAGGAGGCTCTGTCCCGGATCGAGAGCAACATCGCCACTGGCCGCGAGGCCATTGCCCAGGCCTACCTGGAAAGCCATGCCGCCCAGCGCGGGCAGGACTACGGAGTGGGCGTTCCTGCCGCCGTGGAAAGTGCTCGTGCCCAGCAAGACCGGGTGCAAGGCCACGATGGCCAGACCTACCAGCGCAACGAGGCCGGGCAGTGGCTCGGCAAGGACGGGGTGGCCGCCGGCAACCTGGCGGCGGAGCTGGAGCTCACGAACCAGATGCGCCAGCCATCGCTGGAGCGCGCTCAGGAGACGCTGGCGGCCATTGAGGCTCGCCCAGCGCCCACGGCGGCGCAGATGGAGCACAACGAGCTCCTGCATCGGTATCGAGCCGCTGGCGTCGACCTCAACGCGCAGGAGCACAACCTGCAGGCAGTGGAACTCGCCACGCAGCGGACAAAGGAGGCCGAAGGCCTAACCGGTCCGACGATTCAGAAGTTGAAGCCCAACGAGCAGGGGCAATACAGTTACGACAGTCCGATCGCACACTACAAGGTCGGCCAGGACGGCGTGGCCCATCAAGTGGCGGTAACCACTTCCGAGGAACTGCGCCAAGCCAAGGCCGAACTGGGCCAGCCCGCCATGGCACACGTGCCGACATTGGCGACGGTCTCGGTGACCGCGCCAAGCCGCAGCAAAGAGCTGGAGGCCGAACCGGCGCAGGAGAAGGACGCGAAGAGCCCGATCCTGGCCGACAACCCCGCGCATCCAGACCACTCGACCTACCAGACGATCCACTCCTGGGTCAGCGGCACGGGGAACTGGAACGAGGAGGAGAGCCGCAACGTGACGGCGGCGCTCTATAAGCAGCAGGCTGAGGATCCGCTGGTGAAGCGTGTGGACCGGGTCACCGGCGCACTGGGCAAGGACGGGGCCGAGAACGTGCTGGCGGTCTACGCGCCGTTTGGCGACAAGCTACCGATCTTCCATGCTCGGGTGGATGGCAGAGAAGCGGCCCAGCAGCCGGCGGAGCAGAGCCTGCAGCAGGCGGAGGTCATCAAGCAGGATCAGGTCCGCCAGCAGGCGCTGGAGCAGACTCAGCAACAGACTCAGAAGCAGGAGCGGGAGCAGGGGCCGCGGATGACTATGTAGTCATAGGGCAGGATTCGGCTGCTTACGCAGTCTTCGCAGGCAATGCTTATTTGGATGAGTTGAGATGTTGGCAAGCCCTATCGACGATCAAACGCTGGAGCGGTGCCTAGGCGCTGCATACGTCCTGCTCCAGGAAAGTGGGCGTTCAGACGCTGCGGACCTTCTTCGCACTTCTAAGGCCACCATCCAGCACGACACGTCCGACAGCTGGAACGGTGGCACAAACTATTGGAACGTCATGCTCGAAGTCCCGGCGCCGGAGTTCGCGCGCTTGCGTCCCAAGCTCAAGGACGTTTGCGAGCAAATCACCGAGGCATTGAGTGAAGCCATACCACCCAATGGCCATGACTTTTTCACTGCTCGATTGATTCCCATCGTGGGACAGGATGAAGATTGGAGGGCAACATCACCGGTGGCCATTCCGCGCACCGTCCGCCGAAATATCTTGGACGGATTGCGCCTGGATCAGGTGAGCGTGTTCGGTGCACTGGACGATACCGAGTTCCTGAGCCGAATCTATGAGCTTCGGCGTCTGCCTTCATATGACTCGCGCTACAAGGACGCTGCCGGGGACATCTACCAGCATCGAGTCAACAACTTCGATTGGGACGATTATTGGATTTTTGATGACGACCGTTTCCCGTTGCTCGACGGTCCCGCGGACACCTTTCTGCGCTTTCTCACGGAAATGGTTCACCCTGTTGTGCGCCCAGATCGCGAAGAGGCTGCCACGATCGTGGAACATCTCAACGATCAGTTGCGGCAAGCCGGTTGGCAGTTGGTGGAGGTCGAGCGTATTGCTGGGCGCGCCCGGTATGAGCCACGGCCACTGACGTCAAATGACCATCGAGCATTCGAGCGGGGGCGTTCAGCGGCCGACTCCTTGGACGCAGGCGCTATCGCCAAACAGATTCAGCGAATGGAATACGCGGTGGAAAAAGATCCCGAGCTAGCCATTGGCAGCGCCAAGGAACTGGTCGAATCGTGCTGCAAGACTATCTTGGGCAAGCTGGGTGTGGAGATCGGTAAGAGCGACGACATGAACGACTTGGCCAAGAAGCTGGCCAAGAGCTTGGACCTAGTTCCCGAAGGCATTGACGATCAAGCTAAAGGTGCCGATTGCATCAAGCGAATTCTGAGCAACTTGAACCAGATCGCTGGCAACCTGGCCAACCTGCGACGGCTTTACGGCACCGGCCACGGGAAGGATGGGAAGCATCGGGGTCTCCAGCCGCGACACGCCAGGTTGGCGGTTGCTTCCGCCGTGGCATTCGTGGATTTTGTCACTGAGACCTACCGGGATCGCCAAAAGAAAGGAGCTGCGTCATCATCCGCTGATTGCTAGCTTTTTCTTGCAACGCTTACAGCGTCTACGACGTATAGACGAAAGCTGGACTAAAGAGATAGGGATCAGGGGGACGTTTTGAGTGTAAAGATGGCCTTGGCTTTTAGGGGGAAGGTGTATGACATTGAAGCTGTATATTCAGAATGCCAAGCGGCGCTTGGATATGGTCAGATGGGTTATACAAAAGGCAAATGCCTTTCCTCCCGAGGAAAGTCGTGATCGTATTGCGCTTGCGTTGATTCAGGCTGCGCTCGGAGATGCTGTTGCGATAACCGTGTTGCTTGATCACTCTGAAAAGGAGCCTTTGGCTGGACCTGCATTGACCCTTTTGCGCCCATTGAATGAGAAGTTGAAGCGTGCGTCATGGGCCTTTGCCGCAGAAGATGAAGCTGTAGTTACGGCTTATCAGAAAGACAAGTTTCCAAATGGTGATGTTATGGTGCGCGTCATTGAAGCAGTAAATCCAGAGCACGATCTCTTTACGCGCTTATTTGAAGCGTCGCCGAGAATGGTCCATGCGTTCGTGCATGGGGGGGCTGGATTAATATCTGGTTACATGGGGGATAGTACCGTAGGAGGGCGGTTTTCCTCAAAAGCTTTGGCTGCAGCTCTTGAATACATAGGTGACCTTGCCGTCGAGGCCGGGCTGCTGTCCATAGATATTTTGGCGAAGTATGATAAGGATTCAGCTTTTGAGGCGATGGAGAAATTGAACACCGCGATCCGGTGAGGTGTATGAAGTCATGATGTAAGAAGTATGTGCTGATGAAACCTATCTCTATGCAGGCACAACATCTGTACTGAAAACCTAATCAGTGCCTGATTTGGCTATCTTCTGCGCCTGCCATTGTCAGGCGCGAGGCGCCGCGCGAACGTGCTTGGTTACGAATGTCGTGGTCATTGCGGCTTTCCATATGGCTCAGTAGCGTGCCGACCAACTCAGCATCTTCCAGTGCTTCCGCGCCAGCCAGGAACACAAGCTCTGCGACCCTCATTCGTCGCTTGGTTTCTTCGCGGCGCTGCGTTTCCTTCGCTTTCACCGCCAGGCGCTGGCTCGCTAAAAGTTCGCGCGCTTGGAGCTGAGCCAGCCGTTCGGTGGCTCTCTGGATTCTCTGGTGGTAATGGGTTGGTTCGGTCATGCTTTTCTCCTATGGATGCTTACGAGTCAACCAAAGAAATGGCTCGCGTCAAGCTTCCGCAGGATTGAAAATTTTGGCCCCAAGAAATTCAAAAATATCTGAAAAACAAGGCTTAAAAGCAAGAAGTAAAAGCGCACATAGGCAATATCTTCGACATTGCGTGCGCAAAGGGCTGCGCCCCTTGGACCCCAAGCGCGATGCGCTTGCCAAAGCCAAAAGCCGAGGCATAAAGAGCGAAGTCCACTTCGGAGTTCGCATGGCCATTTACCACTCTCGTATCAAAACCTTCAGCCGTTCCCGCGGTGACTCATCGGTCGCCGCCGCTGCCTATCGTGCCGGTCTGCTCTTGGTCGACCATCTCACAGGACGCCGCCACGACTACCGCCACCGTGGCGGTGTCGTGGAGACGATCTGCCTCGCTCCCGAGGGATCGCCCGACTGGGCCTTCGAGCCCAGTGAGCTCTGGCCGGCCGCCGAACTCGCTGAAAATCGTAAAAACTCGACCGTTGCCCGAGAGTTCGAGGTGGCATTGCCCCACGAACTGGATGAGTCACAGCGCTCCGAGCTGACCGCCGCCATCTCGGAGGCGCTGGTGGGCCGCTACGGGTTCGCGTTGCAGGCGAGCGTCCACGCACCTGGGACGCGGGATGGGCTCAACCATCACGCGCACATCCTAGCCACCACTCGAAGAATGACTCCGGAGGGCCTTGGAGACAAAACGCGCGAACTCGATGGAGGGGTATCTGGGCGCAGTGAAATCGAGTGGGTAAGGGCGACCGTGGCCGAGCTTACCAATGCCCATCTTGCAATGGCGGGCATCGAATGCCGCGTCGACCATCGGCGCCTGGAAGTTCAGGCAGAAGACGCCATGCTCCGCGGCGACCTGGTCGAGGCTATCGCCCTTACTCGGCAGCCTACCCAACACGTGGGAAAGAACGCCAGCGCTCTCGAACGCCGCGGAGTCCATACAGACCGTGCGGCTGCCAATGAGCGCATCGTCGAGGAGAACAATGCCGCGTTTGAGAGAGCCATTCAACAAGCACAGCTAGAAGGGCGCGCCGTTGCTACGCCGCCAGGTTACAGCGCAGCGCAGGCCGCTCGGGAGCGCCAACGTTCCAGCAAGGCCTATCGCTTTGGGACCGGCCTTCAGATTGAGGGGATTTCCGGCATCCGGTGGAGCGAGTTGGGGTCGACGGACCCAAGCACCAACTCTCAAGACGGCGAGTCTTCTCCCGCCTCTGTCGAGGCGCTTGTGGACGAGGTTGCCCTGGAGCTCCGCGATGTGTTCGCGTTGAGGCCTACGCTATGCCTTCCAAAAACGCAGCGAGTGGTCAATCACTGGGTATCCAGCCTTTCTTCGTTGGTGGACGGGCCGGAGCTCAGACGCCACCTGTGCGCAGTGATTAACCGACTGCAGCAGCTGCGCCGAGGCCTGACCACTTTTGCCAAGCGGGCGGCCGCGGTTACCCGAGCTGAGAAGTTATTCCACCTGGCAGACCATGCTTGGGAACAGTTCAATGTCAATCGCCCTCCTTCTCTTGAAGGTTGGCTGAACTACGACTGGGAAGCGCGCAGGGGGCGCCGGCTGGCAACCCTAGACAAGCGGGCAACGGAGCTGAAGCAAGCCAGGGCTGGCGCGACGGATGAAGTCAGGGTGTACTGTGAGGCCGAAGTGCAGCGTCGAGCCGAAGCGTTGGAGAACCAGTGTTCGGAACTGCTAGTTCAGTGGAACATGGAAGAGCAGCCGACAATGGAACCTGAAACTGCGCCTGCGCCTCAGAAGCTGCGTTTTCGTCGATAAGGTCGATAGCTACAAAAAGCCCCGCATCTGCGGGGCTTTCCATGACCGTATGATGGGCCGGATCATCTATCGGAAGGTAGGACCTTTTCGAGGACCCGCCTCCGGCGGCTCCGGCTTCTTCTTCGCCCGGTTCGCGCGCCATTCTTCTATAGAAGTAGGCATGAGGGGCAGGGTATTCCGGTCAACAATGGAGCGGCGCACTGCGATCGGTGGACGAACAGCGAAGTCGGGGCGAAGGGCAGGGGCTGCAGGGCTGCTTGGCCCCCCATCGACAGAGGGCTCCATAACCCGCGAGACTTGCAGCAGTGCGCCGGCAACATCCCATGCGTGTTGGACATCCTCCATGCGGTCAGGAAGCTTCCGGGTTTGTTCTTGCTCGAGCAGATGCCCCAGCAGGTTGGATGCAATATGGAGTTGGAGGGATGGCATGAACGCTCCTTGGCGCAGTTGAGAGATCTCCATCCAAGCAGCTATTTGCAAATCAGCAATACGCTTTCATGTGTGCCTATTCACAATAATTAAATTCCGTTCTTGCGGATGTGCCGAATCGCTATTTTCCTAGGCAATTAGCTCGATTTTTATCCTGTTGCAGCTCCTGCAATCCCGCCAAGGACACTGGCAAGAATCGGGTGTTCAAGTAGTTTGGCCAACCGAGACTTCGCTTCTGTCTTTTGGTCTTCTGAGGCGTTCGAGGCCTCAATGGCATACGCCAGTGTCTGGACTGCCCCGACGACGTTTTGTGTGTTGTGATCCCCAATCTGGATTGAGTGCGAGCCTTGGATTTTGATGGTGTGCGCTCGCGGCTCTTGCGCAGGTGGAGTCCCAATTTTTAGTTGAAAATGCGGCCCAAAGTCACCGATGAAGGTTTGATTCGCTTATCTTTGCGCGCGTTCCTAGAAGCAAGCCATGCATTCATACCGGTGTGCTCAGCTGGCGAGCAAAGCAGGCCGGCAACGTCGATGAGTTCCAGGGATTTCTTTAGGCTCTTAACCCGTAGCTCCTGGGGCACACCAGGGTGATGCATGGCGGAAGCTGGACGAAATCAATCGCGCAGGCCAACTCTCAAGTGCCTTGCTCAACGCAGCTTTAGATCTAGTGCACTGAATTTCCCGGCGCCAGCCCATAGTGAGCGGTTACCAATCACGTAAACCGCTTCCTTCGCCCTGGTGACCGCGACATTGAGCAGGTTTGGCGTCGCGCCAGCCCATTGGCGAGCACCATTTTGGCTAGGGTCTGGCGCCCCCAGAACGATGATGACTGCCTCCGCTTCTCTGCCTTGGACGGTATGGACGGTGCCAATTCGCTCGGATGGCCAATTGAAGGCATTGTCCACCCAGCCTTGCAAGACGCCGTCCTGCTTCACGAGTTGTCGAAGACCATCTTGAACAGCAACAAACGGTGTGACGATGTAGAGATCAGGAAGAATCGCATTGTTTCGCAAGGTTCTTAGCAAGAGCAGAAGGCGCTGGCCTTCCTCTGGCGAAAACTTGTCACGCGCACTCCCTTGCACATCTATCCAATGGGAGCTGCCCAGGACATCTCGAATGCTCGACCCCTTGGTAGGCTTCGCCTGGACCATCAAGCCGCCATAAGCAATCCTGTTGGAAATGTCGAACATCGGCGAAGCGCAACGACGGTGGACGAGGAGGGGAGATCCCACCGTCCGGAATCCGCCGGCTGTATCGAACGTGGCGCAATAGTCGCCAGCCTCGTCGGCCAAGGTTTGAACCGATGCATTCGGGGCGCCGAATTTGTCAGGGTCGGCATCAAACTCGCGAAGCACGGCGGCGGTCAGCGCGTCAGGCAGCGGAACAACTGGCTCGACTTGCTGCGGATCGCCGACGACCACTGCTCTCTGACATCGAAGCAGGGCACCTACGGCTGCTTGCGGCGTTGCTTGCCCTGCTTCGTCCACCAGCAGCCAGCCAAAGGTCTCCTGCGGGAGGCGTCCCAACATTCGCTCGACGGAGGCAAAAGTCGTTGAAATTACCGGCACAACTAGGAACAAGCTGCTCCAGAGGTCTCCGCTCAGGTGCTGTCGGTCTGGTGGGATGTTGAAATTTCCTCCCACCAGGGCGTTGATGTTATGGAGAATGGGCTTTGCTGCCGCGTCGATGAAGGCCCGATGCACTTCCATGGCTGCTTCAAAGACTTGCATCCGAAGCTTCTGTAGCTCAGTGTCTAACCAGGGCACGGCCAGCTGCTTCTGCTCGTGCGGCAATGAAAGGAAATGCTCGTCCAGCGCTTGAGCTCCAGCGCCGATTTGCACTTCACAGCACAGCTGCTCCGTCGCTTCGCGCTTCTTGCGAGCCTTTTCGAGCTCTTGGGACGCAAGCACTGATTGCTGGCTGGCAAGCTGGGATAATCCATCTGCGCTGTGTTGGGCCTCTGCAGCGCGGTTCCTCGCTCCCTTCGCAACTTCAGCTTGATGCCTGAGAGGCTCATGCGTCGCTTGCCAAGATTTGGCGGACGGTGCACCGAAAAGACGCTTTAGACTAAAAAACCTCGGTCGCGTCTTCGCATGTTCGGACAGTGAGGCCTCACACTGCTGCAGCGCCAAAGCAGCGGTCAGTGCATCCCGAACTAGGGCAGCAAGCACCGATTGCGCTTGGTTGGCATGACTGGAAGCATCCAGATGTTGTTGGTGTTTTTCCTTTTCATCGGCGTGAAGCTTTGGTAGTTCGATCAGGGCTCTTCGCAAGCTCTCCAGCTCGGATAGACGTGTGGAGCAGGCTTTGGATAGTTGCTTGAAATGCTTTCGAGCATGCTCCCAGCGGTCTTGGGCTTCTTTCGGGGTAGGCGGGGCACCGCAAAGTTCGGCAAGGCCTTCGGGAGACCCTTCCTCACGCGGTGCGATACCGCTGACCTGCTTGAGGTAGCGCTCAAGGGAGCGTGGCGAATCTCCCCAAAATTTCTTTCGGAACGCAGACCGATTGGATGCATTTCCGAGGACCGCTGTCATCAATCCCCATGCCTCGCGGTCCAATAGATCAGACGCCAAGGGCGCGAAATAACGGAGGGGCGAGTCGCCGGGGATCGCTTGCAGCGATGGCATCTCCGCGCTGACGTTCTCCACAGCCTTGTTGTTCGAGCTGGCGACGATCATCTCGAATCCTCGCAAGCTGGCATCCAGTGCGTGAAGCTCCTGCGTCTCTCCCTTGGCTCTCTTTGTCCAACTCACCTTAAAAGCTTGGTTCGGGTCGGTGAACGCGCACATGGCCGAGGCCCGGCGAGTCAGTAGATCCGCCACGATGTCCCGCAGCAGGGTGCTTTTCCCCGTCCCAGGCGGGCCGTTGACACCCAAAATTCCGGGGCCGCCCGACAAACGCCCGGCCGAGTTGACGGCAGCTTGCTGCAGCAGGGCGGGGGTGTGCGATGCGGGGGTGGGCCATCTACCGAGCGGCACATTGGCTGGAGCCAACGAAGCTTCCAGTGCGGCATCGTCTTTTAACAAATCCCTTTGTGCTGCTGGCTTCTGGCTGCCCAGATAGAGAGACAACGCTTTGGGGAGATCGCCCCTGCTGGCGATCTCCCGGGCCTTGACCAAGTCGCGCAGGTAAAAGCTATTGAGAAGAAGCGGGTCAGGAACAATCCGCAACGTGTAATAGAGGTACTGGGCGACAGCAAATGTCGGGCCGCTTACTTGGTGTTCGGACAACCCGAGGGTGTCTACCAGCCAGGAAAAGGCGCGTTGTAGCGCTTCCCACGTCAGGGGAACTGGATTCTCTGTTGATGAAACGCCCAACTGCTTGGTGAGGCCGTCGATCAGCCGCGGTTCTTGTTGGGGCCAGGCAGCCAAGTCCTTGAGCGACCCTCTCAGAGCGACAGGCAAGCCCCACCCAAAGGCGGATAGCGAGACGGGTGCCTCTCCAGCCAGGACTCCTTCCTTATCCACAAGCAACGAGGCAAGGACAACATTAGCTTTGACGCTCGGGCGCTCAATACGGGAGTCTTTGAAGCGATCGATCAGTGCAGCGAAAGCGGGCGGGGCAGGAATGGTCGCCAAAACAACATGGAAGTAGATCTTTTGCTTGGGTCGCGAGCTCGCAGGACCTCTATCCCAGGGCAGGCGGCCATCGCTGATAGAGACGATGGCGCGGTCCCCCTTCGCTAGGTCGGTAGGACGGTCATACGTTTGCGGTGACAAGACCTCCAACGCAGACCATGCAGCGAGCACATCCTTGGGGCGATTAGCATGAGATGTTGGGGGGGGTGCCACGTCGGACGGAGCCAGAGGTGGAGACCAAACCGTGTCCCGGTCTCCAGTGGCAACTTCTGGGCGCGGCGGGGGCGCCGGACGTTCTCGCGCAACCTCCGGGCTCAAGCGAGTCAAGGTCTGCATGACCTCGATTCCCAATTCTTTGGCTCGAGCCGTTCTTCTGAATCCTAGTTCGGTCGCAATGGTCAGAAGGACCTGAGGGTCATCCTGGGAAGTGGAAAACAGCTCCTCGAGCTGATCGATGGAGTTGGAAAGATAGGGACGGCTCATCCTTGACTCGGTGTGACATGGCTTCGTCTAGTCTACTCAGACACGCGGCGCTGGCGGCGACCTACATCGAGGGCCAGTGGGCGCTAGCAATGGGCCTAACCTCGGCGCTATGATCGAGGAAACACCGAAAGGAAACCTGCCAAGCAGGCTTTCTGCAACGGATTGAAGGGCTTGGGTCGGAGGTGATCCGATCCCACTCTCTCCGCCACGCTGGCGGGCAAGGCGTGATGGCATATGTGGAGCCTGAGGGCGGGCCACCTGCGTTGATCTAGCGGGGCGGGACGTCTGCAGCGTTTACGTCCTGGAGGCATCAATAAAGTCACGGCGTGGCCGGCACCGATTGCGCGCGATACTGGCTGGGCGACGCATCGAAGCTGCGCTTGAATGCAACCGTGAACGCGCTTTCAGACGAATAACCGACGGAAATGCCGATCGCGCCGACGGACAGCGTGGAGGTCAGCAGACGATGAGACGCCAGGGCCATGCGCCACCGGGTCAGATAATCCATCGGCGTCTCGCCGGTGACGCGCTCGAAATGGGCGGCGAAGCTGGAGCGCGACATGCGTGCGGCAGCAGCCAATTCTGCGACCGTCCACCGATGGCTGACGTTTGCGTGCATGGCCGTCAGGGCACGATTGAGCGCGGGCACGCCGAGCGCGGCCAGCCACCCCACCTGCTGCTGGCCTGTCTCCAGATGTGCGCGCAAGGCCTCGATCAAGAGCGCCTGCGCAAGGTGTCCAGCAAGCAGATCGCTGCCTGGCCGAGGTTCGCGCAGTTCGACGATGAGGCGTCGTACGCTGGCTTGAAGCGCCGCTTTGTGGTCTTGGGACCGAATGTGGACCACCGGCGGTACGGCTGAAAGGATGGCCGCAGCATGTTGGCCACGCAACGAAAAGAAACCTCCGATGCCTCGACACACCCCACCGCCGTTGATTTCAGCAACGTGGCCCGGCGGCACCTGTGTCAGGAATGCGATGGCGTCTTGCCACGTCACGGGGGTGCCAGCATACAGCTGCATGGCGGCTCCTCCTTCCACAAGAATCACATCCCCCGGTTCCAGGGCAATCGAAGAGCCGGCGTCCTGCATCGCGAGCCTGCATTCCCCCGAATCGATGGCAAAACAGCGGATACCCTCGGCTGGTGGAAAACGCAGTCCCCAATCGCTTCCTGCGTCCAATCCGCGAAATCCATACGAGTTGAGTTGCACGAGGCCGAGGATGTCGGAAAGCGGGTCGGTCATGTCTGGACGATAGCGACAGATGTTTCGACGATTTAGCATGGGCTCGGCTGCGCGGCAACGGTAGTGTTGCACCTGAAGGACGTGGCAGACACGCCGCGGCTTGAAGTCCGGCCGATGGCCGCATTTGTCTCCCCGGGAAGCAGCATGATGAATTCGACGTATCGGTCGCAGGCAGGCGCGACAGCGAAATCCAGGCGGTCGAGCTACGCATGGGGAGTGCTCGCTGTGTTGAGCGGCGCGGTAGCCCTGGTGTCTTATCGCTATCTGTTCGACCGAGGTCCCGTGCCGCCTGGGGTCGCAGCCAACCGGCACGTGCATCCGTGGTTGATCGTGCACGCGACCAGCGCCGCGACGGCGCTGCTCTGTGGGCCCTTCCAGTTCGTTCGCCGTCTTCGTCTGCGTCACCCAGGGTGGCATCGGGCGACCGGACGCGTTTATGTCGCGGGCTGCATGGTCGGAGGCATCTCCGCCCTGTTTCTCGCCGCCGGGATATCCACCGGGCCTGTCGCTGGCGCGGGGTTTGGTGCGCTTGGCATCGCTTGGATGGCGACAACGGCCATCGCGTTACGCAAGGTCCTGACAGGTCGTCTGGCTGAGCATCGGCAATGGATGATGCGCTCTTTCGCCTTGACCCTGTCTGCGGTGACGCTGCGTCTTTACCTGCCTTTCTCGACGTTTATCTTGGGCATCGAATTTGTCTTGGCCTATCGGGCGATTGCCTGGTTATGCTGGCTACCGAATCTTCTGGTGGCCGAGTGGCTGATTAAAGCTCCCCCCGGCCGGTCCTCGGGCGAGATGACGTCAGTTCCGATTTCAAGCGCTCAACATAGGCATCTGATGCGAGAGGGATCGGTCAATCGGCGTCGCGCAAGCCAATGATACGTTTCCCCCTTGGCGCATTGACGGGCGCGGGTCATGACGTAGTCAGAAGGCGGCGCGGCGGAAACGGCCGATACCGTGGTTAAGAGCCTCGGCGTTAATCGTAAGGTTGACGTGTTTTGCAGGTGTATGTTGTTGCGCGATAAGTGCCCCCGTCCTTCTCCTCGTCATTCGCAAGTAGGGCCTGCAAGCAGGATCTACGGTTCGGCCGGAATGCCATGTTTTCTTCATTCAGTTGCAGGTTGCATGGCGTCGCAACCCGGTGATACCGTCCGGCCGAGCTTCCAAAAGGACTCCCCGGGTTGGCGAGCAAAGCGTCTCTAGGACAGTGGCGGACACGGATGCTGGCCGGGATCGGTGGCGTTGCCGCGATCGTGGTGGGGTGGGGCATCGGGTTGTTCGAGGCCAAGGAGGTGCCGGTGCCGCCCGCGCTGCAGGCCGGGAAGGATGTTGCCGCCGGCGAGTGGTCGCTGCGCTTCGACCACGTGGAGACCAGTGACCGGCTGCCGAATGGCGAGGTGGTGTCGCGCGACGGTCGCAAGGCGATCGTGCTGTATCTGCAGGCGACCAATCGCACCACGCAGACCAGCGGCTCGGTGGTGCAGGCGGTGGCGTTGAAGACGCCGCCGCGCGGGGCCGATGCGCGGCCGACGGCGTATCTGTTGCGCGATCGCACGGCGACCACCGAATTGCAGCCGGGCCTGCCGGAGCAGGTCGCCTTGGTCTGGACCTATCCGGCGAAGGAGCACTCGGCCGCGCGTGTGCGCTTCGACGTCACCGCCAGGACCTTCAAGGCCTTCGACAATCTCTATGCGCAGCCGCTGTGGACCGATCCGCATCCGGTCGGGGTCGTGGAGTTGCCGCTTGGTGTGTCGCGTGCCGGCGCACAGGCGGGTGAACCGTGAAGCGGCTGGCCACCATCGCGATCCTGCTGCTCGGCTTCGTGCTGCTCGCCGGGATGCGCTGGACGATGCCGCGCTATGAGCGCATCACTGGTCCGATCGCGGTGTCCGGGGCGCCGGACAGTTGGGTGCAGGCGGACAATCTGGCCGTGAACGCCGGCACGCCGCAACTCGCGCACACGATCCGTTTCAAGGCGGCGGGCGCGGTGCAGCAACGCGACACCGGCGGCGTGTGGCTGGTGGTGCCGGTGCGGTCGAAGGTAGTGCGTGCGACGGCGCGCGTGTACGGCCGGGTCTGGGCGACGCCCGACGGCCGCCGCTATCGCGCCAGCGGCCGCGCCGAGATGGGCGATGCGGTGCTGTCGTCGATCAAGACGCTGCAGCCCGGCCTGGAGCGCAAGGACGTGCTCGTCTTCGAGTTGCCGTCCGCGCTCGCCAGGGCAGGCGGCACGCTGGTGCTATCGGAGGACCGCGACCCGCAACTGACGGCCGAGGCGCAGGTGCGCTATCCGCCGATCTCGGCCGGGTCTCCGATGGACGTGCTCGATCTGGATGCGCTACATGCACGTCTCTGACCGCGACATGGCTCCGGCCGTTTCCGAGCGGCGCATGCGCTGGCTCGCGCTGGCGGCATTGGTGGTGCTGGTGCCGTGCACGATGGTCGCGACCGGCTGGCGTGATGTGCGGGAGTTGCTGCATGCGCGCGAATGGCGGCCGGTGGATGTGGCAATTGCGCAGACCGTGGACTACGACGGTGCCGCCGTTCGGCTCGCGTCGGTCGACGTGCTGCCGTTCGAGGCAGGACTGCCCGCCGATCGCACGTTCGTGCGCACGCGGCTGACGCTGGTGCCGGGTGCCTCCGGTGCGCAGTGGAGCGATTGCACGCTCAAGCTGGTCGACGGCAGCGGTCGCTCCTGGTCCGCGATCGACACCGTGCCGGACCTGTTGCAGCGTGCCTTGGCCAAGCCGGGCGAACCGCTCGGCGTCGCCTGCGATGGGCTGGCCGTGTCTGCGGCCAAGCCGGGCGTGCCGTTGGCGGTCGACGGCTACTATCTGGTACCGCGTGCGGCGGCCGCGCAACTGCAACTCACCGTGAGCACGCGCGGCGGTCGCCCGCACTATCTGCGTTTCGCGCGGGAGCACGCCCATGACTGAGTTGGCGCTGCGCGGTGGGCCGCTGGGGCTGATCGGCGACACGCTGCGGCTGTGGGTCCGCTACCTGCCGCAATTGCTCGCCGTGGCGCTGGCCGGCGTGTTGCTCAACGAACTGCTGCTGCAGGCCTCGGTGTGGATCGGCTACCAGAACCGGCTCGCCGGTCTGCTGTCGCTGACGCTGGTGGTGCTGGTCAAGCTGGTGATCTTCGTGCTGCTGTTCGAAACGCTGCGCCCGGCGTTGCCGGGGATCGCAAGTGCTGCGCTGGCCGAACAGGCCGATGCGACGGCCGCAGAAGAAGAGGGCAGGGCACGCTGGCGTCGCCTGTCGGCGATCGTCTCGCAGGCGCTGGTGCCGTTCTTCGCCTACTACGCCGCCTGGGGTTTCCTCGGCGAGACGATCCGTGCCTACGGGCGCGAGGGGTTGGGGCAGTTCAATCCGTTCGATCCGACCTACCGCGGTTCATTGTTCGAGGTGTCGGGCGGCTGGTGGCTGGTGGCGTCGGTGGCGTTGCTGTGGCTGATCCGGCGCGGCGCGAAAAAACAGAAGCAGCGCAGTCCGCATCCGGCGTGGAACGTGCTGATCGTGCTGTGCGAGGCCGGCTGGACCTTCGTCGGCATGTACGTGCTCACCGAATGGAAGGGCGGGGTGTTCCGCTGGCTGGCGCATCTGCGCATCGCCGATCTCGGCCAGCAACTGTGGCAAGGCATCAGCCATCCGATCGGCGTCGCGCATGCCGCGCTGCCCGGCGCGGTGGAGCAGGCGCCGCCGGGCGTGGCGGACACGCTGGTGGTGATCTTCTTCTCGGCCTTGTTGCCGGTGGTCTGGCTGGCGCTGGCCGCGCTGATCTACCGCTACGACGTGCACAACGCCGCATTGAATGCGCCCGCCAGGTGGTCGAGCAAGGTCGACGGCACGCTCGGGCTGTGGCGGAAACTGCCGACCTGGTTGCGCGACTTCATCGGCCATTTCTGGGCGGGCACCGTCTCGCGCTATCGCGCCGCGGCCAACAGCGTGCAACTGGCCGGTGCCACCGGGTTGTCCGCGCTGGTCACCTTGATCGTGCTCTATCGCGCGTTGGACTGGGCCTCGGCCTGGGCCTGGATGGGCCTGACCCGCCTGATCGGCCCGCATCCGCAGGTGGTGTGGCAGGCGATCGCCAATCAGCTGTCGGTGGTGCTGGGTACGCCCAGCGATCCTGGCGACGGCATCCTGCCGCAGACGCTGAAGATCTGCCTGCTCGCGGCGACGCTCGAGCGTGCCTTCCTTGCCGGTCGGAGCTGGCGTGCATTGAAGTAGCCCGGAGTGTCGCGCGCCGTTTTGCAGCGGCGCGGACCTGGCGCATGTCTGGCTTCGGCGCGAATGATGGTGCGCTAGCCGGCGCATCCCAGTAGCGTCGATGCACGGTCAGGTCGGCATCGGAAGCTGGCGGCGCGTGGCTGGCACTCGCCACCGCGTGTGGCGTGGGAAACAGCATGTGGGACCAGGCTTTACTGCGCTCACGTGTCCCGTGACTGGAGCGGACGGCGGCAACGTAGGACAATGAACGCTCAGGCGGCCAGGGCCTCGCACTCGAGCGAGCGTTGTACCGTAGCCAGTAAAAAGCGCCGCGATGGCGAACCATCGCGGCGCTGCAACACAAGGCAGAAACTCAGAGCGGGTGCCTCGGAACGCCCCGAGGGAACAGGCTGACTCAGCCGGCAGCGGGCGCCTTGGTGTCGCCCGCCTTGATGTCGCCCGGCTGGCACTCGCCCAGGCGCTTGCCGTCCATCTTCATGTGCGTCTTCATCGACATGCCGCCCGGCAGGCCGGTGATCGTGGAATGCGATTCGGAGGCCATCTCGGTGGCGCTGAAGGTCCCGGTGCTGGTGCCCGCGACCTTGATGTCGCCCATCGTGCAGTGCATCTTCGCGTCGATCTTTCCGTCCTTCATAGTGAAGCTGTCGTACACGCAGTTCTTCTGCATCGGCGAGGCGCTGCCGAAGAGGCTGGCGGGATCGTTGATCTGCTCGGCGGTGAGGCACACCTTGGCGGTGCTCGGTGGGACCTTCGGCATCTGCGGCATGTTGCCGGAGCCGCCGCTGGTCTCGCTGCTCACTTGCTCGATCCGCATCTCCCATTGGCCGGGCTGCAGCTTGGCCGCCTGCACCTTGGCCACGTCGGCGACCGAGGCGTTGGACATGGCGACGTTGTCGCCGTTCTTGTCGCCGCCCTTGCTACAGGCGGCGAGCAGCACACACACAGCAACCGTTGCCGGCATGGTCAGACGCATGAACTTCTCCCTAAGTTATGTGAGGTGCGCGGAGCATAGCCGGGGGCGTGATTAAGATCACGTCGACGTCGGAGACCGCGTCCTGACCATCCAGCAGGCGTCGCGAGGGTGAGGGGCTATCGCTGAGGGCGCGCTCAGTGGCATGGAAGACAGCCGGACATATCGCGCAGTCGTTCAGCCGCCCGCATCCGGGTCCAAGCCGTACGATCCCGGCCACCGCCGAGCGCATGCCGACGTATCCGACGTGCACGGCCCATTCCATGCGGCTCTGCTAGCGTCTGCGCCGCCGCGCGTCACCCCCACGCCATCTGCTCCAGGTCCCACCTTCGATGCCCAGTCTCGCCGAACGCCCCGTCATCCTCGAACGCAAGCGCACCTTGAAGATGGCGCGCTCCGCACACGCCTACGTGCGCGGCAATACCGCCAGGTTCTACGAATGGCTGGCAGCGTCGCCGGCGGCGCGGCGTGTGCCGATGGGGCCGGCGATCTGGATCTGCGGCGACTGCCACCTCGGCAACCTGGGGCCGGTCGCCGATGGCGAGGGGCGCGTCGAGATCCAGATCCGCGATCTCGACCAGGGCGTGATCGGCAATCCCGCGCACGACCTCATCCGCCTGGGCCTGTCGCTGGCCACCGCGGCACGCGGTTCGGACCTGCCCGGCGTCACCACCGCGCGGATGATGGAGGCGATGATCGACGGTTATTGCGCGGCCATCGAGGATCCGACGCGCGATCACCCCGGTGCCGAACCCGAGACCGTGCGCAGCATCCGGCGCGAGGCCTTCGGCCGGCGCTGGCGCCACCTGGCCAAGGAGCGTCTGCAGGCGGTGGAGCCGCACATTCCGCTGGGCGAGAAGTTCTGGGCGTTGGCACCGGAAGAACGCGAGGCACTGGAGCGGCTGTTCGCCGATCCGGCGGTGGCGCAGATGGTGCTGTCGCTGAAGGGAAAGCCCAAGGACCGCGAGGTGCGTCTGGTCGATGCGGCGTACTGGATGAAGGGCTGCAGTTCGCTGGGTCTGTTGCGCTATGCGGCGATCGTCGCCTTGAAGACCGGCAAGGGCCACTGGTCCTATGCGCTGGTCGATCTGAAGGAGGCGATCGCACCGATCGCGCCGGCAGCGCCCGATGCACGGATGCCGGCGGATAACGCCGAGCGCGTGACCGCCGCGGCGCGGGCGCTGTCGCCGTACCTGGGCAGCAGGATGTTGCCGGTGCATCTGCTGGGCCGCTCGCTGTTCATTCGCGAACTCTCGCCGCGCGACCTGAAGCTGGAGGTCGACCAGTTCAATCACGTCGAGGCGATGCGCTCGGCGCGCTATCTCGCCTTCGTCGTCGGCAAGGCGCATGCGCGGCAGATGAAGCCCAAAATGCGCGCCGCGTGGCTGCACCTACTGGACGCCGACCGGCGCAAGGCGATCGACACGCCGTCGCGGCTCTGGGAGAGCGTGGTCGCGCTCGCCGGCCTTCACGAGGCCGGCTATCTCGAACATTGCCGCCGCTACGCGCTGGCCGCATGACGGCAGTTTCGTGAGGTGCGGCCGACTGGCGTCGCATCGCGATCCGCTTCAGTCGCGCGCGTTGTCCAGGTTCAACGCCATGTCCCAACGATCCAGGCCCGGGCCGTAGCCGTTCGCGACCACGCGGTCGACGCTGAAGCCGAAGCGCGCGTAGAACGCCTGGGTGTGCTGGCTGGTGTCCAGTTCGATCCGCGCCACGCCGGTGCTGCGCCGGCAGGCGTCGAGCCGGGCCTCGGTCAGCGCGCGGCCCAAGCCCTGGCGGTGCAGGCGGCGCTCGACCATCCCCCAGCCGAAGCTGGCGACACGGCCATCTGCACTCAGCGCGTGGCCGCCGCAGGCCACGATCGTGCCCGCGCGGACGATGACCAGATAATGCCAGGCACCGGTGTCGTGCTGCAGGAAGTGCTCGAAGGCGGCGCGTTCGCTGCGATCGAAGAACTGCGGGACGTTGCTGTCGAACAGCGCCATGCAGGCGGCGTGGTCCTGCGCGGCATACGGACGGATCATGTTCACCCAGTCAGTGTGCCGCAGGCGGTCGGTCAAGTCGTGGTTGTGTCGAGTGCGCGCGCCCTGCATCGGCCATTCCCGAAGTGCATGTCGGAAAATTTCGCCGGGCCTGTCCGGGATCCGCAGCGCGGTGGTGTCCGGAAGCGGGAAGGGTGAGGGTCAGATAATTCTGACGTGAGATCAGGATTGTCCTGATAACGCTTTCCCCGCCGCGGCAGCATACTGGCCTCGGCCTGACGCAGGGACCGTCGCGCGCCTTACGAGGAAAGCGCTGGCAGGTCACTCGACCCTGCGTGCCGAGCCTTGAGTAAGCTCGGCAGGGTTTTGATGACGACAACATGACGTTTCGCGAGGTGCAGATGAGCACACCGTGAAGCGTCTTCGTTTGTCTACAAATTCGTATTGCCCTGAATAATTCACGCAGATAGTCTGGATGGTGCGGTATCCGCTGCGTTGGGGTTATACGAGATGGCCATCAGGGTTTTTCTGGTCGATGATCACGCTCTTGTCCGCACGGGCATGAAGCTGATCCTGTCGAATCAAACGGATATCGAAATCGTCGGCGAAGCCGACAGCGGCGAAACCGCGCTCCCGCAGATCCGGCAGTTGAAGCCGGACATCGTCCTGTGCGATCTGCACATGCCCGGCGTCAGCGGGCTGGAAGTCACCGAGCGCATCGTCAAGGGCGACCACGGCACCAAGGTCATCATCGTCTCGGTGCTGGAAGACGGCCCGCTGCCCAAGCGCCTGCTGGAAGCCGGTGCGTCCGGCTACGTCGGCAAGGCCGGCGACGCGCAGGAATTGCTGCGCGCGGTCCGCGACGTGGCGATGGGCAAGCGCTACCTCGGCGCCAACATCGCGCAGAACCTGGCGCTGGCCAATCTGGAAGGCGGCGGTTCGCCGTTCGATGCGCTGTCGCCGCGCGAATTGGAAGTGGCCTTGCTGCTGACCCGCGGCCTGCGCCAGGAAGACATCGCCAAGCGCCTGAGCCTCAGCGCCAAGACCGTCAACACGCACAAGGCGCGGTTGTTCGAGAAGGTCGGCATCCAGGACAACATCGCCCTGGCGCGCCTGGCCACGCAATACGGCTTGCTGGATCCGACGCATCCGCTGTAATCGGCATCGCCTGTCGAAGTGACACGAGAGCGGCCTTCGGGCCGCTCTTGCGTTGTGCGGGCGCGAAGGAAGATCCGTTCGCGGTGTCGATCGACTGCAATCGCCGTCGGCCTCGCGCACGCCGCACACAGCCTCGCGACAGTAGCGGTCGCAATGGCTGAGTGCCTTCGCGTGGCAGCGCTCGACGCAGGTGTGGCGGCGAAGCAGCACGGCACTCTGTGCGGGCGCAGCGCCCATCACGGCAATCTTTGGCGAAGCGCGCGTGCGTGCTCCCAAGGAAGCGCGCGCGCATGTGTGTCGTGTCTGCAGGACACCTCCAGTCGCCTGCTTTCGCCACGGGCTATGTACGCCGCGCACCGCGTGTTCTTGTAGGAGTTGCTTCAGCCGCGACAGGCGACCGGTAATGCTCTGTCGCGGCTAATCCCGCAAAGGGGAAGAGCCGCACCTACGAGGTGATCGAGTGTCGTTGCTGCCGCAAAAGCGTGTTTTGGAGGTGACGTGAAGCTGCTGCTTCGGCGGTGCAGCGCAACTGGATCGCGCTGACTATTCGCGCATGCGGGCATATCGCCTTGAGCCGCTGCGCTGTTTGCGCTGCAGCGCGCCCATAAAAAAAGCGGCCCGAAGGCCGCTTCTTTCATGCTGCAACGGGAAAAGCGTGGATCAGCTGCGATCCTTGTGCTCGTCGCCGTCCGCCTTGTCCGCGGAATGCGGCGCATGCGCTGCGGATTGCGCGGCAGTGGCGGCGCGTTCCTTCTTCGCCGCCTCGTCTGCAGACACGACCTGCGCCTGCGCAGCCGGGGCGGCAACGGACGTTGCGGTGTCGTCGCTTGCCGGCGTGGCCGATACGCTCTCAGTCGACGCTGCGGCCGCTGCCGCACCACCGTGCGGAGCCTGCGCCGGTGCATCGGCGAAGGCGTCGAGCAGGGTGGTCTGCACCGGGACGTAAGCCGGCTTGGCCGGGGTAGCCTCTTCGGCACGCGGCTCCACGGAAGCGGTGGGCGCGGCGGTGACGGCCGGCGCTGCGCTCGGCGGAACGACGGCAGCTTCCGCCGGCGCGGTGACGCCCGCCGGATCCTCGACCTTGGTCGTGGTATCTGCGGCGTCCGGCTCCGCGACCGGCGCCTTGGCGGCGGTGGCGGTCGGTTGCTCGACGGCAGTGGTGACTGCCTGCGGTTGCTGCGTGGTCGGGGCGACGGCAGGCGTGGCGCGTTCGGCCGGTGCCGCGGCGCGGGTGACCACAGTCTCCTGTGCGACCGGCGTGGTCTCGGCGACCGGCGTCGGTGCTGCCGGTGCCGCCACCACCGTGTCGGCATGGGCAACGGCCGCATCGCTCACGCCCTGAGCCGCTGCGGCCGGCGCCGTCGGCGCGGGCGATGCGATCACGGTGTCGGCAGACGCGGACGGCTGCATCGGTGCGGTGGCTGGCGCAGGCACGGGGTCGACGGTGATCGGCGCGGGGGCCTGGGCTGCGTCGCTGGCCGGTGCCGCTGCACTGACGGCAGCCGGACGCTCACGGCGCTCGCGCTTTTCCTGCGGCTCGCGCTTTTCCTGCACGGGCGGCTTGGGCGCGGGTGCGTCGGTGGCACCGTCGTCGTCGAAGTCGAACTCCGGCTGGCTGCGGCTCGGCGCCGGCGCGCTTTCGCCGTCGCTGTCGCTGTCGCCGGCATCCAGATCGGCATCGTCCAGCCCGGCAGTATCGCCGGCGGCACCGGCTTCGCCATTGCCACGACGACGACGACGTCCACCGCGACGGCCGCGACGACGGCGGCCACCGGCGTCGCCGGTGCCGTCCTCGCCCTCGGCGCCTTCGCCGGCGGGCACGGCCTGCGCGGTTTCCGCGGCGCTTTCGCGTTCATCGATGCCGGCTGCTGCGGCGGCAGGCGCCTGTTGCACCGGTGCGGCGGCGGCTTCGACAACCACTGCCGGCTCCTGGGACGCGGCGCTCGCGCCACCGGCGACCGCAGCGGCGGCCAGGGTGGTGGCGTCCTGCATCGGCGTCACGGGTGCGGTGGCGACGGGCGCGGCCTGCTGCTTGACCACGGCCTCGTCGGCGCGCGGCTGACGCGGCGGCTTGTCGCCCTGCACGGCGGCCTGTGCCGGATCCTGCTGCGGCTTCGGCTGGCGCGGCGGGTTCTGCGGCTGCTGCTGCTTCGGCGGCTTGGGCGTTTGCGGCTGCTGTTGCGGCTTGGCCTGCTGCGCGGCCTGCTCGTTGCGCGGTGCCTTGGGCTGCTGGTTCTGCTGCGCGGCCGGCGCAGTGGCGCCATTGCCGTTGCCGGTGCGGCGTTCGTCGCGGCGCGCATTGCCGCCGTTGCCGTTGCCGCGGGCGGCATTGCCGCCCTGGCCGCCGTTGCGGCGCGCGTTGCGGTCGTTGCGATCGCCACGGTCGTTGCGGTTACGGTTGCCGTCCTGCGGGCGCTGGCGCTGTGCCGGCTCGGCGGCGGCCGGGGCGGGGGCCGGGTTGTCGCCGGCGCCGAAGATGCGCTTCAGCCAGCCGACCACGCCGGTGGCCGGCGGTGCGACCGGTGCCGGCGCGACGACCGGTGCCGGTACCGGCGCGGCCACCGGTTCCTCGGCCGGTTCGCGCACCGGGGCCGGCTGCGAGTGCTTCACGTTGGTCACCGCAGGCGCCGGAATGTTCAACTGCGCCTTGGTCAGCGCATGCACCGGCAGCTTGCGCGGGGTGCCGCGCTGGTAGCTGGGCTTGGTGCTTTCCTCGCCCAGTTCGTTCTCGCGCAGGCGGGTCACTTCGTAGTGCGGGGTGTGCATCTGCTCGTCGGCGACGATGACGATCGGCGCGTCGTGGCGCTTCTCGATCTCGCTGAGCGCGCGGCGCTTCTCGTTGAGCAGGTAGTTGGCGATCTCCACCGGGGCCTGCACCAGCACCTGTCCGGTGTTCTCCTTCATCGCGTGCTCTTCGGCGACGCGGATGATCGACAGCGACAGCGACTCGACGCTGCGCATGCGGCCGTGGCCATCGCAGCGCGGGCAGACGATCTGGCTGGACTCGCCCAGCGACGGACGCAGGCGCTGGCGGCTCATCTCCAGCAGGCCGAAGCGCGAGATACGGCCGATCTGCACCCGCGCGCGGTCGTACTTGAGCGCGTTCTGCAGGCGGTTCTCGACCTCGCGCTGGTGCTTGTTGGAGGCCATGTCGATGAAGTCGATCACCACCAGGCCGCCGAGGTCGCGCAGGCGCAACTGGCGCGCGACCTCTTCGGCCGCCTCCAGGTTGGTCTGGAACGCGGTGTCCTCGATGTCGCTGCCCTTGGTGGCGCGCGAGGAGTTGACGTCCACCGCGGTCAGCGCCTCGGTCTGGTCGACCACGATCGAGCCGCCGGACGGCAGGCGCACACTGCGCTCGTAGGCGGCCTCGATCTGCGACTCGATCTGGAAGCGATTGAACAGCGGGATGTCGTCGGTGTAGTGCTTGAGCTTGCGCAGGCTCTGCGGCATCACCTGCTGCATGAACTCCTGGGCGTCGCCGTACATCTCGGCGGTGTCGACCAGGATCTCGCCGATGTCGGCGCGCAGGTAGTCGCGCAGGGCGCGGATGATCAGCCGCGATTCCTGGTAGATCAGGAACGGCGCCGGCTTGGCCAGGGCGGCCTCGGCGATCGACTTCCACACCTGCAGCAGGTAGTCCAGGTCCCACTGCAGTTCTTCGGCATCGCGGCCGACGCCGGCGGTGCGGATGATCACGCCCATGTCGTCGGGGATGTTCAGCTTGTCCAGCGCTTCCTTCAGCGCGGCGCGGTCTTCGCCCTCGATCCGGCGCGAGACGCCGCCGGCGGTGGGCGAGTTCGGCATCAGCACCATGTAGCGGCCGGCCAGGGAGATGAACGTGGTCAGGGCAGCGCCCTTGTTGCCGCGCTCTTCCTTGTCCACCTGGACCACGACTTCCTGGCCCTCGCGCAGCAGTTCGCGGATCGTCGCCTTGTTGTGGTCGACGCCGGCCTGGAAGTAATCGCGGGAGATTTCCTTCAGCGGCAGGAAGCCGTGACGCTCGCCGCCGTATTCGACGAAGGCCGCTTCCAGCGAGGGCTCGAGCCGGGTGATGCGGCCCTTGTAGATGTTGGACTTCTTCTGTTCCTTGGACGGCTGCTCGATGTCGATGTCGTACAGGGTCTGGCCGTCCACGATGGCCACACGCAGTTCTTCTGCCTGCGTGGCGTTGATCAGCATTCGCTTCATTGTTGCGTTCCTCGCGCTGCTACCGCGCGGAACGCCATGGGGTTTCGCTTCTGGTCACGCTTCGTCGCCCATCGCGCAGGCGCGGGGTGGGCGTCTTGGGTTTCCAGCGCTACGACACCACGGCGAGCCGCGGGAGCGCTTCTTGCTTTTAGGTGGTTCAGGACCGGCGGCGACTCCAGCCAGGCTGGGCGCCGCACGGGGCATGTTCAGCGCGGACGCTTGCGGCATCCGGCGATGGCCGGGTAGGCCGGTGAGCCGCTAACATGGCCGCCCCGGGGGCGGTGGTCGCGCACTGTGCCGGAATCGTCGTAAGCCGGGCTTCTGGCCCTCAACTAACTTCCAACGAAATCAAACCCTTATCTCGCCCCCCGAGTGTAACAGAATAAACTGCCTGATGACTTCCCCCCCGATCCCTCCAAAGCCGCGCGATGTCGCGACCAGCGCGGTGCGCATTCTCAAGGTCCCGGAAGACAGGGCCGGACAGCGCGTAGACAATTTCCTGCTCGGCCAGCTCAAGGGCGCGCCGCGCAGCCTGATCTACAAGCTGATGCGCAGCGGCCAGGTCCGGGTCAACGGCGGCCGCACCAAGGCCGAGCGCAAGCTCGAGGCCGGCGACGAAGTGCGCATCCCGCCGGTGCGGCTGGCCGAGGAGGGCGAGAAGAGTGCGCCACCCGACGCCTTCATGGCCCGGTTGGAGGCGGCCATCGTCTATGAGGATGCACGGCTGCTGGCGCTGAACAAGCCGTCCGGTGTCGCCAGTCACGGCGGCAGCGGGATCAGTTTCGGCGCCATCGAGACGCTGCGTGCGTTGCGTCCCAATCAATCGCTGGAACTGGTGCACCGGCTCGACCGCGACACCTCCGGGCTGCTGATCGTGGCCAAGAAGCGCTCGGCGCTGACCGAGCTGCAGGCGCTGATGCGCGAGGACGACCGGGTCCAGGGGCGGGGCATCAGCAAGCGCTACCTGACCCTGCTGGTCGGACGCATGCCCGACGGCACCATGAGCGTGGACGCGCCGCTGCACATCGGCCTGCGCCAGGGCGGCGAGCGCCACGTGCAGGTGAATGCGGCGGGCAAGCCGTCGCTGAGCCATTTCCGGGTGCTGGAACGGCGCGGCGGGCATTCCTATTGCGAGGTGCGGATCGAGACCGGCCGCACCCACCAGATCCGCGTGCATGCGCAGCACCTGGGACATCCGGTCGCCGGCGACGACAAGTACGGCGATCCGGCGGTCAACAAGCGCCTGCGCGAGCAGATCGGGCTCAAGCGCCTGTTCCTGCATGCCGCCTCCCTGGAGTTCAGCCTGGACGAAGGCAAGACGCCTTATCTATTGAATGCGCCACTGGCCGACGAACTGGCCGAGGCGCTGAACCGCCTCGGCTGAGGCAGGCGCGCCGGGAGCGGCATCGCTGCCGCTCCCGGGTTGGGCTCAGCTTTCGTGATGGTCGTGGTCGTGGCGCCCGTCGTGGTGGGCGGGGGTCGGGCGCTGTGCCGGGTGCGACTCGGCTGGACGCGGCGCCGGCATGCGCGGCGGTGGCGAGAACCGGGCGACGCGCTGCTCCTGGCGTGGTTCCGGCATCGGTGCGCGCATCGCCTCGCGCGGCATCTCCGGCGCCCGCGCTTCGCGTTCGGGCGCCGGCGCATGCCAGGCCTGGGCGCGCGGGGCGTCGGCCGGCATCGCCTGGCGCGGCGGCTGCGTGCGTGCCATCTCGCGGGCGAAGCCGGAGGGCTGCATGCCCGGGTCGCCGTGCCGCGACGGTTCGGCGACGCGCGCTTCCGGCATGCCGCCACGATTGGCGACGGCCTCGTGCGGCACCGGCGTGGGCGTCAGCGCCTGCGGCACCGGGCGGCCATGGAACTGCGGGACCGGCATCGACGGAGCCGCGCGCGGTGCGTTCGGCTGGGCCATCGCCACGGTATGTGGCGGTGCCGCAGCGCGCTGGGCGAAGCCGGGCAGCAGCCGCGGATCGCGCGCGGCGGCCATGGCCGCTGGCGTGCCCGGGCTCGGCAGGCGCTGCACCGGCGGCGGCATCGCCGCGACCGGGCGGCCGGCCTGCAGCATCTGGTGGGTGAAGTGCGGCATGCTCTGCGGCATCGCGCCCGGCTGGGCGCGGGTCGGCCCGAACGCCGCGGCCGGCATGCGTGCGCCCATCGCCGCGGCGGTCATTGCGGCACCTGGAGCATGCGTGGCGGCGAAGGCCTGCTGACCGCCCGGCCCACCCATCGGTGCGGCCGGCGGCGGCGCGCCGCGGTAGTCGTTGTGCACGTAGCTGCGGTTGTCGTAGTGGTTGTTGATGATGGTGGTGCGCGGCGCGTACACGCTGTTGCGGTAGACCACGTAGTTCGGCGCCGATGGCGGCGCGTTCCAGTTCACCCCCCAGTTGTTCCAGCCCCAGCTGTGCCACGGCGGTGCCGGTTCCAGCCAGCCGAACACGCTGTGGTGGTGATGTTCGAGCGCGTCGCCGACCAGCACGCCGACGCCGAAGGAGATGATGCCGGCGGTGACCAGGTCGCCGGTGTCGTAGTAGGGGCGCGGCGGGCGGTAGCGGTACTCGCGGTAGACGTTGACCGGTGCGCCGTAGACCACGTCGGGGTCGTAGCGCGGCACGTAGACCACGTCCGGCTGCGCCGGCTCGATCACGATGGTGCGGGTCGGCGGTGGTACCGCGTCGGCATAGGCCGGCGCCGGTTCGACCACCGTGCGCTGCACCACCTGCACGCGCTGTTGCGGGGTGCTGCGCAGGTGGCCCTGCGCCTGCGCACGCTGGCGCATCACCTGCACCGCGTCCAGCACCTGGTTGGGGTCGTGGGCGTAGGCATCGCCCAGCGAGCGGGTCCAGTCGCCGTTGCCGGCCAGTTGGTCGACCACGTCGGGGAAGGCGGTCAGCGCCTTGACGCTGGGGTCCCAAGGCTGCGCCGCGGCCGCCTGCAGGCGGTCGGTGGCGGACAGGGTGCGGTTGTTGCGCAGCCAGTCCTGCGCGGATACCACCTGATCCGGATACACCGAGGCGGCGAGGGTCTGCGCCAGCAGCTTGTCCGGGAACAGCGCGATCGGCGCCACCAGTTGATACAGCTGGTCGGCGGTGGGCGGTACGTAGGGGGCGGGCGCGGGGGCCGCGGCGGGGGCGGGCGCATCGGCCTGGGTCGCGGGGGATGGCGTTTCTTGTCGCTGACAGGCGCCCAGCGCCACCACGCTCAGCGCGGTGAACAGGGCCAGCCTGGCCGGGGGTAGGGGGCGGAACTCCATGCGACACCTCATCGAGCGGGGCGAAGGTGGCCGCAGCATGCGCCGCCTTGGGTGTCTGCGACCTTTCTGCGCAGCGTCGCCGCGCGGGCCAGCGAGCGCGCGTTCAGGCGGCGCCCACGGGCACGCTCAGACCGGCGCGGACAGGCGGAACAGCACCAGGCTGAGCGCCAGCGTGGCCATGCCCGCGACCAGGCCGTACACCGTCTCGTGCCCCTGCGCGTAGCGCTTGGCCGCCGGCAGCAATTCGTCCAGGGCCAGGAACACCATCACCCCGGCGATCAGCCCGAACACCGCGCCGAACACCGCATCGGACAGGAAGCGCGCCAGCGCGACGTAGCCGATCAGCGCGCCGATCGGCTCGGCCAGGCCGGACAGCAGGCTGGCGCCGAAGGCATAGGACTTGCGCCCGGTGGCGTAATGCACCGGCACCGCGATGGCGATGCCCTCGGGGATGTTGTGCACGGCGATGGCGAAGGCCAGCGGCATGCCGACCGCCGGGCTTTCCAGCGTCGCGAAGAAGGTGGCCAGGCCCTCGGGGAAGTTGTGCGCGGTGATCGCCACCGCGGTGAGCAGGCCGACACGCTTGACGTAGGCACGGTTGTCGTCGCGGAACAGTGGATCGCGGCTGTTGAGGCTTTCGTGCGGATTGGGTACCAGCCGGTCGATGGTCACGATCAGCACCATGCCGGCCAGGAACGCCAGGGTGGCGTAGGCTTGGCCCAGGCGCGGATCGAAGGCCTCGCTGAAGGCGGCGATCGACTTGCCGAGGATCTCGGTCAGCGACACGTACACCATCGCGCCGGCGGAGAATGCCAGGCCGAAGGCGAGCAGGCGCGGATTGGGCCCCTTGCTGAACAACACCAGCACGCTGCCCAGGCCGGTGGCCAAGCCGGCGGCGAGGGTCACGCCGAGCGCGACCAGGACATTGTGCAGCGGGATATCCAGCATGCGCCGGCGGCTCCTAGGAAGAGGCGTCGATCAAACCCGGCGCGGTGCGGGTGTCGCGTGAAGGCGCGCCGCGCGCGCCCATGGTTCAGCCAGCCTTGTGCGCCTGGGCGTCCAGCGCGAAGCAACGGTCCGGGCGCGGCTGCGGCGGATTGAAATTGACCGGCACCTGGATGGTCCACGGCACCGCCTGGCCGTTGCGGGTGGCGGGCTTGAAGGTCCAGCCGCGCACGGCCTCCTGCGCCGAGGCGTCCAGCTTGGCCTGGCCGCTGCCGGCAACCACGTCCACCTCGGTCGGCTTGCCCTGCACGCCGACCACCACCTTCAGCACCACCTTGCCGCCAACACCGGCGCAGGCCACGTCGATCGGATAGTCCGGCGGCGGCGTCTTCACCGCGGCGACCTCGGTCGGCGGCTGCGCCACGGTGTGTTGCTGCGATTGCTGGGATTGGCCGCAGGCGCTGAGCAGCACGGCGCTCAGGCAGGCCAGGGGGAGCAGACGGCGGGCGGTAGCGGTGGCGGTCATCGGGTTCATTCCGGAAGCGCGGACGCCTTGGCGGCGCAGATGAAGTCGTTCTCGCTGAGGCCACCGACATCGTGGGTGGAATAGCGCACCACCACGCGGTCGTAGTGCACGCCCAGGTCGGGGTGGTGGTCCTCGCGGTGCGCGATCCAGGCCAGCGCGTTGACGAAGGCCAGGGTGCGGTAATAGTCGGGGAAGCGGAAGGTGCGGCTGATCGCGGTGCCGTTCTCCACCACGTCCCAGCCGGGCACCTGCGGCAGCAGTTCGGCCAGGCGCGCCTGGGTCAGTTTGTATTCGCCGCCCTTGCAGGGCGAGCAATGGGCCTGGACGAGCGGGATCAGGTCGTTCATGGTGGTCTCTGCGGTGGAACGGACAGGGCCGGTCAACATACCGCCCGCGACGAGCGCAGGGCGTGGAAGGGTCTAGAATACCCGCATGATCCAGATCTCAGACAACGCACAGGCCCATTTCCGCAAGTTGCTCGAACGCGAGGCCGTGCCCGGCATGGGCGTACGCCTGAGCGCGGTCGATGCCGGCACCCCGCGCGCCGATGCGCGGCTGGAGTTCGCCGAGCCGGCGGACCTGGCCGGCGACGAATGGGCGATCGATTGCGCCGGCTTCACCCTGTACGTGGCAGCCGACAGCGTCGGCTGGCTCGACGGCGCGGAAATCGACTACGTCACCCAGGGCACCGGCCAGCAACTCACCATCAAGGCGCCGAAGATCAAGGGCGAAGCCCCGGGCGAGGCGGCCTCGCTGGTGGAACGGGTGCGCTGGGTGGTGGAAAACGAGGTCAATCCGCAGCTGGCCCAGCATGGCGGCCGCGTGGCGGTGCAGGAAGTGTCCGCCGATGGCGTGGTGCTGCTGCGCTTCGGCGGCGGCTGCCACGGCTGCGGCATGGCCGACGTGACCTTGAAGCAGGGCATCGAGAAGACCCTGATGGGCCGCGTGCCGGGCGTGACCGCGGTGCGCGACGCCACCGACCACGACACCGGCAGCGCCCCCTACATTCCGCGCGATTCGGCCGCCTGACTTTCCACTGCCGGTGACGCGCGCCACCGACATCCTCGATGCGCTGTTGGCGCGCACGCCGCGCAAGCTGCTGCGCGATCGCCGCACCGGCCTGCCGTACGCGTGGGCGCACTGGATCGCGGCGCAACCGGTCGTGCCTCGGCCGTTTGCAGCCCCCGAGCTGATCGCGGCGATGCCGCCGGCCTCGCCGCCTGCGACCCTGCGCCTGCCGGCCTTGCCGCTGTGGCAGGCGTTCCGCCGCCTGTGGTGGCAGCACTGGGATCCGGCGCCCTACGACCAGCGCTGGTGGCGGCGCCTGGCCGTCCTGCTGAGCTTGTTGCTGCACCTGCTGTTCGCGGTGTTTTTGCTGTGGGTGGCGTTCGTGCGCTGGCTGCCGCCGCGCGCCGACGCGGACGCCGCCGGGCGCGTACAGGTGGAATTCGTCGGCCGCGGCACGCCCGCCGAACGCGGTGGCGGTGCGCCGGCCGAGGCGGCCGCCGCTGCAACGGCGGCGGCGCCGACCCCGCGTGCGCAGCACGCCGCGACCGCGCGCTCGCGCCCGACGCCGCCGGCTGCTGCAGCGCCCGCACCGGCCGCGGCGCCGACTCCGGTTCCCGCTCCAGCTCCCGTTCCGCCGGTGCCCACGCAGACCACGGCCAGTGCGCCGCCACCGCCGGCGGAGCAGCCGCTGCAGGTGACCGAGACCCCGACGCCCACCCGCGACTTCGTGCTGCCGCCACCGCCGAGCGTGCGCGTGCCGGTGCCGACACCGCGCGCGGTGGTGCCGCCGGACGTGCAGGTGCCGGTACGCGAGGTCGAGGTGGTCACCGACGTGCCGACCGTGGCCCAGCTGCGCCCGCGCGACATCGCGGTGCCGCGCCCAGTCGCACCGCAGGTGCAGGTGCGCGAACGCGAGGTGCCGGCACCGCTGCCGCAGGTGCAGGTTCCGGCGCCGCAGCTGCGCACGCCCGAGCCCACGCCGGTGCCGCGCAGCGCCGAGGTACCGCAGGTGCGTCAGATCGAAGTGCCAACGCCGAGCACCGCTACCGCGAGCGCGCCCATGCCAGCACCGGCGACCGCTCCGGACGCAGCGCCGGCCAGCGCGCCGACAGCGCAGCAGGCGCCGGTCGCAGCAGCCGGTGCCGCCGCCAGTGCGCCCGCCAAGCCGACCGCGCCCGCGGCCGGCACCGCGCCGCCCGGGAGCCAGGCCGCGGCCCCGGGAAGCGGCCCGGCCCCGGTCGCTCGCGATGGTGGCTGGGCCACGCCGCAGCGTGGCGACGACTGGGGCGCGGCTGCGCGCAACCGCTCCGGCGATGCCGGTGCCGGCGCCAGCAAGGGCGGCGGCTTGTTCAATGCCGACGGCAGCGTGCGCCTGGCCGATGGCCGCGGCAACGACCAGACCCCTGCGCGCAGCGCGCCCGGGTCCGAGACCGACAGCTGGACCCGCGAGCGCATCGAAAAGGCCGGGGAGTGGCTCAAGCGTCCGCCGTACGACTACACGCCGACCTCGTTCGACAAGTACTGGCTGCCGAACGCGACCCTGCTGGAGGAGTGGGTGCGGCGCGGCATCAAGTCGGTGAAGATCCCGATTCCGGGCACCACCAGCAGCATTTCCTGCGTGATCTCGATCCTGCAGGTGGGTGGTGGCTGCGGCATCACCGATCCCAATCTCAACGAGCAGCCGGCCGGCGCGCGGCCGCCACCGAACGTGCCGTTCAAGCGCGAACTGCAAGAGGACAACGGCAGCCGCTGAGCGCGGCGATGACTGGATCGGGACGGGTTCGTTGTCGCTGTGCGATGCGGGATGCGCCGGGACGGCGTGCGCCATGCCTGGCTGCACACCGGTCATGCCGATCGCGATGGGGAGTCGGCCTATGCCGAGCGAGACGTCGACATCGGCGCGTAGAACACCGCATCCACCACGCTGCTGATGTCCGGGATCGCCCGAGCGTCCGGCACGTCATGCGACGTGCGGGATGCCTGGCGATGGTCGGCTCAGTTCACGCCGTGCAGGTCGCGCAACTGGCTGCTGCGCGAGCCGAAGTAGGCGGCCAGGTCGGCGATGTCCTGGTCGCTCAGCTGCGCCGCCTGCGGGCTCATCAGCGGATGCGTGCGGGTGCCGCCGCGATAGGCCTGCAGTGCGTGCGCGAGATAGTCGCCGTACTGGCCGCCCAGCTTGGGGTAGGTCGGGTCGATCGGCGCGTTGCCGTCGGCGCCATGGCAGTCGATGCAGCTCTGCCCGGTGGCCTTGCCTTTGGCGTGGGCCAGCTTGTCGCCGGCCTCGATGCGCCCGCCGGGCAGGCCGGCGGAGGAGCCGGAACCGTGCTCGCCGCTGGCGTGGCCGGGATCGCCGGCGGATTTGCTGGTGGATTCCACCTGCGATTGCGAACAGGCCCCCAGGCACAGGGCGGCAAGCAGGACGAGGGCGGGACGCAAGGCGTGCGCGGCGTTCGGCATGGGAGGCCTACTTGAGGGTGGACAGGAAAGCGGCGATGTCGGCGATCTCCTGGTCGGAGAAGCTTTCCGCCTGGGCCTGCATGGTCGGATGCTTGCGCTTGCCGAGCCGGTATTCGGTCAGCGCCTGGGTCAGGTACTGCGCCGACTGCCCGCCGATCTTGGGGATGCGGTAGCTGGGGTAGGCGTTCTTGTAGCCGGTGACGCCGTGGCAGCCCTGACAGGTGTAGGTGAGCACCCGACCATTGGCGGCATTGCCCTGCACGGGCGCGGGTGCCGCGGCTGCGGCTGCGGGAGCGGCGGGCGCCGGCGCGGTCTGCGCCATGGCCGGGGCGGCCCCAACGGAAACGAGTACGGCCAGAGCAAAACAAGCGGCTAGCGGCTGCGTGCGCATGGTTTCGTGGTCCGGAGGACGGATTGGGGTTCCGGCGTGGGGGAACACGGAACGGCCCGAGTATAGCCTCACCTTTCGCGGCTCCGAAACTGGCCGTGGCGAGGGACCCGTGACCTTTGGGGCATTCGGCATGGCGTCGATTGGTGATCTACTTATCTACAACACCATTCACGCCATCCACCGGGGATACGACGATGACGCGACCGCTCACGCGCCGCACTGCCAGTTGCGCTGCCGCGCTGTTGGTCACCACCACGCTGCTGCTCAGCGCCTGCAAACCGGCCGCCGAAGCCAAGGCCAAGGCCGCCGACAGCGAGAAGGCGCCGGAGGCGGTGCCGGTGGAGGTGGCCGTGGCCAGCCGCCGCGCGGTGGCGGCCAGCTACAGCGGCACTGCGGCGCTGGAAGCCCGCGCCGAATCGCAGGTGGTGGCCAAGACCTCCGGCGTGGCCCTGGCGGTGCTGGCCGAGGAGGGCCAGCAGGTGCGCGCCGGGCAGCCGCTGGTGCGGCTGGACCCGGACCGTGCGCGGCTGGCGCTGGCGCAGAGCGAGGCGCAGTTGCGCAAGCTGGAGAACAACTACCGGCGCTCGCAGCAGTTGGTGGGCCAGCAACTGGTCAGCGCCGCCGACGTCGACCAGATCAAGTACGACCTGGCTAACGTGCGCGCACAACACCAGTTGGCGTCGCTGGAACTTTCATACGCGACGGTGACGGCGCCGATCTCCGGGGTGATCGCCTCGCGCTCGATCAAGACCGGCAACTTCGTGCAGATCAACACGCCGATCTTCCGCATCGTCGACGATTCGCGCCTGGAGGCCACGCTCAACGTGCCCGAGCGCGAACTGGCCACGCTCAAGACCGGGCAGCCGGTGACCCTGCTGGCCGATGCGCTGCCGGGCAAGCAGTTCCGCGGCCGGGTCGACCGCATCGCGCCGGTGGTGGATGCCGGCAGCGGTACCTTCCGCGTGGTCTGCGCCTTCGACGAGGGCGCGCAGGCGCTGCAGCCGGGCATGTTCGGGCGCATCCGCATCGATTACGACCAGCGCGCCGATGCGCTAGTGGTGCCGCGGCTGGCGTTGCTCGACGATGGTGAGCCGGCGGTGTTCCGCGTGGTCGCCGGCAAGGTCGCGCGGGTGCCGGTGATGCTGGGCTATGCCGAAGGGCCGTGGGTGGAGATCCGCCAGGGCCTGCAGCCCGGCGACCAGGTGGTCACCGCCGGCAAGGTCGCGCTGCGCGACGGCAGCCGCGTGCAGGTGATCGCGCCGCAGCGCGAGGTCGCCGACGCCGCGCCGGCCACCGCCGCCGGAGCGCGCTGATGCACGGCGCCGATCCCGACGCGCACGCGCCGCCTGCGCCCGCCGCTGCGCACGGCGGCGGCCTGGTGGAATTCGCCACCCGCCGCCGCGTGACCATCGCGATGATCACCCTGACCATGCTGCTGTTCGGCGCGATCGCGCTGCACGGGCTCAAGGTGAACCTGCTGCCGGACCTGAGCTATCCGACCCTGACCGTGCGCACCGAATACGCCGGCGCCGCGCCGTCGGAGATCGAGACGCTGGTGACCGAGCCGGTGGAGGAAGCGGTCGGCGTGGTCAAGAACCTGCGCAAGCTCAAGTCGGTGTCGCGCACCGGGCAGAGCGACGTGGTGCTGGAGTTCGCCTGGGGCACCAACATGGACCAGGCCAGCCTGGAGGTGCGCGACAAGATGGAGGCGCTGTCGCTGCCGCTGGAGGCCAAGGCGCCGGTGCTGCTGCGCTTCAATCCGTCCACCCAGCCGATCATGCGCCTGGTGCTGTCGAGCAAGACCGCCGCGCACAGCGACGCCGAGGCGGTGCGCGCGCTGACCCAGTTGCGCCGCTACGCCGACGAGGATCTGAAGAAGAAGCTGGAGCCGGTGGCGGGCGTGGCCGCGGTCAAGGTCGGCGGCGGCCTGGAGGACGAGATCCAGGTGGATATCGACCAGCAGCGGCTGGCGCAGCTCAACATGCCGATCGACACGGTGATCGCGCGGCTCAAGGACGAGAACGTCAATCTCTCCGGCGGGCGCCTGGAGCAGGGCACGCAGCGCTACCTGGTGCGCACGGTCAATCAGTTCGCCGACCTGGACGAGATCCGCAACCTGTTGCTCACCACCCAGGGCGCCGGCGGCAACGCGGCGGACGCGGCCTTGCAGCAGATGTATGCGATCGCCGCCTCCACCGGTTCGGAAGCCGCGATCGCGGCCGCGTCGGCAGCGCAGAGCGCGACGTCCAGCACGACCACCATAGTCGCCGGCGGCATGCCGATCCGGCTCAAGGACGTGGCGCAGGTGCGGCAGGGCTACAAGGAGCGCGAGGCGATCATCCGCCTGGGCGGCAAGGAAGCGGTGGAACTGGCCATCTACAAGGAAGGCGACGCCAACACCGTGTCCACCGCCGCGGCGCTGCGCAAGCGCCTGGAACAGCTGCAGGCGCAGATCCCGGCCGACGCCGAGTTGACCACGTTGGAAGACCAGTCGCGCTTCATCGAGCACGCCATCGGCGACGTAAAGAAGGATGCGGTGATCGGCGGCCTGCTGGCGATCCTGATCATCTTCCTGTTCCTGCGCGACGGCTGGAGCACGTTCGTGATCGGCCTGTCGCTGCCGGTGTCGATCGTGACCACGTTCTTCTTCATGGGCCAGCTCGGGCTGAGCCTCAACGTGATGTCGTTGGGCGGGCTGGCGCTGGCCACCGGCCTGGTGGTGGACGACTCGATCGTGGTGCTGGAAAGCATCGCCAAGGCGCGCGAGCGCGGCCTGAGCGTGCTCGATGCGGCGATCGTCGGCACCCGCGAGGTCGGCATGGCGGTGGTCGCCTCGACCCTGACCACGATCGCGGTGTTCCTGCCGCTGGTGTTCGTGGAAGGCGTGGCCGGGCAACTGTTCCGCGACCAGGCGCTGACCGTGGCGATCGCCATTGCGATCTCGCTGGTGGTGTCCATGACCCTGATCCCGATGCTCAGTTCGCTGAAGGGCCGCCCGCCGCTGGCGTTCCCGGTGGAGCCGGCGGCGCCGCGCTGGCAGCCGCAGCGCGGCTGGCTGAAGCCGCTGGCCTGGAGCCGCCGCGGTGCCGGTGCGGCGGTGCGCGGCGTGTGCTTCGGCGTGGCCTGGTCGTGCGTGCGGCTGTGGCGCGGCGCGATGGCGGTGGTCGCGCCGGTGATGCGCAAGGCCAGCGACCTGGCGATGGCGCCGTACGCGCTGGCCGAGCGCGGCTACCTGCGGCTGTTGCCGGGCGCGCTGGCGCGTCCGGGTTGGGTGCTGGGGCTGGCGGCGCTGGCCTTCGCCGCGACGCTGGCGGTGGCGCCGCTGCTGGGCGCCGACCTGATCCCGCAGCTGGCGCAGGACCGCTTCGAGATGACCGTGAAACTGCCGGCCGGTACGCCGTTGCGGCAGACCGACGCGCTGGTGCGCGAACTGCAGGAGGTCCACGGCAAGGATGCGGGCGTGCAGGCGCTGTACGGGGTCAGCGGCAGCGGCACCCGGCTCGACGCAAGCCCCACCGAGAGCGGCGAGAACATCGGCAAGCTGACCATCGCCATGGCCGGCGGCGGCAGTGCGCAGTTCGAGGCGCAGCAGAGCGAGCGCATGCGCGCGACGATGCGTAACCACCCGGGCGTGCAGGTCGGTTTCAGCCGGCCCGAGCTGTTCAGTTTCTCCACGCCGCTGGAGATCGAACTGCGCGGCCAGGATCTGCAGACCATCCAGCACGCCGGGCAGAAACTGGCGGCGCTGCTGCGCGGCAACGGCCATTTCGCCGACGTCAAATCCACGGTGGAGGAGGGCTTCCCGGAGATCCAGATCCGCTTCGACCAGGAGCGCGCCGGCGCGCTGGGCCTGACCACGCGGCAGATCGCCGACGTGGTGGTGAAGAAGGTGCGCGGCGACGTCGCCACCCGCTACAGCTTCCGCGACCGCAAGATCGACGTGCTGGTGCGCGCGCAGCAGAGCGACCGCTCCAGCGTCGACAGCATCCGCCGGCTGATCGTCAATCCGGGCAGCAGCCGGCCGGTGACCCTGGACGCGGTCGCCGACGTCGTCGCCACCACCGGGCCCAGCGAAATCCACCGCGCCGACCAGATCCGCGTGGCGATCGTCTCGGCCAACCTGCGCGACATCGACCTGGGCGGCGCGGTACGCGAAGTCGGCGCGATGGTGGCGCGCGATCCGCTCGGCGCCGGCGTCGGCATGCACATCGGCGGGCAGGGCGAGGAACTGGCGCAATCGGCGCGCTCGCTGCTGTTCGCGTTCGGCCTGGCGGTGTTCCTGGTGTACCTGGTGATGGCCTCGCAGTTCGAGTCGCTGCTGCATCCGTTCGTCATCCTGTTCACCATCCCGCTGGCGCTGGTCGGCGCGGTGCTGGCGCTGCTGCTGACCGGCAAGCCGGTGTCGGTGGTGGTGTTCATCGGCTTGATCCTGCTGGTGGGCCTGGTGACCAAGAACGCGATCATCCTGATCGACAAGGTCAACCAGTTGCGCGAGGAGGGCGTGGCCAAGCGCGCCGCGCTGATCGAAGGGGCGCGCTCGCGACTGCGGCCGATCGTGATGACCACGCTGTGCACATTGTTCGGCTTCCTGCCGCTGGCGATCGCCAGTGGCGAGGGCGCCGAGGTGCGCGCGCCGATGGCGATCACCGTGATCGGCGGGCTGCTGGTGTCGACGCTGTTGACCCTGCTGGTGATCCCGGTGGTCTACGACCGCCTGGATCGCCGCGCCGACGCGTACTACGCCGAGCGCGGACGGCGCGCGCGGCAGCGCGAGCACGGCGAGCAGCGCTTGCAGGACGGTGAGGGCGCACCGGCATGAGCGTCGCCGAGTTCAGCATCCGCCGTCCGGTCACCACCATCATGTGCTTCGTGTCGTTGGTGGTGGTCGGGCTGATCGCGGCCTTCCGCCTGCCGCTGGAGGCCTTGCCGGACATCTCCGCGCCGTTCCTGTTCGTGCAGCTGCCGTACACCGGCTCGACCCCGGACGAGGTCGAGCGCAACCTGGTGCGGCCGACCGAGGAAGCGCTGGCGACGATGACCGGGATCAAGCGCATGCGCTCGACCGCCACCGCCGACGGCGCCAACATTTTCATCGAGTTCTCCGACTGGGACCGCGACATCGCCATCGCCGCTTCCGACGCGCGCGAGCGCATCGACGCGATCCGCGCCGATCTGCCGGCGGACCTGCGGCGCTACAACGTGTTCAAGTGGTCCAGCAGCGACCAGCCGGTGCTCAAGGTGCGCCTGGCCGGCGCGGCCGACCTGACCGGCGCCTACGACATGCTCGATCGCGAGTTCAAGCGCCGCCTGGAACGCATTCCCGGCGTGGCCAAGGTGTCGGTGTCCGGCGCGCCGCCGAACGAGGTCGAGATCGCCATCGCCCCGGACCGGCTCAGCGCGCACAACCTCAGCCTCAACCAGCTCAGCGAGCGCCTGGGCAAGCTCAACTTCTCGCTGTCGGCCGGGCAGATCGACGACAACGGCCAGCGCCTGCGGGTGCAGCCGATCGGCGAACTGCGCGACCTGCAGGAACTGCGCGATCTGGTCATCGACAGCAAGGGCCTGCGCCTGGGCGACATCGCCGAGGTGCGGCTCAAGCCGACCCGGATGAGCTACGGCCGGCGCCTGGACGGACGCCCGGCGGTGGGCCTGGACGTGTTCAAGGAGCGCAGCGCCAACCTAGTCGAGGTCTCGCGCGCGGTGTTGGCCGAGGTCGAGCAGATCCGCAAGCAGCCGGCGCTGAGCGACGTGCAGATCAAGGTCATCGACAACCAGGGCAAGGCGGTGACCTCGTCGCTGGCGGAACTGGCCGAAGCCGGCGCGGTGGGCCTGCTGCTGTCGGTGACGGTGCTGTTCTTCTTCCTGCGCCACTGGCCGTCGACGCTGATGGTGACCCTGGCGATCCCGATCTGCTTCGCCATCACCCTGGGCTTCATGTACTTCGCCGGGGTCACCCTCAACATCCTGACCATGATGGGCCTGCTGCTGGCCGTCGGCATGCTGGTGGACAACGCCGTGGTGGTGGTGGAGAGCATCTACCAGGAGCGCGAGCGCATGCCCGACCAGCCGCAGCGCGCCTCCATCGTCGGCACCCGCAACGTTGCCATCGCGCTGTCGGCCGGCACCCTGTGCCACTGCATCGTGTTCGTACCGAACCTGTTCGGCGAGACCAACAACATCAGCATCTTCATGTCGCAGATCGCCATCACCATCTCGGTGTCGCTGCTGGCGTCGTGGCTGGTGGCGGTGAGCCTGATCCCGATGCTGTCGGCGCGCATGCGCACCCCGGCGCTGGTGCATTCCCCGCACGGACTGATCCCGCGCCTGCAGCGCCGCTACGCGCGGGTGCTGGCCTGGTCGCTGGCGCACCGCGGCTGGAGCGTGAGCGCGATCGTGCTGATCAGCGCGCTGAGCGTGATCCCGATGATGCAGACCAAGAAGGACATGTTCGGCGGCGACGGCGGCGAGCAGGTCTTCATCGGCTACCAATGGAAGGGCGCCTATACGCGCGAACAGATGGCCGAGGAAGTGACCCGGCTCGAACGCTTCATCGATGCGCGCCGCGCGCAGTACCACGTGACCCAGGTGTATTCCTGGTTCAGCGAGGAGGAGGGCAGCAGCACCACGCTGACCGTGGACCTGAAGCAGGTCCGCGACCTGCCGGCGCTGATGGAACGCATCCGCAAGGAACTGCCGCGCTCGGCGCGGGTAGATTTCCACGTCGGCAACAGCAACGGCGGCGATGGCGGCAACGGCGGCGGGCAGACCGTGCAGGTGCAACTGGTCGGCGATTCCACCGAGGCGCTGCGCGCGCTGGCCGACGACGTGGTGCCGGTGCTGGCGCGGCGCAAGGAACTGCGCGACGTGCGCGTGGACAGCGGCGACCGCAGCACCGAACTGGCGGTGCGGGTGGACCGCGAGCGTGCCGCCGCGTTCGGCTTCAGCGCCGAGCAGGTTGCCAGCTTCGTCGGCCTGGCGCTGCGTGGCGCGTCGCTGCGCGAGTTCCGCCACGGCGACAACGAGGTGCCGGTGTGGGTGCGCTTCGCCGGCGCCGAGCAAACCTCGCCGGAGGATCTGGACAGCTTCAACGTGCGCACCCAGGACGGGCGCAGCGTGCCGCTGCTGAGCCTGGTCGAGACGCAACCGCGCGCGGCCGCGACCCAGATCGCCCGCACCAACCGCCAGACCACGCTGACCATCACCGCCAATCTCGGCGCCAAGGTCACCGCGCCGGAAGCAAAGCAGGCGATCGAGGACACGCTCAAGGCGGTCAGCTTCCCGGTCGGCTACCGCTACAGCTTCGACGGTGCGGACGGTCAGGACGACGACCAGGCCAGCCAGCAGATGCTGTTCAACTTGCTGATCGCGCTGCTGATGATCTACGTGGTGATGGCCGCGGTGTTCGAATCGCTGCTGTTCCCGGCGGCGATCATGAGCGGCGTGCTGTTCTCGGTGTTCGGCGTGTTCTGGCTGTTCTGGATCACCGGCACCAGCTTCGGGATCATGGCCTTCATCGGCATCCTGGTGCTGATGGGCGTGGTGGTGAACAACGGCATCGTGATGATCGAGCACATCAACAATCTGCGCCGGCGCGGCCTCGGCCGCACCGAGGCGCTGATCGAAGGCTCGCGCGAGCGCCTGCGGCCGATCATGATGACCATGGGCACGGCGATCCTGGCGATGGTGCCGATCTCGCTGACCACCACGCAGATGTTCGGCGACGGTCCGGCCTACTACCCGATGGCCCGCGCCATCGCTGGCGGCCTGGCGTTCTCGACCGTGGTCAGCCTGCTGTTTCTGCCGACCATCTACGCGATGCTCGACGATCTCAGCAATGGCGCGGCGGGCTTGGTGCAGCGCGCGCGTGGTGTCGCCGCACCGCAAGCCGCATGAGCTTTTCGTAGGAGCTTTTCGTAGGAGCGGCTTCAGCCGCGACAGGCGTCCCAGGGAAGGCCCGTCGCGTCTGAAGCCGCTCCTACGAGGTCAATGCTTCGGCTGGTTTAACCCGCCAGCTTGCCGAAGATGCGGAAGCCGGCCAGCCACACGCCGAGCATGCTGCCCAGGTTGGTCAGCAGGAAGGTCAGCACCACGCGCGAGACGCGGTTGCGATACCAACCGCGCAGGTTCTGCGCATCGTCGCGCAGCGCCAGGAAGTCGCCATAGGCCGGCTTGCGCATGTGCACTTCGACCAGGGCGCTGAACGCACCGGCCGGCACGCCGGGGCGGAACGGCTTCAGCGGCGCGGCGATGGCGCCGGCGATCACGCTCAGCGGATGGCCGCCGGCCAGGATGCAACCCAGCCCGGCCAGACCGCCGGTGAACAACACCCACTGCAGCAACAGGTCGGTGCCCAGGGCGAAGCCGCCATGCCAGTAGCCCCAGGCCACGCCGCCCAGCACCAGCGCGGTCAGGGTCAGGGTGATCCACGGCACCTTCTTCTTGGTTTGCACCTCTTCCAGCGCCTTGCGCAGCGTCGCGGGATCGTCCTGGTCGCCCTGCAGGTGCCGCGCCAGGCCGGCCAGGTGGCCCGCACCGACCACCGCCAGTACCTCGCGCACGCCGGCACCGGTGGAGCCGTCCAGTGGCTCGGCGTTGCCGGCCAGCGGCAGCGCGCGCTGTTGCGCCTGTTCCTCGCGCAGACGCGTGGCCATGTAGCGGTCGCGCTCGGCGATGATGGTGTCGTACAGCGCCGGGCTTTCGCTGGCGAAGTCGCCGAAGCTGGCCTCGAGCATGTCGCCCTGCTTGAGCTTCTCGATCTCCGCCTCGCCGACCTCGTCGGAGGCGAACAGGCCGCCGAGCAGGCCGCTGGCCAGCTTCAGCTTGCCGAAGAAGCCGAGCCGGCTGGAGGCGCGCTTGAAGGTCAGGCCGACTTCGCGATCGACCAGGTACACCGGCAACTGCCGTTCGCGCGCCAGCAGCACCGCGCGCTTGAGCTCGGCGCCGGGCTCGATGCCCAGTTGCTCGGCCAGGCGCCGCTGGTAGGCGGCCAGCGCCAGGTTGGCGGCGAACAGGGCCACGCGGCCTTTGCGGATCACCTGCACCAGGTCCAGCTTGGTCAGTGCGTCCGGATCGGTCAGTGCCTGCAGGCGCTGCGGGTCCAGTTCCACCGCCACCGCGTCGAAACGGCCGCTGCCGATCGCCCGTTCCACGGCGGCGACGCTGGCCAGGGACACGTGCGCGGTGCCGAGCAGGGTGTAGCGGATGCCGTCGCGTTCGACGATGCGGTACGGCTGGCCGTCGAACAGCGCGTCGTCGCCGTCGGCCTGGGAAAGTTCGTTCATTCCATCACTCATCGGAGGGCGCCTCGGCAGCGCCGGGGCTCAGCAGGCAGGGGGGTGAGGGCATTGGCCGCGACCGGCATGGGCGCCTGCGGCCGGGGCGCGCTGCGCCGCAGGGAGCGGCGCCGCACAGGCGAAGACCCGGCACGGCGCTGCGGGTCAGTCGATGTAGCGCTTCAGCAGGTCGCCGTAGGCATCGATGCGGCGGTCGCGCAGGAACGGCCAGATCCGCCGCACGTGCTCGCTGCGCTGCAGGTCCACGTCGCAGACCAGCACGGTCGGCTCGCCACCGGCCTCGGCGATGAACTCGCCCTGCGGGCCGAGCACGTGGCTGTTGCCCCAGAACTGGATGCCCGACGCGCCCAGCGGCGAGGGCTCGTGGCCGACCCGGTTGCAGCTCAGTACCGGCACGCCATTGGCCACCGCATGGCCGCGATGGCTGAGGATCCAGGCATCGCGCTGGCGTTCCTGCTCGGCCTGTTCGTCGTTGGGATCCCAGCCGATCGCAGTCGGATACAGCAGCAGTTCGGCACCGGCCAGCGCCATCAGTCGCGCCGCTTCCGGGTACCACTGGTCCCAGCACACCAGCACGCCGAGGCGGCCGACCGAGGTCTGGATCGGGGTGAAGCCCAGATCGCCCGGGGTGAAGTAGAACTTCTCGTAGAAGCCCGGATCGTCCGGGATGTGCATCTTGCGGTACTTGCCCAGCAGGCTGCCGTCCTTTTCGAACACCACCGCGGTGTTGTGGTACAGCCCGGCGGCGCGGCGCTCGAACAGCGAGCCGACCAGAACCACACCGTGGCGCTTGGCCAGGGCGCCCAGGCGCTCGGTGCTGGGGCCGGGAATCGGCTCGGCCAGGTCGAATTCGTCCACCGACTCGTGCTGGCAGAAGTACGCGCCGTTGTGCAGTTCCTGCAGCAGCACCAACTGTGCGCCCTGCGCGGCGGCCTCGGCCACACGCGATTCGATCGCTGCCAGGTTCGCCGCGGCGTCGCCGTGGTTGCGCTCCTGGATCAGCGCGACGGAAAGAGTGGTTCGGGTCATTGCGGAATCAAGGTTCGCGGTAAACCGGCATGGTAGCGCGGATGGCCGCGCGGCAGGTTCCAGGGAGATGAATCCCGCGCTGCGCGTGGCGGCGGCGCGGGTGGTGTGGTCGGCGCTGCGCCGGCGTGCGGCGCAGGCGCGGCGGCTCAGTCCGCCAGCAATCCGGCCGGCAGCTGCATGGTGATGCAGTGCAGGCTGCCGTTCTGCCAGATCAGCGCGCGGCAGGGGATCGGCACGATCTCGTGCTGCGGGAAGGCCTGCGCCATTACCGCCTGCGCCTGCGCATCGGACGCGTCGCCGTAGGCCGGCATCAGCACCGCACCGTTGACGATCAGGAAATTGGCATAGGACGCGGCCAGGCGCCGGCCATCGTCGATCACCGGTTGCGCCCACGGCAGCGGAAACAACCGATAAGGCACGCCGTCGGCGGTACGCAATGCGGCCAGTTCGGCGCCCATCGCCTGCAGCTCGGCGTAGTGCGAATCGCCGGCGTCGTCGCAGGCCTGGTAAACGATCGCGTCGGGGCTGGCGAAGCGGGCGAGGGTGTCGATGTGCGCGTCGGTGTCGTCGCCTTCCAGATAGCCGTGATCCAGCCACAGCACGCGCTGCTGCGCCAGCCAGTCGGCCAGGTCGTGGCTGAGCGATTCGCGGCTGCGCTGCGGATGCCGCTCGTGCAGGCACTGCCAGGTGGTCAGCAGGGTGCCGGCACCGTCGCAGTCGATGGCGCCGCCTTCCAGGGCGAAATCGATGCGGCGCACGTCGCTGTCGGCGAACAGGCCTTGCTCGGCCAGCACGCCCACCAACTGGTCGTCGCGGCTGGCCTGGAACTTGCCGCCCCAGCCGGTGAAGCGGAAATCCAGCAACTGGAAGCCGCCGCCGGCGCGCGCCAGGGTGATCGGGCCGGAATCGCGCAGCCAGGTGTCGTCGTACTCGGCCTCGACGAAGCGCACCCGCTGCATGTCCACACGCGCCGAGCGCAGCCGCGCCTCGGCATAGATCTGCAGGTCGGCGTCGGCCACGCAGATCAGCACCCGCTGGAAGCGCACGATCGCCGCGACCAGGGCGATGTAGGTCTCCTCGACCTCGGCCAGGCGCTCGGCCCAGTCGGTGCCGGCATGCGGCCAGGCGATCAGGATGGCGGACTGCGGTTCCCATTCTGCGGGAAGGCGAAGGCGATCAGTCATTGCGACCAGTACTCAGGTTGTGCCTGGCGTCGCGCCAGGGTGTGTGTCGTTCATATCCCTGCACTGGCGGGCGCAGGTGCGTTGCGCAGGACCACGGGACGGGACGGTCGCCAGCGGCAGCGCCGGGGTGTTCGGCCAGGCGCACGCGCAACCGGGCGCAGGACCGACGTCAGCGGATCGCCGGCTTCGGTCCGATCTCGTTGGCGTCGGCCTTGTTGGCGACCACGTCCACCACCTTCTGCTTCTCGAAGTAGACGGTAAAGGCCGGATAGACCCAGCGGTTGATGGTCGGCCATTGCCGCTTCTGGCCGCCACGCGGCTCCAGCTTCTGCTGCGGGGCGCCGTAGCGCGCCTGCACCTGGGCCATGCTCAGGCCGCGGGTCGGCAGCGCCGCCGCGGGTTCTTCCTTGACCCGCTCGACCAGCAGGGTCTCGGCGTGGGCGCCGCCGGCCAGGCCCAACACGGCCAGCAGCGGCAGGACGGACAGACGATGCTTCATCACGTGTACTCCCCAGAGGACGAGCGTCGATTACAGCAAACTTCGGCAACAAAAAACCGCCCGAAGGCGGCTTTCGTCGACGACCGGCCACCGCTGCGCGCAGCGCGGTAGGGTAGGCCGGGTCGGATCAGCGCTGGCGCGCCTTGAAACGGGGGTTGGACTTGCAGATCACGAAGACCTTACCGCGGCGGCGGACCACCTTGCAGTCGCGGTGACGGGCCTTCGCCGACTTCAGGGAGGACAGGACTTTCATGGCACACCTCGGCGTAAACTTGTGGATTCGAAGGAGGGCGGCACGGCCGAAACCATGGCGCGGGATCAGTAAGCCGGCGATTGTAGCCTGGTTTTCTTCATGGTTTCAACTGCTTGCGCCAGTCGGGCTGGCGTCGGCGCTACAATGCGCCGCCCCCCGTCCGAGGAACCGCATGAACGAGCCCGCTCCCGTCCTGACCATCGATGGCCCGTCCGGGGCCGGCAAAGGCACCGTCAGCCGCATCGTCGCCGCCCGCCTGGGCTGGCATTACCTGGATTCGGGGGCGCTGTACCGGGCGGTCGGGGTCGCGGCCAGCTGGGCCAATCTGGACATTTCCGACGCCGCCGCCCTGGTGCGCTGCACCTTCGACACCCGGGTGGATTTCGACGAGGTCGCCGGCGGCGGCCTGCGGGTCCGGATCAACGGCGCCGATGCCACCGACGAACTGCGCCTGGAGACCACCGGCGCGGTGGCCTCGGCGATTGCCGCCATTCCCGAGGTGCGCGCGGCGCTGAAGCAGCGTCAGCGCGCCTTCCGCACCCCGCCGGGGCTGGTCGCCGACGGCCGCGACATGGGCACGGTGATTTTCCCGGACGCCCCGTACAAGGTGTTCCTGACCGCCAGCGCCGAGGAGCGCGCCCAGCGCCGGCATAAGCAGTTGAAGGAAAAAGGGGTTTCCGTTATATTCGACGACCTGCTGCGCGAGATCATGGCCCGCGACGCACGCGATGCCCAACGCGCGGTGGCCCCGCTGAGGCCGGCAGACGATGCCGTCCTCCTCGATACCACCGGCATGGACATCGACCAGGTGGTGGGCCGCGTCCTGCAGTTGTTGCCAGTCTGAGAGCAGTGCGCAGGGCAGGGCAGCAGAGTGGTGGTGGCATGCATGCCACCGGTTCCTCGCAACACGCTACATCCAGGTTCCACCGATAGTGTCAAAGGCTCCGCTGCGCAATCCCGCGCTGCGGTTTTTCCATTCCACACCCGGCCGCTGTTCGGGCCGACTAACAGGTGGGCAGTCGCTGTTTTTCCAGAAGAAAAACGCCCTGTCCGTGTGTCCACTAGAGTAATTTCAAATGACCGAATCTTTTGCCGAACTGTTCGAAGCCAGCCAAGCCAATCTGGCCAAGCTGAAGCCCGGCGCCATCGTCACCGGTACCGTCGTGGAAGTCCGCGGCGACGTGGTGGTGATCAACGCCGGCCTGAAGTCCGAAGGCATCGTGCCGATCGAGCAGTTCCGTAACGACGCTGGCGAGATCGACGTCGCCGAAGGCGACCTGGTCAAGGTCGCGCTCGACTCGCTCGAGAACGGCTTCGGCGAGACCGTGCTGTCGCGCGAGAAGGCCAAGCGCGCCATGGTGTGGGACGAGCTGGAAGAAGCGTTGGAAAAGAACGAGACCATCACCGGCCGCATCAGCGGCAAGGTCAAGGGTGGTTTCACCGTGGACATCAAGGATGTCCGCGCGTTCCTGCCCGGTTCGCTGGTGGATGTGCGCCCGGTGCGCGACCCGGCCTACCTGGAAGGCAAGGAACTGGAGTTCAAGCTGATCAAGCTGGACCGCAAGCGCAACAACGTGGTGGTCTCGCGTCGTGCGGTGGTCGAGAGCGAGCACTCGGAAGAGCGCGAGCAGCTGATGGACAAGCTGCAGGAAGGCGCGATCCTGAAGGGTGTGGTCAAGAACCTGACCGACTACGGCGCGTTCGTGGACCTGGGCGGCATCGACGGCCTGCTGCACATCACCGACATGGCCTGGAAGCGCGTGCGCCATCCGTCCGAAGTGGTCAACGTCGGCGACGAGCTGGACGTGCGCGTGCTGAAGTTCGATCGCGAGCGTAACCGCGTCAGCCTCGGCCTGAAGCAGCTGGGCGAGGATCCGTGGGACAACATCGCCCGTCGTTACCCGGCCAACAGCCGCGTGTTCGGCAAGGTGTCCAACGTCACCGATTACGGCGCGTTCGTCGAGATCGAGCCGGGCGTGGAAGGCCTGGTGCACGTGTCCGAGATGGACTGGACCAACAAGAACGTCAACCCGTCCAAGGTCGTGCAGGTCGGCGACGAAGTCGAAGTGATGGTGCTGGACGTGGACGAAGAGCGTCGCCGCATCTCGCTGGGCATGAAGCAGGTCGCCGCCAATCCGTGGGAGACCTTCGCCGCCACCCACAAGAAGAACGACAAGGTGTCCGGCCAGATCAAGTCGATCACCGACTTCGGCATCTTCATCGGCCTGGACGGCGGCATCGACGGCCTGGTGCACCTGTCCGACATCAGCTGGAACACCACCGGCGAAGACATCGTGCGCAACTTCAAGAAGGGCGACACGCTGGAAGCCGTGGTGCTGGCGGTGGACCCGGAGCGCGAGCGCATCAGCCTGGGCGTCAAGCAGCTGGAGCAGGATCCGTTCGGCCAGTACATGGCCGCCAACCCGAAGGGCTCGAAGGTCGAGGGCGTGGTGCGTGAAGTGGACGCCAAGGGCGCCACCATCGACCTGGCCGACGGCATCGAAGGCTACGTTGCCGCGCGCGACATCGCCAACGAGCGCGTCGACGACGCCAGCCAGCACCTGAAGGTCGGCGACAAGATCGAAGCCAAGTTCGTGGGCATGGACCGCAAGGGCCGCACCCTGCAGCTGTCGATCAAGGCCAAGGACGATGCCGAAATGCGCGAAGTGCTGGAGGAATACCAGTCCGCGTCGGGCGGCACCACCCAGCTGGGCGCGCTGCTGCGTGCACAGCTGAACGGCAACAAGTCCGAGTAATCCGCCACACGCAGCGTTACTGGCACGGCCCGGTGTTCCCGGGCCGTGCCAGGTTGCGACCCCACTGCACGAATCCGCAATGACAAAATCCGAGCTGATCGAAATCCTGGCGCGCAAGCAGGCGCATCTGAAGTCGGACGACGTCGATCTGGCGGTGAAGTCGTTGTTGGAAATGATGGGCGGCGCCCTGTCCGGCGGTGATCGCATCGAGATCCGCGGCTTCGGCAGCTTTTCCCTGCATTACCGGCCGCCGCGCCTGGGACGCAATCCCAAGACCGGCGAGTCCGTCGCGCTTCCCGGCAAGCACGTGCCGCATTTCAAGCCCGGCAAGGAGCTGCGCGAGCGTGTGAGCGGCGTCGTTCCGGTCGAATCCGACACGCCCTGAGTCCGGCGTCCGGCGTTTGCCGGAATCCACGCCTGTTCGGCTAATCTAGTGTCTCCCGACGCTGGAGTTGCTCATGAAGATTGCACGACTGCTGATCCTGCTGGTGTTGCTGTTGGCCGGCCTGGTCATCGGGTCGCTCAATTCGCAGCCGATCCAGATCAACTTCGTGTTCTCCAGCATCGCCACCACCTCCGGCATCGCCATCATCGTCTCGCTGTTCGCCGGCGTGCTGATCGGCGCTTCGCTGGTCCTGGCGACCCTGGTGATCCCCCTGTATGCCAAGCTGCGTCGCGCCAACAAGGCCGCGAACGCCGCGACCCCGGCCGTCGCGCCGGTTTCTCCCCATGCCCAGCCCTTGGATGGACGCTGACCTTCGATGGACTTTCTGACCGAGTGGTTCTGGTTCTTCCTGTTCCTGCCGCTGGCAGCGCTGAGTGGCTGGGTGATCGGCCGCCGTGGCGGCCAGCGCCATGGCGATACCCAGGTCAGCCGGCTCTCCAGCACCTATTTCCGCGGCCTCAACTACCTGCTCAACGAGCAGCCGGACAAGGCGATCGAGCTGTTCCTGCACATCGCCGAACTGGACAAGGAAACCTTCGAGACCCAGGTCGCGCTGGGCCACCTGTTCCGCCGCCGCGGTGAGGTCGACCGCGCCATCCGCCTGCACCAGGGCCTGGTCCAGCGCGGCGACCTGAGCGACGCGCAGCGCGTGCAGGCCTTGCTGGCGCTGGGCGAGGACTACATGAAGTCGGGGCTGCTGGACCGGGCCGAAACCGTGTTCACCGAATTGGCGCAGATCGACCAGCGCGCGCCGCAGGCGCTCAAGCACCTGATCGGCATCTACCAGGCCGAACGCGACTGGGAAAAGGCCATCGACAACGCCACCCGCTACGAAGAGGTGACCGGCGAGCCGATGGGCAAGCTGATCGCCCAGTTCGAATGCGAGTTGGCCGACCGCTATCGCGCGTCGGGCAAGAACGACCTGGCGCGGGCGGCGATCGCGCGTGCCTACCAGGCCGATGCCAAGTCGGTGCGCGCCGGCATCCTGGAAGGACGCATCGACGTCGACGACGGCAACGACGAGGCCGCGATCCGCGCCTTCGAGCGCGCCGCCCGCCACGACCCGGACTACCTGCCGGAGATCATGCCTGCGCTGATGGACTGCTACCGGCGCGGCAACGATCTCAGCGGCGCGCGTGCGTTCCTGTCGGAGATGACCGAGCACTATCGCGGCATCGCCCCGGTGTTGGCGCTGACCCGTCTGATGGAGTCGCAGGAAGGTATTTCCGCCGCGCGCTCCTATCTCGGCCGGCAGCTCAAGGACCGCCCGTCGGTGCGCGGCGAGTCCGCGCTGATCGACCTGACCCTGGCCGAGGGTGCCGACTCCACCGCGACCCTGCAGGACCTCAAGCACATCACCGACCAGTTGCTGGTGCGCAATCCCAGCTACCGCTGCACCCGTTGCGGCTTCGGTGCGCGTACCCACCACTGGCAATGCCCCAGTTGCAAGGAGTGGGGCACGGTCAAGCCGCTGCTCAACTACGCGGTGGTGTAATGCCCATCGCAGGAGCCGCGCTGCTCTTGGCGCTCGGGGCATTCAGCGCGGCCGGCACCTGGCTGTCGCGCCGCTACGCACTCAAACGCAAGCTGATGGACGCACCCGGCGAGCGGCGCAGCCACACCGTGGCGACGCCGCGCGGTGGCGGCGTGGCGATCGTGGCGGCAGTGCTGCTCGCCTGCGGCTGGGCGGCGCTGCAGTGGCCGCAGCACGGTGCCGGCATCGCCACCTTCGCGGCCGGCCTGCTGCTGGTCGCCGGCATCGGCTGGTGGGACGACCACCGGCCGCTGTCGGCGGCGCTGCGATTGCTGGTGCATGCGGTGGCGGCGACCCTGCTCGCTGCACTTGTCTACAGTGCGAGCCAACCGTTGTGGGTGGTCGCGCTGGTGTGGCTGGCAACGGTTTCGCTGATCAATATCTGGAATTTCATGGATGGCATCAATGGTCTGGCCAGCAGCCAGGCGATGATCGCGGCCATGGGATTCGCCTGGTTGCTGCCGGCGCCGCTGCGGTGGCCATGCTGGGTGCTGTTGGTCGCCTGTGCGGGGTTTCTGCCGTTCAACTATCCCCGGGCGCGCATTTTCCTCGGAGATGTCGGCAGTGGCGCACTCGGTTACCTGATCGCCGCGCTGTTCGCCTGGTGTCTGGTGGCCGGTGAGCAGGCGCCATGGCTGCCGGCATTGCCGCTGTCGGCCTTCGCCATCGACGCAGGCTTCACGCTCGCCTCGCGCATGCTCGCGGGCGAACGTTGGTGGCAACCGCACGCGCAACATTTTTATCAGCGTTGGGTACACACCGGCAGTAGCCATACTGTCGTCACGCTCGCCTACGGTCTGTTCAGCATCGTCGCGATTACAATCGCGCGGCTGGGCAGGCCCCTGGATGCGGGCGTCCAGGCCGGTCTGACGATCGCCTGGTTCTGTTCGGCAGGTGTGCTTTGGCTGGCTTTGCGCAACCGGATGCGCCGAACTCTCACGGATCACTGATGCTTTCCACGCGCGACCGATTCACCGAGCTGTTTCCCAAGGCCTCCGTGGTCGTCCACGATCTGGCCATTGTCTGGGTCTGCTGGCAACTGCTGCATGCTGCCCGCTACACCATGCTGCCTGGCGAGCATCCGTTGCCGCTGTGGAACCTCAACACCGCCATCGTGCTGGTGGCGCAGGGGCTGGTGTTCTGGAAGGTCGGCCTGTATCGCGGCCTGTGGCGCTTCGCCAGCGTTCCCGACCTGCTCAATATCTTCAAGGCCAGCTTCTATGGCCTGGTGGCGATCGTGCTGGGGCTGGCCTACAGCCGCTTCGATGCGATCCCGCTGTCGGTGCTGATGGTGTATCCGTTTGCGTTGTCGGCGCTGCTTGGCGCGCCCCGCCTGCTGTACCGCGCCTGGAAGGATTATCAGATCGCCCATTCGGACGACACCGCGCGGCGCGTGCTGATCGTCGGCGCTGGCCGTGCGGCCGAGGCACTGGTGCGCGACCTGCGCCGCTCCGGTGCCTACCAGCCCGTGGGTTTCGTCGACGACGCAGGCCACTTGCACGGCGCCAAGCTGCAAGGCCTGCCGATCCTGGGTCGCATCGACGAAGCCGGCGCGATCGCCAAGGAAACCGCGGCCAAGCTGCTGGTCATCGCGATCCCGTCGCTGGATGCGGCCGGCATGCAGCGGGTGGTGGCGATCTGCGAGAGTACCGGCCTGCCGTTCCGCACTGTGCCGAGGCTGGTCGACGTCCTCGAGGGCCACTACCTGCCGGGCGAACTGAAGGAGGTCGCGATCGAGGACCTGCTCGGGCGCAAGCCGGTGACGCCGGACTGGAAGCTGATCAAGGGCTGGCTGTCCGGGCGCACGGTGCTGGTCACCGGCGCCGGCGGTTCGATCGGTTCGGAACTGTGCCGGCAGTGCGCGCGTCACGGCGCGCGCAAGATCGTGCTGCTGGAGATCAACGAACTGGCGCTGATCACCATCCATGCCGACCTGCACCGCACCTTCCCGGATCTGGAGATCGACTGCGTGCTGGGCGATTGCGGCGATCCGGCGGTGATTCGCCACGCCATGAAGGTGGCCGAGCCGGACGCGGTGTTCCATGCCGCCGCCTACAAGCAGGTGCCGCTGCTGGAGCGGCAGTGTCGCGAGGCGGTGCGCAACAACGTGCTGGCCACCGAGAACGTGGCGCGTGCCTGTGTCGCGGCGAAGGTCTCGACCTTCGTGTTCATTTCCACCGACAAGGCGGTCAACCCAGTCAACCTGCTCGGCGCGTCCAAGCGCTACGCGGAAATGGTGTGCCAGTCGCTGGACGATCAGGCGGTCAGCACGCGCTTCGTGACGGTGCGCTTCGGCAACGTGCTGGATTCGGCCGGCAGCGTGGTGCCGCTGTTCCGCGAGCAGATCCGCCAGGGCGGTCCGGTGACGGTCACCGATCCGCAGGTAACGCGCTACTTCATGACCATCCCCGAAGCCAGCCAGTTGATCGTGCAGGCGGCCGCGTCGGCGTCGCATGGCGCCATCTACACGCTGGACATGGGCGAGCCGGTACCGATCCGCCTGCTCGCCGAGCAGATGATCCGCCTGGCGGGCAAGCAGCCCGGGCGCGACATCGCCATCGTCTACACCGGCCTGCGTCCGGGCGAGAAGCTGCACGAGACCTTGTTCTACGCCGACGAAAACTATCGGCCGACGTCGCATCCGAAGATCCTGGAGGCCGGCGTGCGCAGCTTCTCGCGCGAGGACGTGCTGCGTGGCGTGCAGCAGTTGCGCGCGGCGGTGGCCGACTACGACAGCGAGACCATCGAGAAGGTGCTGCGCATGACCATGCCGGAGTTCGCTCCTCTGCGTCAGCAAGGCGATCACGACGGCTCCGCTACCATCGTTCCATTCCCCGCACGCGAGGCCAGAAGGCTCTGATGAGCAAGAGAATCCGCAAGGCAGTATTCCCGGTGGCAGGTTTGGGTACCCGCTTCCTTCCCGCCACCAAGACCGTTCCCAAGGAAATGCTGCCGATCATCGATCGGCCGTTGATCCAGTACGCCGTGGACGAGGCGATCGAAGCCGGTTGCGACACCCTGATCTTCGTCACCAACCGCTACAAGCACGCGGTCGCGGATTATTTCGACAAGGCCTACGAACTGGAGCAGAAGCTGGAGCGTGCGGGCAAGCACGAGCAGCTGGAAATGATTCGCCACGTGCTGCCCGAGGGCGTGCGCGCGATCTTCGTGACCCAGGCCGAAGCGCTGGGCCTGGGCCACGCGGTGCTGTGCGCCAAGTCGGTGATCGGCGACGAGCCGTTCGCGGTGCTGCTGCCGGACGACCTGATCTGGAACCGTGGCGACGGCGCGCTGAAGCAGATGGCCGATCTCAACGAGCGCAGCGGCGCCAGCGTGATCGCGGTGGAAGACGTGCCGCACGAGAACACCGCCAGCTACGGCATCGTGGCTACCGAGGCGTTCGACGGCCGCAAGGGCCGTATCGCGCAGATCGTCGAGAAGCCCAAGCCGGAAGACGCACCGAGCGATCTGGCGGTGGTGGGTCGTTACGTGCTCAGCTCGAAGATCTTCGAGCTGCTCGAAAGCACCGGCACCGGTGCCGGCGGCGAGATCCAGCTGACCGACGCCATCGCCGCGCTGCTGAAGAGCGAAGAAGTCGACGCCTATCGTTTCGAGGGCACCCGCTTCGACTGCGGTACCCACCTGGGCCTGGTCGAGGCGACGATCCGTTTCGCGCTGGAGAACAAGAAGCTGGCCAAGCCGGCGCGCGCGAAGCTCACCCAGATGCTCGCCGAGGAGTGAGCCTGGCGCCGCGCGCCGCTGCAGGGCGGCGCGCGGGCCGAGTGCTGATCCGGACGTCAAGCCGCTGATTCGATCCAGATCGGTCGAATCAGCTGACAAACAGAAAAGGCAGCCGCGAGGCTGCCTTTTCTATTTGTACGTTGTTCGTACAGCAACGCTTGATGCCGGACCCTCACCCCAACCCCTCTCCCGGTGGGAGAGGGGCTAGGTCCTGCTCCTTCTCCCTCCGGGAGAAGGTGGCCCGCAGGGCCGGATGAGGGTAGGGCGCGCACCCGCATGGTCCATTTCACACGTGCTTGCTACCGGACACTCGCCCCAACCCCTCTGCCGGGGGGAGAGGGGCTAAGAGCCCAGGTGGCGCGCTTACAGCGCCTCGATGATCCCCGCGGCGCCCATGCCGGTGCCGATGCACATGGTGACCATGCCGTACTTCTGCTTGTGCCGGCGCAGGCCGTGCACCAGGGTGGCGGTGCGGATCGCGCCGGTGGCCCCGAGCGGATGGCCCAGGGCGATGGCGCCGCCCAGCGGGTTGACCTTGGACGGATCCAGGCCGCTGTCGCGGATCACCGCCAGCGACTGCGCGGCGAAGGCTTCGTTGAGCTCGATCCAGTCCAGCTGGTCCTTGCTCAGGCCGGCCTGCTTGAGCGCCTTCGGAATCGCCTCGATCGGGCCGATGCCCATCACTTCCGGGCGCACGCCGGCGACGGAGAAGCTGACGAAGCGGGCCAGCGGGGTCAGCCCGTAGTCCTTGATCGCCTGCTCGGAGGCCAGTAGCACCGCACCGGCGCCATCGCTCATCTGCGAGGAATTGCCGGCGGTGACGCTGCCGCCGAACTGGCCGTTGCGGAACACCGGGCGCAGCTTGGCCAGGCCTTCGATCGAGCTGTCGGGGCGCGGGCCTTCGTCGGTGTCGACCAGCTTCTTGCGCAGGGCGATGACGTTGCCGGCCAGGTCGGGCTGGTGCGAGAGGATCTCGTAGGGACTGATCTCGTCGCGGAACTCGCCGGCGGCGATAGCGGCGATGGCCTTCTGGTGCGAGGCGAGGGCGAACGCATCCTGGTCCTCGCGCGACACCTTCCACTCCTCGGCCACCTTCTCGGCGGTGATGCCCATGCCGTAGGCGATGGCCACGTGGTCGTCGGCGAACACGCTCGGCGACAGCGCGACCTTGTTGCCCATCATCGGCACCATCGACATCGATTCGGTGCCGCCGGCCAGCATCAGGTCGGCGTTGCCCAGGCGGATCTGGTCGGCGGCCAGCGCCACCGCCTGGATGCCCGAGGAGCAGAAGCGGTTGATGGTCTGCCCGGCCACCGAGTTCGGCAGCCCGGCCAGCAGCACGCCGATGCGCGCCACGTTCATGCCTTGCTCGCCCTCGGGCATCGCGCAGCCGATAATCGCGTCGTCGATGCGCGAGGTGTCGATGCCCGGCGCCTGCGCCACCACCGCACGCAGCACGTGCGCCAGCATGTCGTCGGGACGGGTGTTGCGGAACATGCCCTTGGGCGCCTTGCCGACCGGGGTGCGAGTGGCGGCGACGATGTAGGCTTCCTGGATCTGTTTGCTCATTTGGCTTTCTCCGAAAGCCGGGAATGGGGATTCGGGATTGGGGATTCGTCAGAGCGGATCCCGGCGTCGAATGCTTTTTGCCCGGCTGATAAATGGTGGGAGGCGAGGGTGGTATCAGGAATTGGGAATCCGCCGTAACGAATCCCCAATCCCGACTCCCGAATCTCAGTTCCTCAACGGCTTACCCGTCTTGAGCATGTGCCCGATGCGCGCCTGGGTCTTTTCCTGCTGGGCCAGTTCGACGAAGTGCTTGCGCTCGAGCTTGAGCAGCCATTCCTCGTCCACCAGCGCGCCGCGGTCGACCTCGCCGCCGCACAGCACGGTGGCGATGCGGGTGGCGATCTCGTAGTCGTACTCGCTGATGAAGCGGCCTTCCAGCATGTTGACCAGCAGCATCTTGAAGGTGGCGATGCCGACGTCGCCGGCGACCTGGATGCGTCGGGCCGGCAGCGGCGGGCGGTAGCCGCCCTCGGCCAGGGCACGCGCCTCGGCCTTGGCGATGTACAGCGACTCGTAGCTGTTGAACACCACCTTGTCGGTGCCGCGCAGCAGGCCCAGTTCCTTGGCGTTGACCGCCGAGGTCGAGACCTTGGCCATGGCCACGGTTTCGAAGGTCTTCTTTAGTTCGGCGAACACGTCGCCGCCCGGACCCGCGGCCTGCGCCGCGCGCACCGCGATCTCCTTGAGGCCGCCGCCGGCCGGCAGCAGGCCCACGCCGGCCTCGACCAGGCCGATGTAGCTCTCCAGCGCGGCCACGGTCTTGGCGCTGTGCATCTGGAACTCGCAGCCGCCGCCCAGCGCCAGCCCACGCACCGCTGCGACCACGGGGGCCAGCGAGTACTTGATGCGCTGGCTGGTGGCCTGGAAGTTGGCGACCATCGCCTCGAACGCGTCGACCTTGCCGGCCTGCAGCAGGCCCAGCGCGCCGGCCAGGTCGGCACCGGCGGAGAAGGGCTCCTTGTGCTGCCACAGCACCAGGCCCTTGAAGTCCTTCTCGGCGCGGCCCACCGCTTCCTGCAGGCCGTCCAGCACCTGGTCGGAGACGGTGTTCATCTTGGTCTTGAAGCTGACCACGGCGATGTCGTCGCCGTCGTGCCACATGCGCAGGCCGTCGTTCTCGAACACGGTCTCGCCCCGCGCGAACTTCTCGCCGAGCAGCGGATCGGGGAAGCGCTGGCGCTTGTAGACCGGCAGCGCCGAGCGCGGCAGCTTGGCGTCGCGCGCCGGGCTGTACGAGCCTTCGGCGGCGTGCACGCCGTCGCGGCCATCGAACACCCAGTTCGGCAGCGGCGCGCTGCTCATGCTCTTGCCGGCGGCGATGTCGTCGGCGATCCACTGCGCGACCTGCTTCCAGCCCGCGGCCTGCCAGGTCTCGAACGGACCCAGCGCCCAGCCGTAGCCCCAGCGGATCGCCAGGTCCACGTCGCGCGCGGTCTCGGCGATGTCGGCCAGGTGGTAGGCGCTGTAGTGGAACAGGTCGCGGAAGGTCGCCCACAGGAACTGCGCCTGCGGATGCTGGCTCTCGCGCAGCTTGGCGAACTTCTCGGCCGGGTTCTTGATCTTCAGGATCTCGACCACTTCGGGCGCGGCGGCGCGGTCGGCCGGGCGGTAATCCTGCTTCTGCAGGTCCAGCACCACGATGTCCTTGCCGACCTTGCGGAAGATGCCGGCGCCGGTCTTCTGGCCCAGCGCGCCCTTGCCGATCAGCGCTTCCAGCCACTTGGGCGCCTTGAAGAAGGCATGCCACGGGTCGTTCGGCAGGGTGTCGCCCATGGTCTTGATGACGTGCGCCATGGTGTCCAGGCCGACCACGTCGGAGGTGCGGTAGGTCGCCGACTTCGGCCGGCCGACCAGCGGGCCGGTGAGGCCGTCGACCTCGTCGAAGCCCAGGCCGAACTGCTCGGTGTGGTGGATGGTCGACAGGATCGAGAACACGCCGATGCGGTTGCCGATGAAGTTCGGGGTGTCCTTGGCGTAGACCACGCCCTTGCCCAGGGTGGTGACCAGGAAGCTTTCCAGGCCTTCCAGCACCGCCGGTTCGGTGTGCTTGGCCGGGATCAGCTCGGCCAGGTGCATGTAGCGCGGCGGGTTGAAGAAGTGCACGCCGCAGAAGCGGTGGCGCAGCTGCTCCGGCAGCACGTCGGACAGGGCGTTGATGCCCAGGCCGGAGGTGTTGGAGGCCAGCACCGCATGATCGGCCACGAACGGCGCGATCTTCTTGTACAGGTCCTGTTTCCAGTCCATGCGCTCGGCGATGGCTTCGATGATCAGGTCGCAGCCGCGCAGCTGCTCCAGGCCGGAGTCGTAGTTGGCCGGTGTGATGGCCTCGGCCAGGGCAGGGCTGGCCAGCGGCGCCGGGCTGAGCTTGGTCAGGTTGGCGATCGCCTTGAGCACCACGCCATCGGCGGGGCCTTCCTTGGCGGGGAGGTCGAACAGCACGGTGTCGACGCCGGCGTTGGTCAGGTGCGCAGCGATCTGCGCACCCATCACGCCCGCGCCCAGGACGGCGGCACGGCGGACGAGCAGGGGATTGGACATAGCGATCAGCCTCTGTGGGTCAACGTTTGCGGGATCAGGGAGCCGAGTGGGCGAGAAAGCCGGCTTCGGCGAAACGGATGAGTTCGCGGGCGGCGTGGGCGCGGTGGGCACCCTCGCTGACGCCGGCGGGACGCTTGATCAGGCCGAAGTCGGCCATGGCGTAGGTCAGGGCGCCGGCAAGGAAATCCAGGCGCCAGTACAGTTCCTGCTTGCTCAGCCCGGGCACGCAGGCGGCGATGGCCTTGCCGAACTCGCGCAGCACGTGGCCGTAGTGGTCGGACAGGAACTGGCGCAGGCTGTCGTTGTTCTCGGCGTAGGCGCGGGCGATCACCCGCACGAAGGCGCCGCCGCTCTGCCGATCCTGGGCCATCGCCAGGGCCGGCTCGACGAAGGCCGCCAGCACCGGGCCGAGCTGGCCGGGATGCTGCCGCTGCGCGGCCTCCAGCTGCGCCATGCGCGCGGCGGTCATTTCGTCCATGCGCCGCCGGAACACCTCGTTGACCAGGTTTTCCTTGGACCCGAAGTGGTAGTTCACCGCGGCGATATTGACGTCGGCCTGGCTGGTGACCTGGCGCAGCGAGGTGCCGGAAAAGCCGTGCTGCGCGAACAGTTCCTCGGCCGCGCTGAGGATGCGGTCCTTGGTCGAAAAGTGCGCTTGCTTTGCCATGCGGCCGCCAGAATCAATCAAACGATTGTTTGAGTCTAGGCCTGGGCGGCAGGCGCGTCATGCTGCTTTGCAGCACGATTCAGCCTGGCCGTGCAAAGCCGGCGCCGATTGGATAGAATTGTCCATCGCAATTCTGGCTAAGCCCGCGTTTTGACGCGGGTTTTTTTCATGTTAACCTCGGGCCTTCAGTGGCCCGCCCAACGGAGAACTTCCCATGGCGCTGGAGCGCACCCTGTCCATCATCAAGCCCGACGCCGTCGCCAAGAACGTCATCGGCGAAATCTACTCGCGCTTCGAGAAGGCGGGCCTGAAGGTCGTGGCTGCCAAGTACAAGCAGCTGTCGCGCCGCGAGGCCGAGGGCTTCTACGCCGTGCACCGCGAGCGTCCGTTCTTCAACGCGCTGGTCGAGTTCATGATCTCCGGCCCGGTGATGATCCAGGCGCTGGAAGGCGAGAACGCCGTGGCCGCGCACCGCGACCTGCTGGGCGCCACCAATCCGAAGGACGCCGCGCCGGGCACCATCCGCGCCGACTTCGCCGATTCGATCGACGCCAACGCCGCGCACGGCTCGGATTCGGTCGAGAACGCCGCCAACGAAGTGGCGTATTTCTTCGCCGCCACCGAAGTGGTTTCGCGCTAAGCGAGGTCGTCGTGAACGAGGTCGTCCATCCTCCCTTGGCCATCGCCGATCCCGTGCGGACCGGCGCGGCGGCCAAGCAGAATCTGCTCGACCTCGATCGCGAGGGGCTGGAGCGTTTCTTCGCCGAGACCCTCGGCGAAGCGCGCTACCGTGCCCACCAGGTGATGAAGTGGATCCATCACCGCTACGTCACCGATTTCGACCAGATGACCGACCTCGGCAAGGCGCTGCGCGCCAAGCTGCAGCAGCATGCCGAGGTCGTCGTCCCCAACATCGTGTTCGACAAGCCCTCCGCCGATGGCACCCACAAGTGGTTGCTGGCGATGGGCGTGGACGGCAAGAACGCGATCGAGACCGTGTACATCCCCGACAAGACCCGCGGCACGCTGTGCGTGTCCTCGCAGGTCGGTTGCGGCCTCAACTGCACGTTCTGCTCCACCGCCACCCAGGGCTTCAACCGCAACCTGTCCACCGCCGAGATCATCGGCCAGGTATGGGTGGCGGCGCGGCATCTGGGCAACGTGCCGCACCAGATGCGCCGCCTCACCAACGTGGTGATGATGGGCATGGGCGAGCCGCTGATGAATTTCGACAACGTCGTGCGCGCGATGAGCGTGATGCGCGACGACCTGGGCTATGGCCTGGCCAACAAGCGCGTGACCCTGTCCACCTCGGGCCTGGTGCCGCAGATCGACCGGCTGTCCAGCGAAAGCGACGTGTCGCTGGCGGTGTCGCTGCACGCGCCCAACGACGCGCTGCGCGAGACCCTGGTCCCGCTCAACAAGAAGTACCCGATCGCCGAGCTGATGGCGGCCTGCGCACGTTATCTGCGCGCCAACAAGCGCCGCGAGTCGGTGACCTTCGAGTACACCCTGATGAAGGGGATCAACGATCAGCCGGAGCATGCGCGGCAATTGGCGCGGCTGATGCGCCAGTTCGACAACGCGGTGCAGGCGTCGAACGCCGGCAAGGTCAACCTGATTCCGTTCAATCCGTTTCCGGGCACGCGCTACGAGCGCTCCGGCGAGACGGAGATCCGCGCGTTCCAGAAGATCCTGCTGGACGCGCAGGTGCTGACCATGGTGCGGCGCACGCGCGGCGACGACATCGATGCGGCCTGCGGGCAGCTCAAGGGGCAGGTCATGGACCGCACCCGCCGCCAGGCCGAGTTCAAGCGCGAATTGCAGACGCGGGCGGATCGGGATGCGGCGGCTTAGCCAAGGGCATTCCATCGCGGTGGTGGCGATTGCAGTGCTGGCCTTGCCGGGCTGCAACTGGATCGCCGCCAAGACCGGCACGGTGCGCACTGCCGAGCAGGTGCAGCCGAATTACTCGTTCCGCGACAACCGTGCGGTGAAGTCGCGCGTGGCCTTGCAGGAGCAACTGGGCCTGGCCGCCAACGGGCTGGCCTCCAACGACCTGGACGCGGCGCAGACGCACGCGCGCAAGGCGCTGGCGCTGGATCCGAACTCGGTGGATGCGCTGACCGTGCTGGCGGTGGTCGCCGATCGCCGCGGCGACGCCACGACCGCCGGCGGGTACTACCGCAAGGCCGCCGAACTGGCGCCGACCGACGGTGCGACCTTGAACAACTACGGCGCCTGGCTGTGCGCGAACGGTTCGCCGGCCGAATCGCTGGCCTGGTTCGACCGCGCGCTTGCGCTCCAGGACTACGCCACCCCGGCCTCGGCACTGGCCAACGCCGGCGGCTGCGCGCTGCAGGTCGGCCAGCGCGAGCGCGGCGAACGCGATCTGCGCAAGGCGCTGGACCTGGATCCGGACAACGCGTTCGCACTCGAGGCGATGGCGCGCAACCAGGTCGCGCAAGGGCGCTTTTTCGAGGCGCGCGCCTTCTCCGAGCGGCGTCTGGCGGCTGCGCCTGCCACCGCTTCCGTGTTACAACTTGCTATTCAGATTGAGCAAAGGCTGGGCGACAAGGCTGCCGCCGGCCGTTACCAACAGCGGTTGCGCAAGGAGTTTCCCGACGCCGCGACCACGACACCCGGGGCTAGTGCATTGTGATCAGTGATTCCAATCCGAACGCTTTCGATGGCGCCAAAGGCTGCGGGCAACAGCTCCGCGAAGCGCGCGAAGCGGCGGGCCTGAGCATCGACGACGTCGGCAGCCGACTGCGCATGCCGCTGCATGTGGTGCAGGCACTCGAGTCGGAGCAGTGGCAGCGCCTCGGCGCGCCGGTGTTCGTCCGCGGGCAGCTGCGCAGCTATGCGCGCCTGCTCGGTGTCGATCTTGAGCCGCTGCTGCAGACCGCGCAGATCGCGCCGGTGCAGCCGGTCGAATTGATCAGCCACACGCATACGCCGCCGCTGCGGCGCATGCTCGAGAGCGCCACGCGGCGCATGGTGTACGTGGTGATCACCGCCGGACTGGCGGTGCCGGTCTGGTACGCCACCCGCAGCCACTTCGCCGACGACAATGGCCCCAGCACCGCGTCGCTGGACGTGGTGCCGGGCGCGCCGGGCAATACCGCGGCCGCGCCGGCGGCGCCGGCCAATGGCGCCGCGTCGACGGCGCCGGCCGCGCCGGTGGCCGCACGGCCGGCGCCGAGCGCTGCGCCGTACATCGCCTCGCTGACGCCGATGCCGCGCCCGGCGGCGGAGCCGGAAAAGAACAGCCTGAGCCTGTCGTTCCAGGGCGACAGCTGGGTGCAGATCCTCGCGCCCGACGGCACGCCCGTGGAGAAGGCGCTGCTGAGGGCGGGCGAGACCCGCACCTATGCGCCGGGCCAGGTCGGGCGCGTGGTGCTGGGCAATGCCTCCGCGGTCCAGGTTCAGCATGCCGGGAGTACGGTGGATCTGACCCCGTTCAGGCGCGCGAACGTGGCGCGCTTTGCGGTATCCTCTGACGGTTCCGTGGTGCCCGCCTCCGAGTGACGGCGGCGCGGTTCCTCATCTTCAACATTTCATGTCCCGTCGCAGCGGCGGGGCGAGAGTACGCATGGCGATTGACGACCTGCTCGACGAGCACGAACAAAGCGAACGCGTCCGCACTTGGCTCAGGAAGAACGGCGCCGGCCTGATCGGCGGCATCGTCCTGGGCCTCGGCGCGATCATCGGCTGGCAATGGTGGACCAAGCAGCGCTCCAGCGATCTGGCCCAGGCCAATGCCCGCTACGAAGCGGTGCTCAAGAGCATCCAGGCCAATCAGCTGGACAAGGCCGCCAAGGACATGGCCGAGCTGCAGCAGGGGTCGACCAACATCTACGCCGAACTGGCCGCGCTGCGCCTGGCCAAGGCGCAGGTCGATGCCGGCAAGTCCGATGCCGCGTTGACCACGCTGCGCGGGCTCAAGACCGACGGCGAAATGAAGGTGATGGTCGACCATCGCGTGGCGCGGCTGCTGATTTCCGGCGGCAAGCCGCAGGACGCGCTGCCGCTGGTGGCTTCGGCCACCGATTCGCAGGGCCTGGAAATTCGCGGCGATGCGCTGATCGCGCAGGGCAAGCGCGACGCGGCGCGTGACGCGTACGCCAAAGCGCTGACCAGCCTGGACGTGGCCTCGCCGCAGCGGCGCGTGGTCGAAACGAAATTGATGGATGCGGGCGGCAGCGTGCCGAATGCCGCGGAGCCGATCTGATGAAGGTAGTCATGTTCAAGCGTGTCGCCACCGTGGCCCTGCTGGGTCTGGCGTTGTCGGGCTGCACCACGGTCAAGGGCTGGTTCGCCGGCAAGGATGCGGCTGCCAAGAAGGCCGCCGAGCCGGCCGAACTGGTGAAGTTCACCCCGTCGGTGAAGGTGGTGAAGCTGTGGTCCACCGACGCCGGCAAGGGCGAGCGCCGCATCGGCGTGCGCCAGCACCCGGTGGTGGCCGACGGCAAGGTGTATGCGGCCGCGACCTCCGGCACGGTCTACGCGCTGGATTTGCAGACCGGCAAGACCATCTGGGAATACGACGCCAAGCAGGCGCGCAAGCAGAAGCTGGCGCAGGTCGAGGACCAGCCGAAGAGCCAGGTCGAGAGCGAGTCCGGCAAGAACCTGACCAAGGACGAGCGCGCCGCCTACAAGCAGCGCCTGCGCAACGAGAAGCAGCAGGCCAAGGAGCGCAAGCGGCTTGAGAAGAAGCGTCCGCTGCCGCGCTTCGCCGGCGGCCCCGGCGTGGGCGATGGCCTGGTGGTCGTCGGTGCGCTGGATGGCGAGGTGATCGCACTCGATGCCGCCAGCGGCACCGAGAAGTGGCGCGCCAAGGTGCCCAACGAAGTGATCGCCGCACCGGTGATCGCGCAGAACACGGTGTTCGTGCGCAGCAACGACGGCCGCACCACGGCTTTCGATGCCGCCACCGGCCAGCAGCGCTGGTTCAACGCGCAGGAATTGCCGAGCCTGACCGTGCGCGGCAACGCGCCGGTGGTGGCGGGTCCGGGCGTGCTGTTCATCGGCAACGACGACGGCACCCTGGCCGCGCTGGCGATGCAGGACGGCCGCGTGCTGTGGGAGCAGACCATCGGTGCGCCGGAAGGCCGTACCGAGCTGGAGCGCATGGCCGACGTCGACGGCGCCCCGGTGCTCGACGGCACCACGCTGTTCGCGACCAGCTTCAAGAACCAGACCGTGGCACTGGAAGGTCCGAGCGGCCGTCCGCTATGGAGCCGCGATCATGGCGGCGCCGGCGGAGTCGGCGTGAGCTCCGGCAACGTGGTGGTGGCCGACAACGCCGGCACCGTGTGGGCGCTGGACAAGGCCTCCGGATCGGCGATGTGGTCGCAGCCGGCGCTGGCGCGCCGTTCGCTGACCGGCGTGGCGATCCAGGGCGACTACGCCGTGGTCGGCGACTACAAGGGCTATCTGCACTGGCTCCGGCTCGATAACGGCGAGTTCGCTGCGCGCGAGCGGGTCGGGCGCCAGCCGCTGGTGGCGCAGCCGGTGGTCGCGGACGGAATTCTGCTGATGCAGAACACGAAAGGCGACCTGACCGCGTTCCGGTTGGGTCAATAACAAGAGAAGGATGTCGCGATGCTGCCGCTGGTCGCCCTGGTTGGACGGCCGAATGTCGGCAAGTCCACGCTGTTCAACGCGCTGACGCGCAGCCGTGACGCGCTGGTCCACGACCAGCCCGGCGTCACCCGCGATCGCCACTACGGGGTCTGCCGGCTGCAGCCGGAAACCCCGTTCGTGATCGTCGATACCGGCGGTATCTCCGGCGAAGAGGAAGGCCTGGCCGGCGCCACCGCCGAGCAGGCGCGCGCCGCGGCCGGCGAGGCCGATCTGATCCTGTTCGTGGTCGACGGCCGCGAGGGCTCGTCCTCGCTCGACGACGAGATCCTGGCCTGGTTGCGCAAGCTGGCGCGGCCGACCCTGCTGCTGATCAACAAGATCGACGGTACCGACGAGGACCAGGTGCGTGCCGAGTTCGCGCGCTACGGCCTGGGCGACGCCATCGCGGTTTCCGCAGCGCACCGCCATGGCATCGACGACCTGCTCGAGGAAGTCCTGGAGCGGTTGCCGGAAGAGGGCGCCGGCGAAACCCTGGACACCGATCCGGCGCGCATGCGCATCGCCTTCGTCGGTCGCCCGAACGTCGGCAAGTCGACCCTGGTCAATCGCCTGCTGGGCGAGGAGCGCATGATCGCTTCCGAGGTTCCGGGCACCACCCGCGACTCGATCGCGGTGGACCTGGAGCGCGACGGCCGCCTGTACCGGCTGATCGACACCGCCGGCCTGCGTCGCCGCGGCCGCGTCGAGGAGGCGGTGGAGAAGTTCAGCGCGTTCAAGACGCTGCAGGCGATCGAGCAGTGCCAGGTGGCGGTGCTGATGCTCGATGCCGGCGAAGGCGTGACCGACCAGGACGCGACCGTGCTCGGCGCGATCCTCGATGCCGGCCGCGCCCTGGTGGTGGCGATCAACAAGTGGGACGGGCAGAGCGACTACCAGCGCGCGCAGGCCGAAGATCTGCTGTCGCGCAAGCTCGGCTTCGTGGCCTGGGCCGAGGCGGTGCGTATTTCCGCCAAGCATGGCTCGGGCATGCGCGAGCTGTTCCAGGCGATCCATCGCGCACACGCCTCGGCGGTGCGCGAGTTCAGCACCAGCGAAGTCAACCAGGCGCTGGAAATCGCCTACGAGAGCAATCCGCCGCCGAGCATCCGCGGACACGTCTCCAAGCTGCGCTACGTGCATCCGGGCGGCAGCAATCCGCCGACCTTCATCGTCCACGGCACGCGCCTGAAGGTGCTGCCAGAATCGTACAAGCGCTACCTGGAAAATTTCTTCCGCAAGCGCTTCAAGCTGGTCGGCACGCCGGTGCGCTTCATGTTCCGCGAAGGCGCCAACCCTTACGAAGGCAAGAAGAACGTGCTGACCGAGCGCCAGATCGCCAAGAAGCGGCGTTTGATGAAGCACGTCCGCGGCAAGTAGCCGCACGATGGACCCGCAGCGCGCAATCACCCTCGGCATTCTCGCCGGTGGCCGCGCGCAGCGCCTGGGCGGATACGACAAGGCCTGGCTGCAACGCGGCGGGCAGGCGCAGGTGGAGTGGCTGGTACAGGCGCTGGCGCCGCGGGTGTCTGCGGTGCTGGTCAGCGCCAACCGCAGCTTGCCGCGCTACGCCGCCATTGGATTGAAGGCCGTGCCGGACCGCGTCGCGGCGCCGGCCGGGGCGGAGCGTTCGCTGGGGCCGATCGCCGGGCTGGATGCACTCGCCGCCGCCTGTGCCACGCCCTGGTTGCTGACTGTGCCGGTCGACCTGTGCGTGTTGCCGCCGGATCTGCTCGCAAAGCTGGCCGCAGCCGCTGAGGAGTGCGACGGTGCCTGGGTCGAGGATGCCGACGGCGCGCAGCCGCTGGTGGCGCTGTACCGGTTGTCCGCGCTGCGCCCGGCGCTGGAGGAGGCGCTGGCGGCCGCCCGCTACGCGCCGCGGGCATTGCAGCAGCGCCTGCGGATGGGGCCGGTGGCGCTGCCGGAGATCGTGCTGGGCAACCTGAACACGCCGCAGGACCTGGCCGCAGCGGGTATCCTGCCGCCACCATGACCGACTATCCCTCCCGGATCGCCTACACCGACGCGTTGGCGATCGTCGCTGCCGCTGCGCGTGCCCGTCCCGTCAACAGCGAGCGCCTGGCGGCGTCGCGCGCCGATGGCCGCATCCTGCTGGAACCGCTGGATGCGCCGATCGACCTGCCGCCGTTCGCCAACAGCGCGATGGACGGTTTCGCGCTGCGCCATGCCGACCTGGCCCCTGGGGCGCCGACCGACTTGCGCCTGGCCGGCGAGCAGTTCGCCGGCGCCGATCGGCAGCAGGCGCTCGCGACCGGCGAATGCCTGCGCATCACCACCGGCGCGCCACTGCCGGCCGGGGCGGATACGGTGGTGATCAAGGAGAACGTGCACGAGCACGATGGCGTGGTGCAGGTCCCGGCCGAGATCGCCGCCGGCGCGCACGTGCGGGCGCGCGGCGAGGACGTGCGTGCCGGCGAGCGCGTGCTCGAGGCCGGCATGCTGCTGACGCCCTCGCGCATCGGCCTGGCGGCGGCCTTGGGCATGGACCAGCTGACGGTGGCGGCGCGGCCGACCGTGGCGGTATTCGCCACCGGCGACGAACTGGTCGAGCCGGGCATGCCGTTGCAGCCGGGGCAGATCTACAACAGCAACCGCGACATGTTGATGGCGCAACTGCGCCTGCTCGGCCTGGCGCCGACCGCCTGGCCGACCCTGCCGGACGATCCGCAGCGCATCCAGGCCATGCTCGCCGATGCGGCCTCGGCATTCGACGTGGTGCTGACCTGCGGCGGCGTCTCTGCCGGCGAGAAGGACTACCTGCCGCGGCTGCTGGCCGAGCATGGCCGCATCCTGTTCTGGAAGGTGCGCATGCGCCCGGGCATGCCGCTGCTGTTCGGCGAGTGGGATCGCGCCCTGTTCCTGGGCCTGCCGGGCAATCCGGTGTCGGTGCTGGCGACCTTCCTGGCGATCGGGCGACCGTTGCTGGATGCCCTGCAGCGTCGCAGCGAGCCGCACCGGACCTGGCGCGCACGGCTGGCGGCCGGCTGGGACAAGCGCCACGACCGGCTGGAGTTCCTGCGTGGGCGCATGCGCTGCGATGCGCGGGGCCAGCTGTGGGCGGAACCGAATCCCGCGGACGGCTCGCATCGCCTGCGCGGCGCCGCCGACAGCGACGTGCTGCTGCGGCTGGAGGAGGGCGCGCGCCAGTTCCAGGCCGGCGACGTGGTCGAGGTGGTGCCGTACTGAACTGCGCCGCGGACGGCGGACGCGCGCCCGGTTTGCGCCGATAATGCGCGCATGGGCATTCGAGAACTGACCCCCGCACAGGCGCAGGCGCGGCAGGCGCAGGGCGCGCGCTTGATCGACATTCGCGAGGAGCACGAGCGCGCCACCGGCATGGCCGAGGGCGCGCAGGGCGTGGCGCGCGCGCAGTTGCAGGCCGACCCGGCCGCCTATCTTGGCGCCGACACCGAGGTGCTGCTGATCTGCCAGAGCGGCAAGCGCTCGCACGACACCGCGGTGTTCCTGGAGCAGGCCGGCTACACGCAGGTCGCCTCGGTGCTGGGCGGTACGACGCGCTGGCAGCGCGAGGGCTTGTCGCTGCAGCGGCCGCCGCTGGCGCCGGAGCAGGAAGACTTCTTCGACCGCTATTCGCGGCATCTGCGCCTGCCCGAAGTCGGGGTCGAGGGCCAGCGCCGGCTGCAGGCCGCGCGCGTGCTGCTGGTCGGTGCCGGCGGCCTGGGGTCGCCGGCCGGTTTCTATCTGGCTGCGGCCGGGGTGGGGCAGTTGCGCATCGCCGACGACGACGTGGTCGAGCGCAGCAACCTGCAGCGGCAGATCCTGCATGGCGATGCGCGGATCGGCCAGGCCAAGGTGGACTCGGCCGCTGCGAGCCTGGGCGCGTTGAACCCGGGCGTGCGGGTGGAGGCGGTGCGCGAGCGGGTCACCGCGGACAACGTCGAGCGGCTGCTGCAGGACGTGGACGTGGTGCTGGACGGTTCGGACAATTTCCCTGCGCGTTACCTGCTCAACGATGCCTGCGTGAAGCTGGGCAAGCCGCTGGTGTACGGCGCGGTGCAGCGTTTCGAGGGCCAGGTCAGCGTGTTCGACGCCGGCCGCCGGCGCGGCCAGGCCCCATGCTACCGCTGCCTGTTCCCGGAGCCGCCGCCGCCGGAATTCGCGCCGAACTGCGCCGACGCCGGCGTCCTCGGGGTGCTGCCCGGCATCGTCGGCCTGCTGCAGGCCAACGAGGTCTTGAAGCTGTTGCTCGAGATCGGCGAGCCGCTGCGCGGTCGCCTGCTGCACTTCGACGCACTGGCGATGCGCTTCCGCGAAACCCGCCTATCTGCCGATCCGCAGTGTCCGCTGTGTGCGCCGGAGCGGCCGTTTCCTGGCTATATCGACTACGCGCAGTTCTGTGGTGCTGAGGATTAGCTGCCACTAGGTGTCGCTGTTCGCGGCGGCACCCGGACCCTCATCCGCCCCTGCGGGGCACCTTCTCCCGGTGGGAGAAGGGAAGCGAGGTCTCGGTGGCTGAAGCAGTGCCGTGCACGCTTTAAGCCCCTCTCCCCCCGGGAGAGGGGTTGGGGTGAGGGTACGGCGCGAAGCGCACTCGTGGTGCCAGCCTGCAGTAGCTATCGCTGTGCGTGACGGCACCCGTACCCTCATCCGCCCCTTCGGGGCACCTTCTCCCGGTGGGAGAAGGGACGCGGGTCTCGGTGGCTGAAGCAGTGCCGTGCACGCTTTAAGCCCCTCTCCCCCGGGAGAGGGGTTGGGGTGAGGGTACGGCGCGAAGCGCACTCGTGGTGCCAGCCTGCAGTAGGTGTAGCTGTGCGCGGCGGCGCCCGTACCCTCATCCGCCCCTTCGGGGCACCTTCTCCCGGTGGGGAGAAGGGGAGTGGGTCTCGATGGTTGAAGCAGTGTCGCGCACGCTTAAGCCCCTCTCCCCCGGGAGAGGGGTTGGGGTGAGGGTACGGCGCGAAGCGCACTCGTGGTGCCAGCCTGCAGTAGGTGTCGCTGTGCGCGGCGGCACCCGCACCCTCATCCGCCCCTTAGGGACACCTTCTCCCGGTGGGAGAAGGGAAACAGGTTCCTGGTGGGAAAAGGAAGGTGTGCTCTGCGCGTTGATCGCACGATCGACATTGGCCGGCAATCGACCGCCTGCATGTCTCAGGCGACGCGTGGTGCGCGAAGCACGCAGTGCGCCGCGTCTCATGTCGCATCCCGCTCCATAGGGATGCTCCGGCGGTGTGCGTAGAATCAGCGCATGACAAGTCCAGCCGACAGCAGCGAATTGATCAAGGTGGTGGCGCTGCTCGGCGCGGCCGTGGTGGCGGTTCCCGTGTTCCGCCGGCTTGGCCTGGGCTCGGTGCTCGGCTATCTTGCTGCCGGTCTTGCGATCGGGCCGTTCGGCCTGGGCTGGTTTTCCGATCCGCAGGCGATCCTGCACGTCGCCGAACTGGGCGTGGTCATGTTCCTGTTCGTGATCGGCCTGGAAATGCGGCCCTCGCACCTGTGGAGCCTGCGCAAGCAGATCTTCGGTCTGGGCACCGCGCAGATCATCGTCTGCGCGAGCGTGCTGACCGGCGTCGGTCTGGCCTTCGGCTTTCCGCTGCCGGTGGCCTTCATCGCCGCTTCCGGCTTCGTGCTGACCTCCACCGCGGTGGTGATGCAGTTGCTCGGCGAGCGCGGCGACATCGCCTTGCCGGCCGGGCAGAAGATCGTCGCGATCCTGCTGTTCGAAGACCTGTTGATCGTGCCGCTGCTGGCGGTGGTGGCGTGGATGGCGCCGGTGCCGGCGGATGCCTCGGCGCCGTCGCGCTGGATCGGCATCGGTGTCGGCGCCGCGGCGATCGTCGGCCTGCTGGCGGCCGGGCGCTGGCTGCTGAACCCGCTGTTCCGGCTGCTGGCCGCGGCCAAGGCGCGCGAGGTGATGACCGCGGCGGCCTTGCTGGTGGTGCTGGGCGCGGCGCTGCTGATGCAACTCGGCGGGCTGTCGATGGCGATGGGTGCGTTCCTGGCCGGCGTGCTGCTGTCCGAATCGACCTTCCGTCACCAGATCGAAGCCGACATCGAACCGTTCCGCGGCATCCTGCTGGGGCTGTTCTTCCTCGGTGTCGGCATGGCGCTGAACCTGGCGGTGGTGGCGGCCAACTGGACGCTGATCCTCAGCGGCGTGCTCGCCTTCATGGCCGCCAAGGCCGCGTGCATCTACCTGGTCGCGCGGCTCACCGGCAGCGGCCACGCGCAGGCGCTGGATCGTGGCGTGCTGATGGCGCAGGGCGGCGAGTTCGCCTTCGTGCTGTTTGCCGCCGCCAGCGGCGCCGGCGTCATCGATGCGCAGATCAACGCCAACCTGACCGCCATCGTGGTGCTGTCGATGGCGCTGACCCCGTTGTTCGTGCTGCTGTACCGGCGCTGGGCGCCGGTGGAAGTGCCCTCCATGGAAGGCGTGGACGCGGCCGACGGCCTCACCGGCAGCGTGTTGATCATCGGTTTCGGCCGCTTCGGCCAGGTCGCCAGCCAGTCGCTGCTGGCACGCGACGTGGACGTGACCATCATCGACAACGACATCGAGATGATCCAGAGCGCGGCCAAGTTCGGCTTCAAGATCTACTACGGCGACGGCACGCGCCTGGACGTGCTGCACGCGTCCGGCGCGCACAGCGCCCGCGCCATCGCGGTGTGCGTCGACAACCGCGAGGCGGCCAACCGCATCGTCGAGCTGGCCACGCATGAGTTTCCGCACGCCAAGCTGCTGGTGCGCTCCTACGACCGCGAGCATGCGCTGGAATTGATCGCCGCCGGCGTCGACTATCACATTCGCGAGACCTTCGAATCGGCGGTCGAGTTCGGCCAGGCCGCGCTGGTCGAACTGGGTATGGACGAGAGCGAGGCGCGCTCCATCGCCCGCGAGATCCGCCGCCGCGATGCCGAGCGACTGGAACTGGAGGTCGCCGCCGGCGACGTGCGTGCCGGCAGAGGCCTGATGTACGGCAACATCACCCCGGTGGTGCCGACGCCCACCCCGTTCACGCCGCCGCGGCGCGAGAGCCGCACGCTGAATCCGGAAGGCGTGCCGGTGACCGAACCTGTGCAGGAGCGCGACGGCACTTAGCCGCCATCGTTAGCGGGAGTTGTAGGAGCGGCTTCAGCCGCGACAGTGCCTTCCCGGGAACGCCTGGTCGCGGCTAAAGCCGCTCCTACGACAGGCGCCCAGTCTCAGCGCAAGAACGCCTGCAGCGCCTGCACGTAGCCAGGATCGTCGCTGATGTCGTTATGGTCGGCCTGCGCGAAGGCGACCACGGTCGGGCGCTGCGGCAGGGCCTTGAGCAGCGCATCGGTGCTGGCCGGCGGCACCACCTGGTCGTGGCCGGCACGCAGCACCAGCAGCGGGCCACGATAGCCGCGCAAGGCGGTGGCCGAGTCGTAGCGATCGCGCAGCAGCCAGCGCACCGGGACCCACGGATAGTGCGCCTGTGCCGCCGAGACCAGGCTGTCGAACGGCGTCACCAGCGCCAGCCGCGACACCGCGCGGCGCGCCGCCAGCTGGCTGGCCACGCCGCTGCCCAGGCTGCGCCCGAGCACCGCGATCTGTGCCTGCGGCTGCGCGGCGCGCACATGGTCGTACAGCGCCAAGGCGTCGCCGACCAGTGCGGTCTCGCTGGGTGTGCCATCGCTGGCGCCGTAGCCGCGATACGCGAGCAGGTAGAGGCTGTGGCCGGGCAGGGCGGCCTGCAACTGCGCGCGTGCCGAACGCAGGTCCTCGGCATTGCCGCCGAAGTACAGCAGCACCTTGTCGCGGCCGGGAGTGACCTGCCAGCCGCGCACCTGTACGTCCGCACCGCGTCGCAGCGCGAAGTCGGTCTGCGCCGGCGCCACCCGCGTGCCCTGCGGGAAATACAGCAGGTCGCGCTGGCCCCGGTAGAGCAGGGCGCAGACGCTCAGATAGGCGATGGCGAGGATGGCGAGGGCAATGGCGGCGTAGCGCAGCATCACTAGCCGTGCTTGCGCTGCGCCTCGGCGAAGGCGGCCAGTTGCTCCGGTGTGGCCTCGGCCTGGTGCTGCGCCTTCCAGTCGGCGAACGGCATGCCGTAGACGCGCTCGCGCGCCTGCTCCTTGCTCAAGTCTTCGCCTTCGGCGGCCGCCGCCTCGCGGTACCAGTCGGCCAGGCAGTTGCGGCAGAACCCGGCCAGGATCATCAGGTCGATGTTCTGCACGTCGGGACGGTCCTGATTGAGGTGCTGCAGCAGGCGGCGGAAGGCGGCGGCCTCGATGCGGGTGGTGTCGGTCATGGCGGAATCGGGGACAATGGACATCCCCCGACTCTACACCCGCCCGCCCCGATGACCGATTCCGCGCCCGTCTCCTCCGTCCCGGCCCGCATCCTCGACGGGCGCCGCATCGCCGAAGACCTGCTCGACGAGCTCAAGGCACGGGTCGACGCGCGACTGGCGGCCGGGCAGCCGCGGCCCGGGCTGGCGGTGGTGCTGGTGGGCGGCGACCCGGCGTCCGCGGTGTACGTGCGCAACAAGCGCCGTGCGGCCGAGAAGGTCGGCATCGAGGCGTTCGACTACGACCTGCCGGCCGGTACCAGCGAAGCCGAACTGCTGGCGCTGATCGACCGGCTCAATGCCGACCCCAAGATCCACGGCATCCTGGTGCAATTGCCGCTGCCGGGCATTCCCGATGCCAGCCGGCTGATCCACCGCATCGATCCGCGCAAGGATGTGGACGGCTTCCATCCGGAGAACGTCGGCCACCTGGCGCTGCGCGAATTCGGCCTGCGCCCATGCACGCCGCGCGGCATCGTCACCCTGCTGGCGCACACCGACCAGCCGGTGCGCGGGCGCAATGCCACCATCGTCGGCGTCAGCAACCACGTCGGCCGGCCGATGGCGCTGGAACTGCTGATCGCCGGCTGCACGGTCAGCTGCTGCCACAAGTTCACCCCGCCGGAGGTGCTGCAGGCACGGGTGCGCGACGCCGACATCCTGGTGGTGGCGGTGGGGCGGCCGGGGCTGGTCCCGGGCGAGTGGGTCAAGCCGGGTGCGGTGGTGATCGACGTCGGCATCAACCGCCTGGACGATGGCCGCTTGGTCGGCGACGTCGGCTTCGACGCGGCGGCGCAGCGCGCCAGCTGGATCACCCCGGTGCCGGGCGGGGTCGGGCCGATGACCGTGGCCACGCTGATGCAGAACACGATCGAGGCCGCCGAGGCCGCTGATGCGGCCGGGATTCGGGATTCGGGATTGGGGATTCGTTGAAGGCAGTGCGCGGGATTGGGGAGTGGGGATTGGGGATTCGTTCAAGCAACGGCAGAAGCACGGGCACGGGCCATCCGGGGTGCATCCGGTATCGGCAGGCTATCGAATCGGTCGTCTGACAGCCCGGCAAACGGCGCGGCCGCGCGAGGCGCTGCCTTGACGAATCCCAATCCCGACTCCCCAATCCCCGCCCCAATGCGTTAAAATGCCGCGCTTCCCCACACTCGGGTCCGCCGATGCTCCGCATCCAGGCTGAAGCTCTCACCTACGACGACGTTTCGCTCGTCCCCGCCCATTCGACCGTCCTGCCCAAGGACGTCAGCCTGGAAACCCGGCTGACCCGCGACCTGCGCCTGAAACTGCCGATCCTCTCGGCCGCGATGGACACGGTCACCGAGCACCGCCTGGCGGTGGCCATGGCCCAGCTCGGCGGCATCGGCATCATCCACAAGAACCTGACCCCGGCGCAGCAGGCCGCCGAAGTGGCCAAGGTCAAGAAGTTCGAGGCCGGCGTCATCACCGAGCCGTTCACGGTCGGTCCGGAGACCACCATCGGCGAGGTGCTCAAACTCACCCGCGCCCGCAACATCTCCGGTGTGCCGGTGGTGGACGGCAGCGAGCTGGTCGGCATTGTCACCAGCCGCGACATGCGCTTCGAGAAGAAGCTCGACGATCCGGTCCGCCACATCATGACCAAGAAGGATCGCCTGGTCACCGTGCGCGAAGGCGCCAGCGACGAGGAAGTACTGCAGCTGCTGCACCGCCACCGCATCGAGAAGATCCTGGTGGTCAACGACGGCTTCGAGCTGCGCGGCCTGATCACGGTCAAGGACATCCAGAAGAAGACCGACAACCCCAACGCCGCCAAGGACGCCGCCACGCGGCTGCTAGTCGGCGCCGCGGTCGGTGTCGGTGGCGATACCGAACAGCGCATCGAACTGCTGGCCGCGGCCGGCGTGGACGTGGTGATCGTCGACACCGCGCACGGCCATTCGCAGGGCGTGATCGAGCGCGTGGCCTGGGTCAAGAAGACCTACCCGCAGTTGCAGGTGATCGGCGGCAACATCGTCACCGGCGACGCCGCCCTGGCGCTGATGGACGCCGGCGCCGATGCGGTCAAGGTCGGCGTGGGTCCGGGCTCGATCTGCACCACGCGCGTGGTTGCCGGCGTCGGCGTGCCGCAGATCACCGCGATCGATATGGTCGCCGAGGCGCTGCAGGACCGCATCCCGCTGATCGCCGACGGCGGCATCCGCTATTCCGGCGACATCGGCAAGGCGCTGGTCGCCGGCGCCTCCACGGTGATGGTCGGTGGCCTGTTCGCCGGCACCGAGGAAGCCCCGGGCGAAGTCGAACTGTTCCAGGGCCGCAGCTACAAGAGCTACCGCGGCATGGGCAGCCTGGGCGCGATGGAGAAGGGCAGCAAGGACCGTTACTTCCAGGACGCCTCCGACGCCGACAAGCTGGTGCCGGAGGGCATCGAAGGCCGCGTGCCGTACCGCGGCCCGCTCAGCGGCATCATCCACCAACTGATCGGCGGCCTGCGCGCGACCATGGGCTACGTGGGCTGCGCCACCATCGAGGACATGCGCACCAAGCCCAAGTTCGTCACCATCACCGGTGCCGGCCAGCGCGAGAGCCACGTCCACGACGTGCAGATCACCAAGGAACCGCCGAACTACCGCATGGGCTGATGCCCATGCGCGGGATTGGGGATTCGCGATTGGGGATTCGTCGCCCGCCGCGTCTCCACCGGCCGTGCGCAGCGCGGCCCCCCGCTGTTGCGAATCCCAACTCCCGAATCCCGAATCCCGGCCCCAGATGACCAACATCCACAGCGACAAGATCCTCATCCTCGATTTCGGTGCGCAGTACACGCAGTTGATCGCGCGGCGCATCCGCGAACTCGGCGTGTATTGCGAGATCTGGGCGTGGGACCACGATCCGGCCGAGATTGCCGGCTTCGGCGCCAAGGGCATCATCCTCTCCGGCGGCCCGGAATCGACCACGCTGCCGGGCGCGCCGGCCGCGCCGCAGGAAGTGTTCGACAGCGGCCTGCCGATCTTCGGCATCTGCTACGGCATGCAGACCCTGGCCGCGCAGCTCGGCGGCGCCACCGAAGCGGCGGACCAGCGCGAGTTCGGCCACGCCGAAGTCGAGGTGGTCGCTGCCGATGCGCTGTTCTCCGGGCTGACCGATCACGCAGGCGCGTCGCGTTTGAATGTGTGGATGAGCCATGGCGACCACGTGTCGCAGGTGCCGCCGGGCTTCACCATCACCGCCGTCACCGACCGCATCCCGGTCGCGGCCATGGCCAACGAGGCCAAGCGCTGGTACGGCGTGCAGTTCCATCCGGAAGTCACCCACACCCTGCAGGGCCAGACCTTGCTGCGCCGCTTCGTGGTCGACGTGTGCGGCTGCGCCACGCTGTGGACCGCGGCCAACATCATCGACGACCAGATCGCCCGCGTGCGCGCCCAGGTCGGCGACGACGAGGTGATCCTCGGCCTGTCCGGCGGCGTGGATTCGTCGGTGGTCGCCGCGCTGCTGCACAAGGCGATCGGCGACAAGCTGACCTGCGTGTTCGTCGACACCGGCCTGCTGCGCTGGCAGGAAGGCGACCAGGTGATGGCGATGTTCGCCGAGCACATGGGCGTCAAGGTGATCCGTGTCAACGCAGCGGACCGCTACTTCACCGCGCTGGCTGGCGTCAGTGATCCGGAAGCCAAGCGCAAGATCATCGGCAACCTGTTCGTGGAGATCTTCGACGAAGAGTCGAACAAGCTCCGCAACGCCAAGTGGCTGGCGCAGGGCACCATCTATCCGGACGTGATCGAGTCGGCCGGCAGCAAGACCGGCAAGGCCCACGTCATCAAGAGCCACCACAACGTCGGCGGCCTGCCCGAGCACATGAAGCTGGGCCTGGTCGAGCCGCTGCGCGAACTGTTCAAGGACGAAGTGCGGCGCCTGGGCGTGGAACTCGGCCTGCCGCGCAGCATGGTCTACCGCCATCCGTTCCCCGGCCCCGGCCTGGGCGTGCGCATCCTCGGCGAAGTGAAGCGCGAGTACGCCGAACTGCTGGCCAAGGCCGATGCCATCTTCATCGACGAACTGCGCAAGGCCGACCTGTACGACAAGACCAGCCAGGCCTTCGCCGTGTTCCTGCCTGTGAAGTCGGTCGGCGTGGTCGGCGACGCCCGCGCCTACGAGTGGGTGATCGCCCTGCGTGCGGTGGAGACCATCGACTTCATGACCGCGCACTGGGCGCACCTGCCGTACGACTTCCTCGGCACGGTGAGCAATCGCATCATCAACGAACTGCGCGGCGTCTCTCGCGTGGTCTACGACATCAGCGGCAAGCCGCCGGCGACGATCGAGTGGGAGTGAGGTTGATTTATAAGTCATTGATTAATTGAAGAATAATATTCTCAATAACTATGTCTCCCGCATTGTCAATGGTGTTTTTCATGGCATGTTGAGAGGCGGATCATAAAATAAATACTGATACCATGAGGGCGAGCCTAGTGCTGTCATGGTATCGGGCAACTTTCATGGATTTACCGCATCCCCGAAGATAACGTTGCTGACCATTTCCGCACCGAGGAAGTCGATTAGCATGTTTGGATTTGCAAGATCTTCTCTTGTCAGTGCTGCGATCGCTTGACCAACTACTATCTCCCAAGGTTTCTTGCAACCGGCGACGTCGCAGATGAGGTTACGGATTTTTTTTATCTTCTTGTGCCGTAGGCGGTCGCTCGATCCGGCGATCTCCTCAATCAAAGCGGTGTCACGATGCTCTGGATTGTCCTTGATCCATTTCCTTGATGTGGCGATGAAGTCTTCCCAGGTCGTGTCCATTAAGGCAAGACATGAGTCAGTCAATAGAGCATTCTCGATCGCGTAGCACTCGAGACGGTAACGCTTGAGGGGTGGGCGGTGTTCGAGCGGCTGGTCCACCACACCGTCGCCGTCGCGAATCGAAAAGGCGACTGGGTTGTCGTAGAGTGTGTCTAGCAGTTGGATGCAGAAAGTCTCAAGAGCGCCCTGCTGATCGACGCTGGCGGCCAGCACGGGAAAGACTTTGATCCTGCCCTGTGACGTTCTTGCAGCTTGCTGCCAGACGCGCTCATCGTCTTCTCCTTCGAGGATCAGAGCTGCATCATCGCTAAGCGAAAGGGAGAGGGGATGTCCGAGGAATGGAGCAATCTTGCGAAGCTCGGCGCTGGCTGGTTTCAGTTCAACTATATCGACCGCGAAGCTCTTTGTGCCGATCGACACATACGGCGAAGCCGCGAGAGAACAGACTAGCGGGGAGCTGTGTGTGGAGATGCATACGGCTATGCTGTCTGCGTGGTCTTTGAACTCATCAAGCATAGAGATGATTAGCTTGCCAAGCCGTGCCTGCAGATCTGGGTGAAGATGTACGTCCGGCTCGTCCAGGAGGAGTACGTTGAACTTCGCGGGATCAATCGTATCGAAAAAATAGAGAATTTCAGCAGCCAAGGCCACAGCTTCTGATTCGCCGCTGCTGATTTGTTGCGGAGCGATTGTTTCACCATTGAGGAGCGAGCGAAACTCGAAATCGGCATTGCCCATCTCTAGAGAAATATTAGTGAGCAGTTGATTTACTTTGCTTAACCGGTCTGTCTCGAAATTGCGTGTCGGATCCAAGCGGATTTCTGGTGTGCGCGCGAGCCGGCGCAGATAAAGCGTTTCAGCCTCGCGAAAGAGCATCGCCGATGCAGCTTTGAAGTCGCTGGCCTGATTGAATGCCCGCGTTTGCCGCAGCCATTCGGGGTTGTTGCTCATATTTGTGAGGACGTTGCCATCACGCTTGAACGACCCCGCTCGCTCTGGACTGACATACCGGACATAAAATAGCTGCTTACTCTGGCTGGCTATTTCGTCGATATCACGAAAGAAACGGCTCTTTCCCGCGCCGTTGCGGCCCACAAGTATGTTGATGTTGCTCAAGCCGGAGAGGCGTGCGGTTTGGCCAGACAATTCACTTACTTTCAAGGTCGTAACTCCATGTTTCATTGCCGACATACGATATCGAATACACCGACCGGATAGGCACGTCGGGTGTCTCTCTTTGTTCTGACGTCTGCGTTGAGATGGATGATCAGATCCGCAGTTTGGTGTGACCGCCACTGACCCTCGTATGGGCGGATCGACGCAGTTGTTCGCCTGAGTTGCCTATAGGCGGCCCCATTGGTCAGGTATGGTATTTTTCGTGGTATCGGCTAAGTCTGAACTCGCAATGCCTTGATTTAGCGAAGTTTTATCCTCTTCATTGATAGCTGAGTGGGAGTGATCCCATATCCGACCGATCCGTTTCCTGCCCGCAGGGTGGGTGGATGACGACAGGAATCTGGGCGCCGCTTAAGGTTTTCTATTAACTGTCCAGGCAGCGCCGTCTTGGGCGGTTGGCGGCGCTTCCAGGCTGGCCGCAGGCAAGGTGGCGATTCCCTTGCCGAAAGCTAACGGGTTTCCGTGGGGTATCGCCACAGCCATCGCAGAGCCGAAAGCCTAGCGCTTTTTATTGGCGTTGGTACACAACGCCCTGAACCAAGACCTGATCCGGCTCCGGCTGCTCGTCGAAGCGCTGATGCGCCTTGGCGATGGCGGCCTGGTTCTCGTTCGCCCAATGGACCAGTGCCATGACCGGCTTCAATAGCGTGCGTCCCAGGTCGGTGAGTTCGTAATCGACGCGCGGCGGGATCACCGGATACAGCGTGCGCGTGATCAGTCCGTCCCGCTCCAGTCCGCGCAAGGTCAGCGTCAGCATGCGCTGGGAAATGCCGTCGATGCCACGCTTCAATGCGTTGAAGCGCTGCGGGCCGTTCTGCAGCATGGCGACGATGTAGAGACTCCACTTGTCGCCGATGCGATCCAGGATCTGACGGGTGGCCAGACAGCCGCCTGCGTCAGGCGTGGGCGACTCGGCGGGTGGCTCAATGTGACCAGGTGACACGCGTGTGCCTTCTTGTGGGGCAGCGGCACGGACCATACCATCCTTTGTATGGATTCGTAAGTGAGAATCCATCAATTACTCGGTTCTCATTTTATACCTAGGAGTCGTCATGCGCCGTACGCTACTTGTCACGTCCAGCCCGCGCGGGGCGGACAGCCTCTCCACACGCTTCGCTACCCAGATCGCCGAGGGCATCCAGGCTCGCTCTGGCGGTTCTCCGACTGTGCGCGACCTCGCGGCGAATCCGCCGCCGCACATTACGCAGGCCTATATCCAGGGCCGGATTCTGCCCCCCGAAGATCGCACACCGGAGCAGGCCAAGGCGGTGGAGGTCGCGCAGGCGTTGGTCGATGAGTTGCAGGCCGCGGACGTGATCGTGCTCGGCTCGGGCATGGTGAACTTTGGCCCGCCCTCGCAGCTCAAGGCGTGGTTCGATCACGTCACCTGGCCCGGCGTCACGTTCAGCTATGGCGACACTGGACCGAAAGGACTGCTGACCGACAAGAAGGTCTATCTCGTCGCCGCCACGGGCGGCGTGTTCTCGGAAGGTGCATGGGCACCGTTCGATTTTCAGACCAACTACTTGTTGCACCTGCTCGGCTTCATCGGCCTGAGCGATGTCGAGGTGGTGCGTGTCGAAGGCACGGTGCTCGGCCCCGATGCGGTGAATGCCGCCATCGACAAGGCCGCAACGGCCATCACTGCCTTGCTGGCGAAGGCGGCGTGAGCGCATGACCGCCAAAAAGACCATCGCCTTGTTCGGTGCAACCGGGCCGACCGGGCGGCAGCTCATCGATGACGCCTTGAAGCGTGACCATCGGCTGTCGGTCTACACGCGCGACGCCGCGAAGCTTGCCGCGTTCGCGGGAAAGGTCGACATCGTGGTCGGCGATCTGCAGGACCGCAACGCCATTGCACAATGCGTCCGAGGGGCGGATGCGGTCATCAGCGCCCTTGGCCCCAACGGTTTCAAGGTGCAGGGCGACAAGCCGGTCATGCACGGCCTGGCCAACATCATCGCGGCCATGCGGCAGGCCGGCGTGCGCCGCCTCATCCAGATTTCCACTGCCGCCTATCGCGATCCCAAGGATGGGTTTGATCTCGGCTCGCGCGCGAACGCGCTGATGTTCAAGGTGATTGCCCGCAAGGCGTACGACGACATCAAGGCTACGGGCGAACTGATCGCCAACTCGGATTTGGACTGGACACTGGTGCGGATTCCATTCCTTCAGGATGGCCCTGCGAACGGAAAGGTCGATGTGGGTTGGTATGGAACAACCAAGCTCAGTTCGAAACTTTCCCGCGGAAATCTGGCGGATTTTCTGGTGAGGCAGATCACTGACAAGCAGTTCGTGCGGGCCGCGCCTGGCATCGCCAATGGTTGAAGAAGGGAGATCTGGCATGTTGAAAATCGACCTCTATACCGAGATCAGTTGCCCTTGGTGCTTCGTCGGCCATCACCGCCTCGACAAAGTGCTGGCGGAGCGTTTCCCCGACCTGGCCGTGGACATCCGGCAGCATCCGGTCCTGCTGTTGCCGGATGCGCCGGCGAGCGGTCTCTACATTCCCGACTTGCTGCGCTCGCGCTACGGCATCACCGATCCGAAGGCCGCCTTCGCGCGTCCCGAGGGAGAAGCACGCGCGTCGGGCTTCGACCTGGATCTCGGTCGCCAACTCTGGACCTATCCGACCCAGGCCGCGCATGCGCTGATCCTCGCCGCCGCCGGGCGCGACACCCAGCATCGGCTCGCCGTCGCCATCACCGATGCCTACTTCATCGCAGCGAAGAACATCGCCGATGCGGAGGTGCTGGCCGACATCGCAGCCGACCATGGTTTCGACCGCGACCAGGCGCGTGCCATCGCGCTCGATCCTGCGCAGCACCGCCGCGTTGAGGCGGAAGCGGCCAAATCGGCGGATGCCGGTGTCCGCTCGGTTCCTCACTTTGTCTTTGGGGAACGTATTGCGATCAATGGCGGTCGCAACGAGGACGAGATCGCTGCAGCGATACGCGCGGCGTCCGGCTCGGTTCCTCTTTGACGCGTTCGGTCTCCCTCCATTCGATGTCGGACGACAGCACTGCCGACAGGTGCTTGCCGTTCTCCTCGGAGGACCCTGCGTAGGTCCTCCGGATCAGTTCGCGATTGTCGGTCTTCTCAGCCCCAGGGCATTTCGCCGGTGGCGACCTTGGCGCCGATATCGAGGGCCACGCCCATGCCGAGATTCGGGAAGCGCGCTTCCATCGCTGCCTTGAGCGATGCGGCGTCCTTGGCCGTCGCAAGCGCCTCCTCGAAGGCCAGCAGGTAGGCCTTGGTGTGGGCGATGGCCGACAGGTCGGTCGCCGCGTCGGGCGTCAGATGGCCAGGCACGACGATCGCCGGCGCGCGCGCGGCGATCGCATCGAGATTGGCGACCCAGGCAGCACGCTGCGCCTTCGTCTGCGTATCGGCGGTCCAGACATGCACGCCGGAGAAGATCATGACGCCGCCGAACACGGCATGCAGCGACGGCACCCAGAGATAGCGGCGATTGCCCAGGCCCTGGGCCGCGACGATCTCCACCGTCTCGCCATCGACCGACAGCGAGGCGCCGTCGAAGGCCTCGGGCAGGACGATGTCGTCCAGCGTCTGCGGACCGTTCTCCTTGAGCTGCGGCCCCCACACGGCGAGCTTTTTTTCGACGTTGGCCTGGATGGCGGCGAGCGTGTCGGAGGCGGCGATGACCTTGGCCTGCGGGAAAGCTTCGCGCACCGCCTTGAGGCTGAAGTAGTAATCCGGGTCCGACTGGCTGACGTAGATCGTCGTCAGCGTCTTGCCGGTGGCCTTGATCGCCTCGGCCAACGCCTTGCCGTCGGGATAGGTGAAACCGCCGTCGATCAGCAGCGCTTCGGTTGCACCGGTCAACAGCACCGGCGCGCGGAAGAAGCCGTTCTGGCCGGCGGGAAAATGGGTCCAGGTCAATGTGGACGTCTGGCGGTCGTTGGTCATTGCAGGTCTCCTTGGGTTCGAGCGTGCAGTCAGCGGGAATGAAGGGTCTGGGAGCTCAGGCGGCGCGCAGATGCGCGGCCAGGGCGTCGCGGTTGCCGAACAGCACATCGCTCGGCAACAACCGACTGCCGTGGGCGTCGTCGACGACGAGCGTGGGAACGCCCTGTGCACCGAAACGCGCCATCTCGCCGCGTGCGGTATCGATACGCGCACGATAGGCGCCAAGCACCTCGGCGTCGGGCGAGACCACGCGCCGCGCGGCATCGGCAAACCCTGCGCCGGACAGTACCTCCGCCACGACCACGCGATCGGAGGTGTTGCGGCCATCGACATAGCGGGCACGTTGCAGGGTCTTCAGCGCCTCGCGTTCGCGCTCCGGCTCGGTCATGCCAACGGCGATCACGCCGAGCGTCGCGGGAGCCGAATCGAACAGCGTGCCGGTCGCGCCGAGTACCTGGCTGCGGTAGGCCTCGGAAAACGCCTGCCCGGTGAGGCGGGCGATGCGCTGGTCGTTCTGCCAGGCGTAGGCGGCGAAGGACGCCTCCATCGGCCGCGCATTCTCGCCGGCGAACAAGCCGGTGGGGGCGAGCCGCACGGTGACGCCCGGGACCTGCGCAAGCTGGTCCAGGGCCGGGATGGCGCCGTAGCACCACCCACAAAGAGGATCGAAGAGGTAAGTGAGGCGCATGGCGAGATCGCTTGAGAAGGTGCGGCCACCATAGCGAAGCGAGATTGACGGATAAATCGTGTGTAATGCTACAGTCTGTAAGTCATTGGCTTACAGTGTGACGAGGTCGGCGTGGAAGCCGTCAATCTCAACAGGCTTGCCTATTTCGCGGCCGTGGTGGACACGGGCTCGTTCACGCGCGCGGCCGAGCGGTTGGGTATCACCAAGACCGTGGTCAGCCAGCAGGTCGCCAAGCTCGAGGCAGAGTTGAAGACTGCGCTGCTGATGCGAACGACCCGTCGGGTCGAGCCGACCGAAGCCGGGCGGTTGCTGCATGCGCGCAGCGTGAGCGTGCTGCGCCAGGTCGAGGATGCCATCGGCGAGGTCACGCGCTCCAACACCGAGCCGAGCGGTGTGCTGCGGGTGGCCGCACCGAACGATTACGGGACCTCCAGGATTGCGCCGCTGGCTGCCGCCTTCACCCGGCTGCACCCGGCGTGCCAGGTCGAGTTGATCCTGGCCGACTCGCGCATCGATCCCGTCGCCAGCCAGATCGATCTGTCCATCCGGGTGGGCTGGCTCGACGATTCCAGCCTGCATGCACGGCGCATCGGCGGTTTCCGGCAGTGCCTGGTCGCCACCCCGGAACTGGCCAGGACCTTGGCGGTCGCAGGCCCCGACGACCTCGCGCAGGTTCCGTTCGTCGCCAACAGCGCGCTTCGCGAGCCGCTGACCTGGCACTTCGTCAAAGACGATTTCGAGCGGCGCACGGTCCACATGCGCCAGGCCCTGTCGACCAATGCGACGCCGGCCGTGCTCGCGGCGACGCTGGCCGGCGGCGGGGTGTCGGTCTTGCCGGATTTCCTGGTGGCAGACGCCCTGGCAGCCGGAACGCTGGTCGCTGTGCTGCCGGACTGGTCGTTGCCGGCCGGCGGCATCCACGTGGTCTACCCGACGGCGCGCTTTCGCCCATCCAAGGTCACCGCATTTGTCGAGATGCTCGTTGCTGGTGTCGGCAACCGTGCGGCATCACGCTGATCTGGGCGCGTAACCGCGATCGCCAGCGGATCCGGCGAACGCATGCACGATCGGGGTTCGAAGGCTGCGATGCCGTTGTCATGGACCATTGCGGTGCTGCCCCGCGCCGATCACGGGGAGTGATCGGTGCCATCGCAGCAGTTGCAGGGGCGCTGCCATGCGCAATGCCGTAAATGTCCGCCTGCTTGGGGAACCGACGCCTGCCCTCTCGCCTGCGTTCGGAAGGGCGCAGTGAGCGAAAACACTGGGTCACGCCAGGGCCGGCACGGGATCGCGCTCGGAAGACGCATCGCCAGCGCACATCTCCCAGCGCAGCTCGCCGGTGTAGCGCGACGCCATCCGCCCGTGGTCGTCCAGCGCGAGCAGATGCAGCCACCGATTGTCGAACAGCGCGCGAACCTGCGGGTGACGTTCGAGGATGTTGGTAATCGCGTCTGTCGGTGCCTCGATCAGCACCGAAAGCCGTAGCGGTTCGTGGATCAGCCGCTCGCCGTCGTGCACCGACTGCCATGGCAGTCCGCCGCGCAGCAGGCCGCCATTGCTCTCGACCACGCCGATGCCGCCGGTGACGTTGTGCAGCAGCTTGTTGCCCGCGCCGAAGACCTCGGGCGCGACGGTCGAGCCGTAGTACTGCAGGCTGATCCAGCTGGCGACCACGACCGGAGCGGTCAGGATCAGCTCCAGCACGCCGAAGCCCTCGTCGCGGCGCCAGTCGTAGTCGTGGAGGAAGGCGCGTCCTGCCAGGTCGCGCCCGGCGGTGCGCGCGCGCGGCGCGGCGATGAAGGCCTGGCAGCCGGCCAGCGCCCATTCGGGACGCAGCTCGGCCCAGTCGCGGGCGCGATGTGCGATGTCCTGGCTGCGCTGCGCGCGCGGCAGGCGCAGCGCTCGCTCGCCACGCGCCAGTGCGCCGGCGGCGTGCAGCCAACGTGCCGCCTGCTCGACATCGGCGGCATGCGCGGACGAAGGATGGTCGGCGCTGTAGAGCATGACCGCATCGGTCGTGGTGTCGTGCAGTGCGCCCACGAACAACGTGTCTGTGGGAATCGCGATGCCGCGTTCGGTGAGGCCGGCGCGTACCTCGGGATCGTTGAGCAGCGTGGCGAGCAGCCGCGCGTTCACTTCGCCCGAGTAGCCGCCGCAGGCGCCGCAGTGCAGGGCGCTGGCATGGGGGTTGTTGACCACGTTTGCCCCATGGCCGGCGATCACGACGAGTCGGGCGAAGTCGGTGGTGAGCGACATCGCCTTGAGGATGCGCATGGCCATGGTCAGCCGCGTATCGAGGTCGAGCGCGTCGGTCGGGCGCGGCGCGGGGTCGTTCGGCGCTGAGTGCCGCGTCAGTCCCAATCCATCACGCAGCAGCTTGGCGACGTAGATCGGGCCGGTGGCCTCGACGAAGGCGAAGGAAGAAATGGCGGCGAGCTTGAAGCGACCCCAGGCACGCTTCGCACGGGCCGTGATCCGTGCGGCGAGGTCGGATTCGGCCAGCGACGACGTCGCGTCTCCCGAGCAGGTATGCAACCCCGGCGTCAGCAGCACCGGAAGGCGCGCCTCGACCACGTCCGAAGCGAACCGACGATGGCCGATGCCCAGCCCGAAGAATCCGGCGAATCCGAGCGTCTGGATGCCGGAATCGAGGCTTTCCAATGCGCGGCGGAACACTTCCGAGCGCACGTCGATGCAGAAGGCCATCTGCAATTTCATCCGGGCGGGCGCGGCAGGAGTTGAAGCAGGTACTGCTAGCACGCTGTCGAGCCGCCGCTGCGCCGCCCGTTCGGCCGCTTCCTGCAGGATGCTGTCGGCGACATCGTCCGGCGTCGCTGCCACCGGCGTGGCGTAGGCGGCGATGGCGGATCGCCACTGCGGCGCGATCTGCGAACCGAACTTGCCCAACAGCGCCGCTTCCCAACTGATGCGGATGGCGAGCAGGTCGGTGACGCAGGCATCGGTTCCGCCGTTCAACTCCGCTTGCCAGAGCCGATACCGGGCGACCTGGCTCCAGCCGCCCAGCGTGGTCAGCAGGCGGTGGAAGTAACTGTCCAGCGCGTCGGGTGAGAGGCCGAGGCGGGCGACCCCTTCAACGATCGCCTCTTCGGCATTCGCTGGTGCGTCCGCCACCTGCTGCGCGAATCGGGTGAGCCCGGCGATTTCCGGCGTCAGATCATGCGTCGCGACCTGACGCCATGCGCTGTAGGCGCCGCCGGACTGCCCGGCGACCCACAGGGCCTGACCCTGGTCGAAATAGGCGGCGGCCCAGTGCCCGATGCGCTCGCCGACGATGCCCGGCCAGTCGACGGCCGAGGCATCGCGTGCCAATTCGGCGACGGTCGGGATCGCCTGTGGGGCAGGGCGCGCGGCCTGGACGGCCTGTTGGAGCGCGGACAGGCTCGGCGGGCGCAGCGCGGCCGGCGTGTTGTGCCAGGCCGCCTGCAGATCCTCCTCGGCGATCTCGCCGGACTGCAGCCGCTCCGCATACCAGGCGCGCGGCATGGTCAGGGCGATGCCGGCGGCATTGCGCAGGCGCGCTGCCGCGGTCGCCAGCGGTTCGCCGGCCTGGCCGAGGAAGGGATTGACCGCCACGCTCGAGGCCAGCGGCCACAGCGGGGGAATGGCGCGTGCCGCTCGCTCGGCGGCGGCGATGATCGCAGCGTGGGACAGAGGCGGTACGTTGGTCGAGGTCATCAGCATGGGGGTGTCCTGGCGGGTAGAGGTCACGACGTCTTGCGAACAGACCAGCCGCCGAGCAGGCGGTCGAGCGTGGCGTTGGCGTACAGGCCGTTGGAAAGATGCACGCGCAGTCCGGCGGCGGCCGGGTGCGAGGCCCACAGCGGGAACAGCGCCTGCGCCACCGCCACCAAGCCGAAGCTCAGCACCGCCAGCGCCATCAGCGTCCACTCCAGCCGGCCCGGCGCCGGCGTCGCGGGCAGCACGCCGGTGGTCAGCCATTCGGCGACCGTCTGCAGGGCGAAGTAGCCGATTGCCGCGGCGCTGGCGTACAGCGCCGTCCTGCGGGTGAGCGGACGCGGCGCGGCATCGGCCAGGCCCTGGGCCAGCAGATAGGCGACACCGAAGATCAGGATGGCGCCCAATGCCAGCGCCTGCGGCGACTTGTGCTCGAAGCCGAAGGCGAACCCGAAGGCGGCGCCGATCCCGACATAGATCGCCAGGGCGATCAGGAAGGCGCGGCCGACCGCGGCCCCATTGGGTACGGCTACGGGCCCGGGGCGACGGATGGAGGCCACTTGCTCCACGGCTCCGCCGGAGGCCAGGAAGGCATGCGCCTTGTAGAGCGAGTGCGCGACGATGTGCAGCAACGCCAGCGGGAACAGCGCCAGCCCGCACTGGAGGATCATGAAGCCCATCTGCGCGACCGTGGACCATGCCAGCGAGGTCTTGACCGCCGGCTGGGTCAGCATCACCAGCGCACCGAACAAGGCGGTGAACCCGCCCAGCATGGCCAGCACGGCGAGCACGCCAGGGGCTGCGAGCATCAGGTCGGCGAAGCGGATCAGCAGGAAGCCGCCACCGTTGACCACGCCGGCATGCAGCAGCGCCGACACCGGCGTCGGCGCTTCCATCATCTCGGTGAGCCAGCCGTGGGTCGGGAACTGCGCCGATTTCAGCACCGCGGACAGCGCAAGTAGCGCGGCGGCGGCCGTCAGCAGCCAGTCGTGCCGGCCGCCGCGGGCCAGTGCGTTGATCGTGGCGATGTCGGTGGTGCCCAGGCTCTTCCAGACAAGCAGGGCCGCGCAGATCAGGGCGATGGCGCCGATGCTGGAGAACAGGCGCTTCTTGCGCGCAGCGCGCTGTGCCGCCACGCGATCGGGATAGAACAGCAGCAGGCGATTGAGCGCGATGCTGGTCGCGATCCAGGCGACGACGATCTGGACCAGGTTGCCTGCCTGCACCAGCAGCAGTACCGCCGCGAGCGCAACGCACAGCCAGCCGGTGAAATACCCCTGCCGCGCCTCGCCATCGAGATAGGTGCGGGTGTAGCGCACCACGATCCAGCCGACGAAGGCGACCAGCAGCAGCATCGTGGTGCTCACCGCATCCAGCCGTGCCGACAGGCCGAGGCCTCCCCAGCCGATCAGCTCACTGTCGCCGGCGCCACGAACGATCAGCAGCGTCAGCGAGGCGAGCGCGACGAGCAGCGCGCCGAGCGCGGCGCCTTCGGCGAAGGCGGGCAGCAGGCGTGGACGTCGGCCGCTGCGAACGAAGCCGAACATCGCGGCGACGAGCAGCAAGAACGGTGCAGAGAGCGGCAGCAGATAGAGCGACAAGGCAATCCCCTCGGATCGAGCGCAGTGGCGGGCGGCGCCACGATAGCGATCGTCGGGCTGGAACAAAAATTCATTGTTTTTGCGATATCGTTCGTTATTATCGAACGATGGCCGCCCTGAACTACAACCACCTGCGCTACTTCTGGGCTGTGGCCCACGACGGCAATCTCACTCGCACTGCCGAGCGGCTCAACCTCACTCAGTCGGCCTTGTCGGTTCAGATCCGCAAGCTCGAGGAGCGCCTCGGCCATGCGCTGTTCGAACGGCGCGGGCGGCAGCTGCACCTCACTGAAGCCGGACAGATCGTGCTCGACCACGCCGATGCGATCTTCGCGACCGGCGACGAACTGCTGGGCACGCTGCGGCAGACCGGCGCTGCCCGGCAGGCGTTGCGGGTCGGCTCGCTGGCCACGCTGTCGCGCAACTTTCAGTTGGAGTTCCTGCGGCCGCTGCTCGGCCGGCCCGACATCGACCTGATCCTGCGTTCGGGCAGTGCCGGCGAATTGCTGCGGGCACTGGAGGCCCTCAACCTCGACGTGGTGCTGCTCAATCAGGCGCCGCCGGGCGACGCGCTGACCCCGTTCGTGACCCACCGGCTCGCCGAGCGCCCGGTCAGCCTGGTGGGCACGCCGGATCGGTTGGGCCACGCCGCCAGCATCGCCGACCGCCTTCGCCACCACCCCATCATCCTGCCGACGGTGGACAACAGCGTGCGCGCGGGCTTCGACGCCTTGGCCGATCGCCTGGGCGTGCGGCCGCAGATCGTCGCGGAAGTGGAGGACATGGCGATGATGCGACTGCTGGCGCGCGAGGACATCGGCCTGGCCGTGCTCCCGCCGATCGTGGTCAAGGACGAGATCGCCGCGGGCGTGCTGGTGGAAGGCGACCAATTGCTGGACATCGTGGAGACCTTCCACGCCGTGACCATGTCGCGGCGCTTCCCGAATCCGCTGGTGCGGCTGCTGCTGCAGCCGACGGCCGCATTTGGAAGCCTGTAGTGCCACCGTGGCAGCCGTCGGGCACATGCCTTGACCGGCGTGTGCATCGCTTCATGGAGTCTGGCAGCCCGAACGAGAACGGTTTCCACGCCGCCTTTCCCACGTCAGCGACGAGGCGGCCCTGCATGGGTTCGCTCTCGACGTGGAGGCCTGGCGCCGGCGCCACGCCGAGACCCGCTAGCGGCTTCGATCGTCGCGGCGCCGATGGCTGTCTCGCCACGTAGCGCCGATCTCCTTCACTACTGATGACACGATCCCGCGCGCGCTATGCGCGGTGGCCCATGCACGCGCATCAGGCGGGTTGTGCAACCCAGAGGGTCCAGCGGTCTTGCTCGACGATTTCCTCATCCGCGGGCAATCGGCTACGGAGGTCGTCGATCAGGGTCTGCAGCTCTTCATCGCTCAGTTCGTGCAGGATCGAGCGACCCGAGCGCGCCGCCAGGTCCAGGGCCAGCGATTCGACGCCATCGTAGCGTTTGCGTGTTTCCCACAGCGAACGCTCGGCGATGTCGGTGAAGCCGGCAGCTTGCATTGCCGCCGCGACGGTCGCGTGCGTAGGCCGACGACCGGCCTCGACGGCACGAAGCCGCGGAAAGCAGTCGAAGAAGTAGCCGCGCAGGTGCGTGCTTGATCCAGGCAGGTCGACGTCCTCGGGTGTGCGGTCCTGCACGAGCAGGCGTCCTCCGGGCGCCAGGAGGCGGCGAGCCTCGGCAAAGCACGCCACGTAGTCCGGCAGGTGGTGAATCAATGCGCGCTGGAACACCACATCGCAGCTTGCCGTGGGAAGCCCCGTCGCGGCGGCGGAGCCTTGCACGAAGCAGACGTCGTCCACGCCCGTGCCTCGCTCGCGGCTTGCAGCCACCATCTCCGCGGAAAAATCCACGCCCGTTACGTGGGCGGCACCCAGCGCATGCCAGGCCAGCGAGTAAAGGCCGCCCCCGCAGCCAACGTCGGCAATCCGCTTGCCCACGGGTTCGACAAGGACCTGCATGGCGTCCATCCAGCCTGGATCGACGTCCCTGCCGGAGTAGGTGTATCGGTTCTGGCGTGCGTGGAAATCGATGGGCATCGGCGATGGTCCATAAAAGGGATTCACGAAGGACCGCGATGCTAGGGAGGGATAGTCGGAATGTAAAATATCTGCTTACTACCATGAGCGGATATTTTGAATATCATTAACGCCATGGAATTGCGCCATCTCCGTTATTTCGTCGCCGTGGCAGCTGCGCAGAGCGTCACCAAGGCGGCGGCGCATCTGGGCATTCAGCAGCCGCCACTCAGCCAGCAGATCCGCGATCTGGAGCGCGAACTGGGTGTCGAACTGTTCCAGCGGACGCCGCGCAGCGTGCGCCTCAACGATGCAGGACGCGTGTTCCTGGCGGATGCGCAGGCCATTCTGGCCGCGGCCGATGACGCCGTCGTTCGCGTGCGGCGTGCGGCGCAGGGGCAACTGGGTCGCCTGGTGATGGGCTACACCAGTTCGGCTGCATTGCATCCGCTGGTGCCGCGGATCCTGCGAGCGTTCCGCGAAGGCTATCCGCAGGTCGCGCTGGATGTGCGCGAGCATGCGACCGACGGCTTGTTTCGTGCGGTGCGGGCCGAAGAGATGGACGCGGCGTTCGTACGCGCCCCCGCCGAGCGCTTTGCGCCGCTGCACGCCATCATCCTTGCTGAAGAAGCCGTGGTGGTCGCACTTCCGCGTGGGCACCGGTTGAGTGCGGCAACCGATGCGTTGGCGCTGGAAGAATTGGCGACGGAGGAGTTCGTGCTGTATCGCAGTCCGGACGGGCCAGGCATCCTGGACGTGCTGTCCGCTGCCTGCCACCGGGCCGGTTTCGCGCCGCGGGCTGTGGCCACCGTGCCGCGTCTGCTGTCCGCCGCCGCCATGGTGGCAGCTGGGCAGGGCGTCGCGATCGTGCCGATGGCGCTGCAGTCGCTGCATCGCGAGAGCGTGGTGTACCGGACGCTGGATCCGGCATCCGCGTTCACCATTCCGTTGACCTTGATTTGGCGCGACGCGCCCTCCGGCTCGCCGTTGGCCCATTTCGTGGCGTTGGCGAAGGACGATTGAGCCGGCGCGGCGGGTACCCAGCGCCGCTGTGTGTCTGTAGTCGCTTGCCCGGGGACTGCGTACAGAATGGTGAGCAGCAGGCCGATCTCCTACGCGCCGGCGACGGAACGGTTCAGCGATCGGACTCCCCAAAGGCGAGCGGCCCTGCACGGCCTTGCTGATGGTGTTTGTCGACCGCTTCCGGGCCAGGACCACGTACCTTGATCCAGCCTGAGATGCAGGCGGAATTCCCCGCGTGGGAAAGGATCGATGGAATGGAAACGAAGGCGAAAGGCTTGGCAATCGTGGCGGCAGCGGCGCTGGCGCTGTCCTTTCAGGCGCAGGCGCAGACGTGTTGCCCCTCCGGCGGGCACGGGGTCGTCGGCAAGGGGCTGGGAGAGAGCGTGCCCCAGGCGCTGAATCTCGCCACGGATTCGGCCTGGCGCATCTACGAGTTTTCGCGCGACGGCGTGAATTACCTGCAGATCAACGACGCCAACGGCGTGGTCCGCGCTGCGGTCGGCCGCATCGGCAAGACGCTGTGGGTGCTGCCGATGGGCAGCGACGTGACGCGCGTCACGGTGACGGCAGCGCCAGTGGTGCCGGGCCGTGTGGTCTATCGGACCGCGGATGTGGTGGTGCGGCTGCGCGCGGATGGGCGCGGCGATGCGTGGGAGGTCACGTCGGTAGAGTGAAGGCTGGCGGCAGCGCTTTCCGACACCAGGAAGCTGAAACTCAACGCATGGCGGCGCCGGCAGGTGCCGCCATGCGCTTGCAGGCGGACCGCCAGTTCCCGGTCCGGCGCCTCCGGGCGACGCCGCATTGCGCTCAGCATGGCGGCGTCGGCGGTGATGCGGATGGCGATGCCCTGCCGCCCCCTGGCTCGCCAGACCCGCGCCTGCAGCAGGTGGGTGTGGGCGACGGGCAGGGTCTCGATGGCGTCGAGGATGCAGCGATAGGCCACCAGTTGCAGGCCCAGCGACAGGCGCCGCGGATCGCCATGCAGGCGGCAGCGGAACTCGGTCGCGCACAGGTTGGCGAAGGTCGGCGAGTGCAGGGTGGGGTACAGGCCATGCGTCTCGATGCCGAGCGGGTAGAGCGCGGTGACGTACTCGTCCAGCAGTTGTGCCTGGATCACGCCGGTGCGGGTCATCTGCATGGCGGCGGCGTAGTGTCCGCGCGCGCGCAGATCCTCCACCACGTCGCGGCGCAGCTTGTTGATCTGTGTGCTGAGATCGGTGTAGTCGACCACCCGCCGGCGCAGCGTGCGTTCGGCGGACAGGTAACCGGCCTGCGCGAAGGCCAGCGCCTGCTCGCGCAGGCGTCCGTCGTCGCGCATGTGCCGATAGGCCGCGGAGATGCGCGACCCGAACGCGAACATTACCGTGGCCGTGGCGGCGAGCAGGATCTGCACCACGAACGCGTCGGCGTCGTGGATCCCGGGTGCCACGACCTTGGGCATGGACAGCGCCACCGCAACGTTCGCCAGGACCACGCCGAGCGCCGCGCCCCGCCAACCATGGCGCAGCGTCAGCACGATCGCCGGGACCACCAGCAACACCATCAGCAACTGCCGCAGCAGGGCATCGTCCACGCCGGCGATCGACGCCGACAGTACGACGACCACGGCGATCGACGCCAACCCTTCGCGCAACAGCGAGGCATGCATCTGCGTGGGTTCGTCGCGGCGCAACCACAGCAACGCCGGCAGCACGAACATCAAGGTGCCCAGGTAATCGCCGAGCCAGTAGCGCAGCAGGACATCGAGCGGTGCTGGCCCCGCCGGGCCGCCCAAGGCGGTGTTGATGGCGATGTTGCAGAGCGTGCTCCACAGCGCGGTCGCCAGCGCCAGTGGCAGCAGGCAGTGATCGTTGCGCGCCAGATCCGGTACTCGCTGACGCACCAGGACCGGCAACAGCGACACGGCCGGCATCAGCAGGAACGGACTCAGGTAAGCCCAGGCGGCACTCGCGCCCCAGGCCTCGCTCATGGGAATGCGCAGCGTCAGCAGCGCGGCGGCATCGCCGGCCAGCAACCACGGCCAGCGTCGCGCAGGTAGGAACAGCAGGCTGGCGACGCGCACGCCTGCCGGCAGATACCACTGATCCACGGAGCAGCGCCACGCCAGCAGGAAGGCGATGCAGTAGGTCGCGCTCAGTAGAACGCCTTTGGCGAAATCTCTTGCCGCGGCCATCCCCGCCATCCCTGGTATGTCGCCGCTACTGTATAAGCCGGATCGGCGTCGAGGGTAGACAGTTGCTGGCGTAGGCGACAGTGTGAGACGCGTCGCACCTCATCGGTGCCGCAGGCGAGCGCGTGGTCTTTCTTTCTTTCGCCTCGGATTTGCGAGCCTGCACCGGCGGCACCGCCGCTTGCAGCATTCCAGATGTTTCGTCGGTATGGTCTGCTTGCCGCTGGTGCGTGCGGTAGCACGTCTTTGACCGGTTCGGTGCCAAGCCATGCGAGCGAAGCCGGCTTCGATGTGCGGCCATGTACTACTCGACGGATGACAGCGATGCGGCGCGGACGTCCGCCCATCGCCTTTGCCTACACAGAAAAATCACTTTGCCGAACGTAGCGTGGTTCGTGGCGAAGAAGTGCAAGGGAGGCGGCGTGCTCGACGCGCGTGCACGTCGCGGCATGCGGTGGTCGCGACCTCCGGCTGGGTTGCACTTGGTCACCACGCACCCTGAGCACACGACGCGTTGACCACAGTGCAGGCAGCACAGAAAGGACGACCATGACGCCCCATCGGCGGACCGATCACGTGAATGGCGATGAATTGCCGCGTATTTCCACCGGTAGCGCGGGCCTGGACGACATCCTCGGCGGCGGCGTCGACGCCAACCGCCTGTATCTCTACGAAGGACGTCCGGGCACCGGCAAGACCACCATCGCCCTGCAGTTCCTGCTGGAGGGCGTACGGCAGGGCGAGCGCGTGCTGTACATCACGCTCTCGGAGACCCAGCGCGAACTGCATCTGGTCGCCACGCGCCACGGCTGGAGCATGGAGCAGGTCGACGTGTTCGAGCTGGTGCCGCCGGAAACCGCACTGGACCCGGAGCGCGAACTCACCGTGTTCCATCCGGCGGAGATGGAACTCACCGAGACCACCAAGCTGATCTTCCAGAAGGTCGAACAGCTCAATCCCAGCCGCGTGGTGCTGGACAGCCTGTCGGAACTGCGCCTGCTGGCGCAAAGTCCACTGCGCTATCGTCGCCAGGTGCTGGCGCTGAAGCATTTCTTCGCCAGCCGCCAATGCACGGTGATCCTGCTCGACGACCTGTCCTCGCAGGAAAACGACCTCCAGCTGCATTCCATTACCCACGGCGTGGTGCTGCTGGAACAGTTGGCGATCGACTACGGCGCCGAACGCCGGCGCCTGCGCGTGGTGAAGATGCGCGGCATCCAGTTCCGCGGCGGCTACCACGATTTCAGCATCCAACGCGGCGGCCTGGAAATCTATCCGCGGCTGGTCGCGGCCGACTACAAGCATCACCACATCGACGCATTCACCTCCAGCGGCAATGCCGAACTGGACCGGCTGCTCGGTGGCGGGCTGGAACGCGGCACCAATGCCTTGCTGCTCGGCGCTGCCGGCGTGGGCAAGTCCTCGCTGGCGCTGACCTATGCCATCGCCGCTGCCGAACGCGGCGAACACAGTGTGTTCTTCGCCTTCGACGAAGGCCGCGGCACGGTCGAGGCGCGTGCTCGCACCCTGGGACTGCCGCTGGAGAAGCACTTGGCGAGCGGGCTGATCCGCTTCCAGCAGATCGACCCGGCCGAGATGTCGCCCGGACAGTTTGCTGCCAGCGTGCGCAGCAGCGTCGAGGTCGACGGCGCCCGGGTGATCGTCATCGACAGCCTCAACGGCTATCTCAATGCGATGCCGGACGAGCGCTTCCTGATCCTGCAGATGCACGAACTGCTCAGCTATCTGGGCCAGCACGGCGTGCTGACTATCCTGGTGCTGGCGCAGCATGGCTTGGTCGGCCCGATGGAGACCCCGCTGGACCTGAGCTATCTCAGCGATTCGGTGCTGATGCTGCGGTATTTCGAAGTGGGCGGCACCGTGCGCCGCGCGTTGTCGGTCGTCAAGAAGCGCAGCGGCAACCACGAGAACACCATTCGCGAGTTCCGGCTCAGCAGCAAGGGCATCGACGTGGGGCCGCCGCTCAAGGAATTCAGCGGCATCTTTTCCGGCACGCCGCGCTATGGCGGGGGAGACCTGCCGCTGCTGGACCCGCTTGCATGAGCAGCAGCGACGCACCCGAAAAACGCGTACTGGTGTACACGCCGATCGGGCGCGACGGCCCGGCGTCGGTGGAACTGCTGCGTCGCGGCGGGGTGGTGGCGTGCCACTGTTTAGACCTGGGCATGCTGGTGCGCGAGCTGCACGTCGGCGCGGCGGCGGTGTTCCTGGCCGAGGAGGGACTGTTCGGCGCGGACACCTCGGCGCTGTTCGCCTGGGCCGACGCGCAGCCGGCCTGGTCGGACCTGCCGTTCGTGGTGCTGACCAGCCACCAGGAGCAGCCGTTCGTGGTTGCATGGCGGCGCAAGCTGGTGGGTGCGCTGCGCAACGTGGCGCTGCTCGAACGCCCGGTGCAAACGATCACCTTCACCAGCACCATCAAGGCCGCATTGCGCGCACGGGCGCGGCAATACGAGGTGCGCACGCTGCTGCAGGCGCAGGCGTCGGCCGCGGCGCAGCTGGAGGCGCAGGTGGTGGCGCGCACGCGCGAGCTGGAGGAGGCCAATCGGCTGTTGCGCCGGCAGATGGACGAACGCGCGCGGGTCGAGGAGACCCTGCGCCAGGCGCAGAAGATCGAGGCGCTGGGCCAGTTGACCGGCGGCGTCGCGCACGATTTCAACAACCTGCTGATGGTGATCTCCGGTGGCCTGGCGATGCTCGACAGTCAGAGCGATCCGGCGATCCGCAAACGCTTGATGGACGGCATGCAGAAGGCCGCACAGCGCGGCGCCGGGCTGACCCGGCAACTGCTGGCGTTCTCGCGCCGGCAGGAACTCAAGCCCGAGCCGATCGACCTGTCGCGGCAGATCGGCGGCATGCGCGAGTTGCTGGACCGCAGTCTGCGTGGCGACGTGCACGTGGATTTCGATCTGGCCGACGACCTGTGGCCGGTCGAAGTGGACCCAGGTGAACTGGAACTGGTGGTGCTGAACCTGGCCGTGAACGCGCGCGATGCAATGCCCAACGGCGGCACCATCGTGGTACGGGCGCGCAACCTGCCTGGCGCCGTCGCCACCGACCCGGATTTCATCCGCCTGTCGATCATCGACGACGGCAGCGGCATGGCGCCAGAGGTGAAGGCGCGGGTGTTCGAGCCGTTCTACACCACCAAGGACATCGGCAAGGGCTCCGGCCTGGGCCTGGCCCAGGTGCATGGTTTCGTGCAGCAGTCGGGCGGTTCCATCCACATCGACAGCGAGCCGGGGCGCGGCACGGCGATCCATCTGCTGTTGCCGCGCTCGCACCGTGCGCCAGTGCAAGAAGATCGGCACCTGGTGGACCTTCAGGTCGTTCGAGATGAGCCCGGCCAGGCCGGCTGCGTGCTGCTCGTGGAGGACGACGACGAAGTCGCCGCGCTGGTCGGGGAGATGTTGCGCCAACTTGGCTACGAGGTCGTCCGCGCGGCCAGTGCGGGCGCGGCGCTGGGTGCGCTGGCCAACGGCCGCGTGGTGGACATCGTGTTCTCCGACATCATGATGCCCGGCGGCATGAACGGCCTGGAGCTGGTGCAGGAAATCCGCATGCGGCGTGGCGCGCTGCCGGTCCTGCTCACCAGCGGCTATGCCGAAGCGGCGAAGTCCGCGGCAGAGGCGCAAGGGGTGCAGATCCTGTCCAAACCCTACCGGCTGGACGAACTGGCCAACGCGCTGCAGCAAGTGCGGGCCAATGCCGGCATGGCCGGCAGATCGGACACCGCTTCGCTGTGCTAGTGATCGACGCCGGGACCTGAAAGACCAGGGCCCGGAAGCGCACCGCAACCGCGCCGTCAGTGCAGCAGCGTGTCGATGAGCAGCTTCAGGTTCAGTACCACGATCAGCGCGGCGATCCCCCAGGCCAGCCAGGCCAGCCCGCGGCGCACCACCAGCGGACCCATCCGAGGCTTGTCGGTGACGAAGCGCACCAGCGGGATGACCGCGAACGGCAACTGCATCGACAGCACCACCTGGCTCAGCACCAGCAGCTTGGCGGTGCCCTGTTCGCCGTACAGCGAGGTCACCGCCACCACCGGCACGATCGCCAGGCCGCGGGTCAGCAGGCGCCGCGCCCATGGCGGCAGGCGCAGGTGCAGGAAGCCTTCCATCACGATCTGCCCGGCCAGGGTGGCGGTGACGGTGGAATTGATGCCGGAGGCCAGCAGCGCCACCGCGAACAGGGTCGAGGCCAGGCCGACGCCGAGCATCGGCGCCAGCAGTTCGTGGGCCTGTTCGATTTCCTGCACGTCGGTGCGGCCGTGCGCATGGAATACCGCGGCGGCCAGGATCAGGATCGCGGCGTTGACGAACAGCGCCAGGCTCAGCGCGATGGTGCTGTCGGCCAGTGCCCAGCGTAGCGCCGAGCGGCGGCCCTGATCGGTGCGCTCGTAGGCGCGGGTCTGCACGATCGAGGAATGCAGGTACAGGTTGTGCGGCATCACCGTCGCGCCGATGATGCCGATCGCCAGGTACAGCGCGGCCGGGTCGGTGACCACCTGCGTGCGCGGGATGAAGCCGGCCAGCACCTCGCGCAGCGGCGGCGCGGCCAGCACGATCTGCACCAGGAAGCAGGCGAAGATCACCATCAGCAGGGCGATCACGAACGCTTCCAGCGCGCGGAAGCCGCGGCGCATCAGGAACAGCACCAGCAGCGCGTCGATCGAGGTGATGATCGCGCCGGCGGTGAGCGGGATGCCGAACAGCAGCTTCAACGCGATCGCGGTGCCGATCACCTCGGCCAGGTCGCAGGCGACGATGGCCGCCTCGCAGGCCAGCCACAGCAGGAAGTTCACCGGCTTGGAATAGTGCGCGCGGCAGGCCTGGGCCAGATCCAGGCCGGTGGCGATGCCCAGGCGCGCGGCCAGCCCCTGCAACACGATCGCCATCAGGTTGGAGAGCAGGATCACCGACAGCAGCAGATAGCCGAAGTGCGAGCCGCCGGCGATGTCGGTCGCCCAGTTGCCCGGATCCATGTAGCCGACCGAGACCATGTAGCCGGGCCCTAGGAAGGCCAGGAAGCGGCGCCAGCCAAGGCCGTTGCGTGGCACGGCGACGCTGGCATGCATGGCGCCCAGGCTGGGGCGCGCCTCGCCACGGCTGGCGTGCTCGGCGGCGGAACTCGGCAGGGGCAGGGGGGCGGCCATGGCGACGACGGGGTGGGGCGGGATGCAAACGAGTATATAGCAGGTGCTATATGGATTAGCATTGGCAATTCAAATCGCTGCGATAGCCCGGATTTCGGCCAGAATAGGCAGGTGGTCGGCGGGGCGCCGGCACCGGACAAGGGCGTTGCAATGCAGAAAAGCGGGAAGTCGATGGCGCCGCCGGCGGTGCTGCTCGACGCCGAAGTGCAGGTCGAAAGCTTCCGCCAGGTGCGCGAGGCGCACCGCCTGGAGCTGATCGAGGACTACGTGGAGCTGATTTCCGACCTCCTCGCCGATGGCGGCGAAGCGCGGCAGGTGGATATCGCCGCGCGCCTGGGCGTGGCCCAGCCGACCGTGGCCAAGATGCTCAAGCGCCTGGTCAAGGGCGGCTGGGTGGTGCAGCGCCCCTACCGTGGCGTGTTCCTCACCCCTGAGGGCGAGGCGCTGGCAGCAGCCAGCCGGCAGCGCCACCAGACCGTGGAGCAGTTCCTGCTGGCCTTGGGCATCGACGCCGACACCGCGCGCCGCGATGCCGAGGGCATCGAGCATCACGTCAGCGAAGCGACGCTAGCGGTGTTCGCCGAATTCGTGCGCAAGCACGGCGCGGCGCGATGACTGTCGGCGACGACGCGCAACTGGCGCGCGACGAGCACTGGATGCGGCACGCGCTGGCACTGGCCGAGCGCGCCGAGCGCGAGTTCGACGAGATCCCGGTCGGTGCGGTCCTGGTCTCGGCCGAGGATGAGGTGTTGGGCGAGGGCTGGAACCTCAACATCGCCGAACACGATCCCAGCGCGCATGCCGAGATCGTCGCGCTGCGCCAGGCCGGCCGCCGGCTCGGCAACCATCGCCTGGTCGGCAGCCGCCTGTACGTGACTCTGGAACCGTGCGCGATGTGCGCGATGGCGGTGGTGCATGCGCGGGTGGCAGAGCTGGTCTACGCCGCCACCGATCCCAAGACCGGGGCCTGCGGCAGCGTGTTCGACCTGATCGCCGACCCGCGTCACAACCATCGCGTGCAGGTCCGCGGCGGGGTGCTGGCGACGGCGGCCAGCACGCGCCTGACCAACTATTTCCGCGCCAAGCGCGGCAAGCCGCCGCTCGGCGCGTGAGCGTCCAGCCCCTGCCTGTCACGCAGCCCGCGCGGTATCATTGATGCTTGATACGACACTTCCGCGCCGGCCTCGCCGCCGCGAACGACAGGACGGTGATATGGCGCAAGCGCACGTGGCGAACGATCGGCTGATCTGGATCGATCTGGAAATGACCGGCTTGGATACCGATCGCGATTCGATCATCGAAATCGCCACGGTGGTGACCGACGCGCAGCTCAACGTGCTGGCCGAAGGCCCGGAGTTCGCCATCGCCCATCCGCTGCAGACGCTGGAGGCGATGGACGAGTGGAACCGCAACCAGCACCGCCACTCCGGGCTGTGGCAGCGCGTGCTCGACAGCCAGGTCACGCTGGCGCAGGCCGAGGCCGAGACCATGGCGTTCCTGACCCAGTGGTGCAAGCCCGGCACCTCGCCGATGTGCGGCAACTCGATCTGCCAGGACCGGCGTTTCCTGCACCGGCAGATGCCGCGGCTGGAGCGGTTCTTCCACTACCGCAATCTGGACGTGTCGACGTTGAAGGAACTGGCGCGGCGCTGGGCGCCGGCGGTGTCGGCCGGCCTGACCAAGACCTCTTCGCATACCGCGCTCAGCGACGTGCACGATTCCATCGACGAACTGCGCTACTACCGTCCCTTCATGGGCAGGCTGGGCGGGCAGGGCGAGGGCTGATCCGCGAGCCTTGCGCGTCGGGGCGCATGCGGAACACCGCCCGATTTTCGTCGGGCGGATGCAGTGGTGCAGGAATACAGAAGGTGAAGCCGCCGCTCAGCGCGCCAGCGGCGGTCCCGGCTTGGTCTCGCCGTCGTCGGTGACGCCTTTGGTCAACAATTCCGCGATCGGGCGGCCGTCGGCATCGTGGTGGTACACGTGCAGGTCGCGCTGCGGATACGGAATGCTCAGCCCGTTCTCCAGCAGCTGGTTGCGGATCTGCTCCAGCGTGCTGCTCTTGGCCGCGCCGAAATCGCTGTTCTTGGCGTAGCCGAACAACATCAGGTCCACCGTGCTCTCGCCCAGGTTGGTGACCTGCACGAACGGGGCGGGCGTCTTCAGGATGTTCGGATTCTCCTGCGCGATCTGCAGCAACAGCTCCTGCGCCTTCTTCAGGTCGTCGCCGTAGCCGACGCCGACGGTGATCTCCAGGCGCCGGTTGGGCAGGGTGCTGTAGTTGACGATCGGCGCGGTGGTGATGGTGCTGTTGGGCAGGGTCACCATGCGCTCGTCGAAGGTGCGGATGCGGGTCTGGAAGATGCGGATCTCGTCGACCACGCCTTCCTGCCCGGCCACCACCACGTGGTCGCCGTCGCGCATCGGCCGCAGCACGATCAGCATCACCCCGGAGGCGATGTTGGACAGCGAGTCCTTCAGCGCCAGGCCCACCGCCAGGCCGGCGGCGCCGAGCACGGCGAACAGCGAGGTCGGCGGCACGCCGATCTTCTGCAGCGCGGTGACCAGCACCAGCACCAGCATCAACGCATAGGCGACGTTGCGCAGGAAGTTGCTGAGCGTGGTTTCCACCCGCGCCCGCAGCAGCGCGCTGCGCAGCCATTCGCTCAGGCGCTTGGCGATCCACATCCCGACCATCAGGATCAGGATCGCCACGCCCCAGTTGAGCGCGTACTGCGCCCAGTCCAGCGTCCGCCAGTCGAACGGGCGCGCCGCCTGCGCCGCCGGTGCAGCGGTCGTGGCCGCCGTCAGTGCCGTCAGCCACGACTGCATCGGCATCACCCCTGGCTCTTGAGCTTGGCCAGGCGCAGCCAGGTGTCGACCACGGTGTCGGGATTCAACGACACCGACTCGATGCCTTCCTGCATCAGCCACTCGGCCAGGTCCGGGTGATCCGACGGGCCCTGGCCGCAGATGCCCACGTACTTGCCCTTGGCGCGCGCGGCCTTGATCGCCATCGACAGCATCTTCTTGACCGCCGGATTGCGCTCGTCGAACAGGTGCGCCACGATCGAGGAGTCGCGGTCCAGGCCCAGGGTGAGCTGGGTGAGATCGTTGGAGCCGATCGAGAAGCCGTCGAAGATCTCCAGGAATTCCTCGGCCAGCAGCGCGTTCGACGGCACCTCGCACATCATGATGATCTTCAGGCCGTTCTCGCCCTGGCGCAGACCGTTGCTGGCCAACACCTCGACGACCTTGCGGCCTTCCTCGAGGGTGCGCACGAACGGAATCATGACCCACATGTTGTCCAGGCCCATTTCGTTGCGGACCTTGAGCACGGCCTTGCATTCCAGCGCGAACGCCGCGGCGAAGCTCGGGTCGACGTAGCGGCTGGCGCCGCGGAAGCCGATCATCGGGTTCTCTTCGTGCGGTTCGTAGTTGCTGCCGCCGATCAGGTTGGCGTACTCGTTGGACTTGAAGTCCGACAGGCGCACGATCACCGGGTGCGGCGCCACCGACGCGGTCAGCGTGGCGATGCCTTCGGCCAGACGGTTGACGTAGAAGCTCACCGGATCGGCGTAACCGGCGATCTTCGCGTCGATCTTCTTCTTGGTCGCCGCATCCTGCTTGGCGTATTCCAGCAGCGCATTGGGATGGATGCCGATGTGCGCGGCGATGATCATTTCCAGGCGCGCCAGGCCGATGCCGGCATTGGGCAGCTGGCCGAAATCGAACGCGCGCTCTGGGTTGGCCACGTTCATCATGATCTTCAGCGGCGCCGGCGGCATGTTGCCCAGGTCCGTGGTGGTGCGCTCGAACGGCAGGCGCTCGCCATAGATGTAGCCGGTATCGCCTTCGGCGCAGCTGACCGTCACTTCCTTGCCGTCCTCGACCAGCTCCATCGCGTTGCCGGTGCCGACCACTGCCGGCACGCCCAGCTCGCGGGCGATGATCGCCGCGTGGCAGGTGCGGCCGCCGCGGTTGGTGACGATCGCCGAGGCGCGCTTCATCACCGGCTCCCAATCGGGATCGGTCATGTCCGCGACCAGCACGTCGCCGGGCTGCACCCGGTTCATGTCGTCCAGGCTGCGTACCACGCGGGCGACGCCGGCACCGATCTTCTGGCCGATGGCACGGCCTTCGGCGATCACCTCGCCGCGCTGCTGCAGCGCGAAGCGTTCGATCTGAGTGGCGTGGCCGCGCGACTTCACCGTTTCCGGGCGCGCCTGCACGATGAACAGCTTGCCGCTGACGCCGTCCTTCGCCCACTCGATGTCCATCGGCCGCTGGTAGTGCTGCTCGATCACCAGCGCCTGCTTGGCCAGTTCCTGCACATCCTCGTCGTTGATCGAGAAGGTGTTGCGCAGTTCGGCCGGGGTGTCCTCGATGCGCACGCGCTCGCCGGGCACGTCCGAATACACCATGCGGATCAGCTTGCTGCCCAGCGAACGGCGCAGGATCGCCGGCTTGCCGGCCTTGAGGGTGGGCTTGTAGACGTAGAACTCGTCGGGATTGACCGCGCCCTGCACGACCATCTCGCCGAGGCCGAAGCTCGAGGTAACGAACACCACGTCGCGGAAACCGGATTCGGTGTCCAGGGTGAACAGCACGCCGGAGGAGCCGACGCCGGAGCGCACCATCAACTGCACGCCGGCCGAAAGGAACACGTCCTCGTGCTTGAAGCCGTGGTGCACGCGGTAGGCGATGGCGCGATCGTTGTAGAGGCTGGCGAAGACTTCCTTGACCTTGTGCACGACATCGTCGGCGCCGGTCACGTTGAGGAAGGTCTCCTGCTGGCCGGCGAAGCTGGCGTCGGGCAGGTCTTCGGCGGTCGCCGAGGAGCGCACCGCCACGGCCACGTCGCCGCCGCCGTTCTCGCTGCATAGCTGCGCATAGGCCTCGCGGATCGCCTGGTCCAGTTCCGGCTGCAGCGGCGCGTCGATCACCCAGCCGCGGATTTCCTTGCCGGCGGCGGTCAGTGCGCCCACGTCTTCCACGTCCAGCGTAGCCAGCTTGTCGAAGATGCGCTGGTACAGATCGTTGTGGGCGACGAAGGCCTTGAACGCTTCGGCAGTGGTGGCGAAGCCGCCCGGCACGGACACGCCGAGGCCCGCCAGGTTGCCGATCATTTCGCCGAGGGAGGAATTCTTGCCACCAACGCGAGCCAGGTCGGCCAGGCGCAGCTCATGCAACCACAGGATGTTCTCGTTCAAGCGCGATGCTCCGTTAGGCCATCGCCCGAGGCGGGCTGAATGGCCGCGTCCGTGAGGGAAGAAGCCGATATGATGCAGTGCGCACCCGAGCCGGCACAAGCGAAGCGGGCGCATCCGTTGGGTTTCAGCCAGGAGAATGCAGGCAATGTCGACGATCAGACCGGTGTTCTACGTGTCCGATGGAACCGGTATCACCGCTGAAACCATTGGGCATAGCCTGCTCACCCAGTTCAGCGGTTTCAGCTTCGTCACCGACCGCATGTCGTTCGTCGACGATCCGGAAAAAGCCCGTGACGCGGCGCAGCGCATCCATGCCGCGGGCGAGCGCTATCAGGTTCGGCCGATCGTGGTCAACTCCTGCGTCGATCCGCAACTGAGCATGTTGCTGGCCGAGAGCGGGGCGCTGATGCTCGACGTGTTCGCGCCCTTCATCGAGCCGCTGGAGCGCGAATTGAACGCGCCGCGGCACTCGCGGGTGGGGCAGGCGCACGGTCTGGTCGATTTCGAGACCTACCACCGCCGCATCAACGCGATGAACTTCGCACTCGCGCACGACGACGGCATCGCGCTCACCTACGACGAGGCCGACGTGATCCTGGTGGCGGTCTCGCGCGCGGGCAAGACGCCGACCTGCATCTACCTGGCACTGCATTACGGCGTGCGCGCGGCCAACTATCCGTTGACCGACGAGGATCTGGAGAGCGATCGGTTGCCGCCGCGGTTGCGCGCCTACCGCAACAAGCTGTTCGGGCTGACCATCGATCCGGAACGGTTGCAGCAGATTCGCCAGGAGCGGCGGCCGAATTCGCGCTACTCCAGTGCGGAGACCTGCCGGCGCGAAGTGGCGGCCGCCGAAACCATGTTCCGCATGGAGCGGATTCCGACCCTGAGCACCACGCATACCTCGATCGAGGAGATTTCCAGCAAGGTGCTGACGACGCTGGGACTGCAGCGCGAGATGTTCTGAGCGGGCCGGGCCGCTCCTGGCGGCAATGGAATTTCCGCACGTCGCCGCATGGATTTCCACGGTAGGCCGCCGGCGCCGATCCGTCAATGCTGCCGCCGGCGCGATCCAGCGTGTAGGATCGGTCCATGCAGCACGCCATGACCCGCAGCGAACGCATCCCCCGGCTCAGCCGTTTCGGCTGGCTGATGGGGCTGTACGCCGAGAACTATCTGCACCTGAACCGCCTGTTCGTGCCGGCCGACCTCGAGGCCGGCAGCTACGTGTCCAGCATCGGCGACGGCCTGGACCTGCGCCTGGATGTGATCGAGCGGCACCGCTACACCGTCGAACTGCGCCTGACCTACGACCTGTGCGATCCGCTGACCGGGGAGCCGGACCCATCGGCCTACGTGCGCCTGTACCTGGACGCGCGCCAGGCCGAGACCACGCATTGCTACGTCGGCCGCCGCTGGCAGGACGTGATGGGGCTGTACCCGCCGCCGGCGGAGTTGATCAGCCACCGCATGCGCATGAACACCTTCCTAGGCAAATGGCTGGAATACCTGGCCGAGCGCGGCCACGGCGTGGCCACGCTGCGACCGGCGCCGCCCCTGCCGCGCGACGCCGCGACGCCGGCCGTTTAAACGTCTAGCCTCAGGCTAGACCAGGCGACAGCGCGGATACGGCATACTGCGCGCCCGTCGCCCTCCGCCGTCACCGCATGCCTTACACCCCCATCGTCGCCACCTTGGGCTACGTGCTCTCGCCCGACCGTACCCAGGTGCTGCTGGTCCACCGCAATGCCCGGCCCGGCGACCATCACCTGGGCAAGTACAACGGTCTTGGCGGCAAGGTGGAGGCGGACGAGGACGTGCTGGCCGGCATGCGCCGCGAGATCCTGGAAGAGGCCGGCATCACCTGCGAGGCGCTGCAATTGCGCGGCACCATCAGCTGGCCGGGGTTCGGCAAGCACGGCGAGGACTGGCTGGGTTTCGTGTTCCTGATCGAGGCTTACACGGGCGAGCCGTTCGCCGAGAACGCGGAGGGCACGTTGGCCTGGGTGCCGATCGCGCAGATGGACACGCTGCCGCTGTGGGAGGGCGACCGTCACTTCCTGCCGCTGGTGTTCGACGGCGACCCGCGCCCGTTCCACGGGGTCATGCCGTACCGCGACGGGCGCATGCAGTCCTGGCGCTATTCGCGGGTCTGACACGCTCGTGCTGCCATAAAGTCCCTCTCCCGCCGGGAGAGGGGTTGGGGTGAGGGTCCGGCGCGAAAGCGTCTCGCGGAGTTTGGGTGCACGAGGCTTCGCCCGCACCCTCATCCGCCCTTGTGGGGTCCCTTCTCCCAATGAGAGAAGGGAACAGCCTAAGCCCCTCTCCCACCGGGAGAGGGGTTGGGGGTGAGGGTACGGCGCGAAAGCGTCTCGCGGAGTTTGGGTGCACGAGGCTTCGCCCGCACCCTCATCCGCCCCTGCGGGCACCTTCTCCCAATAAGAGAAGGGAACAGCCTAAGCCCCTCTCCCGCCGGGAGAGGGGTTGGGGGTGAGGGTCCGGCGCGAAAGCGTCTCGCGGAGTTTGGGTGCGAGGCTTCGCCCGCACCCTCATCCGCCCCTGCGGGGCACCTTCTCCCGAGGGGAGAAGGACGAGTGCTAGCGCCTCTCCCGTCGTCCGGCGCACCGCTCGGTCGCCTCCGCGTGACGCCGCGTCGGGCTTGTCCACAGCGGCTGTGGATCGATCCTGCACAAGCCTGTGGGCAAGCATGGCAAGTCACTGAAATGGCTGCCCGATTTTGCCGGGTGGTGAAAATTTCAGCAGTCCCGGTCGCGCTTCTCCACAGCCGGTGTGGATGAAATCGCACGAACGCTGTGGATAAGATCCGGGTGGCGTTGTGCCGCAACGACCGTCGCCGCGCTGGCGAAAAATTCGCCAGTGTCGAACGCGCGATCCAGCAACCGGACCTGCGTGCTTGCCGCAACGCTATTGCGCGGTCCAGCCGCCGTCGATGGCGATGGTCTGCGCGGTGATGTTGCGCGCCGCCGGCGAGGCCAGGAACGCCACGCAGCCAGCCAGTTCGTCGTAGGCGATGAACACGCCCTTGGGCATCGGCTTGAGCATCACCTGGGCGATCACGTCGGCTTCGGAAATGCCGCGGGTGCGCGCCTGGTCGGCGATCTGCTTGTCCACCAGCGGCGTTTTCACATAGCTGGGGCAGAGCGTGTTGATGGTGATGTCGGTATCGGCGGTCTCCAGCGCGATCACCTTGGAGAAGCCGACCAGGCCGTGCTTGGCGGCGACGTAGGCACTCTTGTATGGGCTGGCGACCAGCGAGTGGATGCTGCCGATGTTGACGATGCGGCCGAAGCCGCGCTCGCGCATGCCCGGCAGCACCGCCTGGGTCAGCCGCGCCACGCCGGTCAGCATCACCTCCACCAGCAGGCTCCACCTGTCCATCGGGAACTCCTGCAATGGCGCCACGTGCTGCAGCCCGGCGTTGTTGACCAGCACGTCCACCGGCCGGCTGACGGCGGCCAGCGCCGCCGCGATGCTGTCTGCGCTGGCCACGTCCAGCGCCACCGCCTCGGCCGAGCCGCCGGCCTGGCGCAACTGCGCGGCGACCGCGTCGGCGGCCGCCAGGTCGAGGTCGCTGACGACGATGTGGCGGCCGCCCGCGGCCAGTTCGCGGGCGATGCCGGCGCCGATGCCGCTGGCGGCGCCGGTGATCAGGACGGTCTGCATGGGGAGTGCCTGCGCGGAAGTGGGGAGCGGCCAGCGTAGCAGCGCGCGGCGCCGCCCGGCAGCGGCCGCTCGCCAGTGCGGCGGCGCCACGCTACCCTGTGCCGTCGCTCGCCGCTCACGCCGGATCCGCCACGTTATGCCGATGAAACGCCACTTCTCCATGCTGCGCGAGTTCCAGCTGGCCGACTGGTTCACCCTGGCCAATGCCTTCTGCGGCACCGGCGCGGTGTTCGCGGCGATGCGCTTCCTGCAGGACGGCCGCCGCAGCGATCTGCTGTTCGGCATGGCGCTGATCCCGCTGGCGTTCGTGTTCGACGCGCTGGACGGCCGAGTGGCGCGCTGGCGCAAGTCGTCCTCCACGCTGGGCCGCGAGCTGGACTCGCTGGCCGACGTGATCTCCTTCGGCGTGGCCCCGGCCGCGCTGGCCTATGCCTGCGGCATGCAGGGCGGCTGGGACTGGCTGGTGCTGAGTTTCTTCGTCTGCTGCGGGGTCAGCCGCCTGGCGCGCTACAACGTCACCGCCGAGCAGATCGCCGGCGACGGCGACAAGGTGCCGTACTTCGAGGGCACGCCGATCCCGAGCAGTCTGGGCTTGGTCATCGTGCTGGCGGTCGCCGCGCACCTTGGCCATATCGGCGATGCCTTGTGGTGGGGCGAATGGCGACTGGGGCCGTGGCTGCTGCACCCGCTGTCGCTGCTGTTCGCCTTGTCCGGCTCGCTGATGATCAGCAAGACGCTGCGCATTCCCAAGCCCTGATCGCAGCGGGTTGCTATCATCGCGGGCCAGTTCGGGAGAGTGGCGATGAAGGCTAGCGGCGGCGGTGGCGCCGGCGATTTCGAGGCGATGACGCGGCAGTACTGGGAGGCCTGGAATGCCGCGTTGCGCCAGGGCGCACCGGCCCCCGCGTCGGCCGCGGCTGGCGACGGCACCGGTTCCTGGCGCGAGGCGATCGCGGCCTGGAGCCAGTGGCTGCCGCGCGGTAGCGCGCCGCAGGCCGAGGACGCGGTGGCGCAATTCCAGCAACATGCCGGCGACTGGCTCGGCGCGATGCAGCAGGTGGCCGCGCAGTTCGCCGGCCGCGACGCCAGCAGCGCCGACGTCGCCGACGCCTGGAAGCGCCAGGTGCAGGGCCAGCGCGAGCAGTTGCTGCAATGGCTGCTGGGCGCGGTGCGCGGCACCGGTCAGGGTGGCATCGATCCGTGGTTGCAGCAGGCGGCGCAGTGGCTGCAAGGGCTGCAGCGCGACAGCGGTCCGTGGCTGCAGATGCCCGGGTTCGGCCCGGCGCGCAACCACCAGGCGCGCTGGCGGGCGCTGGCCAAGGCGCAGCAGGACTACCAGGCGCAGTTGCAGGCCTATCTGGGGCTGCTGCAGGGCGCCATCGACCGCGCCTTCGGCCTGTTCGAGGAGAAGCTGCGCGGCCACGAGGACCCGGGCCGGCAACTGACCAATGCGCGGGCGATGTTCGACCTGTGGATCGATGCGGCCGAGGAGGCCTATGCGGCGGCCGCGCTGTCGCCGGAGTTCCGCCAGGTCTACGCAGACGTCGCCAACGCGCAGATGCGCCTGCGCGCCCTGCTGCAGCGCGAGACCGAGCAGGTCTGCGAGCAGGTTGGCCTGCCCACACGCACCGAACTGGATGCCGCGCATCGGCGTATCGCCGACCTGGAACGGCGGCTGCGGCGGATCGAGCGCGCAGAAGGGCAGGGTGCGCCTGTCGCGCCTGCACCTGCTGCTGCGCCGGCTTCTTCTGTGCCGCGGAAAAGCGCCAGGAAGACCGCAGCCAAGCCCGCCGCTGCGAAGGCGGCAGCAGGCGCACCCGAATCCAAATCCAGATCCAACGCCGCCAAGCCAGCGAAGGCCGCGCCCGCCACCCCGTCGCGGCGGGCGGGAACCAAGCCCGCTGGGCGTCGGAGTCGCGCATGAAGGGACCGCTGAGTTTCAGCAGCGACGATCTGGTCCAGGAAACCCTGGAGCTGCAACGCAAGCTGCTCGAAGGCCTGCGCGTGCTCCCGGGCCTGGACACGGTGGACTACGGCGCGACCGCGCGCCAGGAAGTGTGGCGCGACGGCAAGGTGGTGCTGTACCGCTTCGTCGGCGAGCGCCCGCCCACCGCCAATGTGCCGCTGCTGATCGTCTATGCCCTGGTCAACCGCCCCTACATGGTCGATCTGCAGGCCGACCGCTCGCTGGTGCAGGGCCTGCTGGCGCTGGGCGAGGACGTCTACGTGCTGGACTGGGGCTACCCGGATCGGTCCGAGCGTTACCTGACGCTGGAGGATTACCTGCTGCGCTATATCGACGGCGCAGTGGACCATCTGCGCGCGGCCGCTGACGGCGCGCCGGTCAACATGCTCGGCATTTGCCAGGGCGGCACGTTCTCGCTGTGCTACGCGGCGCTGCAGCCGGAGAAGGTGCGCAACCTGGTCACCATGGTCACGCCGGTGGATTTCCATACCCCGGACAACATGCTGTCCAACTGGGCGCGCCAGGTCGACGTCGACCTGTTCGTGGACACGCTGGGCAACGTGCCGGCGGATCTGATGAACGTCAGCTACCTGATGCTCAAGCCGTTCCGACTGAATCTGCAGAAGTACGTCGGTCTGCTCGACATCCTCGACGATCCGCGGGCGCTGGAAGATTTCCTGCGCATGGAGAAATGGATCTTCGATTCGCCCGATCTGGCCGGCGAGACCTTCCGCGAGTTCGTCAAGCAGTTCTACCAGGACAATGCGCTGATGCACGGGCGCGCGCGCATCGGTGCGCACACGGTGGACCTGGGCCGGGTCACCATGCCGGTGCTCAACGTCTATGCCGAGCAGGACCACCTGGTGCCGCCGGACGCCTCGCGGGCGCTGCGCGGCGTGGTCGGCAGCCGCGACTACGCCGAGCTGAGTTTCCGCGGCGGCCATATCGGCATCTACGTCTCCGGCCGTGCCCAGCGCGAAGTGCCGGCGGCGCTGCACCGGTGGCTGGCCGAACGCGATGGCGGGCACTGAGCGCTGATCGCCGCGTTCCGTCACGCGGTGCCCGCCCGGCGCGGGTAGAGTGGGTTGCCGCCGTTGCTGGAGCCGCCGCCATGTCGCAACCCCGTTCGCTGTCGCGCTCCTTGAACGACCGCATGATCGCGGGCGTGATGGGCGGCATCGCTCACCGCTTCGGCTGGAATGCGACCCTGCTGCGGGTGCTGTACGTGGTCGGCTCGATCGTCTCGGCCGCCTTCCCCGGCATCCTGGTCTACCTGATCCTGTGGCTGCTGATTCCCAACGAAGCCGACTGAAGCGGCCGCTGCCGCCGGCCTGGCGCCGTGCCGGCATCGCCGTTGGTGTGCTGTGGACCTTGCCCAATACCTTGCTCGGTGTGCTTGCTGGGGGCATCGCGCTGGCCTTCGGTGCGCGCCTGCGCTTCAGCCGCCGCGAGCTGGCGCTGGTGTTCGAGCGGATGCCGTTGCGGCCGCGCGGGGCGATGACCCTGGGCAACGTGATCCTGCTCAGCGCCGACGATCTGGACGTGGCCTGCGCCACCTACGAACACGCCGCCGGTCGTTGCCGGCATCCCGCGGTACGGCTCGGCGACCACGAACGTGCGCACGTGCTGCAGTACATGCTGCTGGGACCGTTGTTCCTGCCGGTGTACCTGGTGTGCGGCGGGGTCAGCGTGCGCAATCCATTGGAACGCGCCGCCGATCGCTATGCACTGCACGGCCGAGGTTGGTGGCCGGGCACGGGATGAGTGCGTGGCGCCAGCACACCGCTGCTTTCGCCATGCACGACGTTATCGCGTAGGAGCGGCTTCAGCCGCGACGGGCTTCCTGGGAACGCCCCGGCCGCGGCTGAAGCTGCTCCTACGGAGGTACCAGTGGCGCTTGTAGCGGCTTGGGTCAGTCGAGCCGGGAGAAGCCGAACAGCTGTTTGAGCGGATGCGCATGCCGCTCGATCTGCGCGCGCAGCAGGCCGGCGCCGATCATGCTGTAGGTGATGCCGTTGCCGCCGTAGGCCATCGCAAACTGTACGCGCGGGCCGTGCTGCGGGTGCGGGCCGAAGAACGGCAGGCCGTCCTCGGTCTCGGCGAAGGTACCGGCCCAGGCGAAGGTCGGCTGCAGCTCCAGCCCCGGCATCACCTTGGCGATCTTGCGCGACAGCGTGCGCGCCTTGCTGTCGACGCGCGCGTCGCGGCGCGCCGGCACATCCACGCTGTCGTCCTCGCCTCCGGCGACGACGCGGCCGTTGCCGGTGCTGCGCAGGTACAGGTACGGCCGCGCGCTTTCCCAGATCATGGTGTCGCGCAGCGGGCCGAGGACGGAGGGTTCCAGCGGGTCGCTGACGAAGGCGTAGCTGCTGCGGTTGCGCGCCACGCGCTGGTCCAGCCAATGCTGATTGGCGTAGCCGGCGGCCATCACCACGTGGCCGGCGCGCACCTGCGCGCCCTGGTCGGTGTGCAGGGTCACGCCTCGGCCATTGACCACGATCCGCGCGATGCGGGTGCGGTCGTAGACGCCGACGCCGCGCCGGAACGCGCGGCCGAGCAGGCGATAGGTGAGGCGGTACGGATCCACTCGCGCGGCCTGGTGACTGAGGATCGCGCCGTGCGCCTGGATGCCGTAGTCGGTGTCCAGGGTCTGTGCGTCCAGCCATGCCACGTCCAGGCCGTGCCGCGCACGCACCTCCAGCTCTTCCTGTAGCACCCGCACGTGCCGGCGCTTGCTGGCGTAGTACAGGCTGTCGTTCCAGCCGAAGTCGACATCGCGCAGCGGCCGCACCAGGTCGCGCAATTGCTCCAACGCCTGCGCGCAGGCGCCATAGGCGAGGGCGCCGGCCCGTTCGCCATAGCGCTTGGCCAGGTCGATCAGGTGGGTGTCGATCTCGTACTGCAACAGTGCCGTGCTGGCGGCGGTGCTGCCCCAGCCGATGTCGCGCTGCTCCAGCACTGTCACCGCGTGCCCGTGCGTACTCAGTTCTTCGGCGATCAGCGCGCCGGTGATGCCGCCGCCGACCACGGCGACATCGCAGCGCACGTCGTCGCGTAGCTGCGGGAAACTCTGCATGAGGCCGTTGCGGACCGACCAGAAGGGATAACCGCTCTTGAGATCCATGACGCCCCGGCGCAGAAAGGATGTGCGACTTACGCGCAGGCCTGGTTAAGTCCGCGTGAGCCGCGGCGGACGTCATGCTCGGGCAAACAGCCGCGATTAACCTCGGTGCAGAAGTCCCTCACATGGCGCTGTGTATGGTGCGCGCCAGTTCCACGAATTCCCTGTAGAGAAAGCGTCATGTCGGTCGTTCTGTATATCGGTGGCAGCAAGGACGGAGAGAAGGGCGTGGTGCCCTACGGTTTCCGCAAGTCCATGAAGGAAACCGAGGCAGGCCCGGAAATCTATGTCGAGCGCGTGCTGGCGTTGAGCGACCGGCAGGTGCGGATCATGGCCCTGGAGTCGCTGCAGGACGATATCGTGGTAGAACGCCTGCACAGGTATTATTCGCGTTGACGCCGGCGTGCGAACCCCGGTGTGGCCGCCCGTCTAGCCGGGCCAGCGACGGTTCGCATCGACCTGCCATCGACCATGCCCGCACCAGAAATCAGCAACTGCCCGGCGCCGCACACCACCGTCGACCCTGACGCTCCCACCGACATGTCCAACCAGCGCAGCGATATCTTCTTCGCTGCCGTGCAGACCACGCGCATGCCCATGATCGTCACCGATCCGCGGCAGCCGGACAACCCGATCATCTTCGTCAATCGCGCGTTCCTGGAGATGACCGGGTATGGCAGCGATGAGCTGATCGGCAACAACTGCCGTTTCCTGCAGGGGCCGGACACCGACCGGGAAACGGTGCGCAGCATCCGCGATGCGATCACCTCGAGCGACGAAGTGGCGGTGGAGATCCTCAACTACCGCAAGGACGGTTCCAGCTTCTGGAACGCGCTGTACATCTCTCCAGTCTACGACGACCGCGGCGAGCTGGTGTACTTCTTCGGTTCGCAGCTGGACGTCAGCCGTCGCCGCGACGCCGAGGATGCGCTGCGCCAGGCGCAGAAGATGGAAGCGCTGGGCCAGCTCACCGGCGGTATCGCACACGACTTCAACAACCTGCTGCAGGTCATGTCCGGGTACCTGGAACTGATCGAGCATGCGGTCGAGAGCGATCCGCTGAATCCGCTGCTGCTGCGCAAGAGCGTGGACCGCGCGCGCGATGCCGCCGGCCAGGCCGCGCGCCTGACCCAGCAGTTGCTGGCGTTCGCGCGCAAGCAGAAACTGGAAGGGCGCGTGCTCAACCTCAATACCCTGGTGGCCGGGATGAGCGATGTGGCCGAGCGGACGCTGGGCGATGGCATCGCGTTTTCGCTGGAACTGGCGCCGGACCTGCGCAACTGCCGGATCGACCCGACCCAGGCCGAGGTGGCGCTGCTGAACATCCTGATCAATGCCCGCGATGCCATGGCCGAACAGGCATCGCCGCGCCTGGTGATCCAGACCCGCAACGTCTCGGTGCGCGCTGACGAACCCACCACCTACGACAACCTGCTGCCCGGCCATTATGTATGCGTGTCGATCACCGACAACGGCAGCGGCATGCCGCCGGAGGTGCTGACGCGGGTGCTGGATCCGTTCTTCACCACCAAGGAAGAAGGCAAGGGCACCGGCCTGGGCCTGTCGATGGTGTACGGCTTCGCCAAGCAGTCCGGCGGCGCGGTGCGCCTGTATTCGGAGGATGGCCACGGCACCACCGTGCGCCTGTACTTCCCGATCGACGACAACGTCGAGAACATGGCGCCGCGCGATTCGCGCACGCGCCGTCCGTTCGACCGCCAGGGCGACGAGACCATCCTGATCGTCGAGGACCGGCCGGACATCGCCGAGCTGGCGCGGCTGTTCCTGGAGGACCAGGGCTATGCCACGCATGTCGTCTACAACGCCCGCGAGGCGCTGGAACTGCTCGACACCGGCGTGCACGTGGACCTGCTGTATTCGGACCTGATCATGCCGGGCGGCCTCAACGGCGTGATGCTGGCGCGCGAGGCGCGGCGGCGCCGGCCCAAGATCAAGGTGCTGCTGACCACCGGCTATGCGGAGTCCTCGATCGAGCGCACCGATGCCGGCGGCAACGAGTTCGAGGTGCTGGCCAAGCCGTATAACCGCCAGGAGCTCACCCGCAAAGTGCGCATGGTGTTGGACGGTCCCAACGGCGTGAGCTGACCGACAGGTCGGCGCGCGCCTGTCAACGGGGTTTCCCGGCGGCGCGCGCACTGCGAAAATGCGGGTTTTCCGCAAGGCGGCTTCGGCCGGACGCAATGCACGACACTCAGCTCGCCCAGCAGATCGCCAACACCATCGCCGCCGAGATCGGCGCGCAGCCGGCGCAGGCCCGCGCCGCCATCGCCCTGCTCGACGAGGGCGCCAGCGTCCCGTTCATCGCGCGCTACCGCAAGGAAGTGACCGGCGGGCTGGACGACACCCAGTTGCGCAACCTGGAAGTGCGCCTGACCTATCTGCGCGAACTGGAAGAGCGCCGTGCCGCGGTGCTGGCCAGCATCGCCGAGCAGGGCAAGCTCAGCGACGAGCTGCGCGCGGAGATCGTCGCCGCCGATACCAAGTCGCGGCTGGAAGATCTGTACCTGCCATACAAGCCCAAGCGCCGCACGCGCGCGCAGATCGCCCGCGAGGCCGGGCTGGAGCCGCTGGCCGACGGCCTGCTGGCCGATCCGGCGCTGGTGCCGGAGACCTTCGCCGCCGGCTTCGTCGATGCCGACAAGGGCGTGGCCGACGTCAAGGCCGCGCTGGAAGGCGCGCGCGCGATCCTGATGGAGCGCTGGGGCGAGGACGCCGCGTTGGTCGGCGAACTGCGCAGTTGGCTGGGCGAGGTGGGCGTCATCCGCGCCCGCGTGGCCGAGGGCAAGGAGCAGGAAGGCGCCAAGTACCGCGACTACTTCGACCATGCCGAAGCGCTGGCAAAGATTCCCTCGCACCGGCTGCTGGCGCTGTTCCGCGCGCGCCGCGAGGAGATCGTGTACCTGGAACTGGATCCGGGCAGCGAGGCCGAGGCCGGCCACCAGTACGCCGAAGGCCGCGTCGCGTTGCGTGCCGGCATCGCCAACCAGGGCCGCCCCGGCGATCGCTGGCTGCTGGATGCCTGCCGCATGACCTGGCGCGCCAAGCTGCACATGCACCTGCTGCTGGACCTGTTCAACCAGGCGCGCGAAAAGGCCGAGGCCGAGGCGATCGCGGTGTTCGGCGACAACCTGCAGGACTTGATGCTGGCGGCGCCGGCCGGGCCGCGCGTGACCCTGGGCCTGGACCCGGGCATCCGCACCGGCTGCAAGATCGCCGTGGTCGACGCTACCGGCAAGCTGCTGGCCACCGACACCATCTACCCGCACGAGCCGCGCCGGCAGTGGGACCAGTCGCTGCACACGCTGCGGCAGCTGTGCACGCAGCACGGCGTGGAACTGATCGCGATCGGCAACGGCACCGCCAGCCGCGAGACCGACAAGCTGGCCGCGGATCTGATCAAGCAGAACCCGCAGCTGAAGCTGGAGAAGATCGTGGTCAGCGAGGCCGGCGCCTCGGTGTACTCGGCCTCCGAGTTCGCCGCCAAGGAATTCCCGCAGCTCGACGTGTCGCTGCGCGGCGCGGTGTCGATCGCGCGGCGCCTGCAGGATCCGCTGGCGGAACTGGTCAAGATCGAGCCCAAGGCGATCGGCGTGGGCCAGTATCAGCACGACGTCGACCAGTACCGCCTGGCGCGGGCGCTGGATGCGCGCGTGGAGGATTGCGTGAACGCGGTCGGTGTGTACGTCAATACCGCTTCGGCGGCGCTGCTCTCGCGGGTGTCCGGGCTGTCGTCGAGCGTGGCCGAGAACATCGTGCGCCACCGCGACGACAACGGCCCGTTCAAGCGCCGCAAGGACCTGCTCAAGGTGCCGCGGCTGGGCGACAAGACCTTCGAACAATGCGCCGGCTTCCTGCGCATCGCCGATGGCGAGGAGCCGCTGGACGCCTCGGCGGTGCATCCGGAAGCCTACCCGGTGGTGGAGCGCATCGTCGGCGCCACCGGCAAGCCGATCAAGGCGCTGATCGGCGACGGCGGCTTCCTGCGCGGCCTCAGGCCGGACCAGTTCACCGACGAGAAGTTCGGCCTGCCGACCGTGCGCGACATCCTCAAGGAACTGGAAAAGCCGGGCCGCGATCCGCGCCCGGAGTTCAAGGCCGCGCGTTTCGCCGACGGCGTGGAGGACATCAAGGACCTCAAGCCGGGCATGGTGCTGGAAGGCGTGGTCAGCAACGTCGCCGCCTTCGGCGCGTTCGTCGACATCGGCGTGCACCAGGACGGTCTGGTGCACATCTCCGCGCTCTCGGACAGCTACGTCAAGGATCCGCGCGACGTGGTCAAGGCCGGCGACATCGTCAAGGTCAAGGTGCTGGAGGTGGACGTGGCGCGCAAGCGCATCGCGCTGACCCGGCGCCTGGACGACACGCCGGCACCGGCGCGTCCCGCCGACCGCGACAGCGGTGCGCGGAATGCCGGCGGCCCACCGCGGCGCGAGCGCGACGGGCGCGGCAACCCGGGCGGCGGCAACGCCAAGCCGCGTCCGGCTACGGCGGCGGCGCCGGTCAACAGCGCGCTCGCCGACGCGTTCGCCCGCGCCAAGCGCGGCTGACGTTCCAGAAGAGGAGGAGCGCCGGCGCGCCTGCGCCGGCCGTTGCAGTCGCGATCGCCCGCTGCGGTCGCGCAATGCGCCGAACCGGCCTGATCAGGCCGGTTCGGCGTGCGGGCTCTGGTCCGGCGCGAGCGTGGCCGGTGGTGGCGCCACCAGCGACGCGGCCAGCCCAAGCAGCTTGACCGGATCCACTGGCTTGCCCAGGTGCGCATCGAAGCCGGCCTCCAGAGCCAGCGCACGATCCTCGCTGCGCACGTAGGCGGTCAGGGCAATGGCCGGGATGCGGCTGGCCGCACCGGCGCCGCGGCTGCGGACGCTGCGGATCAGGCTGTGGCCGTCGCGGCGCGGCATGCCGACGTCGCTGACCAGCAGCGCATACGGCCGCTCGCGCAGCAGCGCCTCGGCATCGTCGGCGCAGACCGCGGTCTCGACCACGGCGCCGGCCTCCTGCAGGAAGCGCTGGGTGACGCCGCGCGAATCCATGTCGTCGTCCACCACCAGCACGCGCACGCCGTCCAGGCGAATGCCGCCGCGGCGCAGCGCGCCGCCGGACAGCGCCGCGTCGTCGCGGCGGATCGGGTCCAGGCTCTGCAGGTCGTTGCGCGGCAGCAGCAGGGTGAAGGTCGCGCCGAGGCCGACGCCATCGCTGCTGACCGACAACTGTCCCTGGTGCAGTTCGGCCAGTTGCTTGGCGATCGCCAGGCCCAGGCCGAGACCGCCGGCGCTGCGCGTGCTGCTCGCATCGGCCTGACGGAAGCGGTCGAACACATGTGGCAGGAACGCCGGGTCGATGCCGATGCCGGTATCGCTGACGGCGATGCGCACATGGGTGCTGGTGCTGTCCAGGGTCACCGTGACCGTGCCGGCGCTGGGGGTGAACTTGATCGCGTTGCCGATCAGATTGGTCAGCACCTGCTGCAGCCGCACCGGATCGCCCAGATAGGGCAGGGCGGTGGCCTCGTCGGCGACCAGCACGATGTCGACACCCTTGTTCTGCGCGCCGGGGCGGGCCGCATCGATGGTCTCGCCGAGCAGTCCGCGCAGGTCCAGGTCGTTGGGCTCCAGGTGCACCTTGCCGGACAGAATCGCACTCATGTCCAGCAGGTCGTCGATGATCTGCGCCTGCGAATGGGCGCTGCGTTCGATCACCTCCAGACCCTTGCCCAGATCCTTCTCGCGTACCGCCTCGTCCTGCATCAACCGCGACCAACCCAGGATCGCGTTGAGCGGCGTGCGCAGTTCGTGGCTGAGCGTGGCCAGGAATTCGTCCTTCATGCGGCTGGCGCGCTCGGCCTCGCTGCGCGCGCTCTGCTCGGCGGCGAGCAGCTGCTGCAGGCGCAGGTCGGTACCGCGGCGCTCGATGATGATGCCGGCCAGGTGCGAGGCCGAGCGCGCCAGGTCCTGTTCGTGCGGGTTGGGGTAGTGCACGAACGGGTGGTACAGCGCGACCACGCCCAGCACTTCGCCGTCGCTGGCCAGGATCGGCGTCGAGCAGCAGGCGATGATGTCCGCTTCCATGGCCACGGCCAGATAGTCCTGCCAATGCGGATTGACCCGCACGTCGCTGCACAGCACTTGTCGGCGCAGGTAGGCGGCGCGTCCGCAGCAACCGGTGTTGGGACCGATCGGCAAGCGCTGCACGGCCTTGCGGAAGCCTTGCGGCATGCTTGGCGCGGCCCCCTCCAGCAGGCACTGGCGGTGCTCGTCGACCAGCATGATGGTGCAGCGCAGGCCGACATCGCTCTGCGACTCGATGCCGCGCGCGATCGCCTCCAGTACGGCGTTCAGCGGCTTGCCGGTGGTGATCATCTCCAGCGCCGCACGCTCGGCGGCGGTGGCGTTCTCGATGCGCTTGCGCTCGGCGATGTCCAGCAGCGAGCCGATGAAGCCGAGGAACTGGCCCGACGAGCTGAAGCGCGGTGTGGCGGTGTCCACGCACCAGCGGTATTCCCCGTCGTGGCGGCGCAGGCGGTACTCCACGGTGTAGGCGCGACGATCCGCGCAGGCGCGCGCCAGGGTACGGCCCACCGTGGCCAGGTCGTCGGCATGGATCATTTCCTGCCAGCCGCTGCCCAGCGCTTCCTGCTCGCTCTGCCCGGTGAACAGATACCATTGGCGGCTGATGTATTCGCAGTCGCCATCGGCATTGGACATCCAGATCATGACCGGCGCGTTGTCGCACAGCTGACGGAAGCGCAGTTCGCTTTCCTGCAGGCGTTGCTCGACCAGGCGGCGGTCGTGGATGTCGGTGTTGGTGCCGATCCAGCGCACGATGCGGCCGCTGTCGTCGCGGATCGGCAGGGCGCGGCCGAGGTGCCAGCGGTACTCGCCATCGTGGCGACGCAGCGGATACTCGATCTCGTACGGTTTGCCGCTGCGCAGCGCCTCCGGCCACACCTCCATCACCCGCGCCAGACCTTCCTCGGTGTGCACCTTGCGCCAGCTGTCGTAGCCGGCCTCGCCAACCGGCAGCCCGGTGTACTCGTACCAGCGCCGGTTGAAGTAGTCGACATGCCCATCCGACGTGGAGGTGAACACGATCTGCGGCATCGCATCGGCCAGCTCGCTCAGGCGTGCGGCACTGCTGGCCAGTTCACTTTGCGCGCTCGCGCGCTCCATCGACTCCCAGCAGCGCGCTGCGACCAGCCGCACCAACTCGATCTCGGCCGAGGTCCACACCCGCGGATGGGTCTGGTGCACGCCGATCGCCGCGACCAGGCGGCCGGCCTTGTGCAGCGGCGCGGTGAGCACCGCGCGCATGCCCAGCCGGCGGTAGTTGGGATCGTCCAGGCGCATCGGCGGCTGGTGGGTCTCGGTATCCTGTACCACCCATGGGCGGCTTTCGCGCATGCACTCCAGCAGATCGCTGCCGAAGTCGCTGAAGCGCGAGCGCCCGGTCAGGTGCGAGGCGCCGTCGACATAGTCGGCGCGCACGTCGAACACGTCCTCATCGGCCTCGACGATCGCGTAGGCGCAGCGGTTGGCGCCCAGGTGCTGGCCGAGCAGGGCGGCACCGGTCTCGCAGATGGCTTCGGTGCTGTGCAGGTTCTGCAGGGTGTCCTCGAGCATCAGCAGGAAGCTGTCGTGCGCCTGCGCGCGCGCCTGCTCGGTGCGGTCGATGCCGTGCACCAGGATCCCGCTGACCCGGCCCTCGGCGTCGTGCATCGGCTGGTACACGCATTCCAGCGTGGTTTCCGAGGTCGCTTCGTGCGGGCTGCGGCACAGGTGGAAGGTCATCGACTCGTCGATGAACGCCTGGCCGCTGGTGCGGACGTTGTCGAGTAGGCCGATGACGCCCTGCTGCTGGATTTCGGGAATGGCCTCGGTCAGTAGCCGGCCGACCACGTCGCGTGGTCCGATCAATTGCTGGTAGCGCCGGTTGACGGTCTCGATCACGTAGTCCGGGCCGCGCAGGATCGCCAGCGCCGCCGGCGACTGCTCGAACGCGTCGGCCATCTGCGCGCGTTGCGCGTCCAGCGCCTTCAGTAGCGTGTCGCGTTCGCGGGCCAGGGTGATCCGTGCGGTGTCCTCGGTGCACACGCACAGCACGCCGGCGATGCGGCCCTCGTCGTCGAACAGCGGGCTGTAGGAGAAGGTGAAGTACACCTGCTCGCTGTAGCCGTTGCGCATCATCTTCAGCGGGATATGTTCGTTCCAGGTCGATTCGCCGCTGGCCATCACCTGGTCTGCCTGCGCCCGGACCTCCGGCCACACGTCCGGCCACACCTCTTCCATCGGCCGGGCGAAGCCCTGCGGATGCCGCAGCCCGAGGATCGGCACGTAGGCGTCGTTGTAGAGGTTGAACTGGCGCTCGCCCCAGCGCACCGCCATCGGGAACCGCGAGTTCAGGCAGATCGACAGCGCGGTGAGCAGGCTCCGCGGCCACTGCTCCATCGGGCCCAGTTCGTGCTCATGCCAATCGATGGCGCGCAGCAAGGCGCCCGTGACGCTGCCGGCGGGAAACCGGACAGGAGGCGGCGAACAGTCCTGGGCGTTGATGGCTGAGTCCCTCGAATCGTCCCCGCCAGGCGGCGGGCTTACTGCCGAGGATTCTCAGGGGCCTGCGGTCGTCTTGGCGTGAGCGTCCTGCAATGCCTTGATCAGCTGCTCGGACAGGTAGGGCTTGGTGAGCACCACGCCGGCGGTAAAGGCGGGAGGCAGGGCGTCGGCCGCCACCCCGGTGGCGAGCACGAAGGGGGTGCCGCGTTCGCTCAGCGCCCGCGCCACCGGCTCGCTGGTTTCGCCGGCGGAGAGGCGGAAGTCGAGCACGGCCCGGTCCGGGCGTTCGCTGTCGAGCAGGGCAAGGGCCTGCTGCACGGAGGCGGCGACGCCAACCACCTCGGCACCGGCCTGGGCAAGCTGCAGCTCGAGCAGCGTGGCGTTCATCTCGTCGTTCTCGACCACCAGGATACGCAGGCCCCGCAATGCCGACATCGCTTGCTCGTTAAGGTTTGGGAACGGAAAGTATAACGGGACCGTCACGGCCGCCGCCTAGACAAACGACGAGAGGAAAATGAAGCGTTTACCTGTGATCGCCGTCAATGCGCTGTGGTGATCGCGCAAAAAACAAACGGCAGCCGAAGCTGCCGTCAGTCCTGGTGCCGAAGGTGGGACTCGAACCCACACGCTTTTAAGGGCGGCGGATTTTGAGTCCGCTGCGTCTACCGATTCCGCCACTTCGGCGCGGCCGCGGAGTATAGCCGACTGTTCGCCCGCGCCGCTAGCGATCCGTTCTTGCGGTTGTCGGGGCCGGACAGGTGAGGGCATAGCGGAGGCTGTGGTGGTGTTGAGCCGCTCTCTGCACCTGCGGTGCGTCCTATATGTGTGGTGCGCCGTTGCAACCCCCTTGCCGCGCGCTTGCCACGCACGCCCTTTGCGTTGTGCCGATATCGGCAATCGCGGGCGATCGGTGGCGACGCGGGCGCAGCGCGATTCTGCGCTACGCACCGCGCCAGACGCAGCTCGCAGCAATGGCTTGGCGTGAGCCGTGCGCCCTGCGCAAAGCAGGGGCGCGAGTCGATTCCAGAGGGCGTGGCGATGGCCTTTGCGATGTCGCGAACGTTCCGCAAAAAAACGCTTGCGTGTGCCGATCACGATCGTTAATATTCCGCTCCTCGCAGCACGTGGGGCCATAGCTCAGCTGGGAGAGCGCTTGCATGGCATGCAAGAGGTCGCCGGTTCGATCCCGGCTGGCTCCACCAACTTTTCGGACATAGGCCGTCCGCAAAGGCGACACCGTTACACAGCGTCCCCATCGTCTAGAGGCCTAGGACATCACCCTTTCACGGTGGCGACCGGGGTTCGAATCCCCGTGGGGACGCCATTTTCGCAGGAATTCCTCGCGCGCATCCGGGTTCGGCTCTGCCGAACATGTTGAGTGCGGGGTTTGTACATCGGAAGAAAGTCGGGTATGATTCCGCTTCTGCCAGTACACGTGGGGCCATAGCTCAGCTGGGAGAGCGCTTGCATGGCATGCAAGAGGTCGCCGGTTCGATCCCGGCTGGCTCCACCAACTTTTCGGACATAGGCCGTCCGCAAAGCAACATCGTTATCCGCGTCCCCATCGTCTAGAGGCCTAGGACATCACCCTTTCACGGTGGCGACCGGGGTTCGAATCCCCGTGGGGACGCCATTTTTCGAAAACACCCGGCATTGCCGGGTGTTTTTTTATGGGTGTTGTGGGCGTGGGCGGTGAACGGAAGAGCGCCGCAGGGCGTGTGCTTCAAGCGGTGGATTGCTTGCATCTTCGAACAATGGCTTTCTTCTGAGTGCCTGCTTGCATCCATGGTGCGTGGCTGCTCCCGTACCCTCACCCCAACCCCTCTCCCGAGGGGAGAGGGGCTTTGCTTCTCCCTTCTCCCTTCGGGAGAAGGTGCCCCGCAGGGGCGGATGAGGGTACGGCCGCGCATAGCATTCCAGCCGTCAGCACATACGTCATTTGCATTCCGACCGCGCGTCGCTGCGCTCCGTACCCTCACCGCAACCCCTCCCCCGAGGGGAGAGGGGCTGACGCCCGTTCAGTGCAGCAGCCGGCGGATCTGCAGGATCGCCTGCGGCGTGCGTTGCACGCTGTGCCCGGAGACGATCACCGTTTCCGAGGCGGCGCCGGGCAGGTGGGCACTCCAGTACGGCACGATGCCGTCGCTGGACTGCGCCAGCGGCACGCGCGGATCCTCCTGCCCGATGATGGAGTGGTAGGTCACCTGCGGCGAGATCGGCAACTGCGCCGCGGCGAGGATGAAGGGATCGCGGTCGCTGAGGCTGTCGATGCTGTTGGGCAGTGCGCCGAGCCTGTCCTTGCCGGCGATGTCCTTGAACTGATCGAGGACGCGCCGGGGCAGGCCGATCACGGCGCGCGCCAGTTCGCCGACGGTGCCGGCGGCCTCGGGCGTGCCGCGCTGCGGCGTGGCCAGGAAGATCGCCTCCGACACTTCCGGCATCGGCGCGAAATGCAGCATCTGTCCGAGCCTGTCCTGCAGCGCCTGACGTGCCTGCGGATCCAGCTTCGTTTCGTCGAACAAGGTTCGCCACAGGCGCTCGCCGCCGCTGGAAGACACCATCAAGCGCGCCAGCACGCCGCCCATGCTGTGTCCGATCAGCACCATGTCGTGTGCGGACACGCTGCGGCGTTGCGGATCGAGCTGATCCAGTGTCTGCTGCAGCGCCGTGCGAACCTGCAGGTGGGTGTAGGGGATCGGCAGGTTGGTCGGGTAGTACACCAGCCAGATCTGGTAGCGCGCGCGGACCTGCGGATCGCCGAGCAGGTCGTTGGCCAGGTTCACCCAGGCCTCCGGGCTGCTGGCCAGTCCGTGCAGCAGCACCAGCACGCGCCGGTTCGGATCGTAGGGCTGGGTCAGGAACACATGCGGCCGGTCGATGCCGTGCCCCAGGCCGAGCAGGGTACGCAGCGATTGCGCGGCGAAGCCGGCGCGCGCCATCCACACGCCATAGCCGGCGCTGAAGTTGGCCGCCAGCGGCACGTCGACACCGCCCATCGCCACCCGCTCGCTGACCGAGGGGTCGTGGACCTCCACGTGCGCGGTGTGGCTGGCCAGCACCTCCTTGAGGCTGCGGCCGTCGAAGCGCAGCAACACCGTGAGGTTGGGCGTGGGCATGTCGCTGTAGGCGGGCGCGGCATCGGCGTCGCGCGTGGCGTCCGCCGGCTGCGGCAGGACCGCGACCATTTCCGCGCCGAAGCCGTCGCGCCGATACACGCTGCGCAATCCGTCGAAGCGCAGGTCGCTGGCCACGAGCATCGCCTTGGGCATCGGCATGTCCTGTGGGCTGCCCACGCTGGCATCCAGCGTCACCGTCCAGTGGGGCAGGGCGGCGATCTGCGCGTCGGCGTCGTGCGTGGCGGGCGGATGCTGTCGGTAGCGTGCGAACAACGCGGTCACAGCCTGCTGCACGGCGTAGTTGTAGTAGTCGCGCACTTGGGTCTGGCGTTCCTCGAAGGCGCGTTCGCTGGGCGTGCGTCCGCTGAAGAACAGGTAGGCGTAGGCGTAGCGCGCGGTCTGCAGCCAGGCCGCCAGCGTGGCGTCGCTGTCCGGTCGTTGTCTGGCGGCACGCTGCGCGGCCAGGAGCGATAGTTCCGCTGCCGTTGCCAGGACGCGTTCCTGGTCCAGGTCGGCATTGCCGAGCAACTGGTCGATGCAGGGCGGCACCTTTGCCGTGCAGCTTGCCACGTCGAGCCCGGCGACGTTCAGCGTTTGCAGGGCGGCGTCGCTGGGGCGCGCGGCGCTCAGCGCGTCGCCGCGCTTGGCCTGGATGTAGCGCGCCGCATCCACGCGCTGCACGGTGACGCTGGCGCAGCCGCCCGCACACAGTGCCAGCCCCAGCATCGCGCAAGCGAGGATTCCGCGGTACCAGCGCTGCCGCCTCATGCCGTGGTCTTCGCCGGCATGCCAGCACGGCGCGCGAACAGCAGGTCGTACAGCACGGGGATCACGCCCAGGGTCACCAGCGTGCCCAGGGCCAGGCCGCCGATCATGGTGATGGCCATGCCGGTCCACAGCGGGCCGGCGAACAGCATCAGCGGGATCAGGCCGACGATGCAGGTCAGCTTGGTCATCACGATCGGGCGCAGGCGCTTGACCGCCGCGGCGATCACCGCCTCGTGCCGGGGCAGGCCATCGGCCAGTTCGGCTTCGATCCGCTCCAGCAGCAGCACCGCGTTGTTGACGATGATGCCGGCCAGCGCGAGCAGGCCGAAGGTGGCCATGAAACCGAACGGATAGCCGGTGACCAGCAGGGCGAGCGTGGCGCCGATCAGCACGAACGGAATGCTGGCGACCACGATGAACAGCTTGCGGAACGAATTGAACTGCCACACGAACAGCAGCAGGATCGCGCCCAGCGCATGCGGCATGTATTGCAGCAGCGCCTGGTTGGCTTCGGCGGCGTCCTCCAGTTCGCCGCCCATCTCGATGCGGTAACCCGGCGGCAGGCGCAGTGCCGCGACCTTGTCGGCCAGTGCGTCCACCACCTGGTCAGTGGTCAGGTCCGGGTTGCGGCCGGTGATGGTGATGGCGCGGCTCAGGTTGCGGCGCTGGATTGTCGAGGGTTCCGAACGCAGCTGGATGTCGGCGATCGCCGCCAGCGGCAGCGGCGCGGCGCCGGAGGACGGGTAGATCGGCGTGTTGCCGGGATTGCCGCCGCGCGCATCCTGGGCGCCGTCGCCGCGCAGCACGATCGGCACGTTAGTGCCATCGTCGTGGATCACCGAGGCGTCCACGCCGCCGTAGCGCAGCTGCAGCGCCTGGGCGATGTCCTCGCTGGCGACGCCGGCGCGGCGTGCCTTGGCCTGGTCCACCTGCACCACGTAGCGCGGAATGCGGCTGTCCCAGTCGTCGCTGACGTCGAGCGTGCCGGGCAGGGCGCGCAAGGCGTCGGCGATGCCGGCGGCGAGGCGGCGCAGTTGCGCCTCGTCCGGGCCGATCACCCGGTAGATCGCCACACCGGATTCGGTCGAGCCCAGCGAAAAGCGCTTGGGCTCGGCGCGCACCGCCGGGTAGGCCTGGCGCAGGTGGGTGCGCACCTTGGCGATCAGCGCGTCGATGTCGCTGCCCGGCCGCACGCTGACGGTGAAGTAGGCGATGTTGGCCGCCGGCAGCGGCGGGTTCAGCCCGAGCACGATGCGCGGGCCGCCGTCGGCGACGTAGCCGATGCTGTCGACGATCTGCGGGTTCTGCCGGCGGTCGGCCAGCCACTGGCTGATCGACTGCACGGTGCGCAGGGTCTCGCGCGCATCGCTGCCCGGTTGCAGGGTTACCGGCATCTGGAACTGCAGGCGGTCGGACTTGGGCAGGAAGCTGTACGGCACCGAGACCAGCACCGTCACCGCCAGCGCAAGGAGCGCCAGCATGCTGCCCAGGAACAGCGCCTTGTGCGCCAGCAGCGCCTCGATCGCGCGCCGGTACAGGCGATACGGTCTGGACGTATAGGTATCGCCGTGGCCGGGCGCGGCATGCGCGCGGGCGAAGTACATGCACAGCAGCGGGGTGATGGTGATGCTGAGTAGCCACGAGCCGAGCAGGGTCACCGCCAGCACGATCGCCAGCGAGCGCATGTATTCGTTGGTGCTGGTCTGGCCGAAGAAGAACGGCGAGAACGCCAGCACGATCACCAGCGAGGAAGTCAGCAGCGGGATCGCCAGGCTGCGGCCGGCGGCCTCGCAGGCGGCGCGACGTTCCTCGCCGGCGGCAAGGCGCCGCTCGATGTCCTCGGCGATGACGATGCCGTTGTCCACCAGCAGGCCCAGCGCCAGGATGATCGCGGCGATGGACACGGTCTGCAGTTCCACGTTCAGCGCCCGCATCGCGATCAGCGCGCCGAGGATGGTCAGCGGCACGATCGCGCCGACGATCAGGCCGGTGCGCCAGCCGAGGAACAGCATCACCACCGCCATCACGATGACGATGGTCTCGCCCATGACGTGGTGCATCTTGCCCATCTCGCGCTCGACCACGTCGGCCTGGAAGGTGACCACGTGCTGCGCGAAGCCCACCGGCAGCGCCTTGGCGGTCTCGCCCAGGGTGCGTCGCAGCGCCTTGCCGACCTCGGCGACGTTGTTGCCCGGGGCCATCGACACCGCCACCACCACCGCCGGCTGGCCCTGGTAGATGGCGCCGGCCTCCGGCGGATCCACCGGCATCAGCTCGATCCGCGCCAGTTGCGACAGCGGAATCTGCCGCGGGCCGTCGGCGCCCTGCGTCGCGATCGGGGTATTGCGCAAGTCGTCCAGGTCGCGCACTTCGCCGGAGGTGGTCACGGTCATCGCCATGCCCGACGCGGCGACCAGGCCGCCGCCGGCGACCACGTTCTGCGCGCGCAGTTGCTGCGCGACCGCGGCCGGGGTGAGACCAGCCTCGCCCAGTTTGGTGCGGTCGAAGGCGACATAGACGCGCTCGTCCTGCAGACCGTGGAAGGTGACCCGCTCGACGCCCGGCACGGCATACAGTTGCGCGCGCATCTGCCGCAGCGGCCCGAGCATCTCGGCGGTGTTGAAGCCGGGTGCGGTGACCGCGATCGAGGCGATGGCGACGCGGCCGAAGTCGTCGTCCACCAGCGGCCCCTGCGTGCCCGCGGGCAGCTCGGCGCCGGCTTCGGCGGCCTTGCTGCGCACACGCTGCCACAGTGCCGGCAGGTCCTTGACGCTGTCCTGCGCGGTGACCTGCACGATGGCGCTGCCGGGATGGATGGTGGTGACGATCTTCTTCAGACCGCTGACCTCGCGCAGCCGTTCTTCCAGCGGGCGCGCGAGCAGGTTTTCCACGCGTTCGCTGGGCATGCCGGGGAAGCCGACCTGCACGATCGCATCGCGCACGGTCACGCTGGGTTCTTCCTGCGAAGGAAAGCCGAGGAAGGTGACGATGCCGCCGATCAGGATCAGGGCGGCGCTGAACAGCGCCAGGCGGCTCGATTGCAGGGTGGCGCGGGTCAGGTTCATGGCGAGGTGGTGCCGAGGCGGGTGGTGGGACGGAACGGCACGACGTGCTGGCCGTCGTGGAGGAAGGCGGCGCCGGCGGCGACGATGCGTTCGCCCGCGGCAAGGCCGCGCAGGATCTGCACGCGGCCGCCATCGGCGTGCCCTGCGACGACCTGGCGGCGGCGTACGCTGCCGTTGTCCTGGCGGTACACGAACACCATGGTCTGGCCATCGGCCATGCTCGGGATCAGCGCGCTCAACGGCACGCTCGGCGCCTGATTGGCGGCGCTGTCGGGCAGGGCCAGCAGCAGCGATTCGCCGCTGCGCGGCTGCGCGGCATCGGTGCCGGTGCTGTCGAACAGCGCCTGCACGGTGGCGCCGCCGTCCACGCGTTCGGACACGCTGCGCAGGCTTAGCGGCAATCCCTGCTGCGGCGCGCTGCTGCGGTAGGCGAGGACGCGCTGGCCGGGTTGCAGCGCTGCCGCGCGATCGGCCGGCAGCGTCGCCAGCACCTGAGCGCGATCCGCGCCGTCCAGTTGCAGCACCGGCTGGCCGGCGCTGACCAAGGTGTCGGGCTGCTGCAGCCGCGCCACCACACTGCCGTCGAACGGCGCACGCAGTTCCGACTGGCGCACCGCGCGGCGCGCCAGCGCCAGGTCCGACTGTGCGCTGCGGACCCGCGCCTGCGCCGCGGCGAAGGCGCTCTTGGCGGCGGTCAGGGTCGCGGCGGAGGCGGCGCCGTCGTCGAACATGGCCTGCTGCTGGGCGAGCTGGGTCTGTTGCTGCTGCAGGTCGGCCGCGGCGATGCCGACGCCGGCCTCGGCCTGCTGCAGGCGCAGGCGGTTCGGCTCCGGATCCAGGCGCGCGAGCACCTGTCCGGCGTGCACGCGGTCGCCCACGTCCACGGCGATGGTGGCGATGCGGCCGCCGCCTTCGAAGCCGAGATCGGCACGTTGTTGCTGGCGCACCTGGGCGAGGTAGCGGGTGCTGTCATGCACGGCGTCGCTGCCGACGGTTTCCAGCTTGACCGCGCGCGGCGCATCGGCGGGCGGCGCGGCCTCGTGGTCGCAGCCGGACAGCGTCAGCGTAGCCAGCGGCAGGCACAGCATGAGAAGCAGGGTGGGGCGCAGGGTCATGGTCGGCGGTGTCCCGGAAGCGATCAGAAGGTGTAGGTGACGGTGGCGCCGCCGCCGGCAGCGGCACGGCGACGCACCACCGGGCTGCCATCGGCGGCGCCGACGTAGCGGGTGGCGTTGAGCAGCAGCGAGGCGGTCCAGTGCGGCGACAGGGTGTGATCCCATTCGGCACCGACCGTGTAGACGTACACGCCGGCATCGGCACGGTGCGGTTGGAAGCCGCTGGCCAGGCTCTGCGCATCGGTGACGCCGAAGTACGCCTGGTTGAAGCGGCGGTCGCCGAAGTGCGCGTCAAGGTCCAGGGTGACGTTGTCGGCCGCGGCCTGCAGCAGGGTGAAGCGCGCCCCGGCGCGATAGCGGTTGCGGCGCGCGCCGTCCTTCAGCGCGAACTCGGCTTCGGCGTCCAGCGCCAGGTACGGGGTCAGCTGCTGCATGACCAGGCTGCGTGCGGTGATCGCGCCGGGCACGTCGCCCATGCCAGCCAGGCTCTTGGAGCCGGGGCGCCAGCTGCTGTTGCGCTGCAGGCGGCCCAGGTCGTAGCCGAACGACTGGCTGGCGGAGAAGCCGTGCGCATTCTGGAACTGCACGCCGGCGCCGCGCACCGTGTCGACGAACAGGATGCCGCGCTGTACCGAGAACACCGGCACCGCTTGCACGCGATCGTCGGCGGCACCGGGATAGCGCGGGGTCACCATGGCGCCGGCGCCCACGCTCACCTGCGTGCGGTCGCCGAACAGGCCGGCGCTGGATGCCGGATCGGAATCTGCGGCGTGCGCGGCCGGTGGCAGCGCCAGCAAGGCCATGGTCAACGTGGGCGAAAGAACGGACAGGACATGTTTCATCGGGTCAACCTCGTGCGGTGGGGGAAAGGTCAGGGCGCGTGCGGCAACGGCACGCCGTAGAACGCGCGGAACAGCGCGATGCGATCGAGCAGCAGATCCTGGCGCGCCTGCAGGTGCGCCAGTTCGGCCTGTGCGGCCTGGATATCGCCTGCCAGGAGCTCGGGGCGGTCCTGCAGGCCCTGCGCCACGCGTTGTTGCAGGCGCGCCACGCGCTGGCGTTCGCGTTCCAGGTTGGTGCGTTCGCCGCGCTCGCGCTGTTGCAGCGCCGGCAACGCATCCAGCGCATCGGCCACCTCGCGGAACGCCGCTTCCACGGTCTTCTCGTAGTCGGCCACCGCGCCGTCCTTGCGCAGCTGCGCGAGATCCAGGTTGGCGCGGTTGCGGCCGCCGTCGAACAACGGCAGCAGCAGTTGCGGCATGAAGCTCCAGGTGCGGCTGCCGGGCATGAACAGGCCGTTCAATGCCTCGCTGGCGGTGCCCAGCGAGGTGCTCAGGCGGATCGACGGGAAGAACGCGGCGCGTGCGGCGCCGATGTCGGCATTGCGCGCGCGCAGCTCTGCCTCGGCCTGACGCACGTCCGGGCGCTGCAGCAGCAGCTGCGAGTCGAGGTCGCGCCAGGCGTGGCCGTCGTCCTGCTCGGCGCGGGGCAGCAGATCCTGCAGGGTGCCGGCGCCATCGGGCGTGGCGTAGCCGGCGAGCAGTTGCAGGGCGCGGCGGGCGGCGGCGTGGTCGCTGCTAGCTTGCTGCGCGCGCGCCTGGGCCTGGTCGTCGTCGTGGCGCTGACGGTCCAGCGCATCGCGGGAGATCAGCCCGACCGACTGCTGGCGCGTGGCGATCGCCAACAGTGCGGCGCTGCGTTCGGCGATGGTCTGCGCCTGCTGCTGGCTCTGCAGGGCGGCGCGTTCCAGCGTGTAGGCGCGCAGGACCTCGGCGATCAGCGCACCGCGCGCCGCCTGTCGACCATCCTCAGAGGCCAGGTAACGCTGCTGCGCGGCCGCCGACAGCGAGGCCAGCTTGCCAAACAGATCCAGTTCGAAGCCGTCCACGCCGACCGCGACAGTGCTCAGCTTCTGCCCGTAGCGCGCCTGCGTGGCCGCGTCGTCGTAGCTGCGGCGCGTGCCCTGGGCATCGAGGCCGAGCTGCGGCAGCTGCTGCGCGCGTTCGATGCGGTACTGCGCGCGCGCCTGCTGCACGGTCAGCACGGCATTGCGGAAGTCCGGGTCGTGGGCCAGCGCCTGGGTCAGCAGCGGGGTCAGGTCGTGCTGTGGCGAGAACGCCTGCACGAACTGCTGTTCCTGCTCGGTGAGCGCATTGTCGCTACGGTTCGGGGCGGCAGCCTCGGTCGCAGTGGTCGCGCCCAGCGTGGGCGGCAGGGCCGCTTGCGGGCGCTGGTAGACCGGCGCCAGGGAGCAGCCACCCAGGACGAGCGCGAGCAGGCCGAGCAGGGCGCCGGTGCGGCGCGGGCGGAGCAGCAGGAACGGTAGAATCATGGCGGCGGTCGGTGATCGAACTCGACTGCCAGCATGGGCGGGCATGTTCAAGCCGCCTTCTAGGAATCTTCAAGATTCCATCAAGACGCGAAATACAGGCACCAGGCAATGCACGCGAAGAAGATCCTGCTGGTCGAAGACGATGCCGACAGCGCCAGCATCCTCGAGGCCTACCTGCGCCGCGACGGCTTCGAGGTCACCATCGCCGAGGACGGGCAGAAGGCGGTGGCCGTGCATGCGCAGTGGAAGCCGGACCTGGTGCTGCTGGACGTGATGCTGCCGCGGCTCAGCGGCACCGAGGTGCTGTCCACGATCCGCCGCAGCAGCGATACCCCGGTAATCATGGTCACCGCGATGGGCGACGAACCGGAAAAGCTCGGCGCGCTGCGCTACGGCGCCGACGACTACGTGGTCAAGCCGTACAGCCCCAAGGAAGTGGTGGCGCGGGTGTATGCGGTGCTGCGTCGCGCCGGGCCGGCGCGCGCCAGCGAGGAGCCGCTGCGCCACGAGCGGCTCACCGTGGACACGGCGGCGGTGCGCGCCACCGTGCGCAATGCCGATGGCCACGAGGTGGCGCTGGAACTGACCCCGACCGAGTTCAACATCCTGTCGACGCTGATGAAGACGCCGTTCAAGGCCTTCACCCGCAGCGAACTGCTGGAGATCTGCCTGCCCGACAGCGATGCGCTGGAGCGGGTGGTGGATGCGCACGTGCATAACCTGCGCAAGAAGCTGGAACACGAACAGGTCACCGGCCTGCTGGTGACGGTGCGCGCGATCGGCTACCGCTTCCGATGAACTGGGCCTGGTTCCGCCGCAAGCGTCACGTGCCGCTGTGGCAGTGGGTAGGCCTGCGCATGAGCGCGCTGGCGGTGCTGACCATCATCGCGATCGCGCTGGGCATGCTGCTGCGCTTCGCGATCTGGGATGCCTCCACGCTGAGCCGCCTGCCGCCGCAGGCGCGGCAGGAGATGCTGCAACTGCGCGAGGATCCGCACAGCAACGCGCGGCGCCTGTGGGAACTGTTCGAGACCTACTACGACGTGGCCGATTTCCTGCCCGGGCTGGCCAGCCGCGACTGGCTGCTGCTGGCGGGCATGATCCTGGCGTCGATCCCGGTGATCGTGGTCTGCGGCCTGCTCGCGTCACGGCCGTTGTCGCGGCAGTTCTCCAACGTCGCCGAGGCGGCGCGGCGGATCAGCGACGGCGATTTCGCCGCGCGTGCGCGGGTGGTACCCGGTGCACCGGACGAACTGGCCGGGCTGGCCATCGACTTCAACGGCATGAGCGCGCAGCTGCAGCAGTACGAACGCGAGGTGCGCGAGTCCAGCGCGATGCTGGCGCACGAACTGCGCACGCCGCTGAATGCGGCGATGGGCCGGGTGCAGGGCATGCTCGACCAGGTGTTCCCGAGCAGCGAAGAGCAGCTGCGCATGGTCCAGCGCCAACTGGAGCAGATCAATCGCCTGGTCGGCGACCTGCACCTGCTGTCGATGGCCCGCGCCAACCAGCTGATGCTGGAACCGCAGCGGTTCGCGCTCGGCGCGCTGGTCCGCGAACGCCTGACCTGGGCCGCGCAGCCGCTGCAGGAGGCCGGCATGCAGGTGCAGGTGCGCATTCCCGAACAGTTGTACATCAGCGCCGACCGCGATCGCCTGGGCCAGGTGCTGTCGGTGCTGATCGACAATGCGCTGCGCTACGCCGCGGTCGGCGGCGAACTGGCGCTGGAGGCGCAGGCCGCTGCCGATGGCGTACTGATCCGCGTCGACGACCGCGGTCCCGGTGTCGACGAGGAAGCGCTGGCGCGGATGGGCGACCGTTTCTGGCGTGCCGACGACTCGCGCGCCCGCCATTCCGGCGGCAGCGGCCTCGGCCTGTCGATCGCCGCGGCCATCTGCCATGCGCACGGTGGCGCGCTGGAATTCGCCAACCGCGAAGGCGGCGGGTTGTGCGCGCGGGTGCGTTTGCCGCCTGGGTTTCCAGCTGATGCCGGCCCGGGTGGAGGCAACGCGCCTGCGCCAAATCCGCGCAAACGGCAGGTTTGAGATCGGCGCTGCGGTAAAGTCACTGCACGAAGAATGCGTTCAGGACTAGCTTCCACATGAGTACCGCATTGGACACCAACCGCCAGCGCCAAGCCATCCCAACAGGCAAGACTGCCGAAGAATGGCGAGCCATCGAGCACGCCGCCATCCTGGAGCTGCGGCGCCGGGCCGATGAGGCACACGCGACTGTGGTTGCGTTGCTGGATCGGCACGGCAGGGACTTCAACGCCAGGCAGATGGCACATATACCGCGGCGGCTGGGGAAGCGCTGAGGGGCTGACGCGAGGAGCACTGCCGCAGTTCGATTTTACATAAGATACATTATGCGAAATTACATGTTCGCCTGACACGGGCGCGCCTGTATTGGATGCGGCTAGAAACGCGTCAGCAGCTTCTGATTGCCGCGCAGGAAATGCCCCCGTTCCCGCAGACATACACCCCATTTGCCGCGGACAAACGCCGCACATTTCTCGGAGTCTGGACAAGTCGCCCCAGCTTTGATGGAACGACGGAAAAAACGCCCCGGAGTTGACCGGAACAACCGCCAGTACTGAGATCTGGACCTTAAGTTCCAGCACCGCTGTTCCATAGGACGACAAGTTCCTGCAGCTCTGGACCTGGTTCATCAGCGAGCTTCTATCGCTTCGCGGCTGCTTCGATCGCAGCGTGTGCGCGCGCCATCACTTGGTCGTGCGAAATCGTCGGCCGCGTGTCGGCCAGGGCGCGCTCGATCTTCGCCCGGAACCATCAGTCGTAGTCCTCGGCGGCTTCGGTCGACTCAAATTCGGAAACACGGGGATCGAGCTTGGCCATGTTTACTCCAGGATGGAACGAAGGAAAAGCTGCTCCGGATTCGCCAAGATGGCATACCGTTGTCGGTCTGGTGTTCCCAGACCTTAGTAGAAGTCACTGCGGCTTTGTTGGTAGCTCTCGAAGGCTTGCTCGATCTCAGTATCAGTGGGATCTCGGTAGATCGAGCCACTGGACTGTTGCAATCGATGAGTGACACGGTACCAGCCCCGAAAATCGTCGAAGGAAAAGACGAAGCCCGACTTGGCAACAACCTCCTCTGGAGGAAGCACAGGTTCATTCTTTAGCCTTTTCACCACGCCAGCCGCAGCATCTGCTGTCGCGATTGCTGTGCCCTCGCCTTTATCAAGATGGAGGGAAAACGTTGCAGCCCATACATGAGGCAAAGCCTGAGACAACAGCCATGATCGGTACTGCGGATCTAGTTCGTCTGCGAGGTCATTCATGCCGCTTCTCTCTCCCCACGGTTCTGCTTACGATGGTTAGCTAGGGTGTGCGCTTACTCGTGCCATAGCATCAAAGCCCCATGCTGGGCATGGCACGCGACCGGTAGAGACATGCCATGCCACTCGCAATGCCTCTGCATCGACCAAGGCATGGTGTCGTCTAGTCCGAACTGCAGGATGAGCCTCAAAGTAGGCTTCCACCAATGTCGCCGTCGGCCTATCGTGAATGATCTGCACATCCACTGCCCGAGGTGTCGGGCCGCACGCAGAGACTTGGGTATCGGGTAGATCGAAGCCCGCGAGCACGTAGTGCAGAAGCTGAAGATCGTTGGCGTAGTCCGCAAAGATCAGTGGAGCACTTGCGGAGTTGAGAAAACCGCGTAAGCGTCTGGTCATTGCTTGATCCGTCAAGACCGACTTGTCCCGATCCAGCAGTGGATACACGACGCTGCGAGCGAAGTCAGTCGGGCGCGCCGGCAAGATCTCTCGCTCGGCGTAGAGGTAGTCAATGCCGCTCTCAGCCACGAGAGCGATGCTAACGAGCTCAGAGCCTATGGTATCGGCCCATTCGGTATCGAGAAAGAAGCGCATCAATTAAAAGCTCGGACGTAAGCAGGCACAGTTCAACGCATCAGCTGCGGCGACGCGAAAAGATGGTGCCCCTGGCCGGGCTCGAACCGGCACTTGCCGCTTATCTGGCGCTGACGGGATATAAATCCGCTGCTCTACCAATTGAGCTACAGGGGCGTGATCGTTGCGATCACGCCGGTATTCGAAAGCCGGGCTCGTAGCGGTGGTAGGCACTCATGGCTTGAGCATACCATGCGCTTGTTGTCTAACGTGCGGCGCGGCGCGACTTGCGTGCCGCCGGTCCGGCCGACTTCTGGCGTGACGTGGGCCTCGCTGAGACGGTACGTTGTAACTCTGCTGCCAGGGTGTCGGCTCGAGCTCGCTCGACGGCAGCTTCTCGTAGCGCCTCAGCCAATGCCTGACGGGTACTGTCTTCTTGCTGGCGAGCGTGCTGTTCAAACGTCTGACGCTCCCGTTGTGCGCTCGTAAGTTGCTTTAGAAGTCCCTGAGCTTCCTGTCGTGCCCGATCGATCTCTGCATGCGCCCTATCTTCAATTGCGCGCAGGTGGTCGGCCTGACGATTGCGCTCGATGGCGATCACTGCCTCACGCTCGCTGTAGCGGCCCTGCAGCGCACCAAGCTCTTGTTCCATCTGGGTGCAGCGGTCACGCAAGTCCTCGCGTTGCGTGGTCAGGTCGGCAATCTGAGTAAGCTGTTGATCGCACAAGCGCTGGAGATCGGCCAGCCGTTGTTCGGCGACAACCAGCGACTGCCGAGCTTGGTTGGCAGCAACGGAATGCTGTTGAATCTGCGCTTGCCAAGCGGCCTCCCGATTGCCCAAGTCATCTTGTAGTGCGACGAGGTCGGCACGCTGTTGAGCCAGGTTGGCGTCAGCGTGGCGCTGTGCGGCTGCCAGCGCATGCTCCCACCACTGTGAGGCCAAGGTTGCCAGCTCCGCAGGGGCATTGGGTAGCTCAAGTTTGACCTGCTGCGCGGTCAGCCGCTCACCCAATCTTCCCCACCAGGTTTCCAGCCAGCGAACCACGGTATTCGGGGAGCCAGTGCCAAGATGAGCACGGATGCGTTCCACGGTCGGACGTTCGCCAAGCGCGATCAGCGCGTCGGCGGCGGCGTGAACATCTGATTCTGTGATACCTCTGGCCATTGAAGTGCCTCCCGGATTGGCTCCCTGCCCCGCAGTTGACGTACTCGCGATAAGTGATGATTATCGTGGCTACGCCTGCTTATTCGTAGCGCACATTACATACTATGGATGTTAATTCCACTAGTGCCGCCCTCGTCCAGACCGTCCACCAGCTGGTACTGCCCGAACAGCTGGCACAACAGGCGGCAGACGCGGTGCGCGAGCTGCTGGCCGAAGCAGCAGCCGAGAACACGACCCGCAGCTACACCAGCGCGCTGCGCTATTGGGCCGGCTGGCACGTGGCGCGCTACGGGATTGAACTGACCCTGCCGGTGCCCGAGGCTGCCGTGCTGCAGTTCGTGGTCGACCATGTGGTTCGGCGCAATGCCGACGGCGAGCTGGCTTGGGAACTGCCGCCGGCGGTTGACCAGGCCTTGGTGGCCGCCAGCCTGAAGGCCAAGCTGGGTCCTTGGACTTTGTCCACCGTCCGGCATCGGGTGGCGGTGCTGTCCACCGCACATCGACTCAAGCAGCAGCCCAATCCCTGCGAGCAGCCGGCGATCCGCACCGTGCTCAGCCGTGCGGCCCGCGCTTCGGTCAAACGCGGCGAGCGGCCGCGCAAGAAGACCGCGATCACCCTGCCCGAGCTGGAAGCCCTGCTGGCCACCTGCGACGACAGCCTGGAAGGAATACGGGATCGTGCCCTACTCTGCTTCGGGTTTGCCAGCGGTGGGCGCCGGCGCAGTGAGATCGCCGCCGCCGACCTGCGCGACCTGCGCCGGATCGGCGAGGCGGGCTACATCTACCGCCTGGAGCACAGCAAGACCCAGCAGGCCGGCGTCACCGCGAGCTCGACCCCGGACAAGCCGGTGCTCGATCGGGCCGCCCTCGCGCTGCAGGACTGGCTGGACGCAGCCGGGATCACCGAAGGGGCGATCTTCCGACGGCTCTGGAAGCAGCGCGTCGGCCCTGCCTTGTCTCCGGCCGCGGTAAGCGAGATCGTACAGCGGCGGGCGCGATTGGCCGGGCTGGAGGGAGATTTTGGCGGGCACAGCCTGCGCTCGGGGTTCGTGACCGAGGCTAGCCGCCAAGGCGTGGCGCTGCCGGCGATCATGCAACTGACCGAGCACCGGTCGGTGTCCAGTGTGATTGGATACTTCCAGACCGGCGGCGCATCCGCGAATCCTGCCGCTCGCTTACTTGAAGATAGCTAAGCCGCATAAGTGATCGTTGTGGAATTTCGTTCGAGCGTCGTGGATTGATCGGAAGCCTGGGCAGCGGAAGTTGGGCCTATTAGGGGTACGATACCGGAACACTCAGCCCGGTATGGACACATGGGACAATCGGTTATTGCCGACAACTGGTCGCTGCAGATTGTGGCGGAGCTGCTCACCGACGGACTCGGCCGCGATCAGTGCCAGCTACTGCAGGTCACGACCGACGGCGCCCCACAGCTGACGTCAGTGCCTTCGGCTGCTATCGCGCTGGAGTGCTTGTTCGACCTGCTCACCGACCTAGTGCTGCGCGACCAAATTCTGGTCGAGGCCGCTCATGTCGACACGTGGCAGCGCGCCGGCCATGTGTTTGCCCCCGCCACTCGCCAGGGGGCTCTGCGTGGCTACGACTTCCAGCCGCGGGATCCGGAATTGGGGTCGGTGCGTGACGCGTTTGTCGAGCGCCTGGCGTTTACGGCGCCGCTCCGCGAGCTGCACGCGCAGTACACAATCGCTTACCGTGAGCACGGGGTCAGCTCGCACCCGCTGGAGTCGCAGATATTGTGGGGCGGCGCGGGCATGCTTGCGCGTGCGGTCAAGTTCGACACGCCGTACACGCCGCACCCGGCACGGCGCCGCTTCTATCAGATCGCCGGCGTCGCACTACCTGACGCCAGCGCCGCCGATCGTACCCTCGACATGGTGCGTACCAGCCGGACCAAGCTGCAACGGCGTGAGACGCGCAACGAGTCGCTGATGTCACTGCGGCTGATGCTCGATCCGATCCCGTTGCAAGTCATCCGTGATGTCGACGGCCCCGCGGCCCTGATTGCCGGTGCCGTGGCGCTGCGCGACCGCTTCCGGCCAGTGCGCGACTGGCTCGGGCTGTACCAGCAGCACGTCAACAACCCCGATGGCGCCCCTACCTCCACCTACGAGCGCACGCTGGTCGAGATCGCGCGCGGGGTCGACGACGCCCTGGCCGGCGCGGGACTCGGTCAATCGTCGATGAGCGTGGGCTTTGATGGGTTCAGCCTGTCCTGGAACCCAGCCGCCACCTGGCGCAAGTACCGCAACCGACTCGGCGTGCGCGCAATGATCAATCAGCTGGTGCTGGCGCCCGATGGCCGCGCCGAACTAAAGAGGCTGCTAGGCTGGTTCGGTGCGCAAGGAACGACGGTCGAGCTAGACGTGCTCGAGCATTTCGGCCGAGGGCGCTTAGGGCGGGAATGACGTCGTCGCTTATGGAAAGATCGTGCAACTGCTCGACGAGGTTCAGATTCATAATCTGGGTATACTAGATTGCTCAGCAGTGCACTCTCATTTTTCCTGGTCGTTTTAAACTAACGACCTTGAATAATTCAATCTAGGGGAGCGGATTTCATGTATGTGCATCGGATGTTCGCAGAGAACTTTCGCGTCTTCGCGGATAGCGCATCGAAAAAGCATTTAGACCTGCAACTTGCCCAAGGGCTGAATGTGCTCGTCGGAGAGAACGACGCCGGAAAGACATGCATTGTGGATGTGATGCGATATACATTGCTCACGACGAGCAACGATTTCATACGCATCGAAGACGACGACTTCCACTGCGGACCCGCAGGTCAGGCATCGGAGTTGCGCCTGGAACTGGAGTTGCGAGGCCTCAACAAGCCGCAACAGGCCGCGCTCCTGGATTGGCTCACACTGGAGGCAGGCTCCGAACCTTTCGTGGTGATCCACGTACACGCCAAGCGCCGATTGCCTGGCGCGGCAAACGCCAGGCAACTTACTCCCATCATCAGCGTTACCTGTGGCAAGGGAGGCGGTGGTCCGGAATTGTCGGCGGCGGCTCGTGATCTGCTCCGCTCGACGTACCTAAAGCCACTTCGCGATGCGATCGCAGAGCTCAGGCCTAGGAAAGGGTCACGTCTTTCCCAAATTCTGAGGTCGCACAAGGATCTAAAGAAGGAAGGCGAGAACAAGTTCGACAAGAAGGACCCTGATGCTCCCCCGAACACCCTCGTCGGAATCATGGCTCAAGCTCAGCATCGCATCAGCACCAAGGCGGTGGTCAAGGACGTGCGTGACAAGCTCAACAATGAGTATCTAAAAGAATTGAGCTTTCAGGCGACGCCACTCACGTCCGACATCCGAATCTCCTCCGAGCTGACGCTTACGCAAATACTGGAACGACTGGAGCTGAGACTGCTCCCCCCGCAAGCGTCGACACACGAGACAAATTGCGAACGAGGCCTCGGCTACAATAATGTGTTGTTCATGGCGGCGGAGTTGCTTCTGCTCGGCAATGGCAGCAGCGAAGATCTGCCTTTGCTGCTCATTGAGGAACCAGAGGCGCATTTGCATCCGCAACTGCAGTCTCGCGTGCTATCCATGCTGGCAGCTAAAGCAAGCGCAGATGGAATCCAGGTGGTGGTCACTACACATAGTCCCAGCATCGCAGCCAGTGCCCCAGTTGAGTCGCTCACCATCATCTGCGGAGGCAAGGCGTTTCGATTGGCCAAGGGCGAGACAGCCCTTGAGCCAGATGACTATGAATTCTTACGACGTTTTCTGGATAGTTCAAAGGCAAACTTGTTCTTTGCGCGTGGCGTTATGATTGTCGAAGGGCCCGCCGAGGCAATCTTACTGCCAGCGTTGGCTGAAGCCGCGGGGCGCTCTTTCGAGGCCAATGGCATCTCCGTTGTCAGCGTCGGCAGTGTCGGATTGTTTCGCTATGCACGCATCTTACAACGCAGAGATGGCACAAGTCTTCCCATAAAGGTGGCATGTCTGGGCGATGCAGACATTGTTCCCAACGATGTTACGTACATACAAGGGCGATTGGAAAAGGAAGCCGGCGGAAATCATACGACCCAGGGCGGCAAGCGTCATCCGAAGCGCAAGGTGGCGGACTACACGGCCATAGAATTGGCAGCGGCGCGACAAGCCAAGGTTGACCGCGCGCGTGGCGGAAGCACAGAAGTTTTTATCTCTGATTACTGGACCCTAGAGTACGACCTGCTTCGTTCCGGCCTTGCACGCGCGACATATATCGCGGTTCAGTTGGACCAAGCCGAGGGCTCGAAGGGGCATCTGACGACAGAGCAGTACGCTGCCACAGTCAACTCCGCCGGCGAAGATTTCGACCAACTCAAGGAGTCCAATTCCTCCGAATCAATCGCCGCGACCACGTACGAGACATTACACTCCAAGAGCGCGTCAAAAGCTGTCGTAGCGCAGTATCTGGCTCGCCTGTTAAAGGATGGACATGCCGGGAACCAAGAGCAGATACTCAAGGCATTGCCTCCTTATATCCTCGCCGCCTTCGACTATCTCGTTCCGGATGAACTGTGATGGGGACTCCCTTTATCCTCACCCTTGACGACCTGGCAAAGCTGCCAGGGCTGTTTCCGAAGCTGGAGTTCAATCGGCAAGAGCAGGTGGATGCGCTGCTGATGGCCTCTTCGGGCGACGTGCAAGCCGCCCCAGGCAGCGGCAAGACAACTCTCCTTGGGGCAAAGTTGTCCCTAATGGCAGCCCGCTGGCCGTATGCGCGTAGAGGGATCTGCATCCTCACACACACCAACGTTGCCCGAGCAGAGATTGAAAGATGCCTCAAATCGGTCCCGTCCGGAGAATCCCTGCTCGCGTATCCCCACTACATCGGCACAATTCAAAGCTTTGTTAATCGCTTTGTTGCTCTACCGTGGCTGCGCACGCTTGGAATTACCCCTCGAGAAGTTGACGAGGAAGATTTTTCCGAGCGTTTTTACTCAGCGGCTTACAAGTTTAGCAAAGGATGGATAGGCGTAAACAGGTACGCGCGCGAATCGACGATAAAGCAAGTTCGTTTTCGAGGCCCTAACCTGGACCTGCACTCAGACGCCGATGTCCCATTGCCAGCCGGCGGGCAGATGGTTCAGAACCTTCGCGCACTCAAAGAGAAGATGGCGCAGGACGGAAGATTGCGGCATGCGGATATGTTTGCGTACGCGCTTCAAGCCATGTCGCAGGTTCCGGCTCTCGCGGGAGTTATTAGCCACCGATTTCCGAACGTTTTTATCGACGAGATGCAGGACACGAGCGAGCTCCAGCTTGAAGTTCTCAACGCGATCTTTGGCAAGAATTCAGTCGTTCAGCGGTTCGGGGATGTTAACCAAGCAATTCTGAATCGACGTCGGAGCTCGGTTGCGAACGCCTTTCCTAACATCGGTAGTCAGGAGGTGCGGATCAGCATGCGATTTGGAGCCCAATTTGCCGAAGTCGCCAACAGCGTCAAAGCAGTAGGGCAAGGTATCGAGGGCCGAGGTCCGAATCCATCTGCTCCGCCGACGCTGTTCTTGTACAGCGACGACACTGTGAACCAAGTCATCGCGCGCTTTGGTGCTTGGGTCGCAAATCATGCCATGCAGGAAGAACTAGACGCGCTTCCGGTTAAGGCAGTGTGCGCGATCAAGTCCCGAGGAAACCCGCAACAGCGAGTCGGTAGACACATTCCCGACTATTTCCCTGCCTATGACGACATCGCGGCTAACCCGACGCGTAATTCGAGCAACGCAAAGAAGTTAATGCAGATTGCGGGCACCGAGACCAAAGGCTCTGTTATAGAAAAGCGTGTATCGGCAGCTCGCGCAGCCCTCGTCTCGATAGTTCAGGCTTTTGGTAAGTCAGAGTATCGAAAGGCTAGGCACTGGCGCGATCTACTTAACATCCTCGGACGGCACAGCGATAAACAAATCACGCTCACCACTGTTGCGCACAAGTTGGTGTTCGAGCCCTACGATATGGTCTCGGAACAGTCATTCCTCGTTGCGCTCGTCAACATCACTAGAGAGTTGGGAGACATCATTGATGTATGTCCTTCGCTTGCTGACGTTCCAATGGCTTGGCTCGCCCACGACACCCCGCAAGCCAGCGAGGATCTCGGCCCATCGAATACGTATCTCGTTCAAGGTCTACAGGTTTCCTTTCCCATCCACGTGGCCACGGTCGCTTCCGTAAAGGGGGAGACTCATTTAGCCACACTGATTATGGAGAGTTGCCGAAACAAGAAGTTCGACGTGCAGACTCTGCTGCCGTTCCTATGCGGAGATGAGGATGCCAGGGGTGCAACGGATGAAGCGACGACTGAGCGCCTGATGAACATGTTCGTCGGTGTCACTCGCCCGCGGAAGCTCTTGGCCGTTGCGATGCACGTAGACAGAGCTGACATCGACTGCTTGAAGAGACTGACGCGCGTCGGCTGGAAACTGCTTGACATGATCGAACCGCGTGGTGAAACGCCCTGATGAAGGTCCATCACCGTCTCTAACACCGCAACAGGCTCCGCCGAGATCCTACTCAGATTTTCACCTGCAACCTTAAGACGTTAAATCCATAACCAGAACCGCGACGACCAATGGCTCAGGATGTAGGACGAGCGGTGGTCGACGTCGATCCTCGCTCACCCCTAGGGGCGAAATCCCGGGTAATTACACCGTGTCCGGTATGGATGGGCCGTAGGCGTTCTAAAACCTCCGATAGCAGCGCTATGACAAGAGCCATGGCGTGGTGACGTTTACAATTGATTGCACGCTGCACTGAAATCTACTTTTTTGGGGGAGCACCTTGTCCACCACGACGCCAACCTCGTTTGTGTGGGCCGCTATGAACGCCGAGCTCGAGGAGCTGCAAGCCTTGGTTCAAAAGGCGGGCACCGACGTGTTCGAGGACGGGGTCACCGAGCTATTCAGTAGGCTTATCGGGACGACATTCGCCGTCGCCAAGTCCGGTACGCAGCACGGCACCGATGCCAGCACCGCCGGACGACAGGGCCGATCATTGCTGATCGAGTGCAAGCGCTATCGCGACAGCACGCCACTGGACGAGCGGTCGTTGCGGGGTGAAATCGATGAAGCGCAAGAGCGCACGCCGGGTCTGGAGGCATGGATCCTGGCGTCGTCGCGTTCTGTGCCCGACCAAGTTGAGACCGGCCTGTACAACTCCGGGTTGCGCGATGGCGTGCCGGTGCTGGTCGTTGACTGGAAAACCACCAGCACGCCAGCGCTGCCGGCCCTCTTGGCCTGGGACCCGACCACGACCGAAAAACACTTCGGTGCACGCGCCGGAGCGCTGGCCAAAGCGCTGGCGCCGAGCTTCACGACAAAGATTGCGGAGCTGCAGCGCGAGGTGGAAGCGTGGCAGATCGGCTTCGATGCCCTACGCACGCGTTCGCTAGAACTGCTACGCAAGGTGCGCACCGATCGCCACGAGTCGGCATTGACCTTCAACCAAGCCTTGAAGGGTCCGCAATTCGTGCGCCGGGACGGCCCGAGCAGCAAGATGGCCGCATGGCTTGCCAGTCCCAGCGCCAAAGGCTCGCCCTTGTGTGTGATCGGCAGCGAAGGCATGGGCAAGACCTGGGCCACAATCGACTGGCTCGAGCAGGTCGAAGACCAGTTGCCGATCACGCTGGTCGTTCCGTCTTCCGCGATGCCGGGCCTGATCAAGCTCAACAAGACGGGGCTGACGCAATTTCTCGGCGAACGCCTGCACGAATTGACTCGAGTACGCGACGCGGCGCATTGGCGGGCGCGGGTGGACCAGCTGCTGCTGCGCCCGCCATCCGAAGGCGCTGCCTTCATTTTGGTCTTCGACGGCGTGAACCAGGAGCCGCTGTTCGACTGGATCACCGTGCTCAAAGTCCTGCAAGCCGAGCCGTTCCGGGAACGGGTGCGAGTGGTGCTCTCAACGCGCCAGACCTACTTCGACAATGAACTGCGGCAGCTCAAGGGCTTGGTCGACAAGCCCGACAAGGCGGAAGTGAACAAGTTCAACGACGCAGAGCTCGACGCGATGCTGCAGCAGCACGGCCTGTCGCACGCATCGATGAAGCTCGACCTTCTCGAGCAGGCGCGCACGCCACGCCTATTCAGCCTCGTGGTGCGTCTGCACGATCGCCTGAAAGATGTGGGCCAGATTACCGTGCAACGATTGCTGTTCGAGCATGGGCGCGACACCTTGGGCGACCGCGCCTGGTCGGACGAGCAATGGCGCGACTGGCTGCGCGTTGTGGCCGAACGCGCGGTGAAAGGCATCACCAAGTACTCGCGCCAGGAGCTGGCCGACCAAGCGCATGATTTTTCGCAAGACCCGAGCAACGTATCACGTCGCCTGAGCGAGATCATCGATGGCACCTTCACCCGCAGGGACGCCGCGGGCGGCTATGAACTCGATCCAGTGCTGGTCAACCACGCGCTGGGCGCCGCCTTGGTCGAACTCGTAGCCGCCGAGAACGACGTGGCCAAGGCCGACAACGCGCTAACCGGGTGGCTGGAGCCTATCGCAGGTTTGGACCAGCGGGCCGAAGTGTTGCGGGCCGCGGTGTCGATTGCGCTTGAGTCGGGCCAAACCGGCCCGATGCTGACGCTGCTGGTCACTGCGTGGCTGCAGACTCAGAACTTGGCGCCCACGCACCGCGCCGAACTGATCGCGCTGGCACCGGCCATGCCGGACAACCTGCTCGATGTGGTGGAGCGCACGGGGCGATCGGCCCAGTCATCGGCGCGCCTAGTGACGCTGACGGCGTTGCGCAGTCTGGATCGGAGCGATGCGTCGCTTCGCGATCGCTTTGTCGCCCGAGCCACGAAATGGCTGAGCGTGGTTGCGCGCTTCATGACTGGCAGCGAAGACGCCGAAAAGACCACGCGTCAGGAGCGTCTGCTCGAGCGGATCGGTTCGGTCCCGGGTAATGCAAAGACCGTACTGGGCCTGCCCCTGCAGGTAGTGGACTACGACACCGACCAGTGGGGTGCCAGCGCGGCCGCCTTGCTCGAAGGCTTTCCCCTGCGGCATGCCACCGCAGCATTCACCGCCGGTGCGCTATCGGCGCTGTTGTCGCCGTTACATCCGCATTGGGAGTCGCTCAAGTGGCTGTGTCTGCTCAACGAGGTAGATCCAGAGCCGACCGCACTGTCCTTGCGACATGCCTCGGCGCAGATCCTGGCGCGAACTCCGGAAGCGGGTGTTAACCCGCGCTTACTGCAACGCGTGGCGGCCTTTTTATTGTACCTCACCGGGTATCCGGCCGACCACGACGCAGGCAGGTCCGTCGATAGTGAACTCGACTTGAAATGGAACTACCAGCGCGACTATCTGGATAACATTGGCCGCGGATTCTTCGCCGTCGAACGACGCCATGCGGTCCAGCTACTGGCGGACACCGCTATGGCGCCGATCCAACGCGCGCATACTTTGCGAGAACACTGGCTGGATCCGACGTTCGTACCAACCGCGGCGTATTGCGATGAGCTCCGGACACTGGTCAAGCAGTTTCCGGTCGACAAGCTTTACATCAATCGCTATGCCACGTCCGAATCGCATGAGTTCGAGCGTCTCCTCCCCGCCCTGGCCCGGTGCCTGCCGGACGAGCTGGCCCAGCTGTGGCGGTCCTGGGCTGCGGCCGGCCCCTGCAAAGCGCCTAACGCCCAACTGTGGCATGCCCTAGAGTTGAACGATGCCGCCCTGGTCCAGGGCGATGCCGAACGCGCCGCCGCGCGCGCCTTGCGCGAAACCGTCGATGGCGCTTCTGAGCAAATACGCTACGACATCGGCAACCGCGCCGTATTAGTCGAGATCGCTGAGCTCGCTCCCATCGACCAAGTCAAAGCGGTCCTCGCCGCCGCGTTGCCGGAGTTGATGCCCACCCTTCGCGACGGGTTGGGGACGTTGTCCCGGCAGGACGTGGATGAATTGGTGGCGCAGTCTGAGGGTCAGGGCGCCGCGGTGCAAGAACAGCTCCTGGAGATGTTGTCCGGTGCCCCAGTGCCGCTCAGCGATACCGCGTGGTCCTGGATCGCACAGGTGCTGGAATCGGACAACGAAAACCTGGCGCGCTTGGCCTACCTGATCCTGGGCACTAGCGACGCGGTCCGGTTGGGGGCCGAACTGTTGCAACATGGCTGGCGCTGGCAGGCCACCATGGATCCGGGCATCGCCTTCCATGCTTCCAACGCCTTGGTCGCGGCAACCCGGGGTGACCCGTTCGATCAGGTATGGCCACGCCTGCCACCGTGGTGGTGGTTGGAAGCGGCGCGCATCCGGGGAGAGGTTCCGGTGGAGGTCCTCGAGGCGGCCACGGCCTTCGATGCGGTCATTCGCGCGGACACCGCTCCAGAATTCGACCCTGGTGCCGAGTTGACGGTGTGGAAAGGGCACTCCGGCTTGCGCCCTCTGGGTGTGTCCGTGCAACCTTTGCCGGAAGCCGACGCCGACTCGCCCGAAGGTTTCTTCCGCATGTTCGACGACGACACGCGCAACGCCGCCTTCAAGGCGGCGCGCAAGGTCGCCTGGGAGCGCATCACGCTCGCACGGCAGACCACCTCCAGCTTGGTCATGATGAACATGACCGCGGCAGAGTTCGAGATGGTCTGGCGTGCCGCGCCACAGTTCGTCGAACGATGGATCGAGGGCTACGACACCTTGACCGACGCCTTCCGGCGCCGGGTACTCCTGGCGGAAGTGCCCTTTCTGGCGCTGTGCGAGGTGCTGCTGGCCTCGCTCCCTGACATCGGCGCGGCGCTGTGGAACGCCTTGCGCCAGACTCTTCCCAGCCGAGTGCTCAGTGGCGCGAATTTGCCGGAGTTGTTGCATCTCGTCTTCGGCGCTCCCGATTCCCCGCCGGTGGAGGCCTTGCGCCAACAACTGCTCGGTCTGGACGCGTCGACCTCGGACCACGGGCTATACGAGCTGATGCTGGCGGCCCAATACAACGGCAGGCGCAACTGGGTGGAGGCCGTCATTGCCCAGGATGCGGCCAGCACGTTGAACTGGCGCCAGCAGCGCGCCATCGTGCTTTCGGGCTTTTTGGCCTTCAATGAGTTGCCGGTCGCCGGCGCCTGGCCGGATGGACCACTTGAGGGAACGATCGCGCAGCTCGAACATCAGGCCGCACGGGAGCGCTGGCGCGAAGCCTGTGCGCGGCATTGGTGGCGCGAGTACTGGGCGCGCGACACGGCGGAAGGCAGCTACGCAGCTTGGGTGCTGTTCCGCGCCAGCGCCGATCGCCGCGCCGAGCTGTGGGAGGCTTCCGAAACGCCTAAGGCCGATGCTGCTTCCCCTTTGTATACGCGCAAGCGCTGGCATGCACGAGTGAACCGCGGACCGTTCAACGCCGGCTTGGATAAGGCCAGTGCCGGAAACCAGCGCAAGTTCCTGGGACGCTCTATCGAACCCGACACTGCCCCGTGGCGAAAGTAACCGGCGGCGACCCGCCTCCAGACTGAGCTCAGGGATTGCTGCCCAACGAGCAGCGCATCCGCCACCGGGGCACCGATGTCTCGACCGGTGATTCGACGGCGAGACACGCACGCGATATTCTTGGGGTCAATGGTCAAGCCGCCCGCCTCGCGCAAGCGACTGAGCTTAAGTCCGCGTTGGCCTTGAACAAAATGCTATTGGCTGCCCAGCTGCCGACCGAAGCGCGAGTCCCGGTGCCTACGCGCCTGAAGGCGGTTCGCCACCTATTCTCTCTCGCCCCCATGGACCTGGGCGCGTCGTGCGAGCATGCTGACCTGGTCGCACCGATGCACCAACGCTTTCGATGCCCACGGCAGGGTTCGCTTCGTCCGTGGCTCAGCACCTGAGCGTGGCATTCGGACGCGACCAAGCACCGCAACACCTTCCGCTCGCAATCTTGCGCCGTACCGATGAATCCAGGCGGCCGTCGGAGCCATAAATTCTAGAAGGCCAGACCACTCGACGGCGGCTTTTAGTTCTAACCCACAATGCGTTTTGCATAGCTCCAGATCCAATGTCCGCTTCGGGTCGTAAAGAGCCCTTCCCTACCCCCGATAAATTCCTCTAATCGCTGTGGATCTTGACTTTCAGTTCACAGGGAAATCCGGCACTACTCCAATTCCTACGCAACATCCTTACTCGCTCACGCTTGTGGTTGCGCCACGCACCGGCGAGATTCTCGACTTGGTCGCATGCGCGCCATGCGCGATGCGGCGGCTGCGATGGACAACGCGGCAGATCTGATCAACGTGGCCATTGAACAACTGATGCGGGACCGCATTAAGTTGCCCGCGTTTCGAGTTAGATCGTGCGTGACTAGCCGTATGAAGCGATTTGGCGACTACATCATCGATGCGAATGCAATTCCGAAGTCCTACGAGATCGAGTTGGCGCTCGTGGCCTGAAGGTGTTTTGGCTGCTCGTAGAAAAACACCCCCACGATCAAAGGTTGTGCATTTCCGATGGTTGATTTGATGGCCCAGCCGACCGACAGTCACCACTTGAAGAATGCAAAATTTTGTTCATTGAATGCGACGCATGCATCCGATGAATGAGCGGCTATTCGTTGGCGACCGTCTTGATTACTTCCCGTAGCCAAGCCAGTGCAGGATCGTGGGTGCGTGCGATGTGCCACATCATGTCCTGCTGCATTGGCGGCAATGGAAGCGGCGGAGCGACGATGCGCAGCCCGCCTTTCTCCGCGATCAACTTCTTTGCCAGGCGTTCCTGCGTTAACGAGATGCGATCAGTGCCTTTCACCAAGTCGCCGATCGACGCGAAGGAGAACGTCGAAACTTCCACCCGAACATGCAGCCCGGCTTCCCGGCACACTTGCACCGCATAGCTCTCGATGCCGCCAGGCGGTTGCATGACCACGTGGCCGGCTGATTGGAATTCTGAAGCTTTGAACCGACCTGGTGGATGGTCGCTTTCAGCGGCGACGAGGCAGCACAGAGGATCGGTCAACAGCGCCTCTACTGGGTGGATGGTCGATCGCACTCGGTCTGGGGCGATGACCAAATCCGCTTCGCCGCGTTCGAGCAACAGATAGGGCAACGCGGTTTGAGGCTTCAATTCGATGGTGATGCCGGGTGCCTGTCGAGCCACTTCGCGCAAGAAGTGGGGCGCAACGGTGTACAGCGTGTAGTCGGACAAGCTGATGCTGATACGCCGCGTGGATGATTTGGAAGAGAAATTGGGTGTGATCTCCATCGCCATCTCGATCCGGACCATAATGTCGCGAAGCGGTTCCTGCAGGGCTTCCGCCAGCGGCGAACGCTCCATCCTGCGCCCAACCTGCACTAACAGGGGGTCATCGAAATGAATACGCAGTCGCGCCAATGCGTTGCTCATCGCCGACTGGGTTATGAACATTTCCAATGCGGCCCGGCTGACGCTGCAAGTGCGCAGCAAGGTATCCAGTGCAGCCAGTAAGTTCAAGTCGAGCTTCTTAAAACGCATGGTACTCTCGATCTATTTTTCTGATGAATTCCGTAGGTTAATACAACAAAATTTCATCAATGCGATATCTGGACGTAGCTTCTCTGCGGGGAGGAGTGAACGGTGGCCGGCCAACGGTCCTAGTCTCGCGACTGAAAAGCTGAACGCGTTGGCGGTCGAAGACGAACAAGCCGGCTGCATGCTTTCGGCGGGCGAGAAATACAGTCGCGCCGCGATGTACTTGGGCATAGCAGAAAGCTCCGGCGCAGGGCACGCCGGGTCGACGAGAACTCTACGAGTGTTCGCTGGACCTTTTTCCGCTTTGCATCACACTGACCGGAGCCAGTTGCAAGCGGTTAGAAATACCCTACGAAGGCTCGCGTCTGCTGATCTGTACGTTCATACCCAGGGCGCGCCCGCAGGGACCCGGCAGCCGTTGTTGCTGCAGGTCAATGGCCTAGATAGCACCAAAGAGCTATAGTACGGCATCGGTCTGCCACAGCTGCTAGCACAACGCGATGTGGCCAGTCTGATCGTGGATCAGCCGGGGATAGTTCTTCGGCACTGTTCCGTCCCCTCGCTGCCGTCTGCGTTGCCGACCCATGCGATGCTGCGCCGGAAGATGCGGCGTGCGTTCTGCAGAGAACGTGTATGCGATGGAGGCCGAGTTGTCTAAGGTTCGCTCCGTGGTGCTCCTGTCCAACGGCGCCATCCAGACCTAGAACGATCAAGACTTTGAACTTAGATGCCAGGTAACGCGGCGTCGGCATCCAGGGCGCGGCAGACTAGGGCATCGCCATCGTGCAGGGACCTCATCGCCTCCTTGCCAACCCTGCCATATGGCCGCTGGGCGATCGCGCCGATGCAAAACGGCGTGCGGCCAATGCGTGGAGAGGAGCAGCACCAGCTGCGGAGCAAGCTGCAAGCGCGCTGCAGTGTTCGGCTCAGCGCAGGCCGAACAAATGCGTTCGCACCGAGCGCACGTGCTCGCGCATTGCCTGTTCGGCCCTTGTCGGGTCGTGCGAGCGGATGGCGTCGATGATTTCCCGGCGCTCTTGATAGATGGCCTGCTTCGGCTCACCGGACGTGCCATACACGTCTTCCAGCTTGGCATCCAGCCACGTAGGAACCTGCATACGCAGGCTGTCGTGGAGCATCAGTAGCAATAGATTGTGTGTAGCCTGCGCAATGAGGCGATGCAGCCTCTCGTCCAACCGCTTCCATTGCATGAACGTACCGGCTGTGGTCATCTCAGCCAGGCATTGCTCCATCATGGCGATGTCGGTCGGGGTGGCGCGCAACGCTGCTTGCGCCGCCCATTGCGGCTCAAGCAGTACGCGCGCGTCGAAGATGTCGTCGGCGCCGATGCCGGCTGCCCAACGGCGATCGTTCGCCGCCACAGGCCTCGGACCCACGAACGTTCCCTTCCCAACGTGGCGCCAGATCAGGCCCTCTTCTTGGAGGTGCCTGAGCAAGGCTCGCAGTCGGGCCCGTGATATCCCCAGGACCTGCGACAAGTCGGGCTCCGGGGGCAGGCGCATGGAGGCACCACCTTGGGCGGCGGCATGATCGATATACGCGCGCAGCTTGACAAGGTCATCATCGCGTTGCATGGCGGCGCTCATGGTGTATGCAAGAGCCTAGAAGATAGCGTATTGCCAGGAATCGAGACATTTCGATTGGTGATTGGTGATATTTCAATTTTCAATTTGATGCAGTTCAATTTTGGCGCCTAAGCTTGTAGCACAAGGGCGAGGAACACGAACCGATTCCTACGGGATATTTATTTTCCGAAAAAAGTGTCGATGAGCACTAGTCCCGTACTTGTGCTCGGCGAAATGACCCGCAAAATGTTCCGCTGGAAAAAGCCTCCGAGGTGTCGCAGGCGGCATATGAACGATGGACTTAGTGTTACAAAGGTGATGGCGGCATATATGGAGCGCGCCATGGTTATATTGGCTATCCATCAGAGGGAAGCACGCAACAATATTTAAATTGAAATTGGATCTGGATATTTTTACCTCTGTTGAGATCCAACAATTAGGAGTGGCTGCTACCAAGGATGGAAAGAGTTCGTATGTCAATCACTCCTTTTTAGTCTGCCTAGGTCAACATGAACGCACTTTTGCAACGCTACAATGTCGGGCGGCGCCTTGGCGTGGCCTTCGGCATCCTCATCCTACTGTCCGGCCTGCTGGTGACGATCGGCCTGATCACCATGGCCAAAGCGCATCACGAACTGGACAGCATCGTCCACGGAAATATGGAAAAGGTCCGGCTTTCCAACGAGATGTTGGATGCCAACACCAACGTGGAGATCGGCCTGCTCGCCATCACCATTGTCGATGACGACGCGACCAATCAGAAGATGCTGGACATCGTGCAGACCAGTCGAGTTCGCTTCAAGGCCGCACACGATGCATTGTCGGCGATGCCTACAAGTCTGGCCGAACGCCAAGCCATCGCCCACATCGAGGCTCAGCGAGCAACCTCGGTGCAGTTGAACAATCAGGTGCTGGCGCTCGACAAGAAGGGTCAGAACGCACAAGCACAGGCACTGTTGTTGGGCGATGCTTCGGCGGCGATGCAGAAGCAACAGGCGGCGATCCGCGCCAATGCCGATCTGCAGCGGCGTCTTAGCAAGGAGGCCTATGCGATCTCGTCGGCGGCGATGGCACGCGGCCGCTTTGTCATGATCGCAGGCGGCCTCTCGGTGCTTCTGATCAGCAGCCTACTGGCGTGGACGATCACCCGCAGCCTCACCGGGCCGCTGGGCCGCGCCATCCGTGCCTCCGAAGCCATCGCCGATGGCCGCCTGGACAACGACGTGACCACCGAGGCGCGCGATGAACCCGGCCGCCTACTGGTCGCCATGGAGCGGATGCAGGCCCAGTTGCAGCGCTTCTCCAGCGAAACCGCGTTGATGATCGAATTGCATGCCGATAAGGACATCAGCCACCGCATGCCGCAGGACTTCCCCGGCGTGTACGGCGAGCTGAGCAAGGGCATCAACACCATGATGTTCGAGCACCTGGACGCCATCGTCGACGCCATCGGCGTGCTCAACGAGTACGCCAACGGCGATTTGAGCCGTGACGCCCGCCGCCTGCCCGGCAGCCGCGCGGTGCTGCACGAATCCATGGATGCGGCCAAGTTCAGCTTGCTGGCGATCAATACCGAGATCAAGCGCCTGGCTGCCGCGGCCGCCGCTGGCGACTTCAGTGCTCGCGGCGACGCCGCGCACTTCCAGCATGATTTCCGACTGATGGTGCAGGACCTCAACGCGATGATGGAGGTCAGCGACCACAATCTGGGCAAACTGTCCGCGCTGCTGCAATCCATCGCCGCCGGCGACCTGACCGCACGCATGCAGGGCGAGTTCCATGGCGTCTTCGCGACCATGCGTGGCGATGCCAATGCCACCGCCGATCAGTTGACGGGCATCGTCGGCCGCATCCAGACCGCGGCGGTCAGCATCAACGCCGCAGCCACCGAGATCGCCGCCGGCAATGATGACCTGTCGCAGCGCACCGAGCAGCAGGCCGCCAGCCTGGAAGAAACCGCTGCCTCGATGGAAGAACTGACCTCCACGGTCAAGCAGAATGCCGAACATGCGCGACAGGCCAACCAACTCGCCAGCGGCGCGGCGGCGGTCGCCTCACAGGGTGGCAACGCGGTCGGTCAGGTGATCGAGACCATGAGCGGTATCGAAGCCTCCTCGAAGAAGATCGCTGACATCATCGGGGTCATCGATGGCATCGCGTTCCAGACCAACATCCTGGCGCTCAACGCCGCGGTGGAAGCGGCCCGCGCCGGCGAACAGGGCCGCGGCTTCGCCGTGGTGGCCAGCGAAGTGCGCACCCTCGCCCAGCGCTCGTCGAACGCAGCCAAGGAGATCAAGAGCCTAATCGACGACTCGGTGAGCCGCGTCGCCACCGGCTCGGTCCTGGTCGACCAGGCCGGCAAGACCATGGCCGAGATCGTCGCCTCGGTGCAGCGCGTCACCGACATCATGGGTGAGATTGCCGCCGCCTCGCAGGAGCAGTCCGCCGGCATCGAGCAGGTCAACCAGACCGTCACCCAGATGGACGAGACCACCCAGCAGAACGCCGCCCTGGTCGAAGAAGCCACCGCCGCGGCGCGCTCTATGGAACAACAGGCTCTTGGCCTATCCCAGGCGGTGGCACTGTTTAAGCTGGAAAAAGGTTCTAAGACAGTTCAAACGAGCAAGAATATCCCCGTCCTGAGATTGGGTTCGCTATCCTTGGGGTCTCATTGAGAACCTACAGGCAACGTGGAAAAAACCGCTTTGGGATGCCTATTGGCACAAGAAAGGGAGATTCTTCAGGGCGCGAGGCGATCGCGGGACTGCGACTAATGCATCTAGCGTCATGCCACTTGGCTGCTCGGCTAGCCGCCTAAGCAGAGCGCCGAGGAGCGTTTCGAGCGCCACGTGGGCGATCTCGTTGGCTTGATAGATTGCCCATCGCGCCCAGTGCAATGCCAGACCTGTCGGCAGGTCCCACCGGCTGGCGTCGCGCAGGCGGCCGGAATACATCCCCACCGAAGATCATCGGCGTTGGGATACCTGCCCGTCGCTTGGGCCCAGTGCAGAATCAGGCAGAGCGTGTTGGCGCGGCGGCTATATGGGCCATCGCAGCTGCGCCAAAAGCGACATCTTCATCTGTCATGTCCCGAACACGATAGAAGTCTCTCTCCTGACCAACTTTCATTAGACCTGCTAGGAAGGGCGCTGCTCCCATTGAGCACCAAATCTGCTCTTTGCTGGCCCAGCCCCTAAGGTACTTGCGCCAGACCGTGTGTTGGCGTCGCGTTCATCCTAAGGAACCATTATTCGCCGCTCGGCCTCTCCCGGCAGCCGCACCAAATCCACATGCAAACACTTGGCCAATGCCCTCCCCTCCTTGCTCAACAGCCCTGTGCTGACAACAACCCCTCCTTAGTGAAGGCATGTGCAGGGCTCGCCACTCATCATCAACCTCGCGGATATCAGGATCGATAAAGCCGAAGGATCCGGCTCCGGATTCTGCCTGGCTAAATCCATCCATCGGTTCGTGTAGCTCATCGACACCCTAACGCGTTTCCTTTCACGGAAGTCTACCCCTCACGTACACCTTCCGGCTCCTCATCGACTTCCTGCGTGGCCAGATCAGATGTAGAGCGCAGCAGCCGGTCTTTGCGGCACATGCGCGCAGAGCCTTTTCAGTACTCTTGAGGCTTCGCCTCAACGATGCGGCTACTGGCTTACCCTCGATAACGCTCCCTAATCCCAGTCTGTTCGCTTGGGTCAGCCTACCTATGATGAATCAATCTTATCCACCGCGTGCTCCTGCTGCCAGATCAGGCCGATCATGTAGCGCTTTCGGACGGCGCGGTCAAAGTGAGCTAATGGCTATCGTGCTTCCACTGATCAAGGAGAAATCGTGGTGTCATTCCAAGTCGACAGAACCCAGTTCCCGATAGGCCAAGGCGGATTCCACTCTATGGCTCTACATTCTGGCAGGGGTCGCATTTTTAGCATGGTGGTGGATTGCGGTGGATCCACGGTTAACCATCGCAGGAAGCTTGCCAAAGCATTCGCGGAGCGCAAGCGCAGGCATGATTTCCTAGCAATCAGCCATCTGGATGATGATCATATAAACGGCTTGGAGAATCTGAAGGACGCTGGCGTGAGCTTCGGGACAGTTTTTCTCCCACACGTCGATATTAATAGTTATCTTAAATGGATGGCGCTGAAGCTCAGTGCGAGTGCAGGTGCGAACTTAGGTAGTACCCTGGCAGGGTTCTCCAAGACTGCCTCGCTTCTTTATGATGGGTATTTCGGCCCGATTGTCCTCGTAGGGGACCCCGAAGAGGGTGGTGGCGGCGAGAATAACCCTGATATCGGCGAGGATGAACGCGACGATCACGTTCTGACCAATCGCGCGCGCCAAGCAATTGAAGGCGCAAAGGGTGCCGGGGCCAGACTCTCGTGCTCAACGTCGCTGATCTTGGACTTGGATTGGCTGATCCGCTTCTACTCGCGGGAATGGAAATTCCCGAGCCAAGTCGCTTCCATTTGGAACATGAAGTTGCTCCATGGGCTGCAGTCGGTCATCAGCTCCACTAAAGCCCCCCCAACTAGCTTCGACTGGGAGAAGTTTAGAGACGACCTTAATTTTGAGCTAAAGAAAAAGGCCGACAAATCGCTTGCAGCAGAGCTCGAATCGCTTGTACCTCCAGCGGATTCGCGCGCTCCTACCTTTAAAAAACTAGGAGAAAAGGTAGCAACTGGAAAAATTAGCTGCAAGCAACTCTTGTCGACGTTGTATCGCATCACCACTTCACTTCATGACTACAATGATGCATCCATGTGCGTCTATTCGGGTCCGGCTGAGCGAGGCATCGGCATACCGCGGAGGCGCTTTGATCACTCGATTCATTCTGGCGTACAGAATGCGCGCGAACGCAACAGCACGCGGGCCGTAGGTTGGGTTCATACGGGTGATGCAAACTTCACCGACGAGGATCGGCTGAAAGAATTTTTAGATCATTACATTACCGAGATTTCGCTGACGTCGGTGCTGGTTCTGCCACACCACGGCTCCCGTCGCAGCTTTGATCCTTCCATGTTCCTCTTTCGAGAGCTCGCAGCCCGCCTTGCTAAGCCAACAATGTTTCTGGCACCAGCCAAGCCTCACGGCGAGTATCACCATCCGGACGGTGAGGTTGTCCACGCCTGCTACCAACTGGGCGACCTCGCAATTGTGGACGAGGATCCTGCGTCGTATTACTCGGAGTCCACCACTATCGCATGGCCTTGGCATCCCTACTGACACATGTAGAAGCAATGTCACCAAGTTGCGACGCCAAAGCCTGGACAGAGAGCGAGCTTTATCAGCTCAGGTCATCAGCTACGATCCCACATGCCCCGGCTCCAATTCGTTGCGTGTCTGCCATGAGACCACGCTACGGTCAGGGGCCCCATCGAATGGAGAAAAGGACTAGGCCGGCTTAAGAGCTGCCTCCCCTACCCCCGATAAACATGCCTAATTGCCTCCCCAACATCTGCTTCTAGCCAAAGCGGCCCCACTACCTGGTGAGCTAAAAGCTTGGTCAAAATGCGAGCAGATGTCATCGATAGGCAACACCCCCGGAATCCGTCTGAAGCGAAGCTCGACCTAGCTCGACCAAGCACCTGCTAGCACCTCCTGTTCGCTTTGGGGGCGACGTCTGCCTATTGCTGCCTACCCGAGCACTCTCAAGCCTGCAAGAATCATTGAAGGCCGGAAGTTTGGAATTTTCTTAACCATCGCCAGCCAACGGCCAGCCGACATCTCTCCGACCATCGTATCTCAGATCCACAACTTCTTGATCCATCGCCTGGTGAACGACCGCGATCTGTTCCTGATCGACAACACCATCTCTACCCTTGACCCGTTTCGCGCGCACTGATCCCAAACCTTACCCAAGGCTGCTGCGTCGTGACAGGTACGGCCTTCGACTTGCCGATGGTCGTGCAGGTCGACCTGCTCAATGCGAACCGACGTCTGGACAGCGGCGACATCGATCTGCAGGAGCCTTGGCACGCTTAGTGCCAAAGCTTCTGATGCATCTTGCAGCGGGTTATGTGCCGGCCCGGTGCGGATGATTCGCCCAGATCAGTGCTCTTCAAGCTGGGCGGACCGTGGCAATGTCCAAACGCCGGCGCCGACAGCATCGGTTTGGGTCAACAGCTGCTACGCCCTCCCCTCAATGAATATCCCTTATCTCCTGCCCCTGCTCAACATCCGCTCTCGACCCGGAGAGGGCTGCCCAACGAAGCTCTATTGTGCAAGAGAATTCTGGCAGTCTCTGAAAGAGGCTCGGCATTGAAAGCATTGAACAGCGAACCCAAAGCGCACGCGCCACGGCAACGAGCTTAGCGGCTAGGCTCGGGCCATAGCACCGCGCCGAATGAGGTCGATGGCTTCGATGCATGCTTCTGCGCTGCGCATCAACTCAGCGGCTGCGACGTTGACTGCATGCTTTCCATCCTTCCAGCTTAAGTGGTGACGACCGACCGGTTGATCTGCCGTCAGGAGTTCGACCGTCTCCTGAAGTAGCCGGATCCTGCTCAGGCTGCCAGCACAACACTCAACTACTGTCGTTGGCAGCGATGAGAGGTCATCCGCATGCCGTTCAAGGGTGGCGATGTTCAATTGCTCAGCCCGCTGTGTGAGATACAAATCAGCGCGTGAACTGCGATTAGGGTCATGGATCTCCAGCGAAGCAGCGTACATCCCCATTTCCCTCGACTGCCTGGCAAGGCGAACCATATCTTGAACCAGAAATTCCATTACTACGGTGCTGGACGCCGCGAGTCTTTGTCGCTTATCCCTACGATCAGCAACGAATACCAAAACCGCGACGGCTACTGAAACGGCAGTCCAATCAACACTGAACATCCTTAACCCCGGCATAGTCTCTAAGCGCTGCGAGCTTTAGCTTAGCAGCCCCGGCATTCTGCCAAAGAGGAGTTGCCTAGCGATTGCTCAGACTGTGTAGCGAAAGTGGCCATCACTGTGACTTGATAGCTCAATGCGGGGCACTCATGCTGGCTGTTGCGCCATATGCTGGCGAAATTCGATGTGTGCTCGTCGACGACACGCATAGGATATGCACCTCGTGGTTGGCAGCGATGCACAGTAAGTATCGAAGGATGGCTGGCGTCGCTGCGATCCGGCGCCTCAACGGCAAGGATGGACGACGGCAGCGCGACTTTCGTTGTCATATGTCGCGCCTATGAATACCAACTTTGGTTGGCATATACGGAACACAGGCAGCGCAGCTTCGCGCTGTTCCAGTTGTCGCTGCCCGGGATCGAAAACCCACTGATTTGAAAGGTATTGTGCGTGGCGATAGGAGCTGCTACGTTCGGTGATCTGCGCCCAGTCTTTAATCGTCCGGCTACGTAAGGCCGCTGTATGCAGGAGGATTTTTTCCCTCGACGATAGGCGCGATCTATCTCAGTGCCAACTTCCGACTGCAACGCTGACAGCCGGTGAAGTTCGGTGATCACCGAAGGAAGGGTGAGGCTCGAAAAAGGTCCCGCGTCGTCGCGGGCGGACCGGTTACGTCTGTTTTTCACTCCCTTAATCCTAGGAGGTGCCCACAGACCACTTCGATCGTGAATATCAAACCGATTGTCACGCTGACCCAAGTGGGGCCCCGAGACGGGGCCCCAGATGCTGCCGCCTAGAGAACTGCAGCGTCGCGCGTTCTTGGGTCCTAGTCAAGTGCTGCCTGCCGGCAGCGCCTCAGGAGATGTCGCGATGAACGTGTACCCGGAATCCGTGCCTGCACCGAACGCCGAACTGCTGAGCTCACCCGAGCAACTCGCCTTCGAATTTGCCGGCCTTAACCACGCTGCAGAGCCTGCGTGCGCTGAATCCGCTTCAGCCGAATCGGAGCAACTTTCACCCATGCAGATTAATCGGCGTCAGGTGATAGGCGTCTTAGGTCGGCTGTACCACCTGGATGTGAATTGCGACCAGATCACAGGCCGGGTGCTCAGCTATCGCCTGTCACCTTTGTCTACGGTCTAACCGTCGCTCCCGCCGCATCGCAGCGTTCCTCCTCGCGCGCCCTCGGCGCGCACCCCGCATCGCGTGGCCTCCGGCCGCGCTCGCGCTTATTCGTCTGGAGTCATGCCATGACCGCAGGTACTGCCGCCACCCGCGACGAGTTCAAGCCCAATTCGCACGTCACCAACCCCACCCTTCCATACGAGCCGCGAAAGCTCACTCGCAGCGAACGCAACCGTCGTGAACTTTTCGTATTCCACTCACCGCGCAATGCGCGCATTGTAACCGTCACCGAGTTCCTGCACCTAACCCTGGCCCTGCAGCTCGAGTTCGATCCCAATCTGCAGTCCTACGTCGAGCGCCCGCGGCGCATCGCGCTGTCGCCTCGACAGGACATCGACATTTCGTTCTGGACCCGGAGCAAGCAAGGCGAAGAGCGCTACTACTTGGCGATTCCCGCATCGGGCACCATCGGGAGCACCAGCGGCATCGTGTCCATCCGCGAACAAGAGGCGCTCGACGCTGCCGCAGAGCGCCATGGGCTCCGGCTGATCTACATTACTGAGCGCGAACTCATCTCATCAATCGCCGACTGCGCCGTTCGCTTCGAGCTGCTTCACCACGTATGGGCCTATCAGCGCCTGGTGACGCGCTCGACCATCCAGGACCAGATTCTGGCTCTGCTGACCAATCGCCCGCGCCTCACCCTCTCTGGCCTGATCCAGCACTTGGCAGTCGACGCCGATAGCGTGCGTGCCGTTGTCGCGGGAATGGTGCATGCAGGCAGATTGCGTCTGGTCGACTACACAGCCGGTAGTGCGCAGGCGACGGTGGAGGTATGCCATGCGCACTGACCGAACCGAGCTCTTCGATGCCGAGCAACTGCAGGAATGGTTCAAACCGGATCTGTCTACCGTGAAACCGGCGTTCGTCGACCGCTTCCAACGCCGCTGCGCCGCATTGACCGCAGTGCTCACGGGGGCAATGAGTTTGACCCGCGCCGCCGAGGCCAATGGGCTTTGCCGAAGTCGTCTCAAGCGCATGGCGAGGCTCGCCCCACAGCTCGCACGCGACGGACACCCTTTCGGCTATCGCGTGTGCGTACCGTGGGGCACCTACGAAGGCAACGATGACACTGATGACCCGCAGATGCCATCCATGGCGGAGCCACATGCAATGCGCAAAGTGCTCCGTGCACAACCTACGATCGCGACCTGGATCGAGGGCTTCACCACGAAGCTTCCCCCCGGCCGCCCACCAAAGGCCTTTGAACGTTTGTTCGCCAAGATCGTCGCCGAGCTCAAGCGCTTGGATCAGCACGCGTTCTATCCACTAAATCAACCTGACCAGGGCCGGCGGGCGCTGCTGCGGTACTTGCGCAAAATGCGTATCGATGACATCGCGGTGCCAACGCTGGACGAGATGGGCCCCTCCCTCACCGTACTCGCGGATGCCTTCCGTGGACGGCCGTTTGATCGTTCCGAGTTCGATGCACACTCGGTCGACATTGAAGCCGAACTTGGCGTGGCGCTGCCCAATGGCGGCGTGGTCAAGCGCAGGATCACTAAGTTGTGGTTCCTGTGCGAGGTGGAAATCGAATCTCGGGCGATCTTGGCCTGGACCTTGCGGGTCGGCCGCGCCTACAACAACCTTGATGTGGCGAGCTGCGTTGCACGGGCACTGTACCCTTGGACGCGCCGTGAGCTGACGATCCCTGGTCTGGAGTATGCCCCCGGCGCAGGAATGCCAAGCGGACTGACCGGTGATCGCGGTCGTCGACGCGTTCGTTGCATCGCTATGGACAATGCCAAGGCCCATCACTCGATTAGCTTCGAAGAGGCGATGGGACGTGCGCACGGCGCGATTCTTTACTTTGGGCGCGCCCATGAGCCGCGTTCGCGACCGGTAGTCGAACAACTGTTCTCGCGTCTGGAGCGTGGCGTACTCCGGGACTTGCCCGGCGGATTCGAGCCAGCCACCCGGTTGGGCGAGCGCAAGCTGCGAATCAGCAATTTCGCACCCGGCGATCTTCCAATCCAACTGCACCTGTTCGAAGAACTGCTCGATGTCCTGGTGGCCAACTACAACGCGACTCCGCACCCGGCACTCGGTAGCTTGAGCCCGCTGCAGTTTCTGCAGATGCAGACGCCACGCGCATTCGCGCTGTCCGTGCCCGAGCCAGAGAAGGACGCCCGTGAGATGGGCAGCGTACTGGTGCCGTTGGTCGTGCACGGGAACCGCAAGACCGGAGAAATGCCGCATGTGAACCATTTGTACGTGCGCTACCGCAGTTCCGAACTGGACCAGCGATGGGAGCTGATCGGCAGAACCGTGCTGGCACGCATTTGCCGCCATGACCTGCGCACGCTGCTGCTGATGCGAAGCGCCACCGTGCCGCTCGGCTTCGTCCGCGCGATGCCCCCATGGGACCGTGCACCCCATGACGAAACGACGCGTACCCTAGCCATGCAGTGGACCAAACTGAAGGATGGGCTCTCGTTTGTCGGGTGCGAGTGCGCCGTGGAGGCCTACACGGATCACCTGCGAAAGCTGGCGTCCAGCTCCCAGAAAGCGGTGGACCAACTGGCGCGCATGCAGCAGGCGTCGGGCGCGAAAACGCCTCAACCGACACCGCTGCCGGCGGTCGATCTGACCGTACCCACTCCGCGGCGAGGCTGGGTCAGCTTCGACGGCTCGCGCGACCACTGACGGCTACTCACTTCTGCTCTAACCAATCTTGCGTGCGGAGGCTCACATGTCTTCGGAACAACACCCTATCTTCGTCCCGAACGGGTTTCATATCTCCACGCGGCCTATCGAGGCGTTCGCCAACTACGTGCTCAGCAACGTCGAACTGGACCACCATGGCGCCCCTGCCTACGGCGGTGGCGGTTTGGGCAAAACCAGCGCCCAGGAGTACCTCACTCAAAACGTGTCGCGATGGCTGGTGGATCGCGATAATAGGCCGATCGGCGTCGCCAGTCGCCTGATCATGCCCAGTGGACAGCGACGCAGCGACGGCGCGTTCTATACCGCGCTCAACACTCGACTGAACCTGACAACTTCCGATCGTCTGACACCACAACGCGGCAAGGACCGGATCGTAAACTTCGTCAAGACACGATGCGGCCAAGCCGACCTGCCGTTGATGGTCATGTTCATCGACAACGCTCAGCGCATTACGCGGGCTGAGTACGACTATCTCGCTGACATCGACGAGCAGGTGACGGATGCGAAGCTGCGCCTGTTCATCGTTTTCGTCCGCCAAAACGACGCCACCGGCGTTAACGCGCATGACGACTGGGCCGGCTATCCCTCTCACCTACTACGGCGCTGGTTTATGTCGACCCACGCCTTCCAACCCCTGATAGGTTTGGTGGAGATCGCGCACGCCCTGGATCGGTACGACCATTCTGCAACGTGGCCTACGCCGGACATGCCGTTCTCCCGGTTCTTCGCCCCGGGCGCGTACGACAGTGGCTGGCGCCTAGCGGCGCAGGCGGGTCTGATTCTCGAGGGCGTGATCGCGTTACGGGCCGAAAACAAGTTGCCGACCAGTGATGCCTGGCCGATGGCCACATTTGCTCTGACCGTTCGCCATTTGCTCGCCAACGCCGCTGAGGAGCGAGGTTTCGACGAACTGACGCCAGCACACGTGCGCGCCGCCCTGCTTGCGAGTGGCTACCTGCGACTAGAGTACGTTCGGGCCAACCTGATCTCCGGTGATGAGGCGGCGTAACATACGTGAAGCGGTACCCAGCAGCTCTGCGCCACTCGCGTTGTTGGGGGCCGACTTCGAGATCTACCCGCACCTGTCCGGGTATGGGCTGCTGCTTCGCGTGTGTCGCCTGATGGCATTGGAGCCGCGCGAACTGGTTTCCTCTCTCGACCTCCGGTTGAGGAAAGACATCAACCTGTTGGCGCAGGTTCAACGCCCCGGCCGCGCACAGATGGCCCTGTGCACGGCCGCAGGCGTCGACCCGGCGTACGCCAGAACGCATTGGCTCCCTGAGAGTTGGTCGCCGATCCAGACCTCCGGCGCCCTTGATCGACCGTCCCCGGTTCGACAGTGCCCAGAGTGCGCGCAACATGGATACCACACGGCTGCGTTTCAGTTGCCATCAATCGTTGAGTGTCCTTGGCACGGTCAGCGATTGATCGAATCTTGCCCGCGCTGCCGCCGTCCACTGTTTCCGCTGCTCGGCGGTCCCGAGCAAATGGGGGCCTGTCCTTGCGGCTTCGATCTGTTCGATGTCGATGTGGCATCGGCACAGATGCGGCGATTTCCATCGCTGCACGCAGAGGGTTGGCTTCAAGCCTACTGGCTTTGGGCCCGGGACCAGCGCACCACTCGCTATCTGGTAGCTCCCGATCGCGGTTCCCGATGGCGCGAGCACTACCGTCACCAGGCGGCGCTCCCGGACGCACTGCTGCCGGATGCCACTGCTCTTGAGATTGAAGAGTTCAATGCGGCGGGACTCGCCGAACTTGATAGGCGCCAGTGCTGGGCCTGGTGCCTGCTAGGCTCGGAACGTCCGATGACGTACGTTCCACTTCCTGCGCGTGTGCTTGCCATGCTAAGCGAAGTGAGCGAAGAGGTAGTTCGTGCACTTCCCGCGGACGTCCAAACCCCGCTGGAGTTGGTCACCTTCCATGGCTTGGACGCGAAGGTGGCCTTGCGCGACAATGTCCACGCCCGTCCTGATTGTTTCATCGCGCCGCACAGCCCTGCTCATGGCAATGAGATATGGTTGAACCTGTCGGCGATCGAGCCTGAAATGCTACAACTGTGCGGCCGCCTCATCGACCGCGTGATCGCGGCCTGTGGCCTCGAGCTGGACGACCAAGCCAGATCACTGCAGGCGGCGCGCAGTTACGCTCTGGAGCAGATTGCCGGGCGAGATTGCCTGTTGCGCGCACTCGAAGGCCTGATCCGACGCGGCTACGCCCAAGGTCTGGATTTGGTGCTCCGCGGACATCTCCAAAGCAGTGTGAAGAGCAGCGTGAGCTGGTGGCTGCCATCGATCGAGGTTCGGGCTCGACCGGGACATCTCGACCAGATCCGAATCACTTGGCTTCGGGTGCCGACACCCGAAAGACGTCGAATTGTGGACATTCCACTCACCATACCAACCGCCAAGAAAGTGACCGCCCCTCCGTCGAGGCGGTCGCGCCCTGCCGCCTCGCGGCCACGCAGATAGAACTGCGGGGCAGATTGTCGTCGCTAACGGAGACTCCGGGGCTATTTGTCGGCACCAGACTTAAGTTGGTGGTGTTTGAGCGAAGTCCGCCGCGAATGTGGCGATTTGTCTTCGACTCATACTACTAAGGATCCGCCCCGTCTCCCGTAAAAATTCCAGTTATTCAATGAGTTATATCTGCGGCGAATTCTTGTCGTCAATCAGCTTCTCCGGTTCGTGTCCTTTGCTTGGACCGTACCCTACCTGTTCGCTCTCAATTGATGAGCCTCTTTGGTCTCCTAGCACGCCCGATCTACCTTCGCATGTGCCCGATCTTCCCTGGCGCGCCCACGTTGGGTAAAAGTGTCGCGCTCAGGCGGCGTCGCTTCCTGCATGTGCTGAAGCTCAATGAGCAGCGCTTTGTGGGCGCTTTCTGCTTCGGGATGCGTAAGCGCTGCTCGTCACGCTGCGCGCAATGAGAAGCCTGAGAAGTGGCGCTCGGAGCAGTTTACGCTCGCAGCACAACCGCAACCGCGCTTAGCGACAGGATTCCGGTAACGTCTCCAACAATCCGGTCACCGTCGGCATCTATGGTGACGCGATCGCCATGGCGATCTCCAACGCTCTGGATCCATCCAATCCGCCAACCATCATCGAAGCGACCGAAAGGTCTCTCGCACGTGATCAGCAAAAGCGGACGGATTTTCCATTGCAGCGAAATGCCCGCCCCGCTCCGCTTCTCCAAAGAAACGTAAATCCTCAAAGCGTCGCTTTGCCCATTGCCGGGAAATACGCACCTGTTCTCCTGGAAGCATGCTGATGCCCGTTGGCGTCCGCATCGCGTGCGAAGGCATCGCTGTCCCTATTTCATGCGCGGCTTCCCAATAAAACCGCGCGGAGCTTGGGCCTGCATTGGGGAGCCAGTACAACATGATGTCGTCGATGAGATGGTCCAATGTGACCACTTTTTCGGGTTCGCCGTTGCTTTGGGAGACGTCCTGAAAGAGCGCATAGATCCAGGCAGCCAAGCCGGTCGGAGAATCAGCCAAGCCGAAACTCACAGATTGCGGCCGCGTGCTTTGAAGCCGCATGTAGCCGGAAAATTCTGTGTAGTAGCGCTTGGCGTCATCGAGCATCCTCTTCTCAGCAGGCGTGGCGTTGGCGATCTCCTCTGCGCTCGGGTCGAACATCACCATGTTCAGATGGATGCCGACCAAGCCTGGCGGCTGCATAAATCCAAGTGCTGTCGTGATCGCACTGCCCCAGTCGCCACCCTGGGCACCCCACCGCTTGCCGTAGCCCAGCCGCTGCATCAACTGGACCCATGCCATCGCCGTTCGCCCTACTCCCCATCCGCTGGTGACGGGTTTCCCGGAGAAACCAAAGCCAGGCAACGACGGAATCACCAAATGAAAGGCGTCCGACGCTTTACCGCCATTGGCTACAGGGTCACTCAGTGCGCCGATGACCTCACGAAACTCAAGAATGGATCCCGGCCATCCATGCGTCAACAGCAATGGAAGCGCATCCGGTTCCGGGGAGTGCACATGAAGGAAATGGATATCCAATCCGTCAATGGTAGTGCGACTGCTGTTCCAGCCATTCAGAAGCTTCTCCGTTACGCGCCAGTCGTAGCCAGTCTGCCAGCGGTCGACCAGACGTCGAATGCGCTCGACTTGTGGGCCCTGGCTCTGGTCGCTCACCGTTTCCGCGCTGGGCCAGCGGGTTTGCCCGAGACGTTGCTGGAGGTCATCGAGTTCTGACTGTGAGACGTGGATCTGAAACGGTGCAATGGCGTCCGTCATTTTAGGCTCCCGATGCATACGTTCTGGTTAGGGTCCGACGATCGGTCTGCCAAGTTCGCACGCAGTAGCGATCGTTATCCAGCTGGGTCAAGGCGCCGGCGACGACAACCCGCGAATTCAGACCGGCGTTCGACACATCGTTCTCGCTTGACTCTTTTTGCGCCGAAACCCGCGGATGGCCAGTGCAATAGAAGAGACAAGCGCCCTGTCACATCGGCTGCGATGCAACGTGCAGCCCAGGGCTCGTGCAGAGAACAACTGAACGATATCGTTCAGTTGTTGAAAGCGCAAGCGCCGTGTAACTTTTCGTCGATGAAAACTGCGAAGCAGAAATCCAAAGGCGGGAGGCCGCCGCTAGATAAGGCGGGCGATGTCGAGCGGCGCCTACTCGACGCGGCATTGCAACTTTTTCTGGAACGCGGCTTCGAGCACACCTCGTGTGAAGACATTGCGCGATTGGCGGGCGCAGGAAAGGCAAGTCTCTATGCCCGCTACGCCAACAAAGACGCCATCTTCGAGGCGGTGATTCGCCGTGATGTCGAGACGCAGCCCGCGCCCGCCCCTGCCAGCGTCCCGATGGATCTGGAGGGGCGGCTAAGGCTCGCAGGTCAAGGAATACTCGCGCACGCCTTGCAACCCGAGACAGTGGCCATGATGCGCTTGGTCGTCGGCACGTCCATCCGAGCGCCGGCGCTTGCCGCTGAGGTCAACCGGATCGGTTGGGAGGGCGGGCTGCAGCGCGTCCGCGTGGCGATTCTCGATGGCCCGGATCAACCTGCCGACCCGTCCACCTTGGCACGCAACTTCGTCGACCTGGTCTTCGCCCCGCATCAACTTCGAGCGCTGCTGGGAGAAGACCCCGGCAACTTGGTCGACACTGCATCAGACCGCGTCGAGTGGGCACTTGGGCTTCTCAGAGCTGCGGGTCAGCTAAAGACTGAGCGCCCTCGTTGACATGCCTTCCGGCTTAGCCCGCACTTTTTTCTCCCACGAAGAGTGGACGAACACCTGGGACACCACCCCTGCCTACGAGAGGCGATAAACTGCTGATCGTTGGCTCGGGCGGCCAGAAATACCATGCTACGCCCTGATCAAAATCGTCTGTCATAGACGATACAGACTGCCAGCACCGTTGGCCGGCGCCCGGTCAATGCAGTCGGCCATCGGCAACCCTTGCGACCATCCTGCCGCCATGGCGTGCGCGTCACGCAACGGATCGGACGCCTTGGCGCGCTCATTGCGAAGACGGCAGGTTTCGGGGTCTTGGGCGAAAAGGCCGCGTGCGAACATTCGGCCCTGCTCTGCCAGCTTTAAGGTCTTTGGTCCGCGGACTGCGGCGAAGCGTGGCAGTGCTTCATCAAGGCCACCGTCGTCGCCAGCGAGGCACCGCGCCAGATGCCAGGCGTCTTCCAAGGCCTGACAGGCGCCCTGGCCCGAGGTCGGCAGCGGCGCGTGCGCCGCATCTCCGACGAGCAGCACATTTGCTCGGCTCCATGTGTGCAGCTGCTCGACGTCATGCACCGCGATCAGTTGCATGGAATGCGCCGGCGTGGCCTCGATGAGGCGCGCGACAGGCTCGGGCCATCCTGCAAACAGATCCATCACCTCCTTGCGCAAATCCGCTGCTGGCGTCGCCTCGGGCAATGGCCGCGCCTGCGCGGCGGCCCAGTACACCAGATCTGTCCGGATCGGGACGCAACCAAAACGATCGCCAGACCCCCAGTAGTCCTGAATTGCGAGGTCGCTCACCAACGCGCCACTTCCCTGTGCAACGCCGATCCAGTTCACAAAGCCCTGGTAAATGGGCGTGTTGTCCCCTGCGACGAACCTACGCGCCACCGAGTTCATGCGCCCATCCGCGCCGATAAGCAGGTCCGGGCGGATACGCTTCCCGTTCTCGAACCGCGCCACGGCCTTGTCGCTGGCATCCAGATCAATGGCTACCGCGCGATGCCCGAACTCCACTTGGATACCAGCGCGTGCCACGTGGTCGAGCAGTACCGCCTGCAAGTCCCGACGCAGGATCGTATGGGTCGGGTAGCCCATGAGTCGGTCCAGCAGCGTGATGTCCAGGCCTCCCAGCGAGTTACCTGCTGCGTCCTTGCGCTGCACTGACAACGGCCGGCCGCCCGCTGCCGCGACATCCTCCAATAACCCCAACTCTTGCAGCACAAAGCCAGCGTTGGGCCAAAGCGTCACGCCAGCGCCCATGGTGGCCGGCCCGTTCCGACGTTCATAGACGCGGACGGTGTGCCCCTGCTTGTGCAACGCGAGGGCCACGCTCAAGCCTGCGATGCCACCACCCAGTATTCCGATTTCCATTCCGATGCATCACGATTCAAGTGGTCCAGGCGTGCCGTTGCATGGCATCCATTGGACGGGAGTGCATCTTGGCCCCCACCAATTGCGCAAACTAGCGTGCAAAAATGGCGGGATTTCATACCTCAGATGGGATAACGGTGCGCAACAACCTCGACCTGAATGCAGTTCGTGTCTACGTGGCCGTCGTCGACGAGCAGAGCTTTTCCGGCGCGGGTCGCCTGCTGGCCCTGCCGTCGTCGAACGTCAGCCGTCACGTCGCGGCGCTGGAGCGCAGGCTGGGCGTGCGCTTGCTGGAACGCAGCACGCGCCATCTGCGCATGACAGAAGCTGGCAGGCTGATGTACGAACGCGCCAAACCAGTACTCGACGCCTTGTTGTCCACGGAGGAGGAGCTCGGCGCAGTACAAGGCGAATTGAAGGGGCCTCTCAGGATGTGCATGCCCAACGAAGCGCCCAGGCTGCTCGCGCCTATCCTTGCCGAATTCTGCAGTCTTCATCCTGGCATTGAGTTGGAATGCGACACGCGCCTGACCGGCCTGGAAGTGTTGCGCGAGGACATGGACCTCTCCATCGTCTTCCATCGCGGACGTCAGGATGACAGTGCGTTCATTACCCGCGAACTGGCGACACTGCCCAGCATCGTGGTTGCGGCCCCCGCTCTACTGGCCCGAACCGGAACGCCGCGCTACGTGCGCGAACTCAAGTCCTTGCCTTGCATCACCACCGTGAGCGCACTGAAGGGCCAGCCCTGGCAGTTTCTCGATCCTGCGGGCGAGATCGTGAAGGTGCCTGTGCGCAGCCGCTATCGCGTCAATAGCGGAGAGCTTGCGGTGGCCGGCGCGCGCCAGGGGCTTGGCTTCGCGATCGTTGCGGCCTACCCATGCCAGGAAGATCTTGCCGCGGGCCGATTGCAGGAAGTGCAACTGGATCTAAGCCCTGCACCACTGCAATTGCTCGGCGCCTACAGTCACCGTCATTCGGTCACTGCTCGGGTTCGGGCGTTGCTGGAGTTCATCCAGGTGCGGTTGCAAGGGTTCGGGGGCAAGTGAACGTAAGGCCCAACGCAACGACGTAGCATAGGAAACATTCCTAATCGCCGTTACTGATCCAACCCGTGTCCGGAAAGGAATAGCAGCCCCCTAATGCGGCACTAAGTCACGTCGCGAAATAGCGTCTATTGGGATGAAACGATACCTATCAACCACTGGCTTTGTACGAATACGTTGATGGTTCAAGCTTAAACAAAACCCCAGCAAGATCCATTTTTATTGAAAGACGCTCCTTGCCGAGACTTTCGCGCATGTCATCACAGAGGGTGCGGAAGGCAAGTATCTCTTGCTCTTGCTCCAACGTTCCGCCTTGCAACCAGAATTTTTGTAAGCTTTGGGCCACAGGAAGATCGGCCGTCAACAAAATTCGCGCCTTGGCGTCGTTGAGGTGAGCCAATTCTTCGACTTCATCCTTGATGCGTCCTGCGCGACGCGCGGTGAATAGAAGTGAAGTCGACTTTAGGAAGTCTACGTAGGCAGCCATCCTCATCGCTGCTAGTTCATCTTGGCGTGCGCGCTTTGCGGCAAATATGTGACCTAATGCGACGCCCAAAAGCGCTGAAACGCCGGAAAGCGCTGCCACTAGAAACGCTGAACCTTGCATAGGCGAGTCACCCTGAATTTAGCCGCGTCGCGAAGCGGCGCCAGTTGAACGATTGTTAGCCATAGCACACGCTACCGCAGTTAGCCCTTTCGCTGCAGCACTGCCGCGATTCCACCAGCCGCTGCAACTGAGCAACAGCCTTCAGCGACAGGATTCCGGCAACTTCTCCAGCAAGCCAGCCACCACCGGCGTCAGCCGGTTCGCGACCTCGGGCGGAATCGCGTCACCAGCCCCCTGCCCGGCTTCGCTACGGGCCTGCTCGCAAGCCTTGACGATCCGCGGGCGCGCGCCGGACCAGAGCGCCCTGCACTGCCAGCCGTCTTGGCCCAGCGGCAGCACTGCGTAGGCGATCGACTGGCATTCTTGCGCCGCGCGGGCGCCCAGCGGTTGGCCGGCGTATTCGTGCGGCACGGTGTCCAGCGTCGGTTGGTGGTAGCTGTCGGGGAACGCTGCCGCGTAGCGTTCTGGGTCCAGTTGCAGCGGGATGCCGGTCGCCATCAGGTCGAGCGTGCGGCCGCACGGTGCCGCGGCGGCGATGCGCTGGATCGCCTGGTAGATCGGATGGTCCAGGTCGGGTTCGCGCGCCGTTACCTCGGACGTTGCGGCCAGCACCGGCAGGCGCGCGCGGTTGGCCATCTTCGCCAGTTCGCCGGCATGGGCGGGTGCGCAGCGTTCGCGGACGCTGGCCGCGATCAGGAACGTGGCGTCGCGTGCGAATGCGGGATTGCTTTGCAACAGTGCGGTGATGCGCTTGTAGGCTGCGTCTTCGGACAATGGCGCGACATGGAATGCGGGCACAGTTGGCGGGTGGATCGCCGTGGTCGCAGCAGCATGCGGTGTTGGTGCCGCATGCCGGTGCGTGCGCAATGCCAACAGCACGCCGCCGGCAACGACGACGCCACAGGCGGCGATCACGATCGCCAAAAGCATCGAAGACTTCAGGCGCATCGAGCCGCGCATTCAGCCCTGCACCGGAGTGATCGTGGCGTCCTCTGCCTCGTAGGTGGCATTGGCGATATCCGCCTTGAAGTCGGCCAGATGCAGCCGCCCCTGCAGGTGGAACGGGTCCCACAGCTCGGGCACGTCGATCGGGGTGCGTAGCACCACGTGCAGGATCTGGTTCGGTGGCGGCGGTGGTACGTGGATGCAGGCGCCATAGAACGGAACGAACAGCAGTTCGCTGACCTTGCCCTCGTCGTCGCTTTCCAGCGGCACCACGTAGCCGTCCAGGGCGAAGCGTTTGCCTTCCAGCCCCTTCACCACTTGCGACGATCCGAACTGCGCGGCGCGTTGGGTGCCGGAATGGTCGATCGGCATGCCGTTGACCACCGACGGGCCATCGTCGACCGGCGCCGCCTGATCCATCACCGTGGCGTCGCCTCGCCAGGACGCGCTGATCCGCGGCGGTGGACGCTGGTAGATGTCGTTGGCCGGCGCCAGTTGTTCCCAGCGTTCCACTGTGTCCGGGACGCTGTCGGCGGCTGCGGTCGCGTGCGTCGCTACCGGTGATGGTGTCGGCGTGGCGTCCGGCTGCTTCCCGCCGTCACCGTGGCAGGCCGCCAGCAGGCACAGCACCGCGACCAGCGCGAAATGGCGATCAGCCTTTTTCATAAGGATGCAGGTGCGCCTGCTCCATTGTATAGGCGGTGCCGGCGAGTTCGCCGTGGAGGGTTTCGGCGCGCAGTTGGCCGGTCAGGTAGAACGGGCTGTACATGTCGGGCGGGTCGATCGGGGTGTCCAGGCGCACATGCACGATCTGGTTCGGCGGCGGGGGCGGCACGTGGATGCAGGCGCCGTAGTACGGCACGAACAGGAACTCGCGCACGCGGCCGGCGTCGTCGCTGTCCAGTGGCACCACATAGCCCGGCAGGCGCACTTTGCGCGCCAGCACGGCGGCCACGGTGTTGTAGGTGCCGGTCTGCGGCATCGCACGCTTGCCGGTATGGTTGACCGGCGCTTCGTCGCTGTTTTCCAGGGCCTTCAGCTCGGCCGGCGGCAGCATCGCGCTCCAGTCCAGTTCGCGATAGCCGTCGGCGTCGGGCTCGCCCAGCGGCGGGTTGATCGCCGCGTCGTTGGCCGGTGCTGGCTGCGCCGCCGCTGTCGCCTGCGCTTTTCCTGCGGTGGCGGGTTGCTGCTGGCGGCCGCAGCCGCACAGCAGTGCGAGCGCCAGCAAGGGAAGGATCCAGCGGGTCACGCTCACAGCTCCGGCGACAGGCCATCGGCCAGGGTGCGGCGATAGGCCAGCAGGGCCGGCACGATGCCGGCGAGCACGCCGGCCAGCAGCACGCAGCCGAGCCAGCCCCACTCCGCCGCGCTAGGCGCGATGCGGTTGAGCGCCAGTCCGAAATGATCGAGCACCCAGCCACGCGCCAGCCAGCTGGCCGCCGTCACCACCAACAGTGCCAGCGCGCAGGACACCACGGTGACCAGGCCGGCCTCGAACAACAGCAGCCAGGCGATGTCGCGCGGCCGTGCGCCGACCGCGCGCAGGATCGCCATCTCGCGCCGGCGCTCCTGCAGCGTGGCCACCAGCAACGCGACCATCGACACCAGGCCGAGCAGCACCACCAGCGAGGCGATCATGCGCAAGGCGCCTTCGGCGGTGCCCAGCGTGCCCCAGAGCTGCTGCAGGGTGACGCCCGGCATGATCGCCAGCATCGCTTCTTCCGGGTACTCGTTGATCCGCCGCTGCACCGAGAAGGTGGCGATGCGGGTCTTCAGGCCGAGCATGAAGGCGGTGATGGTGTCCGGGGTCAGGTCCATCGCCCGCGCCTGCGCCGCGCTGACGTGCTGGCCCGGCAGGCGCACGCCGGAATGCCAGTCGATATGGATCGCTTCGATCGCCTGCAGCGACACCAGCACGCTGGAATCCACCGGCGTGCCGGTGCGGCGCAGGATGCCGACGATCCGGAACGGCTTGTCGGCATGGGTGGCCAGACTGATGCGTCCGGTACCGTGCGTCAGGACGATCTCGTCTCCCAGGTGGCGGCCGAGCGCGGCGGCGACGTCGGCGCCGATCACCGCATCGTAGAGGTCGTCGAATGCCCTGCCCTGCGCGAACGCCAGGGGATGCTTGGCGCCGTAGTGATAGTGCTCGAAGAATCCGGTGCTGGTGCCGACCACGCGGTAGCCGCGGTAGGAATCGCCCAGCGACAGCGGTACCGCCCATTTCACCTCGGGCATCGCGCTCAGGTCCTGGTAGCTCTTCCAGGAGACGTTGTTGGTGGCGTCGCCGATGTGGAACACCGAGTACAGCAACAGGTTCACCGGGCCCGAGCGCGCGCCGACGATCAGATCGGTGCCCGACACGGTACTGGCGAAACCCTCGTGTGCCTGCGTGCGGATCCGCTCCACGCCCAGCAGCAGCGTCACGCTCAGGGTGATCACCAGCACGGTCAACGCCACGCCCAGGCGCCGGCTGCGCAGGCTGGCCAGGGCCAGCTTCAACAGGCTCATCGCGCCCCTCCCGCGCTGGCGCGGTTGAGCGTGGCCAGGTCGGCCTGGGCGTCGAACAGCGGTGCGATCGACGGATCATGGCTGACCACGATCGAACTGGTGCCGCCTTGCCGGCACTCGGCGAACAGCAGTTGCAGGAAGGCCTGCGCCGCGACCGGGTCGAGCGCGGAGGTGGGCTCGTCGGCGAGCAGCAACGGCGGCCGCGCGATCAACGCGCGCGCCGCGGCCACGCGTTGCTGCTGGCCGACGCTGAGGCGGGCGGCCTGGCGCGACCACAGTGCCGCCACGTCCAGGCCCAGCGCGACCATCAGCCGCTCGATCTCCGTGTCCAGCGCCTGTATGCCTGGTGCCAGCCGGCCGCGGCGCGCGGAGAACTGCAGGCCCAGGGCGATGTTGTCGCGGGTGCTCAGGAACGGCAGCAGGTTGAACTGCTGGAACACCACGCCGCAGTGGTCGGCGCGGAAACGGTCGCGTGCGGCCTTGCGCAACGCCGCCAGGTCCTGCCCGGCCACGCGCACCCAGCCGGCGGTGGGCTGCAGCACGCCGGCGATCAACGCCAGCAAGGTGCTCTTGCCCGATCCGCTGGCGCCGCGTAGCAACAGTTGTTGCCCACGCGGCAGCGCGAACGATGCGATGTCCAGCACCGGGGCGGTGCCACCGGGATAGCCGAAGCGCACCTCGGTCAGTTCGACGACGGGCTGCTGGTTCATTCCGGCAACTTCACCCGGGTCTGCCCGAGCACGACCTCGGTGCGGCCCTGCCCGGCCGCGGTGGCGACATCTACCACCGCCGTGTGCAGCCCCGGGAAACGCTGCGGGAGCAACACCTGCAGGTGATCGAGTCGCGTCGGCTGGGCGCAGTTGAATGCATAGTGGGCATGGAATTCTGCATGGCTGTGGCCAGGCTCGTCCGGATCGGCCATCGCCACGTCGTAGCCCTCGGTGGTGACCTGCGCACTGCGCAGCGAGCAGGCCGCCGCGACCGGGAACTGCAACCAGCTTGCACCGCGCAAGGTGGCGACGGCGGCCTCCAGGCGCTGGCGCTCGCCGGCATCGCGCGCCGGGTGTTCGAAATCGAGGATGCCGATGCCCGGCGCGCTGAGCTGCACGTCGACGGCCGTGCCATCGACGGCGAGCTCCAGGTCGGCCTGGCCGTGCACATGCGGGCCGTGGTGGCGGACTGCAGCGGCGGCGGGCGAACTGGCGAAGAGGAGCAACAGGATCAGGGGAATGCCAGGTCGCATAAGGTGCGCATCGGTTGAGTTACACTATAACATTAGTGAACAATCGATCGCGGGCGCAAGCCTGCCGTTGCCGTCAGTCAGCCGCGGTTCGCATCCGGCCACCATCGACGTGCGTCGCACGGGGGCTGTGCCGCGGTGGGTGCCGAACTTCAGGGATCTTCATGTCTTCTTCCATCATTCCCGATAGCTACACCGCGTGGCGCCACTGCATCGAGGTCGACTGCGGCCTGCGATTGGAGCCTGCCTATATCGCGCAACGTATCGCTGCGCTCAACGACCCCACTGACCATCACACCCAGCAGTTCGTGCGCTGCTGGGGCGAGCCGCATCGCCAGCAGGTGCTGCAGTGGTTTGCGCAGGCGCAGGCTGCATTCGCCGATGGTCGCGTTTGAACCCTCCCGCATCGCGCAACGCGGTCGCGGGTGCCGTTGGACCGCGGTGCGTTTCTTCTGCAACCGCTGCTCGGCCGGGCGTGTCGGTCGCGGCGCAGCCCTGCATGGCAACGTCCTGATCCAATGCGGACAGTGAGTCGTCAAGCGATGGAGGTCGGCCCCGACCGGCGCGCGCATCGGCGGCGCGCTCTACCCTGACGCGCTGACGCGCCTGGACAGGGCCGCGCCAAGCTATCCGGAACCCATCGGCACCGGGGCATCTCACTGACACGTGTGTTGCAGCAACGGGCTGCCAAGCTACGACGGCTGCCGGTAGCATGCGCGCGCATCGCCGCCCGGCGTCCACTTCCCAAGCTCCCGCAAGGACACCCAACGTGCCTCTCGCTTCCATCGCCAGCGCGCATCGCGCACGCCGTTTCCTGTCCGCCGCCATGGTCTGCCTGCTGCTGTCGGCAGTCACCGGTGCCGAGGCCCGGCCGCAGCCCTCGCAGTTCCAGATCGTCGAGAGCGTGCCCGAGGCCAGCGTCTACGGCGAACCCGGCGTGCCGCGCACCCAGCAGACCTGGCTGGGGATGATCAACGGCGCCAGGCAGCGCATCGACATCGCCGCGTTCTACATCTCCGAGAAGCCCGGCACCGGCCTGACGCCGGTACTGGACGCGCTGGCCGCCCGCGCCCGGGCCGGGGTGGCGGTGCACCTGCTGGTCGACCACACCTTCCTGGCCAAGAACCCGGACAGCGTCGCCTGGCTGGGCAAGGTGCCGGGCATCACCGTGCGGGTGCTGCCGGTCGATACGCTGACCGGCGGCGTGCTGCACGCCAAGTACATGATCGTCGACGACGCCAGCGTATTCGTCGGTAGCCAGAACTGGGACTGGCGAGCGCTGGAGCAGATCCACGAGATCGGCGCGCGCATCGATGACGCGCGCTTCGCCAGGACCTTCGCCGCCAGCTTCGACTACAGCTGGCGCCTGGCCGACGAGGGCGACCTGGCCAAGGCGCAGGCACGCGGCGTGCTGCCGCCGGACTTCGTTCCGGTCACCTCCACCGATCCGGTGCTGCTGGATGCCGGCAGCGACGCGCCGCTGACCGCCTTCCCCGCCTTCAGCCCGCCGGCGTTGCAGCCGGCATGGGTTACTGCCGAGGAGCCGGCGCTGATCGAGATGATCCGCGCCAGCCAGCATGCGCTGCGCATCCAGGTGATGACGCTCTCGGCGATCCGCAGCTTCGGCCCCAAGGGCTGGTGGGCGCCGGTCGACAGCGCCATCCGCGATGCCGCCGCGCGCAGCGTGCAGGTGCACATCATCGTCGCCGACTGGGCGCTGCGCGAACCGATGCAGGGGTATCTGAAGAGCCTGGCCGCGCTGCCGAACATCACGGTGAAGTTCAGCCGTCTGCCGCCGGCACCGCAGGGCTTCATTCCCTACGCGCGGGTCGAGCACGCCAAGTACGCGGTGGCCGACGACCGCAGCAGCGTGATCGGCACCGGCAACTGGGAATGGAGCTACTTCAACACGGCAGTGGACGCCTCGGTGTTCGTCAAAGGCAAAGGGCCGGCCGAGACACTAACGCGCATCTTCGACCGTGACTGGAACGGTCCCTACGTGACGACGCTGCAGCCCGGCCAGAACTACGAGGCGCCGCGTACCGAGTAGCCTCCGCTGTCGCGCTGGCGACATGCCCTTTCAGGGTTGGGCACCCCCGGGCCACGCGTATCGGCTACAGGGCGCAACCGAGACCGAGATGCACGATCGCTGCGAGGGTGGTGCTGCAACGTCGTGCCGCCGCTATCCCCACGAAGCCTTAACCACCGCTGCCTATGCTAGCCCCGCGCTGGAAGACGGCCGCTGTGCCAGGCATTGACGCATGCGTGGCGACAAACGCCTCCGGCTGCGTAAGGATACCCAACAACAAGGAGACGCCATGAAGAAGCTGTACGCACTCGTGTTCGCAGGAAGCTTGCTGGGCCTCGCCTCGCCGGCCTTCGCCGAGGTCGCCAATCTCACCAACAGCGCGGACGGTGCCAACCGCGAAGCCGGCATCGCCGCGGTCAAGAAGAAGTTGCAGGAGGCCTGCACGTCGCGCAAGGGCACGCCGGATCCCAACTCGTTCGAGGTGGTGTTCGAAAAGACCAGCCAGAATCCGGACGTCCCCAAGCCGTACTACGTGGATGGAAAGATGAAGTGCGACATCCCGCAGGGGTGAGTCAGACGTCAGGTGGACTTACACCACCTGAGTTCGAATGCGAACGAGGCCTCGCTTGCGGGGGCCTCGTTTTCTGTGAATGTGCCGAGCACACGCTCCGTCACCTGCCAATGAAAATCGACGGCAGTTCCACCGATGGTCTGCAACGCAAGTAATTGCGATCACGGTCCAGGGCCTGCTCCCAGCCGTTGCCCACTTTGCGGATCACGCGCCCCTCCGAGCAGGAAACGCCGGCGGCACGGGCTTCGGCAGTGCCCAGTGCAGGAATATCGAGCTGGATCCGGGATGGCCTCGGTCGGCCGAAGGTATGGGCCAGGTTGTCCTGCATGGAGAAGTCCACGTGTTCGCAGTAGGCATGCGTCCAGGGCCGCGGATCGTTTGCCAGCAGCTTGCGGCAATCCAGGCGTGGAATCGGGGCGACGTTGCGCTGCGGGTTCACACGCTCGATGCCCCGCCCGATCGCGGAACGCGTTTGCGCGGATGCGGTCACCGAGACGGCGATAAGGAGCAGCCCTGCAGCTACCCGTTGAATGACGTCCATGCTCTCCCCCTGTGCGCAGAGCTTAGCGACGCCCAGCCCATGGCGCTTAGACAAAACCGCGCGTAGCACGCTTGGACCGACGCATCGGGCTGGCGGCTGGAAACGACAGCGTCCTGGGTTCGCCAGCGCACCGCCGCGGTCGCTCAGGACGCGCGGTCCGCCAACAGCAGCGGGGCCACAGTCCCGCGTTGCACCATCACGCACTGGTCGGCGATCGCCGTCAGGCCGAGGCGGTGCGACACCACCACAAGAGCGGTCTGCGGCAAGCGGCGCCGCAGCGTCCTCAGGACCTGTTGTTCGGCGATGGCGTCGAGAGCGCTGGTGGCTTCGTCGAGCAAGGCCACGCGCGGTTGCCGCAGCAGCACCTGGGCCAGCAGCAGCCGCTGCAGTTCACCGCCGGACAGGCGCGCGCCGGCGCCGTGCGAGGCGGTGTCCAGGCCGGCGCCGCCCTGCAGACGTGCGGCCAGGCCGACGTCGCGCAGGGCTTCCCACATCGCCGCCTCGCCCGCGCTCGGCGCCGCCCAGGCCAGGCAGTGCCGCACGGTGTGCTGCCAGGGCCGCACGCCCTGGGCGACGTAGGCCAAGGGCTGTAGCACGGCACGATAGCCGGCGAAGTCGAGCGCGCGACCGTTGCAGCGGGCGACGAACTGCGGGGGCGCGACCATGCCGGCCAGCGCATCCATCAGGCTGCTCTTGCCGACTCCGGACGGGCCACTGATCAGGGTCAGCGTGCCGGGCGCCAGGACCAGATCGGTCAAGGCGACGGCGGCCAGCGGCGGGGCGAGACCGATGCGTTCGATCTGGATGGCCGCTGGCGCCGCCGCCTCGGTCGCGGCACTGGACTGCGCTGCCACCGTGGTTGGCGGTGCCGGCGCTGGCGCCGGTGCTGGCGTGCCAAGCGCCACATAACGCTGCCATAGCTCCAGCGCCGGCGCCGCCGAGCGCAGCTGCTGCACGCTCTGCCGGGTCGAGACCAGGTACGGCAGCAGCCGCCCCAGCAGCAGGCCGACGGTGATCAGCGCACCGCGATCGATGCCGTGCCACATCCCGGCCAGCAGCATGATCGCGGCGACGGCCGCCACCGCCGCCAGTTCCAGCCATAGGCGGCCGGACGCGACCAGCGCCTGCTGCCGCGCGTAGCCATGGGCGAGCCGACCGGCGATCGCCTCGTAGGCTTCCTGCTCGCGCGCCTCGCGCGCGAACGAACGCACGTGGCGCAGGCGCCGCGGAAAATCCTCGCTGAGCCAGAACAGCCGGGTCATGTCGGCAACGTACTGGCGGCTGACCCGGGCCTGTTCGTGGCCGGCGATGCGGAAGGCGAGCAGGCCCAGCGCCAGCAGTGGCGGCAGTGCCAGCACCAGCATGGGCGAGACCAGGAATGCCGCGGCCAGGCTCACCGCCGCGGTGATCGCCGCCACCAGCAGCTGCAGTAGCGCACTGAAACCCTGCACCACGATCTCGACGTTGTAGGTGAGCAGGTTGGCGATTTCCGCCGAGCTGGCATCGGCAAGGGCCGGCAACGGCGCCTGCAGCAGCCGCGCATGCACCTGCCGGCGCAGGTCCAGCGCGTGACGGCTGGCCAGGTCCGCGGCCAGTCGCGTCGCCCACCAGCGCAGCAGGGCGAAGCCGCTGCTGGCGGCGACGAACAGCAGGGTCTGCGCGAGGAAGCCGCTCGGCAATGGCAAGGCGTGACCGGCCAGGGTCAGTACATGGCCGGGTTGCACCAGCGGCACCAACGCGACCGCGGCGAGCGCGCCGGCCAGCGCGCCGAGCAGCGACAGCAGCACGTACCAGGCGATGCGAAGGCACTCGCCGCGACCGAGTACGGCAATGAAGGCACGCAGCAGGTGCGAGGCTGGATCCGGTCGCGTGCTCATCGTCGGGTGTCTGTGCCGTGGACCATGAACACCTTGCTTAGCCGACACTCCCGGACGCCGGCGACGCGCATCGCCGGCGCCATCACCTTGTGCGAGGACTCAGCCCAGCAGCGTCTGCAGCGCATCGACGGAGGCCTCCGGATGGGTGCCGCGCTGCAGTTCGTACACGCCCAGCCGCTGCAGTTGACGGGCGAACAACGGCCAGTGCGGCTGGCCCGCGGCATAGGGCTGGTCCGCGGCCAGGCGCGCCGCCACGTCCGCGTCGGGCAGCGGCTGCAGCAGGCGCTGCGGATCGGCCGCCACGGTGGCCGAGACGAACACGGCCGCGGCCAGCCGCAATGGCGCCTGTGCCAGGCGCCAGTCGCCCTGGCGGATGTCGACCTCGTGCTTGAGCGCACCGCTGCGGCGGCGGATCATCGGCGCCGCAGCGATCCAGGCGTGGGTCTGCGGGTCGAGCAGGCGCAGCAGTTCCGGCCGCAGGTGCAGGAAGTTGCCGATGCCGGTGGCGAGCAGGTGCTGCGGCGCGACGAACAGGGCATCCTCGGCGAGGAACTCCAGCCCGCGCAACAGGCTGTGCAGGGCCAGGGTCGACTTGCCGGCACCGCTGCCGCCGAGCAGCAGTACGCCGCGGCCATCGCGGCCGACGCAGGCGCCGTGCAGCGGCACCAGGCGCATGCCGCGCGCGGCGAGGACGAACACGGCGAACTCGATCAGTTCGTAACGCACGTGGTAGGCGTGCGCGAGCATGTCCTCGGACACCACCACCAGCGCCCTGCCTTGCTCGGGCACCAGCACCACATAGTTGTGCGCATCGATCACCCCGCTCAACACGCCGGCACCGGAATGGGTCTGCACCGGCGGCGGTTCCAACGCCAGCGCGTACGGCGCCTCGTCGCGGTTCACCAGGGTCAGTTCGATATGGAACGCAGCGCTCTCCGGCAGGCGATGCGCCGGCACCGCGCCGAAAGCGGCCTCCACCAAGGCCAGCAGGGTCGGACTATTGCTTTCGAAGTGGAAGCGGCCGCCGAGCAGTTGCTTGCTGAGCGTGTGCGGTCGCCGCAACCGGGTGTGGAACGGATCGCAGGCGCCGCCCGCGGCGACGACAGGCGCGGCGTGGTCGCTTGTCGCCACGTCCAGAACACGCACGGTCGATCGCTGCATCGGAGAAGAGTCGCTTGAGTGGATGCAGCGTGGGTGCGCTTGTCGCGGCCAAAGGTTGCGCCGGCGCCACCCACGCAGCGCGCAACCAAACGACGCAGCCCCGGCACCTACCGCCACGGCCACCTGCGCGCGGCCATCGCTGCATGCGCCTTCTCCCCCACGGCGCCGAACGAGACCTTTCGCCGATGCTCAAGATCCAGGTCAGCCACTCCTACTTCCTGCGCTACGACCCCAAGCAATGGGAGCGTGGCAAGCCGTATCCGCCGCTGGCCACGCTGCAGGTGGCGGCACTGCTGCGCCAACATGGACACCAACTGACGCTGTTCGACGCGATGCTCGCCGAGGGGGTGGAGGACTACGACCACGCCGTTCGCACGCAGCGGCCGGACCTTGTGGTGTTCTACGAGGACAACTTCAACTTCCTCACCAAGATGTGCCTGAGCCGGATGCGCGAGGCCGCGTGCCGGATGATCGCCGAGGCGCGCGCCGGCGGCAGTCGGGTGATCGTCGCCGGCTCCGACGCGTCGGATCACCCGGAGGCATTCCTCGCCGCCGGTGCCGACGCGGTGCTGATCGGCGAAGGCATCGCGGCGTTGCTGGAACTGGTTGCGCGCCTGCAGGCGGAACCGGACATCGACCCGGCGCGCTGGGTGGCCGGCATCGCCGAGGTGGCCAGCGCGGTGTTGCCGCAACTCAAGCGCGCGCAGATCGGCGCACGGCCGCCGGATCCGCGGCTGTCGGTGACGGCGGCCTGGGACCTGCTGGACATCGCCCGCTACCGTGCGTTCTGGCAGCAGCGGCACGGCCATTTCAGCCTGAACATGGCCGCGTCGCGCGGCTGCCCGTTCCGCTGCAACTGGTGCGCCAAGCCGATCTGGGGCAATCACTACAAACGCCGCGAGGCGCAGGACGTGGCCGCGGAGATGACCCAGCTCAAGCGCAGCTTCGCGCCCGACCATGTGTGGATGGCCGACGACATCTTCGGCTTCCACGTCGACTGGGTGGAGGACTTCGCCGACGCGTTGGCCGCCGCCGACGGCGCGGTGCCCTTCACCATCCAGACCCGTGCCGACCTGTGCAGCGAGCGCATGACCGCCGCGCTGACGCGGGCCGGTTGCCGCGAGGCCTGGATCGGCGCGGAGAGCGGCAGCCAGCGCATCCTCGACAAGATGACCAAGGGCACCGACGTGGACGGCGTGATCGCCGCACGCCAGCGCCTCGGCGCGCAGGGCATCCGCGTCGGCTTCTTCCTGCAATTGGGCTACCTGGACGAGCAACTGGACGACATCCTCGCCACCCGCCGACTGGTGGCGCAGGCGCGGCCGGACGACATCGGCGTCAGCGTGTCCTATCCCCTGCCCGGCACCGTGTTCTACCAGCAGGTCAAGGACCAGCTCGGGCGCAAGACGCATTGGCAGGACAGCGACGACCTGGCGATGATGTTCCGCGGCGCCTACGACTCGGCGTTCTATCGCCAGGTGCGCGACCTGCTGCACCGGCAGGTGGACCTGCAATGCCGTGAGGATGCGCGCCCGGCGCCGACGCATGCGCAGGACTGGGTGGCGCTGGACGCCGACTGGGCGGCATTGATCGCACGCGAGGCGCAGCATCGGACCGAGGCGCTGCCAGCGCCGACGGCCAAGGCGGTCGCCGCCGGTGGCAGCCGCCGCATCCCGCTGGTGCAGCGCTCATGAACGACGTGGCGACGCCATCGAATCCGGCCGTGGCGGCCGACCCGCCGGCGGCGGTCCACACGGCGACGCCGGCACAACTGCCGCTGCGGCGCATCGGTCGTGGCCTGCGCCTGGCCACCGAAACCTTGGCGCACGAGCTGGCGCGCCCGGGTGCGCCGATGCCGGCCTGGAGCGGCCTGCACTGGCAACTGGCCGCGGCGGCGGCGGTCGCGCACGGCGTGGCGCCGCTGCTGAGCCAGCGCTCGCAGTGGCCGGACCGACCGTGGCGCGCGTTCCTGGACGGGCAACGCGAGCACGTGGCACATCGCTACCAGCGCATCGCCGCACTGTTGCAACGGATCGATGCCCTGGCGCAGACCGCCGGCCTGGCGATCGTGCCGCTGAAAGGCGCGGCGCTGCACGCGCAAGGCCTGTATCGCCCTGGCGACCGGCCGATGGCCGACATCGACCTGCTTGTGCGCCCCGAGGACGCCGAGCGTGCCGCGGCGCTGCTCGGTGCGCTGGGCTACGTGGCCGAGTTCGTGCAATGGAAGCACCAGACCTTCCGCCCAGCACAGGCGCAGGCCGTGCAGGCGCTGGGCGAGCACCGCGACACCCCGATCAACATCGAACTGCACGTGCGCATCCAGGAGCGCCTGCCGCTGCGCACGGTCGACCTCGGCGAACGGATCCTGCCGCGCGACGGCAAGCCTGGCTTGAATCCCTACCCCAGCAACGGCGCGCTGATGAGCCACCTGCTGCTGCATGCGGCCGGCGGGCTGTGCAGCCGCAGCCTGCGGCTGATGCACCTGCACGACCTGGCCCTGCTCGCCCCGCGCATGCGCGTCAGCGACTGGCAGGTGCTGACCGGCGCCGACGCCTGGTGGGCATGGTCGCCCTTGCGGCTGATGTTGCGTTACTACCGCGCGGCGATCCCGTCGGCGGTGCTCAAGCAACTGCGCGCGCAATGCCCGCCGCTGCTGCGGCTGCGCACGCGCGGGCTGGACCTGACCGCGGCGTCGTGCTCGCAACTGTGGCTACCGGCACTGCCGGGCATCGAGTGGGCGCGTTCGGGCCGCGAGGTGCTGGACTATCTGCGCCAGCGCCTGCAGCCCTCGGCGGAAAGCCGGCAGGAACGCGCCGAGATGATCCGCACCCAACTGTGGTTGCAGGGCCAGGACTGGGTGCGTCTGCCGCAGCGTCGCCGCGTACTGCAGCGGCTGCTGCGTCCGGTGCCGCGGATGGACACGCTGTACGCGGTGCGGACCGCACTGCAGGGGTATGTGCCGTCGTCGGATTGACGCACGCCCTCATCGAGCGCGCAGTAAAAGACCGTCGTAGGAGCGGCTTCAGCCGCGACAGCCATTGTGGCGGCGCATGTCGCGGCTGAAGCCGCTCCTACCACAAAGCGTGATTCCGTCTTGAAGGCGAAGCGCCGGAATGCCGCGCTGCACGTCAGCCATGCTGCGCCGCGCGCCGGCCATCGCCATTGCGCGGTGCACATAGGCGCTGGTACAGCGCAGTGAAGCCGCGCACGCTGCAATCGGCATCCTCGCGCACGGCCCGGCATTGCGCCGCCCAGGCCAGGCGCAGGCGCAGTTCGTCGTCGCTGAGCACCTGGCGCAGCGCATCGGCCAGGCCGGCCCAGTCGCCCACCGGCACCGCCAGCGCCGCCGAGGGCGCCCACTCCTGCAGATGCCCGACCGCAGTGCCCACCGTCGGCACGCCCGCCACCGCCGCTTCCAGCAGCACCAGCGGCCCGGCCTCGTGCTGCGACGACAGCACCAGCAGATCCGCCGCCTCCACCAGCGGCCGCAGTTCGCGCTGGGTCTTGAAGCCGAGGAAGCGCACGCGCTCGCTCAGCCCCAACGTGGCAACCAGGCGCTGCATCGCGCCGTCGAGGGTGTCCACGCCAACCAGGTCGACGCGGAAGTCGACGCCGGCGCGGACCAGCGCGGCGAGTGCGCGCAGCAGGGTCGTCTGGTCCTTGACCGGATTGAGGCTGGCGACGTGCAGCAGGCGCGCCGGCCCCTCCCCGCGCGCACGCGGCGGGCGCGGCGGCCAGGCGCGCAGGTCCACGCCCAGCGGCACGCGTTCGGCGGCGATGCCCAACGCCCGCAGGCTGTCGAGGATGGGCGCGCTGGCGGCGGTCACCGCGCTCGCCAGGCGCAACACCAGCGCCTCGCGCAGCCGCCCCTGCCATTTGCGCCGGCCGCCGTAGCCAATCGCATGCAGCGCGACCAGTTCGCCGCCGGCGATGTGCACCAGGCTCGGCCGCCGCAGCCAGCGCGCTGCCGCCACCGCGATCAGGCTGCAGTGGCCGGAAAACAGCGACTGCACCAGGTCGAACGGTGCGCGACGGTGCTCGGCGCGGATCGCGGCGATCGCGCGCCAGCGCGTGCGCACCGCGCCGATGTTGTGGATGCGCGCGCCCAGCAGGTCCCATTGCGCCGGCAGCGGCTCCTGGTGCAGCACGAAGACGTGCAAGTCGTGCACGCGTGCCAGGCGTTCGATCAGGCTCAGGAAGGCCGGAATCACCCGGTACTCGCCGCTGCGGTCGACGCCGCCCGGCACCACCAGGGCCAGCTTCATGCCGCGCTCCGCGGCGCGGCGCCGAGCAACTGCGCATAAGCCCGCGCCCAGCGCCGCCCGACCGCCGCGAACGACAGCTGCGCATCGAAATGCGCGCGCACCAACGCCCGCGACGGCCCGTCGCGCGAGGCCTGCAGCAGCGTGGCCGCCAGGCGTTGGGCGTCGCCGCAGGGCCACAGCGCGCCGACCCGGCCGCCATCGCTGAGCGCGCGGAACGCCGGGATGTCGGTCAGCACCGGCACCGCGCCGCAGGCATAGGCCTCCAGTGCCGCATAGCCGCAACTCTCGGCCAGGCTGCCGGACACGAACAGGTCGGCCGCACGCATCAGGGTCTGGATCTGCGCGTGCTCCACCCGGCCCAGCAGGTGCACGCGGCCGGCCAGCCGCGGATCGGCCCGGATGCGCTGCTGCACGACCGGCAGCAGCGGCGCATCGCCGAACGCGCAGAACAGTTGCAGCCCGGGCAACTGCACGCTGGCGCGCGCCACGCCTTCGAGGACGGTGAGCGGATCCTTGCCCTCGCTCAGATGGCCGACCCACAGCACACAGGGCGCGCCGTGCAGTCCGCTGTCGCGGCGTGCCTGGTCGCGCTCGCCGGGAGTGAAGCGGCAACTGGATTCGGGAATGGCGAACAGCCGCGTGGACCCGGCGAACAGCCCGGTGCCGACGAAACCGCGCGCCAGGTCCAGCGAGGTGAAGGCGATGCCGGCGGCGGCCGCATACCAGCGTCGCCACTGCGGCCGCCGCCACCAGCGCGGCGGACGGTTGGCGTGGTCCTGCAGCAGGATGGGCAGCGACGGCCGCCAGCGCGCCAGCGTCGCCGCCTCGCGCGCGAACTGCAGGCCGTGCACGTGCACCACGTCGGCATCGAGCTCGGCCAGCAACGCGGCGATGCGCCGCAGGTGGCGCCGGCGTCCGGCGTCGGCGCGGCGCACGAAGTGATAGTCGACGCCGTTGCGCTGCAACTGCACATCGACCGCGGCGGCCTGGATCACCGAGACGCGGGTGCCGGCGCTGGCCACGGCCTCGGCGATATCGGCCAGCGATGGCCACAGCGCGAACGCCTGCTCCGGCGTCACCCCGTCCGGCAGCGGCACGAAGTTGAGTTGCACGGCATGCACGGCGCGGGGGACGTTGCCGGCCATGCTCAGATCCCGGACACCTGCGGCCGGTGCAGGCGCACCAGCCGGTTGGCCAGGTTCAGCTCCCAGGGCCGGTCGTAGCGCCGGTAGCGGTAGCGCCACGCGGCCAGAGCGCTGAGGCCACGCTTGGCCCAGCCCGGCGAGCGCGGGTCCTGCGCGGTGGGATAGCGGCAGCCGAGCACGGTGACGAAATCGCGGATGCGCTGGCGCAGCGCACCGGTGAGCCAGGGCGCATCGGCGTGGCAGGCGTAGTCCACCCACTGCGGCTGCGCCCACTCTTCCGGCGTGCGCGGGAACTGCACCGGCACGCCGTCGCGGTCGAGCAAGGGCATGCTGGGGCGGCGGCCACGGTCCTTCTCGTGGCGGCTGCTCTCCGGCAATGGGGTGTACACGTAGACGATGATTTCCGACTGCGGATTGATCCGCTTCAGCTCGCGGATGAACTCGAAGGTCTGCTCGGTCTCGCGCTCGCTGTCCTGCGGCGGCGCGACCATGAACGACAGCTCCGGGATCACCCCGTTGCGCCGGCACAGCTCGGCCACTTCCAGGGTCTGGTCCGGGCGCGTGCCCTTGCGGATCTCCTTGAGCATCGCCCCGCTCGGCGACTCGGCACCGACGTAGGCCATGCGCAGGCGGCTCTTGCGCACCAGTTTCCAGGTGCTCTCGGACAGGTTGAGCAACGCGTCGGCGCGCGCGTAGCACCACCACGGCATTTCCAGCTTCGCCATCACCTCCAGCAACGGGATCATGTCGGCTTCGCGGTCGAAGAAGTTGTGGTCGAAGAACTGGATCGAGTCGGCGCCCAGGCCGTACTTCAGATAGCCCAGCTCGCGCTCCAGGCGTGCCGCGGTCGGCAAGGCGGTGGCGCCGCCGAACATCGCCGCCACCCCGCAGAACGTGCAGCGGAAGCGGCAGCCCAGCGCGGCCTGGTGCGAGGCGGTGCGCTGGCCGAGGAAGGTGCGGCCGAGATAGCGACGCGGCTCGCCGAGTTTTTCGTAGGGCAGCGACGGCAGTGCATCGCCGCGCTGGAAGGCGCGGTTGCGGTTGTGCACCACGGCGCCGTCTTGCTTCCAGGACAGCCCGTCGACCTGCGCCAGCGTCGGCCCCTCGCCTCGCAAGGCGGCCAGCAGTTCCGGCAAGGTGTCCTCGCCCTGCGCGCGGATTGCGTAGTCCACGTACGGCGCGGCCAGCGCGGTGTCCGGGTACAGCGTGGGGAAATAGCCGCCCCAGACGATCGGCAGCGCCGGGAAGCGCGCGCGGATGGCCTGCGACAGCGCGATCGACGGCGCCAGCTGCGGCCCGCCCATCACGCTGATGCCGACCGCATCGAAGTGCTGCTCCTGCAGCGCCTGCAGGCTGCGGTCGATGAAGTCGCGGTCGACGTTGCCGTCGATGATGCGGCTGTCGCCGTGGCGGTCCAGTGCCGCCGCCAGGTTCAGCAGCGACAGCGGAAAGCGGGCGCTGGACGGCTTGGTGATGGTGGGATTGACCAGCAGCGTGTTGGGTGTGGAGGACATACGGGGCGAACGCAGGACGGGGGTCACGGCAGGCGCCGCAGGCGCAGCACCAGGGCCACCGGCACCTGCAATGCAGCGGGATCGAAATGGGCGCCGGCGGGAATGTCCGCCGGGTCGAGCATCGGTTCGCTGACCGCGTCGATGGCCAGCCCCAGCGCGGCGCAGGCGGCGTGCCAGTGGCTGTACAGGTGCTGGGTGTGGCGCACCGCGTAGCGCTGACCGCCGGCCTTGAAGTCGCGGCGCCAGCCCAGCGCCGGGCCGATCGGGTGCACGTCGCTGCACAGCACCCAGCCGCCGGGCCGGGTGACGCGGCGCAGTTCCGCCAGCGCGGGCGGCAACTGCGGCAGGTGCCCCAGCGCCAGCGCGCAGAGGCTCAGGTCCACGCTGGCATCGGCGAGCGGCAAGGCCTCGAGGCTGCCTTCTTGCAAGGTGCAGCGGCCGGCGTCGGCATCAGCCAGTTCCTGCGCGGCGCGCGCCAGCATCTGCGGCGACAGGTCCACGCCGGTGACGTGCCCGGCGCCACGCTGCAGGGCATGCAGCAGGTAGCGGCCGCTGCCACAGCCGGCATCGAGCACGTGCTGGCCGCGCAACGATTGCGGCAGCAAGGCCAGCATGGCGCGCTGCTCGGCCTGCATCACCGGGTTGTGCGCCTGCGCCGGGTAGCTGTCCGCCCACAGGGCGTAGGCGGCGAGCGGATCGAGGGTCGGGACTGCGCTCATGCGTGGCATACCTGCACCATGTCCGCCTTGCGCGAACGCGGCGGCGCAACTTGAAATTCCAGGCCCGGCTCCAGCGCCAGCAACTCAGGATCGGCCAGCTCCGCGGCCAGCAGTTTGGGCACGCCGTCCAGCGTCACCGGCACCGTGTCCACGCCGACGGCGGCGAACCACGGCGCGAAATCGGGATCGGCGATCCGCGGCCGCCCATCGCGCACCACCGCGCGCAGTGCACTGCGCGACAGCCCGACCAGGCTCTGCGCCGGTGCGCCGCCGCGATCGGCGACGATCAGCAGATCGGCGTGTGCGCCCGGCGCCAGATGCCCGCGCTCCGGCAAACCCAGGATGTCGGCCGCGGCGGTCGTGGCCAGACGCAGCGCCTGGGTCGCGTCCAGGCCGTGGGCAGCGGCCAGGCGCAGGTCCTCGAGCAGGTCACGGCCGCCGCTGACCCGCGCATCGCTGCCCAGCGCCAGGCGCCCGGCGGCGCTCAGGCGTCGTGGGTCCAGGGTGCGTCCGAGCAGGGTCAGGTTGCTGCTCGGGCACCACACCACCGCTGCGCCGCAGGCGAGCACGCGCGCGACATCGTGCGTGCCCAGGCCGACGCCGTGGATCAGCACCGTGTTGTGGGCCAGATGGCCGCGCCGCTCCAACTCGGCGAGTTCGCCGGCGGCCACCGCGTCGGTGCCTTCGGCCAGGTGGATCATCCATGGCCAGCCGGCAGCCGACGCCGCGGCGAAACTCTGCGCCAGCGGTGGCCCGTAGTCGGGGCCATGCAAGGTGTAGCTCCAGCCGAAGTCGCGCAGCAGCGCCACCGGGAAGTCGGCCGCGTCCAGCGCGGCATGCCAGGGGTCGTGGTGGGCCACGCAGGTCACCCCGGCCAGCAGGTTCTTCAGCCCGCCATGGCGCAGCCGCAGCGGCTTGGGCAAGGCCAGCGCGGCGGCCACCGCAGGGGTGTGGAAATGCGCGGCGAAGGCGTCGATCCAGGCGTAGCTGTTGGCGAATGGCGCGGCCTGGGGCAGCGGCGGCACCGCATTGACGTGCAGATGCTCGTGGGCGTTGATCAAGCCCGGCAGCAGCAGGTGCCCCGGCAAGGCGATGTGCAGCGCCGCCGGCGTGGCCGACGCGGCGACGCGACCGGCGCATAGCGCCAGCGGCGCGTGCACTGCCCCGCCGGCATGCGCGACACGCGCACCGTCCAGGCAGACGTCGACGGGAGCGGCAGGCGCGGCCATGCTCAGCGCTTGCGCATCACGATCAGGAAGTGGTCGCCCATGTCGCGCAGCAGCGGCCAGCCGCCGATGCGGTCGTCGAGGCGGCCCAGTGCCTCGCCCAAACGCGGGTGGCGCTGGTAGTGGTCGACCAGGTACGGCGGCGGCAGGCACAGGCTGAGCGCGCGGTACGACTCCAACTCGAAATGCGGCGCGAACGCGCGGTAGAACTCGCGTGGAAAGTAGTACCAGGTCCAGATCGTGTGCACGTTCATGCCGACCGCGGTGGCGCCGCGCGCGGCGCGGACGGCGGCACGGCGCAGGCGCCCGCGCAGCAGGTAGTGGCCCAGTTCCCACGGACACAGCCGGCCGATCACCGAGAACACCAGCCGGCCATCGCGGCGCAGCAGCCGTGCGCAGTGACCGGCGACCTCCGGCAGGTCCGGCGCGCAGTTGAGCGGGCCGAAATTGGAGTACATGCCATCGAACTCGCCATCGAGCAGATCCAGCTGCTGGATGCCGACGTGGGCCGCGCTGAGCCGGCCGTGCAGGCTCGGGTCCTGCGCGCGGGCACGGGTGCGCTCGACCATCTGCGGCGACCAGTCGGTGGCCAACACGCGGTAGCCGCGCTGGGCGAAGGCGTGCGCATCCAGGCCGGTGCCGCAGCCCAGGTCGACCAGGCGCGAACCGACCGGCAACTGCGTCGCCACCGTGTCCCACAAGGTGGTGCGCATGCGCTGGATCAGCGCGTTGTTGCCGCGTGGGCCATCGTAGTCGGCGGCCACGCTGTCGAAGGCGCGCTGCGTGTCCAGCAGCCGCACCGGGTCCAGAGTGGTCGTATGCGCCGTCGCGCCCGCCTTGCCGTTCGCTGTCACCTGCACCTCTCCACTCCCCTGCCCTCGTCGGAATCCGCGCGTATCGAGCGCGCGGTACTGCAGGTAGGTGCGGCAGCAGCGCCGTTTGGTTGAATCGGCAAGGTGCCGTTATGCGACAGCCGCAGTCGGCCGCGTCTGGCGGCGGCGCAGCGCGTTGCGCACCACCGCGGCCAGCACGCCGCCGCCGAGCCCGGCCAGCAGCGCCGCGGCCAGCACCGGCACCGGGTTGGGGAACGCGGCGCGCGGCGGCACATAGGTCTCCCAGGGCGCCGAGGTGTCGTAGGTGTAGCGCGCGCCGAGCCGGCCGAGCAGATCCTCGCGTTCGGCCTTGAGGCCGCGCAGCGTGGTGGTCTTCTCCGACAGCAGCATGTTGCCGAGCAATTGCTGCTCGACGCTGCCGCGGCCTTCGCGCTGCTGCAGCAGGCGGTCGCGCTCGGCCTGGGTGGCGGCGATGTCCGCGGCCAGCGCCTGCAGCCGTGCATTGGCCTGCTGCAGCGGACCGGCCTGGATGCCCCGGTGCAGCGCCTGCAGCTGCGCGATGGTGGCCGTCGCCAGCTGCCGTGCCTGCTGCGGCGATTGGGCGCGCAGGGTCAGCTGGATCAGGTTGGCGTACGGGTCCGGACCCAGCTTGAGGCTGTCGCGGTACAGCGCGGCCTGGCGGCTGTCCAACGCTACGCCGGCGCCGCGCAGCACCTGTTCCTGGAACTGCCGGGTCTTGATCCGGTCGATCACCCGCTGGAACGGTTCCAGCTTGGGGTCGCGCCCGGACGGGGTCGGGCCGAACTCGCCGACCTGCACCCAGGCGGTGGCCTGCCACTGGCGGGTCGCGCCATGCAGGAACAGCGCCGCCAGTGCCACTGCGAGCAACAGCGGCAGCAGACACCAGCGCCACTCCCGTCGCAGGATCCGCCACAGGTCGATCAGGTAGATTTCGTCTTGGGGCATGGCGGTGTCGGTCATGGCAGCGGGGATCTCGGGGGAGCGGAAGGCAGGGCCGCCGCCGCTGCGGCGTCGCGGCGGTTCGGCAGCAAGGCGCTGCAGGCGTGCAGCAGCAGGCACAGCGCGACGAAGCCGGCATTGGTCCAGGTGAAGGCCTGCGGCGCGAACGGCGACATCACGCAGGCGTAGGCGATGCGCAGGAACACCAGCAGGTTGAACAGCGCCACGCCGCGGCCGAGCAGGCGTACGCTCCACAGCAGCGCCGCGTACAGCGCCAGCATCGCCGCCAGCGCGGCGCCGGGGCCGCCGGCCAGCAGGAACGGCAGGAACTCGGTGCCGACATTGATGTTCGGCGCATCCAGCGGGATGCCGGTGCCGGCAGTGGCGATGGAACCGCTCAGCGGCACCAACTGGTTGACCAGGAAGCTGGCGTTCTCGTAGCCCTTGCTGAGCAGCGCGCCGAAGTTGTACGGGCCGGCACCGATGTACAGCAGCAGCCACTTGATGCCCTGCGGCGCGGCCCGGTACAGCGCGCCGAACGGCAGCGCCACCGAATCCAGCGAGCCCGAGCGCAGCGTGCCCAGCAGCGAGAACGCGGCGGCGCCGGCGCATAGCAGCGCCAGTACCCGTTTCCACGGCAGCGGCCGCGCCGGGTCGCGACGCAGCAAGACCAACAGGCCCACACTGAACACCGCCGCGAACAGGCGGTTGCGGTCGATCACCAGCACCGGGAAGGCGAAGCCGACCAGCAGCAGCGCGTTGCGCACGCTGCGCTCGCGCACGCATAGCAGGCCGATCGGCGGCAGGATCCAGCACATGTTCGACACATGCCGCACGTGCGATTGCAGCGGGCTGAGGTCGGCGTAGGCGGAGGGGTTGTGCAGCAAGGGAATCGGGAACAGCAACAGGTCCAGCAGGCAGAACAGGCCCACCGCGGCGGCCAGGCCGAGCGCGACGAAGGCCTCGCGGGTGCCGGCGTAGTCGCGCGCCCGGAACGCCGCCAACGGCGGCAGGCGGATGCCGAGCAACGCGTCCAGCCCCAGCGTCGCCAGCGCCACGGCGGCCAGCAGCGCGATGCCGGCGAGATAGCCTGGCGGCAGGTCGAAACTGAGTAGGGTCAGCGCACAGCTCAGCAGCAGCGGCAGGCCGAAATACGCCGACGGCAGGCGCAGCAGGCGGCTCATGTGCGCTCGATCAGGGCTGGCTGGCCGCCCTGGCGCAACCGTGCCAACAGCGACAGCCACGCATGTGCCAACAGGTGCCCGCCCAGCGCCAGCGGGCTGCGCCGCAGGAACGCGATCTTGGCGGCGATGTAGTGCGCCTGCGCATGCAGCAGGGTGCGGCAGGCGGGATCGAACAACCGCGCGCGGCGCAATGCCACCTGCCGCGATTCGGCCAGGTTGGCCAGGCGGCTGGGCAAGTGCCGGGTGCGGCTGGCGTTGTGGTCGTGCACGCGGTAGGCGCAGACGGCGACGTCCAGGAAGCCGAGGGCGTCGCGCGCGACCAGGCGCAGGAAGAAGTCCCAGTCCTCGATACGCAGGCCCTCGTCCCACTCCGCGCCCGGCTGCAGCGCGCTGCGCCGGACCAGCGCTACCGCCCCGCTCACCGCCCAGTGGCGGATCACCGCGCGGCGGATGCCGGCCTCGCTCAGGTACAGGCGTTTGTCCACGCCGTGCAGGTCGCGCATGCTGCTCTGGTGCAGCGTGCGGCCCTGGGTGTCGACCACGATGGCGTCGCCGATCACCGCAGCCTTGTGCGGATGCGCGCCCAGGTACGCCACCTGCACGCCCAGCCCGCCGGGCAGCAGGTAATCGTCGCTGGCCCCCAGGCGCAGAAACTCACCGCGGGCCATCGCCACCAGGTGGTTGAGCGTGGCGGCGATGCCGAGGTTCTCGCGCGGCCAGAAGCGCACGTGCAAGGTGTCGCCGTGCTGGGCAATCCACTCGGCGATGCACTCGGCGGTGCCGTCGCTGGAGCCGTCGTCGACGATCACCAGTTCCTTGTTCGGGTACGGATCCTCCAGCACGCTGTCCAGGCAGCGCTGCACGAAGCGCGCGTGGTTGTAGGCCGGGATCAACACCGACACCAGCGGCAGCGTCGGCGGCGTGTGCGGTGCGTCCATCAGCCCAGTCCTCGCAGGTAGCGGCGCACCACCAGCACGTTGAACGCCAGATACAGCGCGTAGTTGCAGGCGAACGCATAGGCCGCGCCGATCAGGCCCATGTGCGCGGTGAACAGCACCACCAGGCCCAGGTAGCTGGCGGCGAAAAAGCATTCGGAGAGCACGAACAGCCGCGTCATCGCCTTGGCCAGCATCAGGTAGGACAGCACGAAGGACGCGATCTTGAGCACGTCGCCGAGCAGCTGCGGCGCATACAGCGGCAACGCGGCGGCAAAATGGGCCGAGAACAGCAGCCGGGTGATCCAGTCGCGGCACAGGTACACCGTAGCCGCGGCCAGGATCACCGCCGGCAGCACGTAGCGGTAGGCGCCACGCAGTTCCTGCAGCAGCGCGGTGCGCGTGTGCAGCGCCGCCAGCTTGGGCAGGTAGTGGACGTTGATGGCGGTGGTGAAGAACAGCAGGTAGGCATCGGAGACACGGCTCACCGCCTGCCAATAGCCGACCTGCTGCCAGCCGAGCTGGCCGGCCAGATGATCGCGCACGCCGATGTTGACCAGCAGCGGCAGCAGCGCCGAGGCCAGGGTCATCGCGGAGAAGGCGGCCAGCCGCCGCACCATCGCCGGGTCGAAGCGGATGCGCAGCATCTCGCGGCGGAAGTACGGGCTGCGCCGCAGCGCCGGCACCCCGGCGCACAGCCAGGCCACCTGCCCCAGCACCAGGCCCAACAGCGCCCCATACAGGCCCATGCCGTGCGCCAGCGCCGCCACCAGCAGCACGCTCAGCACTGCGCCGGCGACCTGGATCAAGGCCAGCCGGCGCACGTCCATGAAACCGTTGACCACGGCCAGAATATAGTTGGCCAGCGCAATCCCGAGCTGCGCCACTGCCAGCACGCAGATCAGCGGCTGGTACTGCGCGTCGCCGAGCAGACGCTCGGCGATCAGGCGGCTGCACAGCAGCGCGGCCACGCCCATCGCGCACGCTGCGACGCAGGCATAGCCCAAGGCGCTTCCCAGCAGCCGGGTCAGCGACTGCGCATCGTCGCGGTATTCGGCCACGTACTTGACCACGCCGGCACCGATGCCGCCGCCGGCCACCGCCGCCAGCAGCGACATCAGGCTGGTGAACTGGCCGAGCCGGGCGACCCCGGCCGGCCCGGCGTACACCGCCACCAGCTTGAGCACCAGCAACGCGGACAGCAGCTTGGCCGCGGTGGCCACGCCGCTGTACACGCCGCTGCGCAGCACGTTCATGCCGCCACGCCACCGAAACGCTGGCAGGCGTCGATCACCTGCGCGACCGCCGCGTCGTCCAGGGTCGGGCCGATCGGCAGACTGAGCACCTCGGCAGCCAACCGCTCGCACAGCGGCAACTGCAGCGTCGCCAGTTCCGGATAGGCCGGCTGCCGATGCGGCGGCGTCGGGTAATGCACCAGGCACTGCACGCCCTGGGCCTGCAGATGCTGTTGCAGCGCATCGCGCTGCGCGCAACGCACCACGAACAGGTGCCAGGCGTGCGCGGCCGGGTCGGCCACCTGCGGCACTGCGATCTGCGGATGCGCGATGCCATCGAGGTATCGCTGGGCGATCGCGCGGCGCGCGGCGATGTCGGCATCCAGATGGCGCAGCTTGACCCTCAGCAGCGCCGCCTGCAGTTCGTCCAGGCGCGAGTTCACGCCCTGCACCAGATGCCGGTACTTGATGTCCGAGCCGTAGTTGCGCAGCACGCGTAGCTGCGCCGCCAGCGCATCGTCGTCGGTGGTCACCGCGCCGCCGTCGCCGAGCGCGCCCAGGTTCTTGCCGGGGAAGAAGCTGAAACCGGCGGCATCGCCGAAGCTACCGGCAGGGCGGCCGTCGCGACGCGCGCCGTGCGCCTGCGCCGCGTCCTCGATCAGGAGTAGGCCATGCTGCTCGGCAATGCTGCGCAACGCGGCCATCTCCGCAAGTTGCCCATACAGGTGTACCGCCAGGATCGCCTTGGTGCGCGGGCCGATCGCCCGTTCCACCTGCGCCGGATCCAAGTTGAAGCTGGCCGCTTCCGGCTCCAGCGGCACCGGTCGCAGCCGGTTCTCGCTGATCGCCAGGAAGCTGGCGATGAAGGTATTGCCCGGCACCAGCACCTCGTCGCCTTCGCGCAGCCGGCCGAGTGCGCGGTAGCCGCGCAGGATCAGGGTCAGCGCGTCCATGCCGTTGCCGACGCCGATGGCATGGGCGGTGCCGCAGTAGGCGGCGAACTCGCGCTCGAACGCGTCCAGTTCCTCGCCGAGCACGTACCACCCGGAATCGATCACCCTCGCCGCGGCGGCCTTGAGCTCGTCGGCATAGCGCGCATTGCTGGCGCGCAGGTCGAGGAACGGCACGCTGGCCGCTGGCAGGTTCATTGCAATTCCCAATGGTAGAAATCGTGGACCACGGCGCGTGCGCCGAAGCGCTCCTTCTGCTCGACCAGGCCGGCATTGAGCACCTGGCCCTGCTGCTCGGTGGAAATGCCCAGGCTGAGGAACTCGCGCTGCGCGTAGACCTGCTCGATCAGTTCGGCCAGCAGCAGGCTCAGCGCATCGGCACGGCGACCCTGCTCCGAGCAGGCCAGGTATTGGGTATGGACGACATGGCCGAAGTCGTACACCAGCGTGCCGGCCAGCAGGTCGGCACCGTCGCGCACTTCGTAGGGCACGATCTGTGCCGGGAAGCGCGCGCAAAGCAGGCGCAGTTCGTCCAGGCTGTGGGTCGGGCGCGCGCCGTGGCGTTGCAGTACCTCGCCCAGCAGCGTATGCAGCGGCGCCGGATCGTCTGCCCGTTGCACGCGCAGCCCGGCGCGGCGTGCCTTGGCGACCGAGCGCTTGCGTGCGGCGGCGAAGCGCGGCGGTTCGCGTAAGGGCACCGCCGAGGACAGGTCGCGGCGCTGCAGGCGCGCGCCGAGCCGGTGCAGCGCGTACAGGTCCTCTTCCGCCGGACTGCGATGAAACAGATGCGGCACCGCCTTGTACAGCAGCGTGCGCACGCCGGTGTCGCGATAATGCGCGGCGATGCGCTCGAACGCCTCCAGCGTCGCCGTCGCACGCAGCGCGTGGGTCGACACCAAGCCGGCATAGCTGAGGCCGGCATGGCTGGTCACCGCGTCGCCATCGCGGTTGGCCGGAAACACCGCCACCGGCGCGCCGGCGTCCTCGACCAACAACGAAGCATCGACGAAGCGTGCGGCGTGATAGTCCATATAGCCACGCCGGTGCAGCAGATTGCCGTTGCGCGAGGCGTCCACCACGGCATCCCATGCCGGCGCGTCGGTCGCGGTATACGCCCTAACCGACAGCATCGCCGTCCTCCCAGGCCATGCCGGCCGGCACCACCGCCTCGGCCACGCCGAACCCGTCGCGGCCCATGTCGTTGCCGTTGTAGAACAGCAGCAGGCGCTCGCCGTGGCGGATCAGCGCCGGATAGCACAGCGTGCGTGCGTCCCAGCCATCGGCCGACAGCGGCAGACCCAACGCCGCGTCGCAGCGCTGCCAGTGGCGGCCGTCGTCGCTGACCGCCATGCCGGGCAGATAGGCGCCGGCACGACTGCCATGGGTGAAATACATCAGATAGCGGCCATCGTGCCGGTACACCCGCGGGCGGCCGATACGGTACTCGTCGCCCTGCGGCTGCAGGCAGACCGTGTCCTGACGCGGGATCGCCTGCAGGTCGTCGGTCTCCACGCAACGGATGTGGTAGCGCGGGTACGGCGTGCCGCCGATCCATTCCCAGTCGTCCCCCACCGCGTACCACAGCTGCCAGCGGCGATTCTCGTAACGCGCCGAATGCACCGCGGCGATGGTGCTGCGGCCCGGCGCGCGGTCCAGCAGCGGCGTGTCCTGGCGGCGCTGGAACGTGTCGCCGCCATCGGTGGAGACCGCCAGGCCGGTAAAGGCAAGGAACTTGGCTCGCGCCACCTGCTGGAAGCCGACATAGAACATGTACAGGCCGTCCGGCCCATGCACCACGTCGCCGAGGATCATGCCGTTGTCGTCGAAGCAGCCGGCGCGACCGATGTCCAGCACCGGTGCGGCGCTGATGCCGAGCACCTGGGTAGGATCGTCGGCGCGCACGTCCACGTAGCCGATGCGGCTGACCCCGGCATCGTTGCGGAAGCCGGCGTAGATGCGCAGACGCTCGGCATCCAGCCGCAGCGGGGTCGGCGTCAGCGCCGAATGCCGCATCCAGCCGCCGACGCCGTCGCGCGCGGTGTCGAACACCAATCCGCGTTTGTGCCAGGCGAACATGCGCCTCACAGGTCCACGTCGAAGCTGGACTTGCCGGCCACCGCCCGCGCCGGCGCACCGACGTAGACGCGTCCGGGTTCGGTGTCGCGGGTCAGCAGCGCACCGGCGCCGATGACGTTGTCGGCGGCGACCTTGACCCGGTCGCTGAGCGTGGCGTTGACCCCGATGAAGCTGCTCGCGCCGATCTCGCAGTAGCCGGAAATCACCGCGTGCGAGGCCACGAATACGTGGTCGTGGATCACCGTGCGGTGGCCGACGTGGTTGCCGCTCCACAGGATGCAGTTGGCGCCGATGCGGGTGAACGGCTGCAGCACGTTGTGCTCGAACACGAAGCAGTGCTCGCCCAGTTCCACGTTGCGCCAGACGAAGGCCTGCGAGCTGACGTAGCTGGCCATACGGTAGCCGCGGCGCCTGGCGTCCAGATAGAACCGCGTGCGCAGCCGGTTGAGTCCGCTGGCGGGGATCGCCACGAATGCCTCCACCTGCGACGGCGGATATCGCTGTTCGAGCTCCTCGTAGGCCACCACCGGCAGGCCGGCCAGGGTCGGCGCGGACAGGTAGTCGCGCTCCACGCTGAAGGCCAGCACCTCGTAGTCGCTGTCGTGGGTGAAGTATTCGCAGGCGATCTGCGCCAGTTCGCCGGCGCCGACGATGACCAGGGGACGCGCCATCGCCTAGGCCTCCTGCCGGCGCATGCCCGCCGCTTCGCGCAGGAACTCGTCGTAGTCGAAAATGTAGTCGGTGGGGTCGTAGGCCTGGTCGGCGAGCACCATCAGCACGCAGTCCGCGCTGAAGTCGTAGAGATCGCGCCAGACCATGCTGCCGAGCAGCAGGCCCTGCCGCGGATCGTCCAGCACCACCTGCGTCGGACCGCTGCCGTCGTCGAGCAGGAACGACACCGAACCGTGCAACGCCACCGCCAACTGGTTGAGATGACGATGCGCATGCTGGCCGCGGTGCACGCCGTTGCGGGTGGCGAACAGGTAGTACACACGGCGGATGTCGAAAGGCACGTCGCGCTGTTGCTCCAGCGCCACGAGCTGGCCGCGCGCGTCGCCGTGCGTCCGCAACTGGATTCGTTCGATTGCCATCAGAGTGCCCGACCGGGCTCCACATCGGAGTGTCCAGGCTGAGTGCCGCGGGTCCGCGGAAAGGTTGCGCAACGCCGACGCGCACTACGACGCAACCTTTCGCCGCAGCGCCGGCACCCATCGACGACCACCGCTGCAGCGATGCCCCGCCGGCATCACGCCGCGCCCCTGCCTCGTCGCCCCCAAGGACACCGCGTACCGCCATGACCTCGCCCACGCCGGCCGCTCCGAAACCGCCCGTTTCCCCTCCTGCCGCGTCGGCGGCATTGCCGCGGCCGATGGTGTGGCTGCACTGGCTCACCGTGCTGTGCCTGGTGCTGGCGGCGGGACTGATCCTGCTGCGCGAAGAGGTCGACAGCCGCATGTGGCGGCAGTGGCTGCTGGAAGGCCACCGCCACTTCGGCCTGTTCGTGCTGGGCCTGTTCTGCCTGCGCGTCGCGCTGCGGATGCGCCTGGGCAAGCGCCACGACCCGGAGGCCGGGTCGGCGCTGATGCGTTTGCTGGCCGGCGCCACCCACGTGGTGATGTACGCGCTGCTGCTGACCCTGCCGGTGCTGGGCTGGGCGCTGAGCCAATCGATGGGCAAGCCGGTGCATCTGTTCGGCGCGACCCTGCCCGAGCTGGTCGCGCCCGATCCCGATCTCGCCGACAGCTTGGGCGCCTGGCACGTCGACGCGGCCTGGCTGCTGCTCGGCCTGATCCTGCTGCACATCGGCGCGGCGCTGTGGCACCACCTCGTGCGCCGCGACGCCGTGCTGCAACGCATGGTGCCGTTCCTGCGCCGCCGCTGAGCCGCGTCTCCGCTCACCTCGTTTCCGTCCGTCGCCGCACCCACCCGCCCGCCAAAGGACCTTCCGCATGCACCAGGCCCCGTCGTCCCCCTCCACCTCCTCCCGCAGCGACAGGACGCGCGGCACCGAGCAGGCGCTGCTGTGGTCGGCGCTGGGCTCGCTGCTGCTGGTGCTGAGCCCACGCGCCGCCGCGGTGCCGGCGTTCGCGCGGCAGACCGGCTCGTCCTGCGCCGACTGCCACATCGGCGCCTACGGCCCGGCACTGACGCCCTACGGCATGCGCTTCAAGCTCGGCGGCTACACCGACAGCGACGGCAACGGCACCAAGATCCCGGCCTCCGCGCAGCTCACCGCCAACCGCAGCGTGCCGGCGCGCGGCGAGAGCCGCACCCGCTTCAGCGAGGCCGACCTGTACCTGGCCGGGCGCATCACCGACAACGTCGGCGGCTACGTCAAGGTCGCCACCACCAACAACGGCAAGAACGACTACACCACGCGCCTGGACAACGTCGACCTGCGCGCGGTGGTCAAGAGCTTCCAGCTCGGCGGCAAGGACACCTTGCTCGGCGTCAGCGTCAACAACAATCCCGGCAGCCAGGACCCGATCGGCATGCTGCCCAACGCCTCCGGGCTGGGCCCGGCCTCGGCCTATTCCAGTTCGACCACCCTGCTCAACCAATCCTCGCTGTCCAACCGGGTGATCGGCACCAGCGTCTACGGCCTGTACGACCGCAACTGGTACGGCGAAGTAGGCACCTACACCGCCCTGCCCGTGTCGACCCAGGACGACCTGGGCTACGCCATCGGCGGCGATCCCGGCAAGCTCAGCGACACCGGCTACCTGCGCCTGAGCTACATGAAGGACCTCAAGCGCCAGTTCTTCTCCGCCGGCGTGGTCGCACTCACCACGCGCCGGCAGTTGCCGCGCAGCACCGGCCCGCGCGACGACTTCACCGATCTGGGCTACGACCTCAACTACCAGTTCCTGGGCACCCGCGAGCACATCCTCAAGCTCGGCTACCTCAACATCTACGAGCGCCGCCGCTACGGCAGCGCGCTGATCGACCCGACCGACCCGGCCCTGGCCGGCCCGCGCCGGGCCAGCGTGCGCGACCAGTCGATCAGCCTCAACTACACCTACAAGCAGAGCTACAGCCTGCTGCTGGCGCACTTCATCAACACCGGCTCGGACGATCCGTTCCGCTACCGCCCGTACGGCGCGCCGGACACCACCAGCAACCTGATCAGCGCCTCGTGGGCGCCGTTCGGCAAGGACGACAGCTATTCGTCTATCTCCAACCTGCGCCTGTCCGCGACCTGGTTCCGTTTCAGCAAGTTCAACGGCAGCACCGGCAACGTGTTCGGCGCTACCCCGGTCACTCGCCCGCGCGACCTCAACCAGTTCGCGCTGAGCCTGAGCCTGGCCTTTTGATCCCCCGCACGGAGCTTCCCCCCATGAAACGCACCAATGCCCTCCCCCTGTGCACCCTGCTGGCCGGCCTGCTGCCGCTGGCCGCCGCGGTGGCGCCGTCCGCGCATGCCGCCGGCGGCGCGCCCGGCGCCGGCGTGTTCGCCAGCGAATGCGCCGAATGCCACAGCGCCGCACCGGCCAAGAACAAGAAGGGCCCGACCCTGTTCGGCGTGGTCGGGCGCCGCGCCGGCAGCGTGCCGGACTACGCCTATTCCGACGCGATGAAGCAGAGCCAGTGGACCTGGAGCGACGACAAGCTGCGCAGCTACCTGTCGCAACCGGCATCCAAGGCCCTGCCCGGCGGCAAGATGAAGTACGACGGACTGGACGATCCAAAGCAGTTGCAGGACCTGATCGCCTACCTGCACAGCCTGCATTGAACTCGCTGCCCGATCGGGTCATATTCGGCGCCCCACGGGCCGGCCGTCGCGTCGCGCCCGTGCCCGATTCCTGACCTGCGAGCACCGAGCCACCGTGCGTGTTTTCCCTGCCGTCCGCGGCGCTTCGTCGCTGCTGCCCGCCGCTACCCAGCGCTGCGGGGCGGGCCGCGCATGCTGAACGCGCACGCGGTCCCGCCGAGCGCCGCATCCCGGCGGTCAGTGCATCCAGGCGTCGGCGCGGCCCTGGCCGTGGGCCTTGCGCTCGCCGCCCTGCACGCGCCGGCGGCAATGGCCGGCGACGTCGGCGGTGCCGCCGGGATCAGCTCGCAACTGGTCGATCGCGGCATCGCCGTGACCCGCAGCACCCCGACCCTGCAGGGCGCGCTGTTCTGGCTGCCGGCGCCGGGCTGGTCGCTGAGCGGCTCGGCCAGCGTGGCACTGGACGCGCCGGGCAAGGTGTTGATGGGCAGCGCCGGCCTGTCGCGCGGCTGGACCCTGTCCGACAACTGGCAACTGCAGGCCGAAGCGCTGCTGTACCGCTACCCCGGCCGGCGTGTCGACCGTCCGTTCAACCGCGACGAGCTCAGCCTGGGCTGGAGCTACCGCGACCGCCTGAGCCTGTCGCTGGCCGCGTTCCGCCTGCCCGACAGCGGCCTGCGCCAGCGCTGGTACGGCGCGCTCGACCTCACCGCGCACCAGCCGCTCCACGGCGCGCTGTCGCTGTCGGCCGGGGTCGGCGTCAGCCAGGCGCCGCCGGCCCTGTACGGACTGGAGTACGTGGCGCACTATCGCTACGGCCACGCCGGGCTGATCTGGAACGCCGGGCGCTGGAGCGTGGAGGTGGACCGCATGTTCAACGACACCCACGGCGGCGCGAACCACGGGATCTGGCCCTGGGTGGCCAGCGTCTCCCGCAGCTTCTGATCCGAGCGCAACCTTTCCGTGCCGCCCCGGCACATACCGGTGCCCGTTGCCACACCTGCCCCCATGAACGACACCGACCTGCTCGGCGATGCCACCGACCGCATGCTGCTCCGGCGCATGGCGGCCAGCGACCGCGAGGCGCTGACCCGCCTGTACCGCGCCTACCACGGCCGCCTGTGCCGGTTCCTGTCGCGGCTGACCCGGCGCCCGGACATCATCGAGGAAGCGATCAACGACTGCTTCTGGATCGTCTGGCAGAAGGCGGGCGACTTTCGCGGCGATTCGCAGGTTTCGACCTGGATCATGGGCATCGCCTACCGCTGCGGGCTCAAGGCGATCCGCCACCACAGCGACGACGCCATCGACGATGGCGTGGCCGCCGAGGACCACGCCGCGGCGGCGGACCCGGACGAGGACCGCGAGCTGCGCGACTGGCTGGGCAAGGGCCTGGAACGCCTGTCGGCCGACCAGCGGCTGGTGGTGGAACTGGTCTACGGCCTCGGCCACAAGCTGGAAGAGGTCGCCGCGATCATGCAGTGCCCGGTGGGCACCATCAAGGCCCGGCTGTTCCATGCCCGGGTCAAGCTTCGCAACGTGTTGCCGGGATTGGCCGGCGACGCGTCCACGCTGACGGAGAGCGCGTGATGAAAACGGGCTTCAATGAGCCAGGCAACGAATGCGCGCATGCCTGGGAACTGATGCCGTGGGTGCTGCAGGACAGCGCCACGGAAGACGAGAACGAATGGCTGGTCGCGCACCTGGCCAAGTGCCAGCACTGCAGTGCCGAGTTCGCCCAGCAGAGCCGCCTGCGCATGGCGATGACCCTGCCCAGCGACGTGCCGGTGGACGCCGAGGCAGGGCTGCAGCGCCTGCTGCAGCGCCTGGACGCGCCGGTCCCCAAGGCACAGCCGCAGCGCAGCCGCACCAGTTGGACCACGCGGGCGCTGGTTGCCGCCGCCCTGCTGCAGGCCGTGGGCCTGGGCGTGCTGGGCGTGCGCCTGTCCGCCGAGCACGAGCGCAGCACCGCCTACCGCACCCTCAGCGACGCCACGCAGCCGCTGGCGGCCGACGCGATCCGGGTGGTGCCGGACGCACGCATGACCCTGGCCGACTGGGATGCGCTGCTGCGCAAGCTGCAGCTGCGGGTGATCGGCGGCCCCAACGCCGCCGGCGCCTACACCGTGGTGCCGATCCAGGCCGGGTCGGCGGCGCAGCCGCAGCGCAGCGTGCAGCAGTTGCGCGCCACCGCCGGCATCCGCCTGGCGGAGCCGATCGCCGCGCCATGAAGCTGCATCTCGCCAGCCTGCTGTTCGCCTGCCTGGGCCTTGGCGCCTGTGCCCACGCCGCGCCGGCGGCCGTCGCCGATCCTGCGCCCGCGGCCAAGGCGCCCAGCCTGGATCCGTCGCCGGCGCTGGACAGCCAGCGCCAGATCGTCCTCGCCGTGGCCAACCCGATGGCCGCGCCGAGCCGCCACGCCGGCTCCAATCTGCTCGGCTATGCCTCGGCCCGCTACTACGGCGCCGGCACCCAGGCGGTCGCCACCCTGGACGCGCTGAACAAGCGCTACGGCCTGCGCCAGGTCGCCGGCTGGCCGATCAAGGCGCTGGGGCTGTACTGCGTGGTGCTGGAGCCGGCGCCGGGCAGCGACCGCGCGGCGCTGCTGGCGCAATTGGCCAAGGATGACCGCGTGGCGCTGTCGCAGCCGCTGCAGGACTTCGGCACGTATTCGGCCGACAGCCAGGCCGCGGCCGCGCCGGCGCAGCCGCTGCGCTACAACGACCCCTACGTGGACATGCAGCGCGGCTTCGCCGCCACCAATGCAGCCACCGCGCAGACGCTGAGCCAGGGCCAGGGCGTGGACGTGGCGATCGTCGACACCGGCGTGGACACGTCGCATCCGGACCTGCGCGGACGCCTGCGCAACACCCGCGACCTGGTCGCCGCCGATCCGGGCGCGTTCAACCGCGACCAGCACGGCACCGAGGTCGCCGGCATCATCGCCGCCGGCAGCAACAACCACCTGGGCATCGTCGGCATCGCGCCGAAGGCGATGCTAGACGTGTACAAGGCCTGCTGGTATCCGCAGCGCCCCGGTGCCGGCGCCGGCTGCAACTCCTTCACCCTGGCCAAGGCGCTGGCGGCGATCGGCGACACCCGCACCCGCATCATCAATCTCAGCCTGGGCGGTCCGGCAGACCCGCTGCTGCGCAAGCTCATGGAACAGTTGCTGCGCGAGGGCCGCATCGTGGTCGCGGCGATGCCGCCCAACGGCCGCATGGACGGGTTTCCCGATGGCATTCCCGGGGTGATCGTGGTGCGCAGCAGCGCCGCCACGCCGGCACCGGCGGGCGTGCTCAGCGCGCCGGGCGAGGACATCCTCACCACCCAGCCCAACGGTGGCTACGACTTCACCTCCGGCTCGTCGATGGCCACCGCCCACGTCAGCGGCGTGGTCGCGCTGCTGCTGGCGCTGGCGCCGCAACTGGACGCGCGCAGCGTGCATGACCTGCTGCTGCGCACCAGCCGCACGCGCGACGGCCTGCTGCAGGTGGACGCCGCCGCCGCCGTGCAGGCGTTGCCGCGCAGCGCTCCCCTCGCCCGCTGAGGTCATCCCCATGCGTTCCTGGATCCCGCTCTGGTTGCACCGGCTCGGCGCGCCGCCAACCTTCTACCGCGTGGCCGGCGCGGTGCGTCCCTGGAGCCTGGCTGCGGCCGTGCTGCTCGGCGCCGTGGCCTGCTACGGCGGGCTGGTGCTGGCGCCGCCGGATTACCAGCAGCACGACGCCTACCGCATCATCTTCGTGCACGTGCCGTGCGCGTGGATGAGCCTGTTCGTGTACGCGGCGATGGGCGTGGCCGGCCTGGTCGCGCTGGTGTGGCGGGTGAAGCTGGCGGAAATCGCCTGCATGGCCTCGGCACCGATCGGCGCCGCCTTCACATTCGTCACCCTGTGTACCGGCTCGCTGTGGGGCCGGCCGATGTGGGGCACGTGGTGGACCTGGGACGCCCGGCTCACCTCGGAACTGGTGCTGCTGTTCCTGTACCTGGGCGTGATCGGCCTGCACCGCGCCATCGACGACCCGCGCCAGGGCGCGCGCGCCGCCGCGCTGCTGGCGCTGGTCGGGCTGATCAACCTGCCGATCGTGCATTACTCGGTGGTCTGGTGGAACACGCTGCACCAGGGCTCCACGGTACGCGTGCTCGGCCCGTCGAAGATGCCGCTGTCGATGCTGTGGCCGCTGCTGACCGGCGTGGTCGCCAGCAAGTGCTACTACGTCGCCAGCCTGTGCGGGCGCATGCGCAGCGATCTGCTGTCACTGGAGCGCGGCAAGGCCTGGGTGCGTGCGATTGCGCTGCAGGCCGCGCCGGTGTCGACGTCGCCGGCGGACACCGCGCCGCCCGCGGAGCACGCGGCATGAGCGGGTTCTGGGCGATGGGCGGCTATGCCGTCTATGTGTGGAGCGCGTACGCGCTGGCGCTGGTGGTGCTGCTCCTGGACAGCCTGCTGCCGCGCCGCCGCCAGCGCCGCCTGCTCGCCGAGATCCGTGCGCAAGTGACCCGCGAACAGGCCCGCCGTGCCCGCGGCAACGCGGCCACCAACGGAGCGCACGATGCATCCCACCCGTAGGCGCCGCCTGCTGCTGGTGCTGCTGTTGCTCGGCGCCGCGGCGCTGGCCACCGGCCTGTTCGTGCTGGCCCTGCAGCACAACATCAGCTATCTGTTCACGCCGAGCCAGGTGCAGGCCGGCGCGGCCAAGGATTACCGGGTGTTCCGGCTCGGCGGCATGGTCAAGGCCGGCTCGATCACGCGCAGCGCCGATTCGCTGCAGGTGCAGTTCACCGTGATCGACAAGGCCGGCGCCACTGCTGTCGCCTACACCGGCATCCTGCCGGACCTGTTCCGCGACAACCAGGCGGTGATCGCCACCGGCTCGATGCAGGGTGCGCGCTTCGTCGCCACCGAAGTGCTGGCCAAGCACGACGAGACCTACATGCCGCAGGAACTGAAGGACGCGATGGCGCAGGCGCATGCCGATCGCGCCCACGTCGGCAACACCTCGGCGGCCGCTGCGGCGACCGCACGACCATGAGTCCGATCGCGTCCCACCGCGCCGGAGCAGCCGCACCATGAGCGCCGAGCTCGGCCAATGCGCCCTGATCCTGGCCTTGCTGCTGGCGCTGGTGCAGGCCGTGCTGCCGCTGCTCGGGGCCTGGCGCGGCCAGCGCACCTGGATGGCGGTGGCGCGGCCGGCCGCGTACGCCCAGGCCGGTTTCGCCTGGCTGGCCTTCGGCCTGCTCGGCTACGTGTTGCTGCAGCTGGATTTCTCGGTGCGCTACGTTGCCGCCAACGCCAACCTGGCGCAGCCCTGGTACTACCGGCTGGCCGCAGTGTGGGGCGCACACGAGGGCTCGCTGCTGCTGTGGATCGCCATCCTCAACCTGTGGACGGTGGCGCTGGCGCGCAGCAGCCGGCACTTGCCGGAAGCCTTCGCCGCGCGCGTGCTCGGGGTGCTCGGGCTGATCTCCAGCGGCTTCCTGGCCTTCGTCCTGTTTACCTCCAATCCGTTCGCGCGGCTGTCGCCGATGCCGCGCGACGGCAGCGAACTCAACCCGGTACTGCAGGACCCGGGCATGGTGTTCCACCCGCCGGTGCTGTACACCGGCTACGTCGGTTTTTCGGTGGCCTTCGCCTTCGCCATCGCCGCCCTGCTCGGCGGCGAACAGCAGCAGGCCTGGGTGCGCTGGGCGCGGCCGTGGACCAATGTCGCCTGGGGCTTCCTCAGCGCCGGCATCGTCGCCGGCAGCTGGTGGGCCTACGCCGAGCTGGGCTGGGGCGGCTGGTGGTTCTGGGATCCGGTGGAGAACGCCAGCTTCATGCCGTGGCTGGTCGGCGCCGCGCTGATCCACACCCAGGCGGTCACCGAGAAACGCGGCGCGCTCGGCGCCTGGACCCTGCTGCTGTCGATCCTGGCGTTCTCGCTGTCGCTGCTGGGCACCTTCCTGGTGCGCTCCGGCGTGCTGACCTCGGTGCACGCCTTCGCCGCCGACCCGCGCCGTGGCCTGTACATCCTCGGCTTCCTGGTGCTGGTGGTCGGCGGCTCGCTGCTGCTGTACGCGCTGCGCGCGCCGCGCCTGGCCGCGGGCAAGCCGTTCGCCGCGCTGTCGCGGGAGACCGCGATCCTGGTCGGCAACCTGATGCTCAGCGTGGCCGCGGCGATGGTGCTGCTGGGCACGCTGTTCCCGCTGCTCGGCGATGTGCTGCGGCTGGGCAAGATCTCGGTCGGGCCGCCCTACTTCGGCCTGCTGTTTCCGCTGCTGATGCTGCCGGTGGTGCTGCTGTTGCCGTTCGGTCCCTACCTGCGCTGGGGCCGCACCGACCCCGGCGCGCTGCGCGCGGTGGCCGCGCGCGCCGGTCTGGCGGCACTGGGCTGCGCACTGCTGGCGTGGTTGCTGAGCGCGGGTACGCTGCGCGCGGTGGCCGGCGTCGCGGCCGCGACCTGGGTCGGCGTCGGCACCGCGTTGTATGCGCTCACCCGCTGGCGCAGCGCCCCGCGCGGCCGCCGCTTCCCCGCCGAACTGGCCGGCATGCTGCTGGCGCATACCGGGGTCGCGGTGTTCGTGGCCGGCGTGCTGCTGTCGGAAAGCCTGTCGGTGGAACGCGACGTGCGCCTGGATCCCGGCCAGAGCGCCCAGGTCGGCGCGCATGCGTTCCGCTTCGACGGCGTGCGCCTGGTCGACGGCCCCAACTGGAAGGCCGAGCAAGGCACGGTGAGCGTGCTGCGCGACGGCGCCGTGGTGGCGGTACTGCATCCGCAGAAGCGTCTGTACAGCAGCGAACGGATCCAGACCGAGGCGGCGATCGATGCCGGCGTGCTGCGCGATCTGTACGTCGCGCTGGGCGAACCGGTCGACGACCAGCACATCGAATACGGCTGGACCCTGCGCCTGTACGACAAGCCCTTCATCCGCTGGATCTGGGCCGGCGGTCTGCTGATGATGCTCGGCGGCTTCGTCAGCGCCGGCGCGCGCCGCCTGCGCGCGCAACCGGTCGCGGACAGCGCCGCCACGCCGGCCGCGCTCGCCGGAGCCGCGCCATGAGCCGGCTGCTGCCGCTGGCTGGCTTCCTGCTGCTGGCCGCGTTGTTCGGGTTCGGCCTGTGGTGGAGCCGCAGCCACGATCCGCGCGAGGTGCCCTCGCCGCTGATCGGTAAGCCGGTGCCGGCGTTCGCGTTGCCGCGCCTGGACCGGCCGGAGCTGCGCAGCGGCAGCCAGGAACTGCGCGGTCGCCCGTATCTGCTCAACGTGTTCGGCAGCTGGTGCATGGCCTGCAGCGAGGAGCACCCGCTGCTGATGGCGAAGGCCCGGCAACTGGGGGTGACCCTGGTCGGTTACGCCTACCGCGACGATCCGCACGATACCGCCGCCTGGCTGGCGCGGCGCGGCAATCCGTATGCGCTGGTACTGGTGGACGCCGATGGCCAGCGTGCGATCGATCTGGGCGTATACGGCGCACCGGAAACCTTCCTGATCGATGCCGACGGCGTGGTCCGCTACAAGCACGTCGGCGTGCTGACGGCGCAGGTGCTGGCCGATGAGCTGCGCCCGGCGATCGCGTCGCTCGACGAGGCGCGGCGATGAGCGCGCGCGTCGCACGGACGTGCCGACGCACGCCATGGTGGCGATTGCTGGTGCTGCTGTGGCTGCTGGGCGGTGCACTGCCGACGTTTGCCCAGGCAGTGGACCCGTTGCCGTTCAAGGACCGCGCGCAGGAACAGCGCTTCCAGCAACTGACCGCGCAGTTGCGCTGCCTGGTCTGCCAGAACGAGAACCTGGCCGATTCCGACGCCACCCTGGCGCGCGACCTGCGCCACCAGGTGTTCGCGCAACTGCAGGCCGGGCGCAGCGATGCGCAGATCAAGCAGTACATGGTCGATCGCTACTCGGCCTTCGTCCTGTACGACCCGCCGCTGGCGCCGGGCACCTGGCTGCTGTGGTTCGGGCCGGCGCTGTTGCTGCTGGGCGGCGCCGCGATGGTGCTGGCGACGCTGCGGCAACGCCGCCGCGCCATCGGCGCCGCGACGGCGGACGCGGATGCGGAGGACGCCTGGTGACGCCCGGCTTCCTGTTTGCCGCCGCGGCGATGCTGGGCATCGCCCTGTTCGCGGTGCTGCGTCCACTACTCGTCCAGCATTCCGGCGCATCTGCGCAACGCGGCGTCGCGTTGCTGCTGGCGCTGAGCCTGCCCCTGCTCGGTGCAAGCCTGTACTGGCGCATCGGCACACCGGCGGCCCTGGCCGGTGTCCCGCTGCACCCGCTGCCGCCGGCCGCGCCGGAGCAGACCGCGCAGCTGCTGCAAGGCTGGCTGCAACAGGCCTGGGACGCGCAACAGGCGCGGCACCCGCACGAGGCGCAGCAGGCCTATGCGCAGGCCCTGCGGATCGCCCCGGACAATGTCGAGGCCCTGCTCGGCTGGGCCGAGACCGACATGGCGCAACGCGCCGATCTCACCGTCGGCAGCGCCGCACGCGCCATGCTCGACCGGGTGCTGGCGCAGCAACCGGACAACCAGCGCGCCCTATGGATGCGCGGCATCGCCGCCTTCCAGCAGCAGCGCTATGCCGCCGCCGCCAGCGACTGGCGCCACCTGTTGACCCTGCTGCCCGCCGGCTCGCCGTTGCGCGACGCGGTGACGCAGAAGATCGCTGCGGCCGAAGCGATGCTCGCCGCACCAGCCGCGGCGACCACCACGCTGCGCTGATGCCACTACGCCGAACGCGGCTGCCGAATCTGCGCTTAATTAAGTACCTTCGGAATCAAGTGCCTTCGGAGCCGCAGGCTTTTTTCGTGTACTTGTAATCAACCAGCACCCATCCGCCTCCGTTGGAGTTGGAAACGAATTTGTAGCTCCACGACTGGGAGACGCCGCCAGTGCAGTTCGATACGGAATATGTGTCTCCGGGCTGCCCGGGCGGTAGCGGCGTTGGCGGCGCATCTCCTGGCGCCTGCGGACGCACGCGACCGTCAGTGGTCCGGGTGTACGTAACAGTGACGTCGCGGAGCTTGTCGACTTCCCCAATCAGATGCCCGTTGACGTACTGGGCATGCTGTTGAAGCCAGGCCACGACGGCCTGCTTTTCGGGAGATTGGTCGGGGTAGGTCGTCGTGGTCGTAACAATGACGGGCGACGCGGTGGCGGCGCCAGCAAAGAGTTGCGCGGCGAGAAGATGGACCGCAAACACTACTCTCCACAGGTTCTTGGCGACGTTCATGACCTGATCTTCCCTGGCGGACGGATGCTTCTCAAGGACGCTATTCGCTTTCTCTGATCAGCCGCAAGAGTTGGCGCGACGTGTCTACCAAACAACCCATCAGAAGCGGCCCTGCAGATGGCCGAGCAATGAACGTGCGTGCGCGCGATCAGAATAGGCCACGGGATCATGACTGGCACGCCGCCGGCCGCCTGGAAATCAGCTGGTCGAGAAGAAAGCGAATGCAGCGCTGCGTGGGGAAAAGCCTGTTTCACCATTCCCTATGCCACCGCTCGGCGGCCTCAAGTCGCTTCTGTAGGACGCCGCTTATCACTCACACCCTGCGGACACAACAGCGCGAGCCAGGCCAGGGATTTGCGTCGGAAATAGGAATGCGTATCATTAACTGACCCGCAGCCCTCGCTGCCATCCGCTCCGCCTAGCCCTGTCGCCAAGCCGGTGCCTCTCCCGACGGGCCTCCATGCACCCTGTTCCGCCAGCGTCGCCGCGCCTCTCCACCCCGCCCACCGCCGCCTCGCGTGGGCTGCCGCCCTGGCTGGGCGTGCTGGCGCGCACCCTGGCCGCGATCGTCGGCGGCTATGCGCTGGCCGCGGCCACGGCGGTGCTGTTGCCGCTGCTGTGGCCGTCGGTGCGTGCGCAAGCGGTGTTGAGCGGCATGATGCTGGGCATCCTGGTCTGCGCCTGCACCGCGCTGTGGGCGTTCGCCGCGCGCAGTCCCGGACGTGCCTGGCTGGGCATCGCCGCGCTGCTGGCGCCGATGGCGCTGGCCATCGCCTGGCTGCAGCAGCAGGCGCCATGAAACAGGGATTCCGCCAATCGATGGCCTGGCTGCACACCTGGAGCGGCCTGCTGGTGTCCTGGGTGCTGCTGCTGATCTTCATGGCCGGCACCGCCAGCTATTTCCGCAACGAGATCAGCCGCTGGATGCGTCCGGAACTGCCGAGCGCGCAGCCGAGCACCGACGTGGTCGCCGCCCGGGCGGTGGCGCTGCTGCAGCGCGAGGCGCCGCAGTCGCCGCAATGGTTCGTGTCGCTGGCCAACCCGCGCGCGCCGTTCACCGATCTGTTCTGGCGCAATCCACCGCCGGCCGACGGTGCCCGCCAGAGCCGCAAGGAGATGTTCGGCAGCGCCCTGCTCGACCCGGTCAGCGGCGAGGCCAGCCAGACCCGCGACACCCGCGGCGGCGACTTCTTCTACCGCCTGCACTTCGACCTGCACTACCTGCCGGCGCTGTGGGCGCGCTACATCGTCGGCTTCTGCGCGATGTTCATGCTGGTGGCGATCATCAGCGGCGTGATCACCCACAAGAAGATCTTCAAGGACTTCTTCACCTTCCGCCCGGCCAAGGGCCAGCGCTCGTGGCTGGACTTCCACAATGCCAGCGCGGTGCTCGCCCTGCCCTACCACGCGATGATCACCTACACCGGGCTGGTCACGCTGATGCTGATGTACCTGCCCTGGGGCATCAAGACCGCCTATCCCGATGCCGAGCAGGCGTTCTACGCCGAGGCCTTCCAGGAGCCGCAGAACCTGCGCGAGGCCAGCGGCACGCCCGGGCACATGCTGCCGATCGCGCAGCTGCTGGACGTGGCGCGCCGCGAATGGGGTGCGCAGGCGCCGATCGCCGGCTTCACCGTGTACAACGCCGGCGACGCCGCCGCGGCCATCCAGATCCGCCAGGGAGACGGCCAGCGGCTGGGCTACACCACGCCCTCGCTGCTGCTGGACGCGGCCAGCGGGCAGATCCTCGGCCGCAGCGGCGAACTCGGCGCCGCGGCGGAGACCCGCAGCACCCTGTACGGCCTGCACCTGGCGCACTTCGCCGGGCCCTGGCTGCGCTGGCTGTTCTTCGGCTGCGGCCTGCTCGGCTGCCTGATGGTGGCCAGCGGCGCGATCCTGTGGGCGGTCAAGGAGCGGCCCAAGCACGCCAAGGCCGGCCGCATCGGCCTGGGCCTGCGCCTGGTCGACGCGCTCAACATCGGCACCGTGGCCGGGCTGCCCATCGCCTTCGCCGCCTATTTCTGGGGCAATCGACTGCTACCGCTGCACCTGGAATCCCGGCCGGAAAGCGAAGCGACAGTGTTCTTCCTGGCCTGGACCGCGGCCCTGGTCGCGGCCCAGGTGTGGCCGAAACGCCCGATGTGGGCCTGGCAACTGTATGCGGGCGCGGCGTTGTTCGGCTTGCTGCCGTTGCTCAATGCCATCACCACCGACGCGCACCTGGGCGTGAGCCTGCTGGCCGGCGACTGGGCGCTGGCCGGGTTCGACCTGGTCTGCCTGTTCCTCGGTATCGCCCTGGCGCTGGCCGCGCGGCGCATGCAGCGCTGGCAACCGCCGCTGTCGGCGGCAGAACGCCGCGCCCGCGAACGCGGCGGACCCGGCAAGCCGGTGCTGGCCACGGAGGGCGCATGACCGTGCTCGGCCTGTGCCTGGCCTTCTCCGGCTTCGTCGCGCTGTGCCTGGGCATGGAAAAGCACCAGCTCGAGCTGTACGGCGCTCGCCGCGCCACGCCGCCGCGCCTGCGGCGACTGCAGGCCGCCGGCTGGTTGCTGCTGAGCGCGGCATTCGCCAGCTGCGTTGCAGCGCGCGGCTGGGGCATCGGCCCGGTGCTGTGGGTGGGCTCGCTCAGCGCCAGCGCGGCGCTGCTGACCCTGGGCCTGCTGCCGTACCGGCCGCGGCTGATCGTGCCGCTGGCGTTGCTGGCGCCGCCGCTGGGCGTGGGCGCCGCCCTGCTGGGCTAGAGACCCACGTCCGCTCAGCGGCCGGCAGTCGCCGTCGGCGGCCGCAGTTCCGCGGCGGTGCGCGCGCCGGCGAACACCAGCACCAGCCCCGCCGCCAGGGTGATCGCCAGGTACAGCGGCACCGTGCCGAGGCGGCCGTTGCGCACGAACACCATGCTTTCCATCATCAGCGAGGAGAACGTGGTCAGCCCGCCGACCAGGCCCACGATCAGCAGCGCCCGCCAGTACGGCGCGCTGGCGCCGCGGCCTTCGATCCACACCAGCAGGAAGCCGCCGACGAAGGCGCCGGCCAGGTTCACCGCCAGCGTGCCCCAGGGAAAGCCGGCGCCGTAGCGCTGCAGCAGCGCGCTGCCCACCGCGAAGCGCAGCCCGGAGCCGACCGCGCCACCGGCCATCGCCAGCAGCAGTTGTTGCCACCACAGGGTCAGGTTCATGCGCGCCTCCGCGAGACGAACGCCGGAGTGGCAGCAGAAAAACGAGAAGGAACGGGCATCGGATTCTCCACAAGGACGATGCCGGGGCGCGAGCCTGCCACCCCGGCGGGGGTTGGGCAGGCATCATCAGCGCGCAGTGCTGCGGGCGGTTCGAGGAGGAATGCCATCTCCTGTGCGCCGATTATGAAGCCGATCGACCGGCCTTGTCAGCCCGCGCCTGCTCGCGCGCGGCGCGCAGGCGGTCGAGCTTGTCCTTGAGCTTAATCTCCAGGCCGCGCTCCACCGGGCGGTAGTACACGCGCTCGCCCATCGCATCGGGGAAGCCGGTCTGGTCCAGGGCGATGCCGCCTTCGGCGTCGTGGTCGTACTGGTAGTCGGCGCCGTAGCCCAGGGTCTTCATCAGCTTGGTCGGCGCATTGCGCAGGTGCAGCGGCACCTCCTGGGTGCCGGTCTCGCGCACTTCGGCCTTGGCCTGGTTGAACGCGGCATAGCCGGCGTTGGACTTGGCGGTGCTGGCCAGGTACAGCACCAATTGCGCGAACGCCAGTTCGCCTTCGGGACTGCCCAGGCGCTCGTAGATGTCCCAGGCTTCCAGCGCCATCGACTGCGCGCGCGGGTCGGCCAGGCCGATGTCCTCGATCGCCATGCGGGTCAGCCGCCGCGCCAGGTAGGACGGGTCGCAGCCGCCGTCGAGCATGCGCGTGAGCCAGTACAGCGCCGCGTCCGGATTGGAACTGCGCACCGACTTGTGCAGCGCCGAGATCTGGTCGTAGAACTGCTCGCCGCCCTTGTCGAAGCGGCGCGTGCGGTCGGCCAGCACCTGCTGCAGGGTCTGCGCGGTGATCTCGCCGGCCTCGTCCTGGGCCAGTTCGGCGGCGATCTCCAGCAGGGTCAGCGCGCGCCGCACGTCGCCATCGGCGGCGCCGGCGATCTCCAGCAGCGCCGCATCGGAGACCTGCAACTGCTCGGCGCCGAGCCCGCGCTCGGGATCGTGCAGCGCCCGCTGCAGCGCCTCGGCGATGTCCTGCGGCGACACCGGCTCCAGCACGTGCACGCGGCAGCGCGACAGCAGCGCCGAATTCAGCTCGAACGAGGGATTCTCGGTGGTGGCGCCGACGAACAGGATGGTGCCGCGCTCGATGTGCGGCAGGAACGCATCCTGCTGCGCCTTGTTGAAGCGGTGCACCTCGTCGACGAACAGCACGGTGCGGCGGCCGTCGGCGAAGCGCTGCGCGGCCTCGGCCAGCACCAGCCGCACCTCCGGCAGGCCGGACAGCACCGCCGAGATCGCCTTGAACTCGGCTTCGGCGTACTGCGCCAACAGCAGTGCCAGGGTGGTCTTGCCGCAGCCGGGCGGCCCCCACAGGATCATCGAGTGCACGCGGCCGGACGCGACCGCGCGGCGCAGCGCACTGGTGGGTGCCAGCAGGCGCTTCTGCCCGACCATCTCGTCGAGCGTGCGCGGGCGCATGCGCTCGGCCAGCGGGCGCATGGCCTCGCGGTCGACGCTCAGCAGGTCGGGCGTATCGGAAGCGAAGGGTCTGCGTTTGGCCATGCGCCCATTCTATCGCCGCGGCCCGTGCACGCCGTGCGGCCTGCATGCGTGCCTGCCCGCGGCCCGCTCGCTGCAAGCCCGCGCGGCACCGACGCCAGCGCTAGAATCGCGGCGCCTCCCCTGCCCGGCCGCCCCCCGCCATGAGCCACCACGACATCCTGGACGCATTTACCCATCAGCACGACTTCCTCGGCACGCGCCACGAGCGCAACGCGCGCCGCACCTGGGCGGTGGTGGCGCTGACCGCCGCGATGATGATCGTGGAGATCGTCGCCGGCTGGTGGACCGGCTCGATGGCGCTGCTGGCCGACGGCCTGCACATGGCCACCCACGCCGGCGCGCTGTCGCTGGCCGGCTTCGCCTACTGGTTCGCGCGGCGGCACCGGCACAACCCGCGCTTCACCTTCGGCACAGGCAAGGTCGGCGACCTGGCCGGCTTCTCGAGCGCGCTGATCCTGGCGCTGATCGCCCTGGGCATCGGCGTGGAGTCGGCACTGCGCCTGGCGCAGCCGGTGCACATCGCCTATGACGAAGCGCTGTGGATCGCGGCGCTGGGCCTGCTGGTGAACCTGCTCAGTGCCTGGATGTTGGGTGCCGACCACCACCACGATCACGGGCAGGGGCATGGCCACGGCCATCATCATGACCACGACCATGGCCACGCACACGCCAACGCCGCGCATCGGCATGACGACCATGCGCACGCGTACCACGATGGGCATGACCACGATCATGCCCATGGTCACGACCATCCCCACCCTCACGATCACCACGGGCATGCGCACGCCCACGCCGCGCCTGCGCACAGTCGTGATCGGCACGCCCACGCCGACCACAATCTACGCTCGGCCTACATGCATGTGCTGGCCGACGCGCTGACCTCGGTGATGGCGATCGTCGCCCTGCTGCTGGCCAAGTACCTGGGCTGGACCTGGACCGATGCGCTGATGGGCATCGTCGGCGCCATCGTCATCGCACGTTGGTCGCTGGCGCTGCTGCGCGACACCGGCGCGGTGCTGCTCGACGCCTCGGCGCCGGCGGCGCTGCAGGCGCAGATCCGCGACCGCCTGCAGCAGGACGACGAGCGCATCGCCGACCTGCACGTGTGGCGGGTCGGCCCCGGCCAGCACGCGGCGATCGTGTCGCTGGTGACGCACCGGCCGCGGCCGGCGGCGTTCTACCACGCGCGCCTGCAGGGCGTGGCCACGCTGGGCCACGTCAGCATCGAAGTGCAGACCTGCCCCAACTGAGCGAAAAGCCCGCCGTGCACCGACCCGGCGCGCGGCGGCCGCCGGCTCAGCGGTCGCCGACCACGTCCACGTCCTTGTCCGGGACGTAGCGGAAGGTGCCGCTGGCGAAGGCCGGATTGCGCTTCCAGTCGCTGAAGCTGATGTCGGTGCGCTGGCCGACCGGGTCGACCACTTCCATGCGCGCCAGGCCGTTGCGGTCGAAGCCGAGCTTGGCCATCTGGAAGCTGGCCTCGGTGTCCACCTTCGGCGTCATGGTCAGCCACTGCAGTCCGTCGCGGGCCACCGCTTCCTCGCTGACGTCGTACTGGCGGTCGAGCCGGCCCGGATCGATCAGCGCGGTCAGCGGGCTGTTCTGTTCCTCGCTGCCCTGCGCGCGCACCGTGGCCTGCTTCAGGTCCGGGTCGTACACCCAGACCTTGCTGCCATCGGCGACGATCAACTGGGTGTAGGGCTTGCGGTACTCCCAGCGGAACAGGCGCGGCGCCGACAGCGCAACGCGGCCGCTGGAGCTTTCCTTCAGCGTGCCCTTGCCGTCGTAGACCTTCTGCGCGAACTGGCCGTCCAGGCCCTTCAGCCCGCGGGTGAAGGCGGTGAGGTCCTCGCGGGCGCCGGCGAAGGCGGAGCCGGCCAGCAGCGCGGTGGCGAGGACGGTGTAGCGGAGTGTGCGAAGCATGCGGATGGATTTCCGGATGGAGTGTGGGAAGTGTGACGCGACGCGCCTGAATAGGCGATCAGAGGGCGCGGCCGGCCGCGCCACGCTACGGCCCGGTCTGCATCCGGCTCAGGTCGCCGTACAGGATCTGCCCGCGGAAGCCGCGCCGCACCTGCTGGTACAACTCGCGGAACGCAGCGTAATCCTGCGGCTGGCACAGCGCCGCCGGGCCATGGATCGCACGCCGGTGCAGCGTATGCGTGGCGGTCACGGTCTGCCCGGCGCGCACCCAGGTGGCGGCGTACTCGCCGGCGGCGTTGCGGAAATGGGTATCGGCCGGGATCGCGATGATCGGCACGCTGTCCGGGAAGGTCAGCCGGTAGGTCTCGCTGCGCGCGTTGTCGTTGCAGTAGAACGGGGTCAGATTGCGCTCGGCCGAAGCCGTGCTGTAGACCCCGCGCACCGAGTCGGCGCCGGGCATCAGCGGCAGGCTCATGCCGCCGACCACGCCGAAGTCGACGTAGTCGTGGGCGCGGAAGCGGTAGGCGTAGCCGAAGGGCCGGGTCAGATCCTGCGGCGTGCCCTGCAGCAGCAGCTCGCCGCTGCCGTCGAAGCCGGAGGCGGCGACGATCGACTCCTCGATACGCGTGCGGTTCTGCGCGTTGAGCTGCACGAACATCGTGCGCAGGCCGACCTCGCCGACGTCGCCGCTGTCCAGGCGGGCGATGCCGCTCAGGCTGCCATCGGCGGCGAAGCGGTAGTCGGTTTCGACCAGGTAGCGATTGACCTTGGCATCGTCCGGCGGCGTGCGCGCCACGGTGCCGTCGGCGGTGTGGAGCACCGGCGCGCCCAGGTCGCCGGCCGGCAACTGGCCGAAGCGCGCGTACGGGCTGGTCGAATCCACGTACAGCTTGAACTCGGGCAGATAGGTGATGGCATGGTTGAAGCGGCCCAGCACCGGCACCTCGGGCAGGGTCGGCCCGCCCTGCGCGCCGATCAGCACCGGCGTGCTGGCGATGCCCTTGGCCGCCAGCAGCGCCTCCAGCACCACGGTGTGGTCCTTGCAGTCGCCGTAGTGGTTGTCGAGGATGCTGTCGGCGCTGTTCGGCTGCAGCCCGCCATTGCCCAGGTACACCGCCACGTAGCGGATGTTGCGCGCCACCCAGTCGTACAGTGCCGCGGCCTGCGCGCGGCGGTCGCTGATGCCGGCGGTGATCTGCTCGGCGCGTGCGCGCACCTTCGGGGTGACCTGCGCGGCGGCGGCGCTGCTGTGCTGGTAGGCCTGGGCCATCTGTGCCCAGCGGCGGAAACTGCTGGCCATGATGGTCGGGCTGAATTCCCAGGTCGCCGCCGTCCAGTTCTGGCTCTTCATGGGCTCGCGGCGGCTGTAGCGCCATTCCCAGCGCGCCTGCTCGCCGTCGATCTGCGGCGTGTTGCTGCCCTGCACGCCGCGCGTGTACAGGTGCATCTGCAGCCGCCGCGGCGCCACCAGCGTCACCGTGGCGTCGTCGTACTGGGAGAACACGCTGAAGGTTTCCCACAGGCTGAAATAGCCGGGGAAGTACGGCACGTTCTGGGTGCGGCGCACCCGGTACACCAGGCGCGCGCCGGGCATCAGGTTGGGGAACACCACCACCTTGACCTTGCGGTCGGCGTACATCGCCGCCGCCGCGCTGGAATAGCTCTCCTGGGTGTAGATCTTGTCGGCCGGCACGTCGTGGCGCAGCCCGTCCGGGGTCAGGGTGTAGGCAGCCAGCACCTCCAGGGTCTCCAGCTTCTCGCTGTAGCCCAGCCGCACCTGGCTGAACTGGTCGACGCCGGCCTTGGTCTTGAGCAGCAGTTCGTACTCGTCGGTCTCGACGCTGGTGGCGTCTTCGCGCACCTCGTAGTCGGCGCGGTAGCGCACGTAGCTGTAGTTGTTGCTGACCACGGGTGCGGCCGCCGCGCCCGCCGCCTGGTCGGTATCAGGATGTGCGGCCGGTGCCGGTTGCGCGGCGGCGGCGCCGGCCAGCGCCAGCAGCACCGCTCCGAACAGCCAGCGCGCGGCGCGCACAGGCGCCAGTCCGCTCAGGCGCAGGCCATGGCCGGCGGAGGGCGCGGTGCGCATCACTTCGGCGGCGGCGGCGCCAGCACGCTGCGGTCGCCGTTGTGTTCGGGCGGGCTGACCACGCCGGCGGCTTCCATCGCCTCGATCAGCCGCGCGGCGCGGTTGTAGCCGATCTTCAGCCGCCGCTGCACGCCGGAGATGGAGGCGCGGCGGGTCTCGGTGACGATGCGCAGGGCCTCGTCGTACAGCGGGTCGGACTCGTCGCCGCCACCGCCGCCGGCTTCGGGCAGGCCGGTGGCGCCGATCACGGTGCCGTCGCCCATGGTCTGCACCTCGTCGAGCACGCCCTCGATGTAGTCGGCCGGGCCGCTGGCCTTGAGGTGCTCGACCACCCGGTGCACTTCCTCGTCGCTGACGAAGGCGCCGTGCACGCGATCCGGCATCGCCGTGCCCGGCGGCAGGTACAGCATGTCGCCGTGGCCCAGCAGGGTCTCGGCACCGGACTGGTCGAGGATGGTGCGCGAGTCGATCTTGGAGCTGACCTGGAAGGCGATGCGGGTCGGGATGTTGGCCTTGATCAGGCCGGTGATCACATCCACCGAGGGCCGCTGGGTGGCCAGGATCAGATGGATGCCGGCGGCGCGGGCCTTCTGTGCCAGCCGCGCGATCAGCTCTTCGACCTTCTTGCCGACGATCATCATCATGTCGGCGAATTCGTCGATGAAGATGACGATGAACGGCAGCGTGTCCAGCGGTCGCGGCGCCTCGGCCAGGTCCGGGTTGGGCTTGAACAGCGGGTCCATCAACGGCTGCCCGGCGTCCTGCGCGTCCTTGACCTTCTTGTTGAAGCCGGCCAGGTTGCGCACGCCCACCGCGCTCATCAGCTTGTAGCGGCGCTCCATCTCCGCCACGCACCAGCGCAGGCCGTTGGCGGCCTCCTTCATGTCGGTGACCACCGGCGCCAGCAGGTGCGGGATGCCCTGGTAGACGCTCAGTTCGAGCATCTTCGGGTCGATCATCAGCATCCGCAGGTCCTTGGCCGAAGCCTTGTACAGCAGGCTCAGCACCATCGCGTTGACCGCCACCGACTTGCCCGAGCCGGTGGTACCGGCGACCAGCAGGTGCGGCATGCGCGCCAGGTCGGCCACGGTCGGGCGGCCGGCGATGTCCTTGCCCAGCGCCAGGGTCAGCGGGCTGGTCGACTTGTCGTATTCCTTGGAGCGCAGCAGCTCGCTGAGATAGATCATCTCGCGGCTGACGTTGGGGATCTCCAGGCCGATCACCGACTTGCCCGGGATCACGTCGACCACGCGCACCGACTTCACCGACAGACCGCGGGCGATGTCCTTGTCCAGCGAACTGATCTGGCTGACCTTGATGCCCGGCGCCGGCTCGATCTCGAAGCGGGTGATCACCGGGCCAGGATAGGCGCCGACCACCTGCGCCTCGATGCGGAAGTCCTTGAGCTTGAACTCGATCTGCCGCGACAGGGTTTCCAGGGTCTCCTCGGAGTAGCCCTTGGCCTGCGGCTTGGGGTCGTCCAGCAAGGCCAGCGGCGGCACCCCGGACGGGTCGCTGCCGGTGCCGTGGAACAGCGGGATCTGCTGCTCGCGCTTGGCGCGCTCGCTCTTCTCCACCACCGGTGCCGGCGGCGGCTCGATCTTGACCGGCTCGCGCTTGGCGCGCTGCACTGCGTCGACCTTGCGCACTTCCTCGCGTTCCTCGCGCATGGCGCGGGTCTGCTGCCACTCGTTGGCCTGCTGGCTGCCGCGGCGGGCCAGCGCCGGCAGCGTCATCACCGCCTTGCCGATGCGCTCCATCACCGCGAACCAGGACAGCCCGGTGGCCAGGGTTACCGACACCAGCAGCAGCACCAGCACAAACAGGTTGGCGCCCAGCGCGCCGAACCCGGCGCCGAGCGAGTTGCCAACCAGCTTGCCGAGGATGCCGCCGGCCCCGGCCACGTCGCCGGCGAACAGGCGCAGGTGCAGCAGCCCGGTGGCGGCGATCAGGAAACCGACGATGCCGACCAGGCGCAGCGCCGGCCCCAGGTCGGCCTCGCCATCGCCATCGCTGTCCATGCCGAACAGCGCGATCCAGGAGATCGCGCCGATCACCACCGGCAGCAGGAAGGCCACGTAGCCGAACAGTTGCAGCAGCACGTCGGCGATCCAGGCGCCGAACTTGCCGCCCATGTTGTGCACCGGTGCGACCACGCTGCCGGTATGCGACCAGCCCGGATCGGTCGCCGAGTACGTGGCCAGGCTGGCCAGCAGGTACAGCAGCAACGGCGCGATCGCGATCAGCGCCAGATCGCGCCACAGCTTCTGCCGGCGTGGGTTGGGCGCGGCGCCCTGCTTGCGTGCCGCCGCATTGGCGCCCTGGGATTTGCCGCGTTCCGGAACCTGCTTCGCCACGCTATGACCAGACCTTAGAAATGCATCGTTAGTGATTGATAATAAACGATTCGCCCTTGCATTTCAGCAGTCGGTACCTGAATCGTCCGGTCTTTGCGCAGGCCGACGCTGGCAATGCCCGATCGAGGCGGGCAACGACGTGCGGCGCACGCTGTCTGTCGCGGCGGGCCGCAGCGTTTCCGCCACGCGGCTTGATTCGTTCCAGGCCGGCCGCCACTCTATGTGACTTCGCCGGAACCCGCGCAATGCCGCGCTTCGGCCGCCATTTCACCCTGTTCGCGAGTATACATGAGCCCCTCTGCCGCCAATTCCGCCAAGCATTCCCGCCTGCTGATCCTGGGTTCCGGCCCGGCCGGCTGGACCGCCGCGGTCTACGCCGCGCGCGCCAATCTCAAGCCGGTGGTGATCACCGGCCTGCAGCAGGGCGGCCAGCTGATGACCACCACCGAGGTCGACAACTGGCCGGGCGACCCCCACGGCCTGATGGGCCCGGACCTGATGGCGCGCATGCAGGCGCATGCCGAGCGCTTCGAGACCGAGGTGATCTTCGACCACATCCATACCGCCAACCTGGCGCAGCGCCCGTTCCGGCTCAGCGGCGACAGCGGCGACTACACCTGCGACGCGTTGATCATCGCCACCGGCGCCACCGCCAAGTACCTGGGCATCCCCTCGGAAGAGGCGTTCAAGGGCCGCGGCGTGTCGGCCTGCGCTACCTGCGACGGCTTCTTCTACAAGGACCAGGACGTGGTCGTGGTCGGCGGCGGCAACACCGCCGTGGAAGAGGCGCTGTACCTGTCCAACATCGCCCGCAAGGTCTATCTGGTGCACCGCCGCGACACCCTGCGCGCGGAAAAGATCATGCAGGACAAGCTGTTCGCCAAGGTCGCCGCCGGCAAGATCGAGACCGTCTGGCACCACCAGGTGGACGAAGTGCTGGGCAACGAGGCCGGCGTCACCGGCGTGCGGGTCAAGTCGGTGCAGGACGGCAGCACCCGCGACCTGGAAGCGCACGGCTTCTTCGTCGCCATCGGCCATCACCCGAACACCCAGCTGTTCGACGGCCAGTTGGCCATGCACAACGGCTACCTGGAGATCCGCTCCGGCCTCGGCGGCGCCGCCACCGAGACCTCGGTGCCGGGCGTGTTCGCTGCTGGCGACGTCGCCGACCAGCACTACCGCCAGGCGATCACCTCGGCCGGCTTCGGCTGCATGGCCGCGCTGGACGCCGAGCGGTATCTGGACAAGGGTGCCTGAGTCCACGCAGGCCCTGAGCTGCCGGCGCCCGGCCGGAAGCGGCCGTGCGCCCGCGCGTGCGGCAGGTGGCACGGGCGGCCGCTGCGCCGCCCTCTACCGCAAGTCGTCACGGCGATGAGCCGGATCCGCTGGCTGCGCCAGCTCGACGCGGTCGCCGCTGCCGACTGGGACGCCCTGCACGACGGCTGCAATCCGTTCGTCGCCCACGCGTTCCTGGCCGGCCTGGAGCAGCACGGCTGCCTGCGCCCGGACTGGGGCTGGAGCCCGCTGCATCTCACCGTCTGGGACGGCGAGGCGCTGGTCGCCGCGGCGCCCGGGTACGTCAAAAGCAACTCGCACGGCGAATTCGTGTTCGACCATGCCTGGGCGCACGCCTACGCGCGCTACGGCCAGGACTACTTCCCCAAGTGGCTGTGCGCGGTGCCGTACTCGCCGGTGACCGGGCCGCGGCTGCTGGCGCGCGATCAGGCGGCGCAACAGGAACTGCTCGCGGCCATGCAGGCGCTGACCGAGAGCACCAACCTGTCCTCGGCCCACGTCAATTTCCACCGCGCCGAGGAGGACGCCGCGTTCGGCGCCGACTGGCTGGAGCGCAACGACGTGCAGTACCAGTGGCACAACGACGCCGGCTGGACCGGGTTCGACGATTACCTGGGCGCGATGGACCACAAGCACCGCAAGAACATCCGCCAGGAGCGGGCCAAGGTGCAGCGCGCCGGCATCGACTTTCGGGTGCTGCACGGCGACGAGGCCAGCGCTGCCGACCTGCAGGCGATGTATGGGTTCTATCTGCGCACCTTCGACGACTACGGCAATTCGCCGGCGCTGACCCTGGCATTCTTCTCACATCTTGCGCGAACGATGCCGCGCAACCTTTTGATCTTCCTCGCCATGCATGAAGGCGCGCCGGTAGCCGGCGCGTTCTGCCTGCGCGGCGGCGACACCTTGTACGGCCGCTACTGGGGTGGCGACGCCCTGCCCGGCCTGCACTTCGAGACCTGCTACTACCAGGGCATCGAATACTGCCTGCGCGAGGGCCTGACCCGCTTCGAACCGGGCGCGCAGGGCCAGCACAAGATCGCCCGCGGCTTCCTGCCGCGACTGGTGCGCAGCCGCCACTGGATCGCCGACCCGGGCTTCCGTGTACCGCTGGCCGAGTGGTGCGCCCAGGAACGCGCCGAGGTGCGCCAGCACGCGGCGGCGCTGCAGCGCCACTCGCCGTTCCGCCACGACGCCTGAGGCATCGGCTACGCTGCCGGCGATGCGTCGTCTCCCTGCCCTGCTCGCGGCCGATCCCGCCGCCCCGTTCCCGCCGCCGTCCAGCGCCCTGCGCGAGCCGGACGGCTTGCTCGCGGTCGGCGGCGACCTGTCGCCGACGCGCCTGCTCGCGGCCTATGCGCAGGGCATCTTCCCCTGGTACTCCGATGGCGAGCCGATCCTGTGGTGGAGCCCGGACCCGCGCACCGTGTTCCGCAGCGATGGCGTGCGCCTGTCCTCGCGCTTCCGCCGCAGCCTGCGCCACTGCCCGTGGACGGTGCGCGCCGACACCGCCTTCGCCCAGGTCATCGACGCCTGCGCGCAACTCCCGCGCCGCGGCCAGGACGGCACCTGGATCACCGCGCCGATGCGCGACGCCTATCTGACCCTGCACCAGGCCGGCCACGCGCATTCGGTGGAAGTGTTCGACGGCAGCGAACTGGTCGGCGGCATCTACGGAGTGGCACGCGGACGCATGTTCTTCGGCGAGAGCATGTTCAGTGCGCGCAGCGGCGGCTCCAAGGTCGCGCTGGCCGCGCTGGCGCGGCGCCTGCACGGCTGGGGCTGGCCGCTGATCGACGCGCAGGTGGAGAACGATCACCTGCTGAGCCTGGGCGCCGAGCGCTGGCCGCGCGCGCGCTTCCTGGAGACCATCGCGCCGCTGGCGGCGGCGCCGGCCCAGACCGGGCCCTGGACGTCGCGATTCGGGTCGCTGGCGGCGCTTGAACTGGCCCAGGATTGAGCGGGATTAACGCAAACTTTGCATGGCGCGGCGCAGGCGAGTAAAATCCTCGCTCTTCAGGCCTTTGGCCGCTCCGAATCGCACAGGATTACATGTCGAAAGACGACTCCATCGAATTCGAAGGCACCGTCAGCGAGACGTTGCCCAATACCACGTTCCGGGTCAAGCTGGAAAACGGACACGAAATCATCGCCCACATCTCCGGCCGCATGCGCAAGAACTACATCCGCATCCTGACCGGCGACCGGGTGAAGGTCGAAATGACCCCGTACGACCTGACCAAGGGTCGCATCACCTACCGCATGAAGTAATCCGCCGCGGGCGGACATGAAGAAGGCGGCCAGTGGCCGCCTTTCGCGTCTGCAACGGTGGAACGACGGTGACTTCGCCAGGCGGCTGCAGCCTCTGCAGCCGCCTTTCGTCGTGCCTGTCGGCCTCAGTCCACCGTCGCCGGCAGCAGGCGCTCGGGCTCGGCCTGGGTCTCCACCACCAGCTCGCCATCGCGCACGTCGATGGTGACGCGGCCGCCGTTGACCAGCTTGCCGAACAGCAGCTCGTCGGCCAGCGGGCGCTTGACCTTGTCCTGGATCACCCGCGCCATCGGCCGCGCGCCCATCAGCGGGTCGAAGCCGTGCTGGGCCAGCCAGTCGCGTGCGGTCGGGGTCGCCGACAGCGACACGTGCTTCTCCTGCAGCAGCATCTCCAGCTCGATCACGAACTTGTCGACCACGCGCAGGATGTGGCTGAAGGCCAGCGGCTGGAACTGCACCACCGCGTCCAGGCGGTTGCGGAACTCCGGGGTGAAGCTGCGACGGATGATCTCCATCGCATCGGTGGAGTGGTCCTGCTGGGTGAAGCCGATCGAGCGCCGCGAGGCCTGGGTGGCGCCGGCATTGGTGGTCATCACCAGGATCACGTTCTTGAAGTTGGCCTCGCGCCCGTTGGTGTCGGTGAGCACGCCGCGGTCCATGACCTGCAGCAGGATGTTGAAGATGTCCGGGTGCGCCTTCTCCACCTCGTCCAGCAGCAACACGCAGTGCGGGGTCTTGACGATCTTCTCGGTCAGCAGGCCGCCCTGGTCGAAGCCGACGTAGCCCGGGGGCGCGCCGATCAGGCGGCTGATCGAATGCGGCTCCATGTACTCGGACATGTCGAAGCGCACCAGCTCGATGCCCAACTGCAGCGCCAACTGCTTGGTGACCTCGGTCTTGCCCACGCCGGTGGGGCCGGCGAACAGGAAGTTGCCGATCGGCTTTTCCGGATTGGCCAGGCCCGAGCGCGCCAGCTTGATCGACGAGGACAGTGTCTCGATCGCCGGATCCTGGCCGAAGATCACCATCTTCAGGTTGCGCTCCAGGTGCTGCAGCACGTCCTTGTCGGTGGCGCTGACCTGCTTGGCCGGGATCCGCGCCATCTTGGCGACGATGGTCTCGATCTCCTCGATGTCGATCAACTCCTTGCGCTGGCCTTCCGGCAGCAGCCGCTGGCGCGCGCCGGCCTCGTCGATCACGTCGATCGCCTTGTCCGGCAGCAGTCGGTCGCCGATGTGCTTGACCGACAGGTCCACCGCCGCCTGCAGCGCGTCGTCGGCATAGGTCACGCCGTGGTGCGCCTCGTACTTGGGCTTGAGGCCCTGCAGGATCTCGAAGGTTTCGCCCACGGTCGGCTCGACGATGTCGATCTTCTGGAAGCGCCGCGCCAGGGCGCGGTCCTTCTCGAAGATGCCGCGGTATTCCTGGAACGTGGTCGAGCCGATGCAGCGCAGGTCGCCCGAGGACAGCGCCGGCTTGATCAGGTTGGACGCGTCCATGGTGCCGCCGGAGGCGGAGCCGGCACCGATGATGGTGTGGATCTCGTCGATGAACAACACCGCGTTGGGCACCTTCTTCAGCGAGGTCAGCACCCCCTTCAGGCGCTTCTCGAAGTCGCCCCGGTACTTGGTGCCGGCGACCAGCGCGCCCAGGTCGAGCGAGAAGATCACCGCATCGGCCAGCACCGCGGGCACGCTGCCTTCGACGATGCGCTTGGCCAGGCCTTCGGCGATGGCGGTCTTGCCGACGCCGGCCTCGCCCACGTACAGCGGATTGTTCTTGCGGCGGCGGCACAACACCTGGATGGTGCGCTCGATCTCGTCGGCGCGGCCCACCAGCGGGTCGATGCGGCCATTGCGAGCCTGCTCGTTCAGATTGGTGGCGTACTCGGCCAGGGCGTCGCCCTTCGGCTCTCCCTCGCCCGCCTCGCCCTTGGGCTCGCCGTCGGCCGGCGCGGCGTGCTCGCCGTCCTCGCCCATCTTGGCGATGCCGTGGGACAGGTAGTTGACGATGTCCAGGCGGGTGATGTCCTGCTGGTTCAGGAAGTACACCGCATGCGAGTCCTTCTCGCCGAAGATCGCCACCAGCACGTTGGCGCCGCTGACCTCCTTCTTGCCCGAGGACTGCACGTGGTAGACCGCCCGCTGCAGCACCCGCTGGAAGCCCAGGGTGGGCTGGGTGTCGCGGCCGTCATCCTCGGCCAGGCGCGCCACGGAGGCCTCGATGGCCTGTTCCAGGTCGCTGCGCAGGCGCTCGACGTCGGCGCCGCAGGCCTTGAGCACGGCCTGGGCGGAGGGGTTGTCGAGCAGCGCCAACAGCAGGTGCTCCACCGTCATGAACTCATGACGGGCTTCCCGGGCGCGCTTGTAGCACTGGCCGATGGTCTGCTCGAGATCTTTGCTGAACATGGTGTACTCCGACGTCTGTTGCCAACAATATGTGGCTTGAGTTGCGAATTTCCACAACCCTATCGGATCAGTGTGTTCACACCGCGTTAGTCCGGGCAAACCGGTGACCGACGCCTCCCACTATCAGGCTTTTTCCATCGTGCACAACAGGGGGTGCTGGTTCATCCGCGAGAACTCGTTCACCTGAGCCACCTTGGATTCAGCCACCTCGCGGGTATAGACCCCGCATACCCCGCGGCCGCGGGTATGGACGTGCAGCATCACCTGGGTGGCGCGCTCCAGGTCCAGGGAGAAGAACTGCTGCAGCACGGTCACCACGAAGTCCATCGGGGTGTAGTCGTCGTTCAGCAGCAGCACCTGATACATCGGCGGGCGGGCGATTTCCGGCTTGCCGGTCTCCACCATGACGCCATGATCGTGCTCGGGGGAATTCTTGCGGGGCATCCGCCCATTATATACGGGGGCCGCCGGCCCGGATTGGACGATCGCCGGCCCTGCCCGCACAATTCCCCTCCTTTCGATGGCGCTTCGCATGCATTCGACGATGTTCCCCAAGGTTCCGCTGCTCGCCGCGCTGCTCGCCGTGGCCCTGCCAGCCGCCGCCGAGCCGCCGGACGCGGCGCTGGGCAAGCGCCTGCAGGCGCTGGGTTACGACGTGCAGGCCGACGAGGACGGCGATTACCAGGTGCTGTTCGGCCTGCGCGACAACGGCCGTGAGCGCAAGCAGCTCACCTACGTGCGCTCGCCGGTGGAGACCTTCGGCAGCTACCGCATCCGCGAGGTGTGGTCGCCGGCCTACCAGGCCCAGGGCGACAGCCTGCCCGCCAAGGTCGCCAACCGGCTGCTGGAGGATGCGCAGTCGGACATCCTCGGCGGCTGGGTCCGCCAGGGCGGCACCGCGGTGTTCGTGGTCAAGATCCCCGCCGATGCCGACGACACGGCGCTGCGCGAGGCGCTGGAGGCGGCCGCACGCGGCGCCGACGCGATGGACGCCGAACTCAACGGCGGCAAGGATCTGTTCTGATGACGGCGGCCGCAGAACCCTGGCAGCCGGACGTGACCGTGGCCACGGTGGTGGTGCGCGACGGGCGCTTGCTGCAGGTGGAGGAAGCCATCGCCGGTGCGCTGGTGCTGAACCAGCCGGCCGGCCACCTGGAGCCGGACGAGAGCCTGATCGAGGCCGCGGTGCGCGAGACGCTGGAGGAAACCGGCTGGCAGGTGCAGCCGACCGCGTTCATCGGCGCCTACCAGTGGAAGGCCGACAACGGCCGCCACTACCTGCGCTTCGCCTTCGCCGCCGACCCGGTCGCGCACGATCCGCAGCGGCCGCTGGACACCGGCATCGTGCGCGCGCTGTGGATGACCCTGGCCGAGCTGGAGGCCGCCGCGCCGCGCTGGCGCAGCCCGCTGGTATGGCAGGTGGTGGCCGATTTCCTGGCCGGACGCCGCTACCCGCTGGACCTGTTGCGGCAGGTGGCATGAGCGGCGCAACGGTCATGGTCGGGGTCTCCGGCGGCGTGGATTCGTCGGTGGCGGCCTGGCAACTGGTCCAGCAGGGGGCCGCGGTGTCCGGGCTGTTCATGCAGAACTGGGCCGATGACGGCAGCGGCGATTGCCGCGCCGACGACGACCGCCGCGATGCGGTGGCGGTGTGCGGGCGGCTCGGCATCCCGTTCCATTTCCGCGATTTTTCGCAGGAGTACTGGCAAGGCGTGTTCGCACACTTCCTGGCCGAATACGCCGCCGGGCGCACCCCAAACCCGGACGTGCTGTGCAACCGCGAGGTCAAGTTCAAGCATTTCCTGGACGCGGCACGCGAACTCGGCGCCGAACGCATCGCCACCGGCCACTATGCGCGGGTGGACAGCGTCGGCGGCCGCTGGCGGCTGCTGCGTGGGCTGGACCGCAACAAGGACCAGAGCTACTTCCTGCACCAGCTGGGCCAGGCGCAACTGGCTGCGACGCTGTTCCCGGTCGGCGAGCTGCCCAAGGAGCAGGTGCGCCGCATCGCCCGCGAGGCCGGCCTGCCGACCCACGCCAAGAAGGACTCCACCGGCATCTGCTTCATCGGCGAACGCGATTTCCGCGAATTCCTGGGGCGTTACCTGCCGGCCCGGCGCGGCGAGATCCGCGATCCGCACGAGCATGTCGTGGCCGAGCATCCGGGGGTGTTCTACTTCACCCTGGGCCAGCGCGAGGGCCTGAACATCGGCGGGGTGCGCGGGCGCGCCGCGGCGCCGTGGTACGTGGTCGGCAAGGACGTCGCCCGGAACGTGCTGTACGTCGACCAGGACCGCGACAGCCCCCACCTGATGGCCAACCGGCTGCAGTCCGAGACCGCGCACTGGATCGCCGGCGCGCCGCCGGCACGACGCTTCGACTGCACCGCCCAGACCCGCTACCGCCAGGCCGACGAGCCCTGCACGGTCGAGGTCGGCGACGACGGTACCCTGTCGGTGCGCTTCGCGCGCCCGCAGCGCGCCGTCACCCCCGGGCAGTCGCTGGTGCTGTACCAGGGCGAGGAATGCCTGGGCGGCGCCGTGATCGCCACTACCGATGCCCCGCTGGAGCGCCGCCTGGCGCAGCAGGCACCCGCCGCACACGAGGACACGATTCGATGACCGATTCCATGGACGCGCGCATGCTGGCGCTGGCGGGCATGGCCCAGGCCCTGCAGCAGGTGCGGCGCATCGCCGAGACCGGCCAGTCGGAGGCGTCGCTGGTGCGCACCCTGCTCGACAGCGTGTTCCGCATCGACGCGCCCAGCCCCGAGGCGGTGTACGGCCGCCGCGCCGACCTGGCGCCAGGCCTGCGCCTGCTGCACAACTACTTCCGCAACCAGGGCCAGGACGAGGTGCTGCCGCGGCTGGCGCTGGCGGTGATCCAGCTGGAGCGGCGCTTCGCCGGCGATGCCGAGACCGACGCCAAGGTCGACGCCGGCCTGGCCCGGATCGCGCCGCTGCTGGAGCGCCATGGCGACAGCACCCACCCGGAGGTGATCGCGGCGCTGGGCCAGCTCTATGCCGACACCATCAGCCACCTGCGCCCCCGGGTGATGGTGCAAGGCAATCCGCACTACCTGGGCCAGGCCGGGGTGGTGGCCGAGATCCGCGCGCTGCTGCTGGCGGCGGTGCGCGCGGCGGTGCTGTGGCGGCAGATGGGCGGCAGCCTGTGGGACTTCCTGCTGGCCAAGCGGCGCATGCGCGACACCGTGGACCGCGCGCTGGGCTGAGCCCGCGAGGGCACCGGCGCGGGGCCATGCAGCGCGCCCCGCTCGGCCGTTCTGCGACGCCGATCGTATGAATGTCGGCAGGTTTCGATGATCCGCTCACGGCGTTGCTAAAGACCCGGGGGGGACGGCCGATACAGCAATCGTGAATCTGCCGAGAACGTCCATGTACTCACGCCTCCTGATCCGTCTGGCCGCCCCGCTCGCCCTGACGCTGCTGTTCCCCATCGCCGCCGGTTTCGACTGGCCGGCCCCGGTCCGTTGGGCCATCCTCACCACCATGACGCTGAGCTGGCTCGGCTTCGCCGGCTGGACCGCGTACAGCCAGACCCGGCGCTCGCCGGAGCAGGCCAAGGTCATGCGCGAGCAGGACCACCTGCTGAACGAGCTGCGCAGCTTCGTCGGCAACGAGATCGAGGGCTCCCGCTCCGAGATCGAACGTGCCCGCGAACTGATCCGCCAAGCCGTCAGCGGCCTGGGCGGCAGCTTCGAGGCAATGAACCGCAAGTCGCGGCAGCAGAGCGTGGCGCTGGCCCGCATCGTCGACCGCGCCGGCGAAGACGGCGGTGCCGGTGTGGACGTGGCCCGCTTCGCCCAGCATGCCAGCCAGCGCATGGAGCAACTGGTGGAGGCACTGGAGCAGGTCAGCGGCCAGAGCAGCACCACGGTGCACTACATCGACGACATGTCCCAGCATCTGGACGGCATCTTCGCCCTGCTGGAGGACGTCAAGTCGATCGCCGACCAGACCAACCTGCTGGCGCTGAACGCGGCGATCGAAGCGGCGCGTGCCGGCGAGGCGGGCCGCGGCTTCGCGGTGGTGGCCGACGAGGTGCGCAACCTGTCCGAGCGCTCGACCACCTTCAACGAGCAGATCCGCAAGCTGGCGCACAGCTCCAAGGACGCCATCGCCAAGGTCCGCGAGACGGTCTCGAACATGGCATCGCGCGACATGGACCGCTCCCGCGAGGCGCGGGCCGAGGCCGCGGCGATGCTGGACAACGTGGCCGCGATCAACCACTCGCTGGGCGACGGCATGCGCGAGATCTCCGAGTGCGGCCGCGCCATCGACAGCAGCGTCGCCGAAGCGGTGCGCGCCCTGCAGTTCGAGGACATCGCGACCCAGGCCCTGGGCGGCGTGCACACCCACCTGGACCGCCTGACCGCGATCAACCGCGAGGCCGTGGCGCTGCAGGAACTGCTGCACCGCAATGGCGGGGTGTTCGACCACGAACTGATCGACGCTCTGCAGCGGGTCGGCAACCGCCTGCGCGACATGCGCACCGAGTGGGAGCGCCCGCCGCACAAGCCGGTGGCGCAGCAGAGCATGGGCGCCGGCACTGTCGAGCTGTTCTAAAGCCCGCCTTGTCGTCCTCCGCGCCATGAACCGACGAGTCCCCGGCCCCTGCCGGGGCTTGTCGTCTCTGCCCTTCCCGTCCAGCCCCGTCGATGTCGATGCCTCTCCAGTCCCTGTCCCGAGTTGCGGCCATGTCCTGCGATGAACGCAGCAGCGCACACGCGTCCTCGTCCGAGCCGGTGGCCGATCCCGGCCCGCGGCCGGTGACCGCGCCGCGCCAGCCCGGCCACGCGCTGCGGCGGCTGGAGACCCTGGCCCAGGCCGAACTGCGGCAGTTGCTGATTGCGCACACACCGACGCAGCAGGACGCGCGCATCGCCGACCCGGTCTGGGCCGGCCTGGCCTGGGACATGGGCCTGAACGGCAGCGCGGTCGCCGCCGCCGGCACCCCGGCGCCGCCGGTGCACTTCCCGCTCTACGACGGCGACTGAGTCGATCGCGGCGGTTGCGTTTGCGGGCGGCGCGCGCAGCCTGTGCGTGGCATGCGCTCGGAGCACTGCCAAGAAGATTCACCCAACCTCATCGCGTTGGATCTCGCTTGGCGCATGAGGCCGAGCCGATCGTCCGGGCTCCTACAAGGCGATGTCTGGTCTCGCTAGACCACGGCAAGACGCAGCGATGCGCAATGCCGTTTGGTCGCGGCAAGCGAGCGACACGTGCCCGGCCGGCCACCTGCAGTCGGGACTGAAGTTCCTCCCACACCTACTCCGATCAGATCGCGACATCGTCGTTCCAGAAGCGGATTCGGCGGCGAGCTGCGACATCGACCGACATCGCATCCAGCGTCGTGGGTAAAGCTTCCAACGCAATTCAGCGCCGGAGCGCGGGAACGCTCCTGTGGGAGCGACTTCAGTCGCGACGCGTGACGCCCTCCGGTAGCGTTGATGCGCTTGCAGTCGGAATTCAAATCCCTGCCACAACGGCCGCGATCAGATCGCGGCATCGTTGATGCAAGCGCGAATTCGGCGATAGAGATGCGACATCGACCGGCATCGCATCCGGGCCAGTGCCTGAAGCCGCTTCCGCACTGTCGGGCGTCGGGTCGCGGCGGAAGCCGCTCTACGCGACGCCGTACACCGCTGGCGGATCAGCTCGGATTCTCCAGCGAGAACAGGTCCGCCTGCTTGTCGTAGGCGAAATACTCGGCGTAGCGCGCCCAGCTGGTGACCGCCTGCACCGTCTCCGCCGCATAGGCCTCGGACATGTGGTCTTCCAGCTCGTCGCGGAAGCGGCGCGCCGGCGCGTGATGTGCGGGGCGTTCGTCGAGCACGCGGCGGATGTGCGCGGCCAACGGCACGTAGGTGGCCAGGTGCTGGGCGAACAGCTGCTTGCGCGCATCGGTGCCCAGCTCGGCGAAGCGCTGCCCGGCCGGCGTCAGCTGCAGGTCGCCCTGTTCGAACACGGCGAAGCGCAGCAGTTGCAGGGTCTCGGCGATCGGGAACAGTTCGTCCACTTCCAGTTGCAGGCCGGCGGCCAGCGGCGGCAGGTCGGCCCGGCCGTGGTACGGCTCGGCCGCCACCGCCTCGATCAGGCCGGCCATCAGGTTGCTCGAGACCCGCGGCAACACCATGGCGATGCCGCTGCCCGGGAACACGCCTTCGCGGGTCTGTGGCCGCTGCGGGCTGGCGGTCATGCGCGCGTAGATGTCGTCGACCAGGGCGCGGAACGCCGGTGCCAGGCGATTGCGCGGCTGCGGCAGGGTCACCTCGATCTCGCCGATCACCCGCCCCGGGTTGGCGCCGAAGATCACGATGCGGTCGCACATCAACACCGCCTCTTCGATGTTGTGGGTGACCATCAGGATCGATTCGATCGGCATGCGCCCTTCCGACCACAGATCCAGCAGGTCGGTACGCAGGGTCTCGGCGGTCAGCACGTCCAGCGCCGAGAACGGTTCGTCCATCAGCAGCAGCTTCGGCCGCACCACCAGCGCCCGCGCCAGGCCCACGCGCTGGCGCATGCCGCCGGACAGTTCCTTCGGATAGGCGCCCTCGTAGCCGTCCAGGCCGATCAGGTCGATCGCCGCAAGGGCGCGCCGGCGGCGCTCGTCGGCGGCCACGCCGCGCGCCTCCAGGCCGACTTCCACGTTCTGCAGCACGGTCAGCCACGGGAACAGGGCGAAGCTCTGGAACACCATGGCGATGTCGTCGGCAACCTGGCCGGGCGCGGCGTCGCGGAAGGCGATGCTGCCGGCGCTGGGCTGCAGCAGCCCGGCGATGGCGCGCAACAGGGTCGACTTGCCCGAGCCGGAACGGCCGAGCAGGCCCACGATCTGCCCCGAGTGCAGGGTCAGGTCGACATCCTCCAGTACCACCAGCGGCGTCGCCCCGCCCTTGTCGTAGGTCTTGCGCACGCCCTGCACGCGGACCAGCGGGGCGCGCTCGGGCACGCTTGCGGAATAGCTCATGGTCGGTCTCCAGGAATCAGTCGAAACGCAGGCGGCGTTCGGCGAAGACGTACAGGCGTCGCCAGACCGCGCGGTTGAAGAGGGTCACGAACAGCGACATCACCGCCACCCCGAGCAGCACCCGCGGGCCGTCGCCGGCGGCGGTGGCGCGGGCGATGTAGGCGCCGAGGCCGTAAGCCTGCACCTGGGTGTGGCCCCAGCTGGCCAGCTCGGCCACGATGCTGGCGTTCCAGGAACCGCCCGACGCGGTGAGCGCACCGGTGATGTAGTACGGAAAGATGCCGGGCAGGATCACCCGCCGCCACCAGGTCCACGAGCGCAGGTGGTAGATGGTCGCGGCCTCGCGCAGATCGGTGGGGAACGCGCTGGCGCCGGCGATCACGTTGAACAGGATGTACCACTGGGTGCCGAGGATCATCAGCGGCGACAGCCAGATGTTGGGGTCGGCGCCGGTGCTGACGATGGCCAGCACCGCGAACGGGAACAACACGTTGGCCGGGAACGCGGCCAGGAACTGCGCCAGCGGCTGCACCCGCTGCGCCACCTTCGGACGCAGCCCGATCCACACCCCGATCGGCACCCACACCACGCTGGCCAGGGCGATCAGCACCACCACCCGCAGCAACGTCGCCAGGCCGCCGCCGAAGGCCTCGGACAGGTCGTGCAGGCCCAGATGGCGACGGCCATAGTCGTAGGCGAACCAGGCCGCGGCCGCACCGGCGACGGCCAGCGCCGCGCTCCACAGTCGATCGCCCCAGACCCCGCTGCGGCCGGATGCGCGCGATGCCGCCACGGGCTGCGGCTGGCGCCGCGGCGTCCAGCGCACCAGCATGGCGCGCTGCCAGATCCAGGCCAGCGGTGCGACCAGGCGCTTGGCCAGGCGCGTGCGCCGCAGCAGGTCGTACAGCCACGACTGCGGCTTGTCCTGCGAGGCGGTGAGTTCGGCGCGGAACTTGTCCGACCAGGCCACGATCGGGCGGAACAGCAACTGGTCGTACAGCGCGATCAGCACGGCCATCGCCACCACCGCCCAGCCGACCGCGGCGAAGTTGCGCTGGCCGATCGCCAGCGCCAGGTACGAGCCGATGCCGGGCAGTTCCAGGGTGTGGTCGCCGACGCTGATCGCCTCGGAGGCGACCACGAAGAACCAGCCGCCGGACATCGACATCATCATGTTCCAGATCAGCGAGGGCGTGGCGTACGGCGCCTCCAGCCGCCAGAAACGCTGCCAGGCGCTGAGCCCGAAGCCACGCGACACCTCGTCCAGGTCGCGCGGCACGTTGCGCAGCGACTGGTAGAACGAGAACGCCATGTTCCAGGCCTGGCTGGTGAAGATGGCGAAGATCGAGGCCAGCTCGGCGCCGATCTGGCGGCCGGGGAACAGGCCGAGGAAGAAGGTCACGGTGAAGGTGAGGAAGCCCAGCACCGGCACCGACTGCAGGATGTCCAGCGCCGGCACGATCACCCGCTCGGCGCGCCGGCTCTTGGCGGCCAGAGTCGCCACCACGAAGGTGAACACCAGCGAGGCGGCCATCGCCGCGAACATGCGCAAGGTGGTGCGCAGGCCGTATTCGGGCAGCTGCCACAGATCCAGCGACACCGCGGCGGTGCCTGCCGGCGGCAGCGGCGCGCGCATGTCGGACGCGCCGTGCAGCAGCAGCGCGCCCAGGCCCAGCAGCAGCGCGAACACCGCCAGATCGTGCAGGTTGGGCAGCACGCCGGGGCGTGCGGCGAGCTGTCCGGGCGCGGAGCGGTCGCGAGCGAATGGCAGCATGGGAAGATCCGGCAGGAGCGGCAGCGGACGCCGCAAGGAAAAAGGACGCTGGCGCGGGTCGCGAAGCGGACCGCCCAGTGTGACCGGGGAAGATGTACGCCGTGCGTCAGCCGCTGCCGGCCGCGTGGGCATGCACCGGCTGGATGGCACACGCACGCCGTCGCCGCGCCACGCAACCGCGCAGCGACGAACGAATCAGGGACGAGGGCGATGACAGGCGCATGGGCGGCTCCGACGACGGGAAACGCCAGGGGCTACGCTCGGAGTCCTCGCGGATCGGGCTTGCGCACTATCGGAATCAAGGCCAGCGCCGCGAGGGGCTGGCGAACGATCCCGTCCTGAGCGGACGGGACCCATCTGGGACGACCCAGACCGTGGCGGTCCTGTCAGCTCTGTCGCTGCAGCGTCGGTCTAGGATGACTGTCCAAGGAAGGTGGCCTCTGGCCGGGAAACGATGGGCGCGCGCAGTATAGCCAGCTGCTGCGGCGCCGCAAGTCCGCGCGGCGCAGGCGGCGCCCCGCATTCACTGCGCAGCCAGCACCAGCCGCGGATGCGTCGCCGGCGCCACCTGCTGGCGCGCGCGCAACCAGGCCGCCAGTTCGCGCGGCGGCAGCGGCCGCGAGTGCAGATAGCCCTGGATCTCGTCGCAGCCCTGCTCGCGCAACAGCGCCTCTTCCTGCACGGTTTCCACGCCCTCGGCCACCACCTGCATGCCCAGCGCGTGGCCGAGCTGCACGATCGCCTGGGTGACCTTGGCAGTGCCAGTGTCGTGCAGCATGTCCTGCACGAAGCTGCGGTCGATCTTCAGGCGCTGCACCGGGAAGCGGTTGAGGTAATGCAGGTTGGAGAAGCCGGTACCGAAATCGTCCACCGCCAGCAGCACGCCTTCCTGTTCGAACAGTTCGAAGCAGCGGCGCAGCGATTCGCTGTCGCGGATCAGCGCCGACTCGGTCAGCTCCAGCTCCAGCCGCTTCGGCGACCAGCCGTTGCGCTGGCACAGCTCGATCACCCGCTCGGCGAAGCCGCGGTCGCGCAACTGCATCGCCGAGACGTTCACCGAGACGCGGTCGAAGCTCAGCCCCGCCGCATCCCAGGCCGCGGCCTGGCGGCAGGCCTCGCCGATCACCCAGTCGCCCAGGCGCACGATCTCGCCGCACTCCTCGGCAATCGGAATGAACTCGGCCGGATTGCAGTGGCCATGGCCGGGGCGATGCCAGCGCAGCAGCGCTTCCACCGCCGGGGCCCGCTCGCCCGCCGCATGCACCAGCGGCTGGTACACCAGCGAGAACTCCTCGCGGTCCAGCGCGCCGTGCAGGGCGTGCTCGATCTCCAGGCGCCGCTGCGCACGCAGCAGCACGTCCTGGCTGTAGTAGTGGCAGGTGTTGCGTCCGGACTCCTTGGCCGCGTACATCGCCGCATCGGCCGCGCGCAGCAGGCCGTCGAAGTCCTGGCGCCCCTCCTCCATCAGCGCGATGCCGATGCTGGCGCCGATCTTGATCACGTTCTCGCCGCTGTGCAGCGGTTCGGCCAGCGCCGCGATCAGCTTGCGCGCCACGTGCCCGGCGTCGCCGGGCTCGGCCAGGTCGCGCAGCACCACCACGAATTCGTCGCCGCTGAAGCGGCCGAAAAGGTCGCTGGTGCGCAGTTGCTGATGCATGCGGGTGGCCGCCAGCTTCAGCAGTGCGTCGCCGGTGGCGTGGCCGAAGGAATCGTTGATGCTCTTGAAGCCGTCCAGGTCGACGAACAGCATCGCCAGCGTGGTGCCGCGCTCCACCGAATCGTGCATCGCCTTCTCGGCCTGCTCGCGCAGCAGCTGCCGGTTCGGCAGGCCGGTCAGCAGGTCGTAGTGGGCCAGCAGCTCGATGCGCTCGCTGGCCTCGCGTTCACGGGTGATGTCGCGGAACAGCACCACGAAGCGCGGCGGCAGACCATCGCGCTCGTCCAGTTCGATCAGCACCTGCACCCAGATGCGCTGCCCGGACGGGCGGTGGAAGCACAGGTCCAGCTGCTCCGGCAGGCCACCCTCGGCGATGCGCGCCAGCGCCGACTCGAACGCATCGCGCGAGTCCTGGGTGTACAGCGCCAACGCGTGATCCAGATCGATGGCCTCCTTGCGCAGGCCATGGATGCGATAGCACTCCTCGGTCCACTGCATGCGCCGGGTGCCGACCTCGATCTCGCAGCCGCCGATCTTGCCCAGCGCCGAGACCCGGTTGAGCAGTTCGGTGCGCCAGCGGATCAGCGCGTCGGTCTGGCGCTGCTCGGTGATGTTCTGCACCTGGCCCAGCACGCGCTGGACGCGGCCGTCGGCCTCCACCTGCGGCTGCGCCCACACCCGCAGGTGCAGCGGCGACTCGCTGCCGCGCAACAGCTCGACCTCGAAATTGGCCGGCTTGGCCTCGCGCGCCATGCGCCGCCAGATCGAGATCAGCTGCGCCATCGAATCGCGGCTGAGCAGGCGCAGCCAGCCGCGGCTGCTCGGCGTCTGCTGTTCGTCCAGGCCGGTGACGCGCAGGAACTCGCGCGAGCACCACACCCGGTCATTCAGCGGATCCCAGGACCAGCTGCCCATGCGGGTCATGCGCTGCGCCTCGCGCAGCAGGGTCTGCTGGTCGCGCAGGCGCTGCTCGAGCAGCTTCTGCTCGTGGATGTCGGTGTGCGTGCCGATCATGCGCAGCGGGCTGCCGTCGGCGGTGCGCGCGACGATCCGGCCGCGGTCCAGGATCCAGTGCCACTGCCCGTCCTGCCGGCGCAGGCGGAACTCGCACATATAGGTTTCGGTGCTGCCCTCGAAATGCGCGCGGATCGCCTGGCGCAGGCGCTCCTGGTCGTCGCTGTGGACCAGCGGCAGCAGCGCGTTCAGGCCATCGGCCGGGGCATCGCCGCCGTAGCCGAGCATGCGTTTCCAGCGTTCGGAGCGGAAAATGGTGTCGCTGGGGATGTCCCAGTCCCACAGGCCGTGCTCGGCGCTGTCCAGGGCGATTTCCCAACGGGTGGCGCCGTCGCTGCCGACCGGTTCGGGCACGCTGAGGGTGTAGGCCAGCAGGCCGCCGCTGTCGTCGCGGACCGCACGCAGCCAGCCGTCCAGGCGCCGCCCGGCGGTGCCGGGCAAGGCGCAGGCCAGCATGGTCTCGCCGCCAAGCAGGCGCTCGCGGGCCGCACGCAGCAGCTCGGCGTACGCCTCCACGGTGCGCGGCAACTCCAGTGCCTGCGCTGCCCGGTTCGCCGCCAGCGGCCTGCCATCGGCGTCCAGCAGGACGAGCGCCGAGGTGAGCGGGTGCTGCAGCAAGCTTGCGATGACGCCTTGATCCACGCCGAGATACTCCGTTTCGCCGCCCTGAAGGCCAGCGGTCGAAGGTGATAACGGCATCCGCTGGCATTAATTGAGCGCCGACACTGCCCGGCGATGGGCCGCGGCGGCCGTCAGCGGCTAAGATGTCCGCCGGACACGGATCACCGCAGCAGGCTGCCGGGGCATGCAACCACAACGCGACAGTGCCTTGCCCACCCAGGCGACCTCCGGCATGCGCCTGGCGCAACGCCTGGACCGCGGCATCTGGCGCGTGGTGTTGCTGTACGTGCTGCTGGGGCTGGCGCTGTCGATCGGCAGCGACCTGGTTCTGGTGCACTTCGTAGACGATCGCGGCACGTTGGTCGCTCTTCAGCTGGTCAACGACGCCCTGTTCCTGGCGCTGACCGCGGTTGCCCTCTACTACCTGCTGCGCCCGCTGGTGCGCGCCGCGGTGCAGGCGCACACCCGGCTGGCGCTGTCGGAGGCCGGCTACCGGCAGATGTTCCACGCCAATCCCAGCCCGATGCTGGTCTACGACCTGGAAGGCCTGCGCATCCTCGACGTGAACCCGGCGGCGGTCGCCTTCTTCGGCTGGTCGCACGACGAGTTCGTCGGCCTGGAGCTGGCCCGGCTGTGGCCGCCCAGTGCCAGCGCCCGCCTGGCCGAGGTGATCGAGACGATCCGGCAGACGCCGTCCAAGACCTGCGTGGTGGCCGAGCCGCTGCGCCTGCGCGACGGCAGCCAGTGCATGGCCGAGGCGCGCAGCACCAGCCTGGACTACCACGGCCGGCAGGCGCGGCTGGTGGTGATCAGCGACCGCAGCGCCGAGTACGACGCGCAGCGCCGCCGCGACCAGGCCCTGCAGCATCTGCAGGAGGCGCAGTCGATCGCGCGGTTGGGTTCGTGGCAACTGGACCGGGCCAGCGGCCTGGGCAGCTATTCCGAGCAGGTCTACCGCATGCTCGGCCGGCGCGTGCCGGAACAGCCGCGCCAGCACCGCCTGGAAGAGCTGCTGGTGCCGCCTGACGTGCCGTCGCAGGCGCGTATCCAGCGGGTGATCGAGGACCTGTGCGGCAGCGCGCCGCTGCAACTGGACATGCTGCTGCCGGTGCTGGCCGCCGACGGCCAGGCGCGCATGCTGCACCTGCGCGCCGAATCGTCCAGCGACGACGAGGGCAGCGCCTGCGTGCACGGCACCCTGCAAGACGTGACCGAGCACGAGCGCTCGCGGCGCCTGCTGCACGAGCGCGAGGAGCAGTTCCGGGAACTGGTGCGGGTGCTGCCGGACGGGGTGGCGATCCTGCACCAGGAACACGTGCTGTACGCCAACGCCGCCTGCGCCGGACAGTTCGGCTTCGAGGGCGAGAACCTGCTCGGCGAGCCGCTGCAGGGCCTGGTCGACAGCGCCGATCTGCCGCTCGTGCGGCAGCGGATGGGCGCGGCCGGCGCCAAGGGCGAACGCGGTGCCACCGCGCGCATGTGCCGCCGCGACGGCTCGCTGTTCCACGCCGGGCTGTCGTTCGGCAACGTCCGCTACAGCGGCCGCGACTGCAAGCTGTTGATCGTGCGCGACCTCAGCGAACCGGAGCGCATGCGCGATGCGCTGGCGCAGAGCAACCGCGAGCTGCAGGCAATGGCGCGGCGCCTGTTCTCGCTGCAGGAAGACGAGCGCCGCGCGATCTCGCGCGACCTGCACGACGACATCGGCCAGGCGATCACCGCGATGAAGCTGTCCGCGCATGCCGCATTGGACGAGACCGACGCCGAGCGCCGGCGCGAGGACCTGAGCGAGATCGTGAACCTGGCCGACAGCAGCATCACCAAGCTGCGCAACCTCTCCACCCTGCTGCGGCCGCCGCAGCTGGACGCGCTGGGCCTGGAAGCGGCGCTGCGCTGGCAGGCCGGCATGCTGTTCCGCGCCTCGCCGGTGCGCCTGCACCTGGACATCGCCGCCCTGCCCGAGCGCCCCAGCGGCGAGGTCGAACAGGCCTGTTTCCGCATCGCCCAGGAGAGCCTGACCAACGTGCTGCGCCACGCCAGCGCCGGCGAAGTGCGGATGACCCTTGGCGACGAGGAACGCCAGCGCCTTCGCCTGGAAGTGGTCGACGATGGCGACGGCTTCGATCCGGCCGGCCCGCGCGGCCTGGGCCTGATCGTGATGCGCGAGCGCGCGCAGAGCGCCGGCGGTACCCTGCAGATCGACACCGCGCCCGGCGCTGGAACCCGGGTCTCGCTGTGCCTGCCCTACACCACCGCGGCAGCGCCGTCGCCCCCGCCTGGAACCTGAGCCGATGTGGAATCCCGCCAGCGCCGTACCCGTGGACGACGAACTGCCGTCGCGCCTGGGTGCGGGCCATCCCGCCCTGACCGGCATGATCGCCGAGGCCTTGGCCGGTGGGCCGGGGGTGATGCTGCTGCACATCGACATCGACCACTTCGCCTCGATCAACGAGAACATGAGCCCGGAGGTCGGCGACCAGGCGCTGGCGCTGCTGGCGCACCGGCTGCAGGCGCACTTGCGCGGCCGCGGCCTGCTGTGGCGCCACGGCAGCGACGAACTGGTGATGGCGGTGCCGCGCACCGCCGACGTGCCGCCACCGGAAGCCTTCGCCGAGGAGATCCGGCAGCAGATCGAGCTGCCGCTGTCGGTGCTGCCGTACACCCTGTTCATGACCGGCAAGATCGGCGTGAGCCTGTGCCCGGAGCATTCCACGCGCCTGTCGACCCTGCTCGACTTCGCCGAGGACGCGGTCTACCAGGCCGCGCGCGAAGGCGGCAACCTGGTGCGCCTGTATGCCGCCGACGGCCCGCCCAGCGCGCACAGCGAGAGCATCATCTCGCGGCAGATCGTCGACGCCATTCCCAACGGCGAGCTGCGCCTGCGCTACCAACCGATGGTCAGCGCCCGCGACGGACGCGTGGTCGGCATGGAATCGCTGCTGCGCTGGCAGTCGCCGACCCTGGGCATCCTGGTGCCGGAGCGCTTCATGCGTACCGCCGAGCGCCTGGGCGTGATCGTGCAGATCGGCACCTGGGTGATGGAGGGCGCGTTGCGCCAGGCGCGGCTATGGCGCGACCAGGGCTTCGACGACTTCACCATCGCGGTCAACGTCTCCACCCTGCAGCTGCTGCGCCCGACCTTCTTCAACGAAGTGATGTCGGCGCTGCAGGCGGCCGGGGTGCCGCCGCAGATGATGGTGCTGGAGATCAACGAAAGCGCGCTGACCAACAACGTCAACTTCGTCCACGAGACCCTGGCCAACCTGTGCCGCGAAGGCATCAGCCTGAGCCTGGACAACTTCGGCACCGGCGACTCCAGCCTCAGCGCGCTGGTGCGCTACCCGGTGGACAAGCTGAAGATCGACCGCAGCTTCATCAAGAGCGCACCGGCCGGCAACCGCGAGGCGGCGATCGCCCGCGCGATCATCGCCATGGGCCACCAACTTGGCATGGTGGTGATCGCCAACGGCGTCGAATCGCAGGCGCAGCTGGGTTTCCTGCGCCGCAACGACTGCGACATCTTCCAGGGCTACCTGTTCGGCGAACCGATGTCCGCCGAAGCCGCGGGCATGGCGCTGCGCCGGCGCTACCTGCGCCCGGAATCGTTCACCGAAACCCGCCCGGACCGCACCCTGCTACTGCTCGACGACGAGGAGAACGTGCTGCGCTCGCTTGTACGGCTGTTCCGCCGCGATGGCTACCGCATCCTCGCCGCCGGCAACGTCCGCGACGCCTTCGACCTGCTCGCCACCAACGACGTGCAGGTGATCCTGTCCGACCAGCGCATGTCCGACATGAGCGGCACCGAGTTCCTGGGCCGGGTGAAGATGCTCTACCCCGACACCATCCGCCTGGTCCTGTCCGGCTACACCGACCTGGCCACCGTCACCGACGCGATCAACCGTGGCGCGATCTACCGCTTCCTGACCAAGCCGTGGAACGACGACGAACTGCGCGAACACATCCGCCAGGCCTTCCGCACGCACGACGAACAGCGACGGGATGCGGGCCCCTGAGGGGCGGGGATTGGGCATTGGGGATTGGGGATTCGTAAAAGCGCGGTGTCGGCATTTCATTGACACGCGCGGATGGGAACAGCAAACGCAAAAGCGCTTTTGCCAATCCCGAATCCCCACTCCCGAATCCCAGCCTCTCAGCTACTTCGGCTGCCTCACCGGAATCACGATCCGGAACGTCGAGCCGTCGCCCACGGTGCTGCTGACATCGATGCGGCCGTGGTGCTTGTTGATGATGCCGTAGGAGATCGACAGGCCCAGGCCGGTGCCGCTGCCGACCGGCTTGGTGGTGAAGAACGGGTCGAAGATGCGCTGTAGCAGGTCCGCCGGAATGCCGGCGCCGGAGTCCTTGAACTCGATCCACACCTCTTCGCCGTCCTGGCCGGTGCTGACCACGATGGTGCCGCGCTCGCCGATCGCCTGGCCGGCGTTGAGCAGCAGGTTCATGTACACCTGGTTGAGTTCGGACGGCAGGCACTCCACCAGCGGCAGGTTGCCGTAGTGGCGCTCCAGGGTGACCTTGTACTTGAGCTCGTTCCAGATGATGTTGATGGTGGATTCCAGACCCGAGTGCAGGTCCACCAGCTTCCACGACTCCTCGCGGCCGGAATAGGAGAAATCCTTGAGGTCGCGGACGATGCGGGTGACCCGCTCGATGCCTTCGCGCGACTCGGCCATCAGCTGCGGCAGGTCGCGGCTGATGAAGTCGATGTCGAAGCGGTTGCGGATGTCGTCGATCTCCGGGATCAGCGCCTTCGGATCGGGCGCGCGCAGGGCGCGCTCGTAGGCCTCGATCAGGGTGAACAGGCTGCGCAGATACTCCTGCAGGCTGCCCAGATTGGAGTGGACATAGCCGATCGGATTGTTGATCTCGTGGGCGACGCCGGCGGCGAGCTGGCCGATCGAGGCCATCTTCTCCGACTGCAGCAGCTTTTCCTGAGCGCCGTTGAGGCGCAGGTAGGCCTGGCGCAGCTCGGCATGGCGCTGCTGCAGTTCCTGTTCGTAGTCCTGCTGGCCTTCGATGCCCTGGATCAGCATCAGGTAATGGCCGCCGTCCGCATCGGCATGGAAGTACAGATGCGCCAGCACCACGTGGTGTTCGGTCGGCAGGCTCCCGCTCCAGCGGCCGCTGCTGCGCGCCTGCGACAGCGCATCGCTCGGCAGCCACTGCGCCAGGTGCGCAGCCAGGCCGGCGTCGGTGCCGGAAAGATGGCGGCGCGCGGCGCTGTTGGCCAGCAGCAGTTGCCCGTCGGCACGGAACAGCACCACGCCTTCGTACAACAGTTCGCTCAGCGCGAGCAGGTGCTCGCGCGAGGGCAGGACAAGCGGTTGGTTGGGATTGATTTCGGCGAAATTCACGACAGGCCGCGGGCGATCGATGGATGCCCAATATACGCCGTTGGCGCCGGCGGATGCGCGACCCGCGTTGGGACGCGCTGCGGCTTACGCGACTGCCAGGGGACGCTGGGAGAGCGGCGTGCTGGACTGGCCGTTGGCGTCGTAGGACGACGCGCTCTCGCTGCGGCCGAGGTGGCGCAATGCCCAGTTGACCTCGCGTCGTCGCCGCGACAGCAGCGCGCCGTTGGCGCGGTTGGCGTCGGCCAGCTCGCGCAGGCGCAACTCGGCCTCGGCGCCGGCGGGCACATCGGCCTCCAGTGCGCGCAGTGCCGCCAGCTTGGCGCTGGTCGCCTGCATGAGGCCTTCCACGTTGTGATCCAACAAGGCCTGGCGCTCGCCGGCGAGCGCGTCGCTGAGCTGCTGCAGGAGGTTGGTCACGGACATGTTCATGCGCCGAGTTGCCGATCCATATCGATCATGCGGCTGGCGATCGCGTCGGGGTTGATCTTGTAGCTGCCGTTCTGCAGCGCACTGCGCACCGCATCGACGCGGCTGCTGTCCACCGCCGGCGCGGCCGACAGTTGGCGTTGTAGGGTCTGCAGGCCGGAGGCCTCGCCGGTCAGGCGCAGGCTATCGGTTGCAGCGGCCGCACCGACCGCACGGTCCTTGCCTTCCTCGGACGCGCCGGAGGCGGCCTTGGTCGAGACGGACGACGTGCGAAGGGTGGCCGGGCTCGGCAAATTCCCTTCAATTTTCTGGGTCATGACGGACATCCTGTTACGGGTTCGGTGTAGGTAACGGCACAGCGTCGGAGAACTTTAGCCGGATTCTTAGCGCGTCACTAAAACGTCGCCATTTTGTGACACAGTTCCCTGAACGATACGCCGGGACGACAGGTTTTCGACGGTCACCCGCTCGTTTTCGCCCGCATCGCCCAGTGCGCGCCCGGCCATCCGCACTTCCAGACCGCCGCTGCGTGCCACGAGCGCCACATTGTCGCCGCGCCGGACCAGCCGCGGCGCGACCAGGTCGGTGGCGGACAACAAGGTGCCGGCCGGCAGGGTGCGCCGCGCCACCTTGCCGATCGCCATCTCCGGCTCGGTCATCGCGGCGCCGACGATGCGTGCCGCGTCGCGCTTCTCGGGAACGATATCGGCCGCGCCAATGGTTTCTCCAGCGGACAGGCCGCGCGCCAGCACCAGCACGTGCTGCATGCGCCGCACCTTGACCGGCACGAACAGCCGCCAGCCGGTCTCGCGCGGGCAGCTCACTTCCACGGTCGTGGTACCGGTCGGCTGGGCCTGCAACGGCACCGGGCACAGCGGCACCCGCACCGACGGGTCCAGGGTCGCCTCGGCATCGGCGTCGGCGCCGGCCAGGGACAGCGCCGCGGCACGGATCGAGTCCACCGACTGGAAGTCCGCGGCCCAGGCCGGCGTCGCCGCCAGCAGGACCAGCAATAGGATCGGGCGCATGGCCGTCTCTCTCGGAAAGGTCGCCGACACCATGCAAAGGCCGTGCCGCAAACAGCACGCCCGATCCGCACCGCGCCCTCAAGTTCCGCCGCGCAGGCGCCGATATGAACGCCATGAGTCATGACCTTCTCAACCGAATCGACCAGCGCACCCGCTTGGCGGGCCACAACCGGCTTGCCCTGCTGCTGTTCCGGCTGGGCGGTCGTCAGCTTTTTGGCGTGAACGTCTTCAAGGTGCAGGAAGTGCTGCGCCGGCCGGAGTTGTTCCAGGTGCCCGGGCTGCCACTGCAATTCTCCGGCGTCGCCGACGTGCGCGGGCGCTCGGTACCGGTGCTCGACCTGGGCCTGGCCATCGGCCACCCGGAGCGCGAGCCGAACGCGGATACCGCGCCAGCCTATCTGGTGGTGACCGAGTTCAACCGGTCGGTCCAGGGCTTCCTGGTCAGCGGCGTGGAGCGCATCGTCAACATCGCGGTGGAGGACATCCATCCGCCGCCGGAACTGGGCGCCGAGTCCAGCTACCTGACCGCGGTGACCCGCTTCCAGGGCGAGCTGATCCAGGTGATCGACGTGGAAAGCGTGCTGGCCGACATCGCCCAGACCCGGGTCGAGGCCAACCTGGACCCGTCGCTGGCCCTCACCGGCCCGCAGTTGCAGGTACTGGTGGTGGACGACTCGCGGGTGGCGCGGCAGCAGATCCGCAGCGTGCTGGACCAGCTCGGGGTCGCCGCGACCCTGCTCTCGGATGGTCGCCAGGCCCTGGACCATCTCTTGCAGATCCATGCGGCCGGCGAGAATCCGGCCGAACGCTACGCCATGGTGATCTCGGACATCGAGATGCCGGCGATGGACGGCTATACGCTGACGACGGAAATCCGCCGCCATCCAGGCCTGGCCGGCCTGTACGTGCTGTTGCATACCTCGCTGTCGGGCGTGTTCAACAATGCGATGGTCGAGCGCGTGGGCGCCAACGCCTTCGTGGCCAAGTACAGCCCCAACGAGTTGGCCGAGTACGTGCTGACCCGGCTGCGGGTCGTCGCCGCGGCCGCACAGGCGGCCTGACCCGGGCGCCGCGCCGCGCGGCCTGCCTGACGGCATATTAAAGACAGCGGACGCTTCCGGCGTCCCGCGGCCGAACCCTGATCGCACGGGCCCGGCACCCGACTTTGGCACGGGCCTTGCCTGTGGTTACGGCAACGAACCGCGGGATCGTGCCATGTCCAATCCGATCACAGCCTACTTCGGCGTCCATGGCGACGCCCTGCCGCTGCGCGAGCAGCGCATGAAGCTGATCGCCAGCAACCTCAGCAACGTCGACACGCCCGGGTACAAGGCCCAGGACCTGGATTTCGACGCGGCGATGCGTGCCGCACAGGGACAACGCGAAGGCACCCAGCTCGCGGTCGACGACAGCCGCCATATCGCCGTCGGCGGCGACGGCCTGAACCCGTTCCAGGTCACCCGCTTCGCCAGCCAGCCGAGCCTGGACGGCAACACCGTCGATCCGGATGCCGAACGCGCCGCCTACGGCCGCGCCGCGCTGGAGTACCGCGCCTCGCTGAGCTTCATCGAATCCAAGGTGCGCAACATGCTCACCGCGATCACGGGCCAATAAGCATGAGCAACCTGCCGATCTTCGACGTCGCCGGCTCCGCGCTCAAGGCGCAGTCGGTGCGCATGAGCACCATCGCCAGCAACCTGTCCAACGCCGATTCGGTGGCCGGTTCGGCGGAAGCGGCCTACAAGCCGATCGAGCCGATCTTCCAGGCGGTGCGCAACCCGCACGACAGCAGCCTGACCTCGGTCAACGTCAAGGAAATCGCCCAGACCAACGCGCCGCCGATCAAGCGCTACGAACCCGGCCATCCGCTCGCCGATTCCGAGGGCTACATCTATTCGCCCGATGTGGACCCGGTCTCGCAGATGGTCAACCTGATCTCCGCCTCGCGCAATTACCAGGCCGGCGTGGAGGTTCTCAACACTGCCAAGGAACTGGCGCTGGCCACTCTGACCATGGGCCGCTGAGCCGCCCTCCTTCCGCCGTCTCACGTTCCAGGACCGCCTCCATGACCAGCGTCACCAGTTCCACCGACACCACCTATTCCAGTCTTGGCCTGAGCGCCTCGAGCAATACCAGCACCACCAGCGGCAAGGCGCTGCAGCAGGCCGACTTCCTGAAGCTGATGACCGAACAGCTGCAGCACCAGGATCCGCTCAAGCCGATGGACAACAGCCAGATGGTCGCGCAGATGGCGCAGCTGTCCACCGTGCAGGGCATCGGCGACCTCAACAAGACCGTGACCGCGCTGTCCTCGTCGATGAGCACCGACCAGGTATTGCGCGGCGCCAACCTGATCGGCCACAAGGTGCTGGTGCCGTCGGCCTCGCTGCCGCTGGGCGCCGAAGGCAGCACCGGCGGCCTGGTGGCGGCCAAGGACGCAGGCGTGGTCGACGTCACCGTCAGCGATGCCAACGGCCAGCCGATCAAGAAGATCAGCCTGACCGCCGACAAGGCCGGCCAGCTCGATTTCGCCTGGGACGGCACCGACGCCAGCGGCAAGCGCATGCCGGCCGGCAGCTACAGCATCACCGCCGGGCAGACCGACGCCAAGGGCAACCAGCTCTCCCTGTCCACCTACGTCCAGGCGCCGGTCGAGAGCGCCATCATCGGATCGGACGGCATCTATCTCGATCTGACCGGGCTCGGCACCACGCCGCTGACCAACGTTCTCCGCGTCAGCTAACGCCACGCCGACCATCCACAGGAGTCCACCATGGGTTTCAATACATCGCTGTCAGGCCTCAGGGCGGCCAATACCGACCTCAACGTCACCGCCAACAACATCGCCAACGCCAACACCACCGGTTTCAAGGGCTCGCGCGCCGAGTTCGCCGACCAGTTCACGCTCAACGGCTACGGCCTGGCGCGCAACGCGGTGGGTTCGGGCGTGCGCGTCAGCAACGTCGCCCAGCAGTTCTCGCAGGGCACCATCGATCCGACCGGGCGCAGCCTGGACCTGGCCATCTCCGGTTCCGGCTTCTTCACCCTGTCCAACAACGGTGCCCGCGTGTACTCGCGTGCCGGCAACTTCCAGACCGACGCCAACGGCTACGTGGTCAATCCGCAGGGCGGCCGCCTGCAGGTGTTCCCGCCGGCCAGCAACGGCAACGGCTTCGCCGCCGGCACCCTGACCGACCTGCAGCTGCTGACCACCGACAGCCCGCCCAAGCAGACCAGTACGGTCAACCTGACCTTCACCCTGCCCGGCAACACCCAGCCGCCGACGGTGGCCACGTTCGATCCGAACGACGCCAACAGCTACAACAACTCCAGCGGCGGCACCACGGTGTACGACTCGCTGGGCGTGGCCCACGTGCAGACCTCGTACTTCGTCAAGACCTCCACGCCCAACCAGTGGACCGTCTACAACTACGTGGACGGCGTCGCCGCCGGCGGTGCCAGCACGCTGCAGTTCTCCAACAGCGGCGCGCTGGTCAGCCCGCCTGACGGCAAGATCGCGCTGGGCACCTTCACCCCCAGCACCGGTGCCGGCACCCTGTCGCTGAACCTGAATGTGTTCGGGTCGACCCAGTACGGCGAGGCCTTCGCCCTGCGCGGTTCGACCCAGGACGGCTACGCCAGCGGCAAGCTCAACTCGATCAGCATCGACGAGAAAGGCATCGTCTACGCGCGCTACTCCAACAACGCCGACAAGGCGCTGGGCCAGATCGCGGTGACCAACTTCGTCAATCCGCAGGGCCTGAGTTCGCTCGGCGACAACGCCTGGGCGGAAAGCTCGGCCTCGGGCCTGGCCCGGACCGGCTCACCGGCGACCTCGGACTTCGGCAGCGTGCAGTCCGGCGCGCTGGAATCCTCGACCGTCGACCTGACCGAGCAGCTGGTCAACATGATCGTGGCCCAGCGCAACTTCCAGGCCAACTCGCAGGTGATCTCGACCCAGGATCAGGTCACGCAGACGATCATCAATATGCGTTAAGGCCGGGATTGGTGATTCGGGATTGGTGATTCGTCACCGCTGGCGTCCCGTCGACCGGGCGCCAGCTTGAGCCACCACTTCCGATCGTCTGCGGTACTTCCGCTTCTTCGAATCCCGAATCCCTTCTCCCGAATCACGGCCCACACCCATGGACAAAGCCCTCTACGTCGCCATGACCGGCGCCCGCGCCTCGCTGCAGGCGCAGGCCACCGTGTCGCACAACCTGGCCAATGTCGAGACCTCCGGGTTCAAGGCGGCGTTGGCCAACACCGAGGCGTATCGGATTCCTGGCGCCGGTTATCCGTCGCGTATCGATGCGCTGCACATCGACCAGGGCTTCAACCGCGACGTCGGCGCCCAGCACACGACCGGCAATCCGCTGGATGTGTCGCTGGATGCCGATCGCTGGCTGGCGGTGCAGTCGTCCGACGGCAAGGAGGCGTACACGCGCGGCGGCGAATTGGCGCTGACCCCGAATGGCCAGCTGGTCACCGCCAGCGGCCATGCGGTGCTCGACGACCAGGGCAACCCGGTCTCGATTCCACCGCACCAGTCGCTGGAAATCGGCAACGACGGCACGGTGTCGATCGTGCCGCTGGGCGAAGCCCCCACCGCGATGAGCACCATCGCCACGCTGAAGGTGGTACAGGCGCCGCCGGACCAGCTCAGCCGCCGTCCCGACGGCCTGATGCGCAACGTCAGCGACGATCCGGCCAAGGCCTTCGCGCCGGCCACCGGCAACTCGCTGCGCACCGGCATGCTCGAAGGCAGCAACGTCGATGCCGCCGGCGCGCTGGTGCAGATGATCCAGTTGCAGCGCCAGTTCGAAATGCAGGTCAAGGTCATCAAGAACGGCGACGAGAACGCGCAGTCGGCCAACACCCTGCTGCGTCTGAACGGCTAAGGCACGCCGCGGCGCCTCAGGTGCCGGTTTGGCACGGCACGTGCATCACTCCCTGCGCCCCCGGCGCGTCGTGCCGGGGCCACCATCAGAGGAACTCGGGTCATGAATCAGGCTTTGTGGGTCGCCAAGACCGGACTGGATGCGCAGCAGACGCGCATGTCGGTCGTGTCCAACAACCTGGCCAACACCAACACCACCGGTTTCAAGCGCGACCGCGCCAACTTCGAGGACCTGCTGTACCAGCAGGTGCGGCAGCCCGGCGGCGCCAGTTCCTCGCAGACGCAGTTGCCCTCGGGCCTGCAGATCGGTACCGGCGTGCGCGTGGTCGCCACCGCCAAGGATTTCGAGCAGGGCAGCCAGCAGCAGACCGGCCGCGCCCTGGACGTGATGGTCAACGGCCGCGGCTTCTTCGAAGTGCAGATGCCGGACGGCACCACGGCCTACACCCGCGACGGCAGCTTCCAGATCGATGCGCAGGGCCAATTGGTCACCAACAGCGGCTACGCAATCCAGCCGGGTATCCAGATCCCGGAAGGCGCGCAGTCGGTGACCATCGGCAACGACGGCACGGTCAGCGTGCAGGTCGCCGGCACCGCCGCCGCGCTGCAGGTCGGCTCGCTGACCCTGACCGACTTCATCAATCCCTCCGGCCTGCAGGCCAAGGGCCAGAACCTGTACGTGGAAACCGCCGCCTCCGGCCCGGCCACGAACGGCACGCCCGGCCTCAACGGCCTCGGCAACATCGCGCAGGGTGCGCTGGAAGGCAGCAACGTCAACGTGGTGGAAGAGCTGGTGAGCATGATCGAAACCCAGCGCGCCTACGAGATGAACGCCAAGGCCATCTCCACCACCGACTCCATGCTCGGCTATCTGAACAACAACGTCTGATCCCCTCGCCTCCGGAATCCGCCATGTCGCGCCTGTCCTCTCTCTCCTTCTCCGCCGTGCTGCTGCTGCCGGTCCTGCTCGGCGGTTGCGCCGGTCTGGGCGTGGCCGCCGGCGACGTGCGTCCGTACGCGCCGATGGCGCCGATCACGCCGGTGATGGCGCCGCAGGCGCAGCCCACGGCTGGCGCGATCTACGCCGCCGGCCCCGGCCTGCAGCTGTATTCGGACCGTCGCGCCCGCGACGTCGGCGACCTGCTGACCATCACCCTGGTCGAAAGCACCAACGCCAGCAGCACCGCCAACACCAGCATCAGCAAGAAGGATGCGGTGACCATGGCCACGCCGACCCTGCTCGGCGCGCCGCTCACCGTCAACGGCACCAACATCCTCAACAACTCCACCAGCGGCGACCGCAGCTTCGCCGGCAAGGGCAACACCGCGCAGAGCAACACCATGCAGGGCAGCATCACCGTGACCGTGATGCAGCGCCTGCCCAACGGCAACCTGGTGATCCAGGGCCAGAAGAACCTGCGGCTGAACCAGGGCGACGAACTGGTGCAGGTGCAGGGCGTGGTCCGCGCCGCCGACATCGCCCCGGACAACACCATTCCCTCCAGCAAGGTGGCCGAAGCGCGCATCGCCTACGGCGGCCGCGGCGCGGTCGCGCAGTCCAACGCAATGGGCTGGCTGAGCCGCTTCTTCAACTCGCGCATCTCGCCGTACTGAGGCCCGCCATGAATCTCCTGTCCCTGCCCTGCCGCCTGCTCGCCGCCGTCGCCCTGTGCGCGGGCCTGGCCGCGCCGGCCGCGGCCGAACGCATCAAGGACCTGGCCCAGGTCGGCGGCGTGCGCAACAACGCGCTGGTCGGCTACGGTCTGGTGGTCGGCCTGGACGGCAGCGGCGACCGCACCAGCCAGGCGCCCTTCACCGTGCAGAGCCTGAAGAACATGCTCGGCGAGTTGGGCGTCAACGTGCCGTCGAACGTCAACCCGCAGTTGAAGAACGTGGCCGCGGTGGCGATCAGCGCGCAGCTGCCGGCATTCGCCAAGCCGGGCCAGACCATCGACATCACCGTCTCCTCGATCGGCAATGCCATCTCGCTGCGCGGCGGTACCTTGCTGATGGCGCCGCTGAAGGGCGCCGACGGCCAGGTCTACGCGGTCGCGCAGGGCAACCTGGTGGTCGGCGGCTTCGGCGCGCAGGGCAAGGACGGTTCGCGGATCTCGGTGAACGTGCCCAGCGTCGGCCTGATTCCCAACGGCGCGACAGTGGAACGTGCGCTGCCGGACGTGTTCGGCAACACCGGCGAGATCACCCTGAACCTGCATCAGCCCGATTTCACCACCGTCTCGCGCATGGTCTCCGCGCTGGAAAGCACCTTCGGCCCGGGCAGCGCGCACGCGGTGGACGGCTCCACCGTGGCGGTGCGTTCGCCCACCGACCAGAGCGCGCGGATCGGTCTGCTGGCGCGCATCGAGAACGTGGAGCTGTCGCCGGGCGCGGCGGCGGCCAAGGTGGTGGTCAATGCCCGCACCGGCACGGTGGTGATCGGCTCGCAGGTGCGGGTCAGCCCGGCGGCGATCTCGCACGGCTCGCTGACGGTGACCATCAGCGAAGGCACCCAGGTCAGTCAGCCCAATGCCCTGAGCGGCGGCCAGACCGTGGCCACGCCCAAGTCCACCATCACCGCCACCAACGAAGGCAGCCGCATGTTCAAGTTCGAGGGCGGCACCTCGCTGGATCAGATCGTCCGGGCGGTCAACGAGGTCGGCGCCGCACCTGGCGACCTGATCGCGATTCTGGAAGCGCTCAAGCAGGCTGGTGCCCTGAGCGCGGAGCTGGAGGTGATCTGACATGCGTATCTCGGCCGCTCCCTTCGACCTGCACGCCTCTACCCAAAACGATCCGGCCAAGATCGAGAAGGTCTCGCGCCAGCTCGAAGGGCAGTTCGCCAACATGCTGGTCAAGAGCATGCGCGACGCAAGCTTCGGCAACTCGCTGTTCCCGGGCGAGAACCAGACCTTCCGCGACATGTACGACCAGCAACTGGCCAAGGGCCTGACCGACGGCAAGGGGCTGGGCCTGGCCGCGATGATCTCCAAGCAGTTGGGCGGCGGGCAGTCGGCCGCGGCCACGCCCACCAATACCTCGCTGGACGCGGCCAAGGCGGCCAAGGCCTATTCGCTGGTATCCGGCCAGTCCGGCAACGGCCCGATGCCGCTGCAGGGCGACGCCGCGCTTGCCGCCGGTGCCACGGCCGGCGCCGGCGTTGGCCCGTGGAGCGGCGCCGAGGCGACCGCCTCCCCGCAGCAGCAGGTGCTGGACATGATTGCCGGCCGCGAGAGCAGCGCGATGCACCAGGCCATCGGCAGCAGCCCGGCCGACGGCAGCGCCGGGATGTCCTGGGCCGGCGCCGACGACCGCTGGTCGAACGTGCAGGCCACCGCCGACAGCGGCAACGCCATCGATCCCAGCGCCGCCGCGGCGGCCAATGCCGCCGCGGCCAGCCTCGGCGAGCGCACCCCGGAAGGCTTCGTCGCCAAGATCTGGAACCATGCGCAGAAGGCCGCGCAGGAACTGGGCGTGGACGCGCGTGCCCTGGTCGCGCAGGCCGCGCTGGAAACCGGCTGGGGCCGCCGCGGCATTTCCCGCGGCGACGGCGCCAGTTCCAACAACCTGTTCGGGATCAAGGCCACCGGCTGGAACGGCGACCGCGTGACCACCGGCACCCACGAGTACGTGGACGGGGTCAAGCAGTCGCAGACCGCCGATTTCCGTGCCTATTCCTCGCCGGCGGAAAGCTTCGCCGACTATGTGCGCCTGCTGAAGACCAATCCGCGCTATCAGCAGGCGCTGAAGGCCGGCACCGACATCCGCGGCTTCGCCCAGGGCCTGCAGCGCGCCGGCTACGCCACCGATCCGGCCTATGCGGCCAAGATCGCCGCCATCGCCGGCGGCCCGACCATCGGTCGCGCGGTCGCCGCGATCGGCAGCGCCGCCGCCGGCGGCATCGAGCGCGTGCTGGCCAGCACCGTCGATTCGTCCGGCCTCGTGCGCCGCTGAGGTAGCCGCCCATGTCCATTCTCTCCACCGGTACCGGCGCCCTGCTCGCCTTCCAGCGGGCGCTGTCCACGGTCAGCCACAACGTCGCCAACATCAATACCGACGGCTACAGCCGGCAGCGGACGACGTTCGCGACCACGGTCCCCAGCCAGTACGGCAGCGAGTTCATCGGCAACGGCACCCAGATCACCGACGTCTCCCGCGTCGCCGACCAGCTGGCGATCTCGCGGCTGTTCGACAGCACCGGCGAAGTGGCCCGGCTGAAGCAGCTGTCCAGCCTGTCCAGCCGCGTGGACGGGCTGTTCTCGGACAAGGCGACCAGCATCGCCGGGCAGTGGTCGAACTTCTTCGACGCCACCAGCGGCCTGTCCTCCAACGCCTCGGCCAGCGCCAACCGGCAGAACCTGCTGGACGCCGGCAATTCGCTGGTGACCCGCTTCAAGCAGCTCAACGGCCAGCTCGATTCGCTCGGCAGCGAGGTCAACAACGGCCTGCTGGCCGGCACCGCCGAGGCCAACCGCCTCGCCACCGAGATCGCCAAGCTCAACGGCCAGATCGGCTCCAACGCCAATGCCGCCGCGCCGGACCTGCTCGATCGCCGCGACCAGATGATCAGCCAGCTCATCGGCTACACCGGCGGCAGCGTCATCCAGCAGGACGGCGGGATGATGAACGTCTACACCTCCGGCGGCCAAGCGATGGTGGTCGGCACCAATGCGTCGACGCTGGTCACCAGTCCCGACCCCTACCAGCCGGAAAAGCTGCAGATCGCGCTGAAGACGCCGGGCGGCTCGACGCCGCTTACCAGCAAGGCGCTGGGGGGGCAGCTCGGCGGTTTCCTGGAGTTCCGCAGCAACGTCCTGGATCCGACCAAGGCCGAACTTGGGCGTATCGCCACCGGCGTGGCCAGCAGCTACAACCAGCAGCACCATGCCGGCATGGATCTGTACGGGCAGCTGGGCGGCGATTTCTTCAACCTGCCGGCGCCGAGCGTGGACGGCAACAGCGCCAACACTGGCACCGCGGCGTTCACCGCCAACGTCAGCGACCTGAGCAAGCTCGACGGGCAGAACCTGCTGCTGACCTACAACGGCACCGCCTGGAGCGCCAGCCGCAGCGACACCGGCGCCAGCGTCCCGATGAGCGGTTCGGGCACCAGTGCCGATCCGTTCGTGGTCAACGGCGTGTCCCTGCAGGTGTCCGGCACCGCCGCCAGCGGCGACAAGTTCCTGCTGCAACCCACGGCCAACGCCATCAGCAAACTGTCCGTGGCCATCACCGACCCCTCGCGCATCGCCGCGGCGACGCCGATCCAGGCCAGCGCCACGCTGAGCAACCTGGGCACCGGCAAGGTCAGTGGGGTCACCGCAACCGACGCCAGCAACGCCAACCTGCTGACGCCGGCAAGCATCGCCTTCATCGATTCCACGCACTACTCGATCAACGGCGGCGCACCGCAGACCTACACGGCCGGTCAGACCATCAACGCCAATGGCTGGAGCCTGACCATGGACGGCATGCCGTCGGCCGGCGACAGCTTCGCGGTGGGCCCGACCGGCGTCGGCTCGAGCAACAACGGCAACGCCCTGCTGCTGTCCAATCTCGACGACTCCAAGGCCTTCAACGGCGGCACCATCACCCTCAACGGCGCGGTGGCCGGCCTGACCACCACGGTCGGCTCGGCGGCGCGCCAGGCCAAGTACGCCGCCGACGCGCAGGACGTGATCCAGAGCAGCGCCCAGGATGCGCGCGACTCGCTATCCGGCGTCAACCTCGACGAGGAAGCGGCGGACATGCTGCGGCTGCAGCAGGCCTATCAGGCGGCCTCGCGCCTGATCTCCACCGCCGACACCCTGTTCCAGTCCATCCTGAGCGCGGTCCGATGAGCAATCGCATCTCCAGCGGCATGATCTTCAATCAGTCGCTCAACACCATGCTCGGCAAGCAGGCGACGATCTCGCACCTGCAGCAGCAGCTCTCCACCGGCCAGCGCATCGTCAGCGCGGCCGACGACCCGGTCGCCGCGGGCACCGCGGTCAGCCTGGATCGCACGGTGGCCGCGCTGGCCCGCTTCGGCGACAACGCCAACAACGTGCAGAACCGGCTCAACCTGCAGGAGAACTCGCTGTCGCAGGCCGGGGACCTGATGGCCCGGGTCAAGGATCTGACGGTGGAAGCCAATAGTTCGGCGCTGACCACCCCCGACCGCAAGGCCATCGCCGCGGAACTGAAGACCCTGCACGACAGCCTGCTCAGCCTGTCCAACAGCACCGACGGCTCCGGCCGCTACCTGTTCGGCGGCACCGCCGACGACGCCGCACCCTTCGCCGTGGTCTCCGGCAACGTGGTCTACAGCGGCAACCAGACCCAGCGCAGCGTGGAGGTGGCCCCGGATACCAAGGTCTCCGACACCCTGCCCGGCAGCGAGATCTTCATGCGCGTACCGACCGGCGACGGCACCGTGGACGCGCACGCGGCCGCCGCCAACACCGGTACCGGCCTGTTGCTGGACTTCAGCCGCGACGGCTCAAGCGCGACCGCCTGGAACGGCGGCAGCTACAACGTCGTGTTCACCGCCGCCACCACCTACGAGGTGCGCGACAGCAGCGGCACCGTGATCAACACCGGCACTTATGCCGCCGGCGAGAGCATCGGCCTGCCCGGCCTGAAGATGCGCGTGGACGGCGCCCCCGCCGCCGGCGACAGCTTCCAGATCGGGCCATCGACCACCAAGGACGTGTTCTCCACGATCAGCAACCTGGTCGACCTGCTCAACACCGATCCCATCACCCCCACCGCCAAGGCCGCACTGCAGAACGGCCTGCAATCGTCGATGCGCGACATCACCCAGGCCTCGTCGAAGATGATCGACGCGCGCGCCGCCGGCGGCGCTCAGCTCGCGGCGATCGATAACGCCACCGACCTGCGCGCCGCCAACGACGTGACCCTGAAGACCACCCTGTCCTCGCTGCGCGACCTCGACTACGCGCAAGCGATTTCTCAATACCAGCTGGAACAGTCGGCGCTGAAAGCGGCACAGACCATCTTTACCCAGATGCAGAAGATGTCGCTGTTCGACAGGCTCTGATCGTCAAGCGATAAACCGGATATACCGAAAGGCCCGGAGCGCGGCGACGCCTCCGGGCCTTTCGCGTTATACAAAAGACCGCCATCGCCGACTGCGCGGTAGACAAGGCGAAAGAAGCCCTAAAGTTTGCCGGATCGCGGTCGAATCAGCCTCTTCGCCGTGGCCCGGGTCTTTTGCGCATTGTCGGAACGGCAAATTTTCTGCAGTAAACCGCTAAAGGTTGCGCACCTGTCGCCGTTACTTATATCACCAGCCGCACCGGCCAATTGATGGCCCCCTGCGGAGACTCCAGGCACCAACCGGTTGCCGGACAAATCGCTAAGAGGAGATATCAAAATGGCACAGGTCATCAATACCAACGTAATGTCGCTGAACGCTCAGCGCAACCTCAACACCACCAGCACCAGCCTGGCGACGACGATCCAGCGCCTGTCTTCCGGCCTGCGCATCAACAGCGCCAAGGACGACGCGGCCGGCCTGGCGATCTCCGAGCGCTTCACCACCCAGATCCGCGGTCTGGACGTGGCCTCGCGCAACGCCAACGACGGCATCTCGCTGGCGCAGACCGCCGAAGGCGCGATGGTCGAAATCGGCAACAACCTGCAGCGTATCCGCGAACTGTCGGTGCAGTCGGCCAACGCCACCAACTCCAGCACCGACCGCGGTGCGCTGAACTCGGAAGTCAAGCAGCTGACCGCGGAAATCGACCGCGTCTCCAAGCAGACCAACTTCAACGGCACCAAGCTGCTGGACGGTTCGTTCTCCGGCGCGCTGTTCCAGGTCGGCGCCGACGCCGGCCAGACCATCGGCATCAACACCATCGTCAACGCCAGCGCCGCCTCGCTGGGCAAGGCCGGCTTCGCCGCCACCCAGACCGGTTCGGCCGCCCTGGCCTCCGGCACCGCGACCGCCAGCGGCAGCTTCTCCGGCATGGTCGTCAACGGCGTCACCATCGCCTCGGTCTCGGTGGCCGCCGGCGATGCCGGTGCCGACGTGGCCAAGAAGATCGCCTCGGCGATCAACGACCAGCTGGCGCAGACCGGCGTGTACGCCTCGATCGACCCGACCAGCAGCGCGCTGAAGCTGGAATCGGTCAAGGGCGGCCAGGACTTCTCGTTCACCGCCGGCTCGGCCACCGGTGCCACCGGCATCACCTTCAGCAACGCCGGCATCGCCGCCAGCGCCACTGCCACCGCCGGTACCACCAACTACCTGCAGGACCTGGATATCTCCACCTTCCAGGGCGCGCAGAAGGCGCTGAGCATCGTCGACAACGCGCTGACCGCGGTGAACTCCTCGCGTGCCGACATGGGTGCGATCCAGAACCGCTTCACCTCCACCATCGCCAACCTGAGCTCCACCTCGGAGAACCTGTCGGCCTCGCGCAGCCGCATCCGCGATACCGACTACGCCAAGGAAACCGCCGAGCTGACCCGTACGCAGATCCTGCAGCAGGCCGGCACCGCGATGCTGGCCCAGGCCAAGCAGGCGCCGCAGAGCGTACTGAGCCTGCTCCAGGGCTAAACGCGGCACGCCGCAACGTGACACCGGGCCCCTCCGCAAGGAGGGGCCTTTTTTATTCGGTTCCGACGCGGCGGGAGTGCATGTCGGACAACACGGCGTCACCGCCGTTACTCGATGCTGCGTTGAACCCGCATATGCCGCACCCGCGGTTGGCGTGCCCGACCTACGGCCCGCTGGCTGGAGCGGCTGGACGGTCTCGGCCGGCATTGCCAGGTCATGCGGCCGTTGGAGGATGGCGTGAGCAAGGCGGTACGCAAGGCCCCCGGTGCACGCTGCCATTGCCACTGGAGCGACCGAAGATGGCCAGCGCCATCGACTTCCTAACGCGCAGGAACCCGGTCTCGGACCGGCGGACTGGAGTGCGGACAGGGGTCAGGCGTTAGCGGTGGACGCGGCCGCATGTTGGCGAGGTGATCCAGCATCTTCTATGGCGCCCGCGATGGCATCGACGTCTTCCGCATCGATCCACGCCGCCGTGTCCCGGACTTGCATGCTGGACCTAAAGTTTGCCAAAGCGCGGCCGAAACAAGCTCTTCGCCGCGTTTTGGGTGGGTTGCAAATCATCGCGCCGCCATATTTTTGCGCAGCAAATCACTAAAGGTTGCGGGCTTGCCGCCGTTACTTGTATCAGCAGCGGCACTGGCCAATTGATGGCCCCCTGCGGAGACTCCAGGCAACAAAAGTTGCCGGACAAATCGCTTACAGGAGATATCAACGTGGCACAGGTCATCAATACCAACGTAATGTCGCTGAACGCTCAGCGCAACCTCAACACCACCAGCGCCAGCCTGGCGACGACGATCCAGCGTCTGTCCTCGGGCCTGCGCATCAACAGCGCCAAGGACGATGCGGCCGGCCTGGCGATCTCCGAGCGCTTCACCACCCAGATCCGTGGTCTGGACGTGGCCTCGCGCAACGCCAACGACGGCATCTCGCTGGCGCAGACCGCCGAAGGCGCGATGGTCGAAATCGGCAACAACCTGCAGCGTATCCGCGAACTGTCGGTGCAGTCGGCCAACGCCACCAACTCCACCACCGACCGTGGTGCGCTGAACTCGGAAGTCAAGCAGCTGACCGCGGAAATCGACCGCGTCTCCAAGCAGACCAACTTCAACGGCACCAAGCTGCTGGACGGTTCGTTCTCCGGCGCGCTGTTCCAGGTCGGCGCCGACGCCGGCCAGACCATCGGCATCAACAGCATCGTCAACGCCAGCGCCTCGGCCCTGGGCAAGGCCGGCTTCGCCGCCACGCAGACCGGCTCGGCCGCCCTGGCCTCCGGCACCGCGACCGCCAGCGGCAGCTTCTCCGGCATGGTCGTCAACGGCGTCACCATCGCCTCGGTCTCGGTGGCCGCCGGCGATGCCGGTGCCGACGTGGCCAAGAAGATCGCCTCGGCGATCAACGACCAGCTGGCGCAGACCGGCGTGTACGCCTCGATCGACCCGACCAGCAGCGCGCTGAAGCTGGAATCGGTCAAGGGCGGCCAGGACTTCTCGTTCACCGCCGGCTCGGCCACCGGCGCCACCGGCATCACCTTCAGCAACGCCGGCATCGCCGCCAGCGCCACCGCCACCGCCGGCACCACCAACTACCTGCAGGACCTGGATATCTCCACCTTCCAGGGCGCGCAGAAGGCGCTGAGCATCGTCGACAACGCGCTGACCGCGGTGAACTCCTCGCGTGCCGACATGGGTGCGATCCAGAACCGCTTCACCTCCACCATCGCCAACCTGAGCTCCACCTCGGAGAACCTGTCGGCCTCGCGCAGCCGCATCCGCGATACCGACTACGCCAAGGAAACCGCCGAGCTGACCCGCACGCAGATCCTGCAGCAGGCCGGCACCGCGATGCTGGCCCAGGCCAAGCAGGCGCCGCAGAGCGTGCTGAGCCTGCTCCAGGGCTAAGCGCGACGCGCCGCAACGTGACACCGGGCCCCTCCGCAAGGAGGGGCCTTTTTTTTGACGCTGACACTGCGGCACAGGATTTGCATCGCAACGGAGAACCGCCGCGACGCGCGGGCGGCGCTCAAGAACCGCCCCCGCACGCCGATACTCCCCTCAGCCGCTGGCGCGCCGCGCGCCGGCCACCTCAAGGAACGCGATCATGTCCACCACGGGAATCGGCTCAGGCCTGGACATTCCGACCTTCGTCGCCAAGCTGGTATCGAAGGAACGCCAACCGCAGGAAGACCGGATCAACCGCGACGGCACCGCCTCCACCGCGCAGCTGTCGTCGTTGAGCACGATCAAGAGCGCGCTGTCCAACCTGCAGACGGCGATGAGTACCGTCTCCGACAGCGCCGACAAGGGCGCCTTCAAGGCGAACATCGACGACGGTGCGGGCTATACCGCCACGGTCACCTCGAGCGCCAGCGCCGGCAGGTACGGCATCGAGGTCGTGAAGCTGGCGCAGTCGCAGAAGCTGACCTCGTCGGCCTACGCCAGCGGCGCCGTCGTCGGTGGCGGCACCCTGACGATCGCTTACGGCAGCACCACGCTCAACGTCAACGTCGATGCAGGCAGCAAGCTCAGCGACGTGGCCGCCTTCATCAACAAGGCCGCCAACGGCGCCGGCGTGACCGCCAGCGTGGTCACCGCCGACGATGGCGACCACCTGGTGCTCAACGCGGTCAACTCCGGCACCAAGGGCGCGCTGACCATCACCACCTCCGGCGGCGACGGCGGCCTGGCCAAGCTCACCTACCCGCCTGGCAGCAGTGGCGGCCTGACCCAGACCATCGCTGCGGACGACGCGGTGGTGAAGGTGGACGGCTTCCAGCGTACGTCCAGCAGCAACACCATCGCCGACATCGTCCCCGGGGTCGCCATCAATCTGACCAAGGCGGTTGCCGGCACCACCTACAATCTGAACATCACCAGCGACACCAGCCCGCTGAAAGCGAACCTGACCGCGCTGGTCAGCGCCTACAACTCGGCCAACAGCGTCCTGAAGTCCTCCAGCGCCTACGACGCCACCAACAAGAAGGCCTCGCCGATGACCGGCGATGCGATGGTGCGCGGCCTGCAGCAGTCGCTGCGGCGGCTGGTCAGCGACAACGTCAGCGGGTTGATGGCGCTGGGCGTCACCATCGACAAGGACGGGGTGATGAGCATGGATAGCAGCAAGTTCGATACCGCCGTGGCCGCCGATCCCTCGGCGGCCAAGACCATGCTCGGCAGCGCCGGCAACTTCGGCGCCGGCATGAGCACGCTGCTGAAGAGCAACCTGGACACCACCAACGGTACGCTGACCCAGCGGACCGACGCGCTCAACAAGCACATTTCCGACCTGACCGACCAGCTCAACGATCTGGACGCGCGCATGCAGACGCTGACCGACCAGTACACCGCGCGCTTCACGGCGATGGAAACGCTGGTGACGCAGATGCAGGGCGTGAGCGATAGCCTCACCAAGCAGTTCAGCTGACGCGCACACGGCCGCCGCTCAAGTCCAAGTGCGTCGTGGCCGATATGAAGAGTATCGACAGTCATTGCGGATTGGCCGCAACCACCGCCCCGGCACCCTTGCCGGAGAGCACGGCGGCCCGCGCTGCCAATCCACCGAGGGAGTTTTCCATGTACGGTTCCAGCCGCCAGTACGCTGAGCAATATCGCAAGATGGGCATTTCCACCAGCGTCACGGATGCCGACCCGCACAAGTTGGTCGCCATGCTGTTCGCCGGTGCCTGCCAGCGCATCCGCCAGGCCCAGGCCTGCCTTGCGCAGGGCGACCAGGCGCGCAAGGGCAAGGCGATCGGCGAAGCCTGCGCCATCGTCGGCCATCTCAATGGCTCGCTCGACCACGAGGCCGGCGGCGAGATCGCCGGCAATCTGTCGGCGCTCTACGACTACGTCATGCACCGGCTGACCGAAGCCAACCTGCACAACGACGACGCTGCGCTGACCGAAGCGCTGGAACTGCTCAGCGAGATCGACGCGGCCTGGGCCGCCATCCCCGCGCAGCAGCGCGAACTGGCCACGGCGAACGCATCGTGAGTATCCAACTCGCCGACCTGCACAACGACCTGCACGAGTTGCGCGAGGTCCTGCGTGGCGACGACTACGCACTGGCCCAGGCCATGATCGCCGATCACGAGCGGCGCCTGCAGGCGTATCTGCAGCAGGACGATGCCGACCGCTCGCGCGAGGCGTTGAAGCCGTTGCTCGCCCTGCAGCAGGCGGTGACCGCGCAGATGCGCATGGAGCGCGACCATGCCGCGGCCTGGCTGCGCACCAGCCGCCAGTCCACTCACGCCGCGCGGCTGTATTCGCAGGCCGGACTGCTGGGATGAACACCGGCTCGGACGGCGCCGCGCACCACCCGGCCGACGCCGAACTGTTTCACGACACCCTCAGCTGCGAACTGGCGCTGCCGGCGGATTTCCGCCTGGGCAACGGCGCCGGCCGGCTCGCCGCCGGCGAGGCGCTGTTGCGTAGCCTGGCGCAGATCGAGGATCTGCGTGGCGAGGACGGCAGCGACGATCGCAGCGAGGCCACCGCGCAGACCCAGCGGATGGAGGCCAAGCTCGACCTGATGCTTGTCCTGCTGGGCCGGCTGGCCCGCCAGCATGAAGACGCCCTGCCGCTGCGGCCGCTGTGCTGGTCGCGGCGCGGCGTGCGACTTGAGCTCGGTGCGCGCTCCGGCGCTGCCGCCGGCGCCGCCGGCCTGCTGCGCCTGCAACCCTCGGACTGGCTGCCGGACCACCTGGAATTGCCGGTGCGGGTGCTGGCCGAGGCCACCACCGCCGGCGTCGTGCAACTTTGGCTACGGTTCGAGACACAGCCGCCTGGCCTGGAAGAGGCCCTGGAACGCCACCTGTTCCGGCTGCACCGCCGGCAAATCGCCGACAGCCGCCGGGCGCGTTGAGCCGGCACCTCGGTCCGCCAGCGTGGCGCCGAGGTTGGCGGCGGCGAGCGGCTCGGCTAAGGTGCCGATCTGAATAGAAGGACCTGCACCGTGCGAGTCATCATCGTCGACGATCACACCTTGGTACGCGCCGGCCTGAGCCGGCTGCTGCAGACGTTTGCGGACGTCGACGTGGTCGCCGAGGCCAGCAACGCGCAGCAGGCGGTGGACCTGGCCACCCTGCACCGCCCCGACCTGGTGCTGATGGACCTGTCCCTGCCCGGGCGCAGCGGCCTGGACGCACTCACCGACGTGCTGCACAGCTCGCCCAAGACCCGGGTGGTGATGATGTCGATGCACGACGACCCGGTGCACGTGCGCGATGCGCTGGACCGTGGCGCCACCGGCTTCGTGGTCAAGGACGCCGCCCCGCTGGAGCTGGAGTTGGCGCTACGTGCGGCCAGCGCCAACCAGGTGTTCCTGAGCCCGCAGATCTCCTCCAAGATGATCGCGCCGATGCTCGGCCGCGAGCGCCCGGTGGGCGTCGCCGCCCTGTCGCCGCGGCAACGCGAGATCCTGCGTCAGATCGGCCGGGGCCAGAGCAACAAGGAAATCGCCTCGGATCTGGGCATCAGCGTCAAGACGGTGGAGACCCACCGCGCGCGCATGATGGAATCGCTGGGTTGTCGGCGCGCCAACGATCTGGTCCTGCTGGCTGCGCGCCATCAGAGCGAACTGAGCTGAACTGGGGACGACATCCCGACACGGAACATTGGCATGGCGTTTGCCTTAACCGGTCAGCAGGCTGCGACGATCCAGCCGAGGCCCGCCAGATAAGGCATTACGCCGTCGACTGTCCGGCGCCCAGGACCCGAATGTCGGGAAATTCCTGACACCCTGTCGGGAATTTTACTACCCTACTCAGGAACCCCCCGATTCTGTTACCGTCGGGCGACAAGCAGTATGCGTTCCACGGGCGCCAGAGGGTTGGCGCCAAACCGAGGAAGTCCGCATGAAGCCGACCGTTTCCGCCCAACTGGGCCAGCAACTGCATCTGACCCCGCAACTGCTGCAGTCGATCCGACTGCTGCAGCTCGACGGCATGCAACTGGAACTGGAAATCCGCCGCGCGCTGGAGACCAATCCGCTGCTCGAACTGGAAGAGTCAGAGGGCGTGATCGAGCCGGTGGTCAAGCACGAGGATGCGGGGCTGGAAACCGCAGCGTTCGACGAACTGCCCGAATCCTCGATGTGGGACATCCCGGCCGCCGGCTGGAACGACGGCGAAGACGATCGCATGCAACGCATCGCCGCCGGCGAGTCCAGCGACCCGCACCTGCGCGTGCTGCAGCGGCTGGCCCTGGAACTGCCGGCGCTGGAACTGGAAGCGGCCGCGTTCTGGCTGGAACACTGCGACGATGCCGGCTACCTGGACGGCGCGCTCGAGACCCTGCAGCAGCTGGCCAGCGCACGCCTGGGCCTGACCGTGGCGCAGGCCGAAGCGGTGCGCCAGCGCCTGCTGCACGGCGACCCGGCCGGCCTGTGCGCCTGCGACCTGCGCGAGTGCCTGCAGGCGCAGCTGAGCGACCTGCCCGGCCGCGTGCCCGGCCGCCACCTGGCCGCGCGCATTCTCGAAGGCGACCTCAACCTGCTCGCCAGCCACGACTACGCCCTGCTCGGGCGCCAGCTCGATGCCGAGACCGACGACGTGCGCGAGGCGGTGCGGCTGATCCTGTCGCTGCAGCCGCGGCCCGGCGACAGCCTGCAGCCGCAGGACGCCGGCCATGTGCTCCCGGACGTGGTCGCCTGGCATGCCGACGGCACCTGGCGGGTGGCGCTGAACCCGGCCACCACCCACCGCGTCACCGTCAACCCGATGCACGAACGCGCCCTGGCCGAGGCCGGCGACGCCGCGCAGCCGCTGCGCGAGATGCTGCAGGAGGCGCGATGGCTGACCCGCGGCCTGTCGATGCGCTACGAGACCCTGTTGCGCACCACCCGCGCCATCGTCGAGCGCCAGTCGGCGTTCCTGGTCAAGGGCGAGGAAGCGATGGCGCCGCTGACCCTGAAGGAAGTGGCCGAGGCGATCGGCATGCACGAATCGACCATCTCGCGCATCACCACCGGCAAGTACCTGCAGACTCCGCGCGGCACCTTCGAGCTGAAGCATTTCTTCGCCGTGCGCCTGGAAGGCGCCGCGGTCTCCGGGCAGGCGGTGCGCGCCATGGTCCGGCGCCTGATCGAATCCGAGCCGGCTGGGCGGCCGCTGGCCGACGAGGCCATCGCCGGGCTGCTGTCGCGACAGGGCGTAAACGTGGCAAGGCGCACTGTCGCCAAGTATCGTGAACAATTGGACATCGCTCCCGCACGCGAACGCCGCCGCGGCAGCAAACCGCTGCTGGCCCGTGTGGGCTAAGGAAAAACGACGCATATGAACAAATTGTCCGTGCTTCTGGTCGACGACCACGAAGGTTTCATCAACGCCGCCATGCGCCACTTCCGCAAGCTCGAGTGGATGGAAGTGATCGGCAGCGCCGCCAATGGCCTGGAAGCCATCGAGCGGTCCGAGTCGTTGCGCCCGCAGGTGGTGTTGATGGACCTGGCCATGCCCGAGATGGGCGGCCTGCAGGCCACGCGCCTGATCAAGACCCAGGACCAGGCGCCGTACATCGTGATCGCCAGCCATTTCGACGACGCCGAGCACCGCGAACACGCCATGCGCGCCGGCGCCGACAACTTCGTCAGCAAGCTGTCCTACATCCAGGAAGTGATGCCGATCCTGGAGGGACTTCGCACCGAGGGAGTGCCGGCATGAGCGAATCGCGGATCCTGGTGATCGATGACGATGCGGTGCGCGCCGAGCGGACCGTCAGCCTGCTCGAATTCATGGACCTCAACCCGCGCTGGGTCACCGACGTGGCCGACGTCCAGCCCGGCCGTCACCGGCAGACCGAATGGATGGCGATCCTGGTCGGCGGGCTCGACGACCAGGAGCAGGCCGATGCCTTCTTCGGCTGGGTGGCGCGCAGTTCGCTGCCGCCGCCGGTGCTGCTGCTCAACGGCGACGCGCAGGCCTTCGCCCAGCGCCATGGCCTGCACGAGGCCAACGTGTGGCAACTGGAAGCCCCGCTGCGCCACGCGCAACTGGAAACCTTGCTGCGCCGCGCCAGCCTCAAGCGGCTGGACGCCGAACACCAGGCCGGTGCCGCGCAGGACAACGGCCCGACCGGCACCAGCGCGGCGGTGACCCGCCTGCGCCGGCTGATCGATCAGGTTGCCGCGTTCGACACCACCGTGCTGGTGCTGGGCGAATCCGGCACCGGCAAGGAAGTGGTGGCGCGCGCGATCCATCAGCAATCGCCGCGCCGCGACGGCCCGTTCGTGGCGATCAACTGCGGCGCGATCCCGCCGGACCTGCTCGAAAGCGAACTGTTCGGCCATGAGAAAGGCTCGTTCACCGGCGCGCTGAGCGCACGCAAGGGCCGCTTCGAGATGGCCGAGGGCGGCACGCTGCTGCTCGACGAAATCGGCGACATGAGCCTGCCGATGCAGGTCAAGCTGCTGCGCGTGCTGCAGGAGCGCAGCTTCGAGCGGGTCGGCGGCAACGTTACCATCCGCTGCAACGTGCGGGTGATCGCGGCGACCCACCGCAACCTCGAAGAGCGCATCGCCGGCAACCAGTTCCGCGAGGACCTGTTCTACCGGCTCAACGTGTTCCCGATCGAGATGCCGGCGCTGCGCGAACGCAGCGACGACCTGCCGGCGCTGGTGCACACCATCGCCGCGCAACTGGCGCGGACCGGGCGCGGTGAAGTGCGCTTCTCCGAGGAGGCCTTGCAGGCGCTGCGCAGCTACGAGTGGCCGGGCAACGTGCGCGAGCTGACCAACCTGGTCGAACGCCTGGCGGTGCTGCATCCGGGCGGACTGGTGCGGGTGCAGGACCTGCCGGCACGCTACCGTGGCGACTTCGCCTCGTCCATCGACGTGTCGGCACCACCGGCGCCCGTCGTCGCCGATCCGCGGCGGGTCCCGAACGTGGTGGACCTGCACGCCGGCGGCAAGCCGGGCGGCGCGGATGCCGATACGCCGGCTGCGGCCGCGGCGACACTGCCGGAAAGCGGCCTGGACCTGCGCGGGCACATGGCCAACATCGAACTGGCGCTGATCAACGAGGCGTTGGAGCGCACCCAGGGCGTGGTCGCACATGCGGCGCAGCTGCTGGGCCTGCGGCGCACCACCTTGGTCGAGAAGCTGCGCAAGTACGGCATCGACCGCGACCAGACCGAACTGGCCAGTTGAGCCGGCGCACGGCGCCGGGTGCGGCCGCACCCGGCGCGCCCGCCGCCAGCGCGGCGCACTCCCTTCCCCTTTCATCGTTTCCCCGCGGCGGCACGACCGGCGCAACGTGGGCGTCGACGTGCGCATCGCGCGGTCACGGCTAGCCACGCGGCGCTTTGCCTTGCCATCGCCGCATCCCGGTCGGCATGACGGGAGTAGACAGCCTCTTTGGCATGTGGCTTGCTTCACGTTTCACAGCACCGGGCGGCGCGTTCCGCACCGGGGACTTTCACCCGTCGCCAGGCAGGTCCCATGTCCATTCCCGTCACCAGTCCGCTGCTGCCGCCCCTGGAGGCGTTCGTCCCGTACCTGGAGCAGATCTGGCGCAGCCGCATCCTGACCAACGGCGGCGACATGCACCGTGCGCTGGAGAAGGCGCTGGCCGAGTACCTGGGGGTGAACCACCTGGCGCTGCTGACCAACGGCACCCTGGCGCTGCTGACCGCGCTGCAGGCGCTGCGCATCACCGGCGAGGTCATCACCACGCCGTACTCGTTCGTCGCCACCGCGCATTCGCTGCTGTGGCGCGGCATCAAGCCGGTGTTCGTGGACATCGATCCGCTGAGCATGAACCTGGATCCGCTCAAGATTGAAGCGGCGATCACCCCGCACACCACCGCGATCATGCCGGTGCACTGCTACGGCACCCCCTGCGACACCGCGGCGATCGAGCGCATCGCCGACACCTACAACCTCAAGGTCATCTACGACGCCGCGCACGCGTTCGGGGTCAAGGACGAGGGCGGCTCGATCCTGCGCCACGGCGACCTCAGCGTGCTCAGCTTCCACGCCACCAAGGTGTTCAACACCTTCGAGGGCGGCGCCATCGTCTGCCCGGACGCCAAGACCTACCAGCGCATTAGCCGCCTGAAGAACTTCGGCTTCGTCGACGAGACCACGGTGGTGGCGACCGGCATCAACGGCAAGATGAGCGAGATCAACGCCGCGTTCGGGCTGCTGCAACTCCAGCACATCGATGACGCGCTGGCGCAGCGTGGGGCGATCGACGCGCAGTACCGGCAACGCCTGGCGCAGGTGCCGGGGATCCGTTGCCTGGCGCCGCGGTCGCCGGGGTTGTCCAACTACGCCTCGTTCCCGATCCTGGTCGAGGACGCCTTCCCGCTGGCGCGCGATGAACTGCACCGGCTGCTGCGCAGCCACGACATCCTGGTGCGCCGCTACTTCTACCCGCTGATCAGCGATTTCCCGATGTACCGCGGCCTGCCCTCGTCCGCCCCGGCCGGCCTGCCGGTGGCCCGGCAGATGGCCGATCGCGTGCTGTGCCTGCCGATCTTCCCTGGACTGGCGGCCGACCAGGTGGACGCCATCGTCGACCTGATCGCCGCTGCCGGCGGCGTCATGTCCGGATCCGATTCCTCCAGCACCCTCGCTCCTCCCTCCTTCGCCCAACCCGTGGAACCAGCAACATGAGCCAAGAGACGTTTATCGAGAATTTCCTGTCGGCCACGGATTTCCAGAATCCGGTCGAGGTGACCATGGACACGGTGCTGCGCGAACTGCCCGAGTGGGATTCACTGGCCGCGCTGGGCGTGATCGTGATGTTCGACATGGAGTACGGCAAGACCATCACCGGCGAGCACCTGGCCGCCGTGGTCACCCTGGGCGACCTCTACAAGCTGACCGGGGCGTAACATGCCGACCTCCACGCTGCGCAACGTACGCTTTGCCGGCATGGCGACCTGCGTGCCCAGGCGCGTCGTCTCCAACCTCACCGATTGCCGGCCGCAGATCCGCTCCGAGCGCGAGCGGCTGGTGCGCAACATCGGCATCCATACCCGGCGCATGGCCGCGGACTGGCAGTGCTTTTCCGACCTGGCCTTCGACGCGGCGCAGGTGCTGCTGGAGCGCCTGCAATGGCAGCGCGAGGAGGTCGATGCATTGATCGTGGTCACCCAGTCGCCGGACTACCCGATCCCGGCGACCGCGATCATCCTGCAGGACCGCCTCGGGCTGTCGCACGCCACGGTGGCCTTCGACGTCAACCTGGGCTGCTCGGCCTACCCGTTCGGCATCAACCTGCTCGGCTCGATGATCGCCGCCGGCGGCGTCAAGAAGGGCCTGCTGCTGGTGGGCGACCGCAGCGCCACCTTCGACGACCCGATCTTCTCCGATTCCGGCACCGCCACCGCGCTGGAATTCAGCGCCGACGCCGCGCCGATGCACTTCGACCTCAACAGCGACGGCAGCGGCTACCGCGCGATCATCCTGCCGGTCGGCGGCCACCGCGAACCGGTCGGGGTGCAGCACCTGATCCCCTACCGCGCCGACGAGAAAGACCACTGGCACCGCGGCGTGGACCTGCAACTGGACGGTGTGGCGGTGCTGAGCTTCTCCACCCAGCGGGTGCCGCCGGCGGTGCAGAAGCTGCTCGACTACAGCGGCGTGTCCAAGGACGAGATCGACTACTTCGTGTTCCACCAGGCCAACCGGATGATCAACGAGACCATCCGCAAGAAGCTCGGCCTGCCGCCGGAAAAGGTGCCCTCCACCCTGCACGATTTCGGCAACACCAGCGGCGCCTCGCTACCGGTCACCATGACCGCGCGGATCAACAAGCAACTGGAAGAAGGCCGCAAGCGCGTGCTGCTGTGCGGCTTCGGCATCGGTCTGTCCTGGGGCACCTGCCTGGTCGACATCGACGGCGCGGTGTTCCCCGACCTGATCGAGTCCTGACGATGGCGTTCTCTGCAACGACCGATGCCTTCGGGCTGCAGGGCAAGACCATCCTGGTGACCGGTGCCTCCTCGGGCATTGGTGCGGCCGTGGCCGCGCTGTGCGCGCGCCTGGGCGCGACGCTGGTGCTCAACGGGCGCGATGCGGAACGCTTGCAGGCGGTCGCCGAAACGCTCCCTGGCGAAGGCCACCGCAGCGTCATCGGCGACCTTACCGAAGAAGCAACCCGCACGGCCCTACTCGAGGCGGCCGAGCGCTACCACGGCCTGGCCTCGTGCGCCGGCATCGCCGCGCTGGTGCCGTTCCGGATGGCCGCCGAGAAGCACCTGCAGCAGATGCTGTCGGTGAACTACCTGGCACCGGTCATCCTCACCCAGCAGTTGCTGGCCAAGCGCCGGCTGCACGAGGGCGCCTCGCTGGTCTACGTCTCGGCGCTGACCGCGCGCGCCGCGCCGCAGGCCAGCGCCGGCTACGCCGGGTCCAAGGCGGCACTGGAGGCCGCGGTGCGCTCCTTCGCGCTGGAACAGGCCCGGCACCGTATCCGCGCCAATTGCATCGCCCCCGGCTACGTCGACACGCCGATGCTGAGTAGGCTGGGCAGCACCGCGGACATGGACGACAAGATCGCCCTGACCCCGCTGGGCCGCATCGACCCGGCCGATGTCGCCAATGGCGCCGCCTACCTGCTGTCCGACGCGAGCCGCTGGATCACCCGCAGCACCCTGACCATCGACGGTGGGCTCTCCCTGCCGATCCGCCTATGAGCCTGGAGACCCCCATGTCCGTTGCGGAAACGCCGGCCGCTCTGTCGCAAACGTTGTACGGCGTGCATGGCAAGACGATTCTGGTGACCGGCGCCTCCAAGGGCATCGGCGAGGCGGTGGCCAAGGCCTGTGCCGGCGCCGGCGCGCGCCTGCTCGTCGCCGGCCGCGACCTGCCGCGGCTGCAGGCCTTGCTCGACGCCTTGCCGGGCGACGGCCATCGTCTGTTCGCCGGCGACCTGTGCGACGCCGCCACCGTGCAACGCCTGGCCACCGAAAGCGGGCCGCTGGACGGCGTGGTGCACAGCGCCGGCATCCGCGGCCTGTCGCCGATGAAACTGGTCAGCGAGCGTTTCCTCACCGACGTGATGACGATCAACTACGTCGCGCCGACGATGCTGACCCGCCATCTGCTCGCGCGCCAGGCGCTGCGCCCCGGCGGCTCCATCGTGTTCCTCGCTTCGATCGCCGCGCTGACCGGCACCGTCGGCGTCGGGCCTTACGCCGGCTCCAAGGCGGCGCTGATCGGCATGCTGCGGCCGCTGGCGCTGGAACTGGCGAGGCGCCAGATCCGCGCCAACGCGCTGTGCCCGGGCCTGGTCGAGACCACCCTGATCAACGAAGACAAGGCCTGGTTCGAGGAGAGCCGCAAGCGCTACCCGCTGGGCATCGGCGACCCCGAGGACGTGGCCATGGCTTGCCTGTACTTCCTCTCCGACGCCAGCAGTAAAGTCACCGGCCAGGCCTTCAGCATGGACGGCGGCGTGGAGTTCGCATGAGCGATGCGCCCCCGCAACACGTGCTGATCGTCGGGGCCGGCGGCTTCGGCCGCGGCATCGCGGCGATGGCGTACAACGACGATCCGGGCTACGGCCAGGCCTGGGACATCAAGGGCTTCCTGGACAGCCGCAGCGCATTGGCGTCCGGCCTGCGCTGGCCGCTGCTGGGCGACCCGGACACCTACCAGCCGGTGCCCGGCGACCTGTTCGTCTGCGCGCTCGGCGACCCGGCCGCGCGCCGCCGCTACAGCCAACCACTGCTGGCGCGCGGCGCCGACTTCATGGTGCTGCGCCCGCGCCTGCGCGAAGCCTCGGAGACGCCGATCGGGCGCGGCAGCCTGTTCGAGGTCGGCGTGTCGATCGGTGCCGACAGCCGCATCGGCGAGTTCGTCACCATCCTCGCCACCACCATCGTCGGCCACGACGTGGTGATCGGCGACTACGTGCAGATCGGTAACTTCGTGTTCGTCGGCGGCGGCGCGCGCATCGGCCATGACGTGGTCATCCATCCGCACGCCACCGTGCTGCCCGGCGTCGCGATCGGCGACGGCGCGGTGATCGGCGCCGGCAGCGTGGTGGTCAAGGACGTGCCGCCCAACGTCACCGTCGCCGGGAACCCGGCGCGTACCATCTTCAGCCGTTGACCCCGCACCCAGGACGCCGTTCCGCATGACCCGCCACGCCCTCGACGCCGAGCACTACATCAGCCCGCACAGCCTGCGCCTGGAACAGCAGCGGCTGTTCGGCAAATTGTGGATCTTCGTCGGCTTCGCCTCCATGGTACGCGAGCGCAACCAGTTCTTCGCGCGCCAGGTGGCCGGGGTGCCGGTGCTGGTGCAGCGCACTGAGGCCGGCATCCGCGCTTTCCTCAACCAGTGCCCGCACCGGCAGTCGGCGATCCAGACCGAGTCGCACGGCAAGCGGCCGCTGGTGTGCCCATACCACGCGTGGTCGTTCGGTGCCGAGGGCGAGTTGCGTGGGCTGCCCAATTCCGGCCTGTACCAGTTCACCGCAGAGGAGAAGGCCAACATCTGCTTGACCAAGCTGCATCTGCAGCAGGTCGGCGAACTGCTGTTCGTGAACATGGCCGAGCAACCGCTGCCGCTGGAGGAGCAGTTTGCGCCCGCGTTCCTGGAGGATCTGCGCGCGGCGGCATCGCACGTGGATTCGCAGTTGATCTACAGCTGCCACCGCGTGCGCTACAACTGGAAACTCAACATGGAGAACGTGAAGGATTACAACCATATTCCGTTCATCCATCCCAAGACCTTCAACCCGCTGATGACGGCAGCGCCAAAGCCCTCGGCGCATGTCGAGCGGTCCGTCGAGGTACCCTCGGCGGTGGAACAACTGCTGCAAGGCGGCGAGCCCGTTCCGCTGGACGCGCTGAGCTTCCCGGCCAAGGCCGAGATCGCGGTGCAGGATCACTGGTACCGACCGCTTTGCGAGCGCTACGGTGAGGACTCGGCGTTCTACAACTGGTTCCTGTATCCGAACGTGAACTTCTACAGCGTGCGTGGCGACTCCTTCGTACTGCAGCAGTACGATCCGGTCTCGCCGCACGAGACCGACTACCACCTGTGGGTGGCGACCGCCCGGCGCCGAAGCGAGCGGACCGATTTCACCGCCCTGCTGAGTACGCTGATGCGCATCGAGCACCAGGTGATCGCCGAGGACACGGCGGTGCTGGAACGCCTGCAGGCCGGCTTCGGTCCGCACTCGCGTGCCTTCATGCACGGCGACTACGAGACCGAGCTGGTGCGCCAGCACCTGTGGTACCGCGCCAACGTGCTGGAGCAACCGGCATGAAGACGCTGGTGCTGATCGGCCAGGGCCATGCGCTGGAGCAGGCACAACGTACCGCGCAAGCCTGCGGCCTGGCGTACGTGGGCATCGCCCTGGAATCGCCGGACCGCTACAACTTCGACCTGGGCGCCCTGCACGCCAGCCATCAGCCCGCCGCGACCGACGTGTTCGTCGCCATGGACGAACGCGCGGTCAACCAGTCGCGGCACAAGCTGCTGGCCGACGTGCGCCTGGCCGGCTATGGCAGCATCGATCTTGTGTGGCCGCAATCGCACATCGATGACGGCGTGCGCCTGCTCGGCAACGTGCATGTCGGCCCCGGTTGCAACCTGGCCGCTGGCAGCAGCATCGGCGCCGGCGGCTGGCTGGACCGCCAAGTGATCGTCGAACACGACGTGCGCGTCGGCGCCTGCGTCACCCTGCATGCCGGCGTGCACCTCGGCCGCGGCACGCAGATCGGTCAGGGCAGCACGCTGGGCGGCGGCAGCATGACCCGCAGCGGCGCGAAGATCGGCCGACACTGCGAATGGCTGCTGCCCGGCACCGTGCCGGACGTGCTGGCCGACCGCTGTTTCTACGACGCCCTGATGCCTGGCGGCGCCCGCATCCTGCGTTGATCCCAACGCCGCGCAGCACGCGACGACACGTATCACGATCCGATTCATGCCGCATCGCACCAACGGTGTGGCAGCAGTTCGCAAGTCCGATTCAGCACGGCGCAAACCCAAACGCCTCTGCACAAGCTGGGATGCATGCACGGGTGTAAGCATCCCCCGCTCCGCTAGGATCGGGCATCTGCTGTGTTCGCGGCGCGACCCGATCGCGCTATGAGGCGATGCGCAGCCAAGCCTATTTTCCAACACCCGTGCCCGCAGGGCGCGCTCCTTTCGAGTGAATCCATGACCGACCCTCTGGCCGCGCTTCAGCGCGAAGCGGACCTGATTGATGCTTGCAAGCGCGCCGGCGGCGCAATCTTCCTGGCGCCCAGTTCCAGTCTCGGCGGGCTCTACGCGGCCCGCGCCGCCGCTCTGTTGGTCGAGCGCGTCCCCGGCATCCGCGTCGTTGCGCTGGACGATGTGTTTCACGAACGCCGCATCACCGATGCGGGCTTCGATGACGTGCGTCCGACAGCGACCTTCTTGCGCGATCCGGATCTGGCCGGGTTACCCACGATCAACTGTGCGTACATGCCAACCGCGTGGCTGCACTTCGATCAACTGCAGCGGCTGGGCAGCGGTCGCCGCGTCGATCTGCCGCAGTTGATGTACGCGCTGGATATTCCACTGGTGTATCAGAGCGGACAGGTGACACGGGAACAGACGCTTGCGCACGCCGCGCAGTTCGATGCCGTGCGTGGCCGCTTCGCCGACGCATTGAGCATGCGTACCCTGGACGCGCTACTGCAGATGCGCATGGACGGCGACAGGCGGCCGCTGCTGGATGTCCTGTGCCCGATGGAGCAGGAGTATTACTCGGTGTATTCGGCTCTGGAGCATCCGCTGCGGATCGGCGCAGACGAACACTATGTGGACATTGGCGCCTATCGCGGCGACACGGTCAAGAAGTTCCGCGCGGCATCGCGCCACCGCTATGCCACCATCCATGCCTTCGAGCCGGATCCGGAGAACTTCGCCGCCCTGCAGCAAGGGCTGACAGACGATGACGGCCGCACGACGCTGTACAACGCCGCAGTCGCCGACGTGGCCGGCACCCTGGCGTTCGATGCCCAAGGCACCATGGGCAGCCGACTCGATGGAAGCGGCTCAGCACGCGTGGACTGCGTGCGCCTGGACGACCTGATCGAGCACGTCAGCGTCTTGAAGATGGATGTGGAAGGCGCCGAGGCCAAGGTGCTGCGGGGCGGCGCGGCGCTGATCGGGCGCTGCCGGCCGCGCATGGCCATCACCTGCTACCACCATGCGCTCGACCTGCTGGACATCGTCGCCGAACTCGACCGCATCATGCCGGGTGCCAAACTACGACTGCGCCACTACGCCATGTACTACTTCGACAGCGTGCTCTACGTGGAGTGAGGCGCAGCCGCGCCTGCTGCGCCACCTTCTTCTTCGCCTCCAGACCCAACTTCGCTCCTAAAGCGCCGCCTGCTCGCAGGCGACGGCACGGGCAGGACCGGCATGCTTGTTGCATCTGAGATGGATCGGGCGCAGCGTGCGCTCCGCTCCCATTCCCGACACGGTCCATCGTTCATGCCTCACCCGTCCCTGGTCAGCGTGGTCATGCCGACCTACAAGCTCCGCTACTTCGAGCAGGCGCTCGACAGCGTGCTGGCCCAGACCTATCCGGCGCTGGAACTGGTCATCTGCGACGACAACCCGACCGAGGCGATCGCCGAGGTGGTGGAACGCCGTGCGGCCGGTGCCCCGTTCCCGATCCGCTACCAACGCAATCCGGAGCGCTACGGCGAACTCGGCAGCACCGCGCGCGGCATCGCCCTGGCCCAGGGCGAGTACGTGAAGTTCCTGCACGACGACGACGTGCTGGCGCCGGATTGCGTGGCCGCGCTGGTCGCGGCGATGCAGTCCGCGCCCGACGTCCTGCTGGCGTCCTCGCGCCGGCAGCGGATCGACAGCCACGGCGCGCCGCTGGAGGACATCCCCGCCACTGCCTTTCCGTTCGCGGGCGACGTGCTGCTGGACGGGCCGGAGCTGCTGTCGTTCCTGGCCGACCACACCATCAACTTCGTCGGCGAGCCCAGCTGCGTGCTGTGCCGGCGCAGCGACCTGCTGGAGATCGGCGACGAGTTGATGACGCTGGCCGGCAAGGTGATCAACTGGGTCGGCGATCTGGCGCTGTACGCCAAGCTGCTGCATCGCGGCCATCTGGCACTGCTGGCGCGGCCGCTGACCCGCTTCCGGGTGTCGGAGGAGCAATACAGCCAGGTCGGCCGCGACCAGCCCGGCATCGGCGATCAGGGTCATGCCAACTTCCGCCAGGGCGTGCGCGCGATGGGCTGGTACCGCGGCGATGGCGACGTTCGCCAGGTCACGGTGACGCCGCTGGCCGGTGGTCCGAGTACGCCGGTGGACCTGCTGCAGGCGATCCAGGACGCCTACGCGCGCGTCTGCGTGCAAAGCGCCCTGCACGACTGGCAGGCGCGGCGGATGGTGACGCCGGCGCAACGCGACCTGCTCGACGCGCGCATGGTCGCCCTGGGCAGCGCGCCGCGGCTGGCCGTCCTGGTCGACGCAAGCGGCGCCGACCACGCCGCACTGGCGGCGACCCTGGACAGCCTGTTACTGGAGGGTGCGGCGTTCGCACAGGTGCAGGCGCTGGTGCTGGGCGATGCGCCCATCGCAGCGTGGCCGGACCCGCGGGTCCGGAGCCTGCCGTCGCTGCCGGCCGAGGCCGATGCGGCGGCGCTGGCCGCAGCGCTGGATGCATCACCGGATAGCGACTGGTGCCTGCGCGTGGCCGCGGGCAGCCGTTTCTATGCAGGCGGCCTGCTGCGGCTGCTGCTGGAACTGGCGCAACAGCCGCAGTGCAACGCGCTGTACGCGGATGAATGGCTGGCGGTGGATGCGGACACCCTGGCGCCGCTGCTGCGGCCGGACCCGGACCTGGACCTACTGCTGGGCAATCCGCTGGCAATGGCCAGCCACTGGGTGTTCCGCCGTGCCGCGGTGCAGGCGCTGGGCGGCTTCGACCCGGCCTACGACGGCGCCAGCGAATTCGAGCTGATCCTGCGCCTGTTCCTGCGCGACGGCGGCGACGGCATCGTGCACCTGCCCGAGCCGCTGCTGGTCGCCGCGCCGGTCAGCGCCGAGGCCGGCGGCCCGGCGCGCCAGCGTGCGATCGCCGCGCACCTGCAGGCCCGCGGCTATCCACATGCCGCGGTCGAACCGCTGCCGGGCGGCCTGTTCCGCATCGACTACGGCCACCCCGCGCAGCCGCCGGTCTCGCTCGTGCTGCTGGCACAGGACAACCTGCCGGCGCTGCAGCGCGCGGTGGTCAGCCTGCTCGAACAGACCGCCTACCCCGCCTACGAACTGCTGCTGGTGGACAACGCCAGCCAGGCGCCGGAGATCACTGCGTGGATGCAGGCGGTGGCCGAGCTGGGCAACGGCCGCATCCGCGTGTTCGAGCTGGAGCAGCGGGTCTCGCAGGCCGAGGCGCACAACCTCGCCGCGACCCAGGCGCAGGGCGAGTACCTGTTGTTCCTGGACGCCGACAGCGCCGCGGTGCAGGACAGCTGGCTGCACGCGCTGATGAACCACGCGCAGCGGCCGGAGGTCGGCATCGTCGGCGCCAAGGGTGTGTCCGCCGACAGCCGGATCACCCACGCCGGTCTGCTGCCGGGCGTGCTGGCCGGCGCCGGCCACGCCTTTGCCGGCGAGGCGATGGCGCAGCCCGGCTACATGGGCCGGCTGCAGGTGGCGCATCGCTACAGCGCGGTGTCGGCGCATTGCCTGCTGGTGCGGCGGGCGCTGTTCGAACACCTGTCCGGATTCGACGCGGCCGGCTTCGCCAAGGGCGGCGCCGACGTGGACCTGTGCTTGCGCGCCGCGGCGGCGGGCGCCTGGACGGTGTGGACGCCACAGGCGCTGCTGTTGCAGCCGGCCCCGGCCACGCGCAGCGAGGCGGCCGACGAGGCCCTGCTGCAGCGCTGGCTGCCGGCGCTGGCGTACGATCCGGCCTATTCGCCCAGCCTGGGCCTGGAGCAGCCCGGCGGCTTCCAGTTGGGCGAATCCGAGTTCTCCTGGCAGCCGCTGTCATGGAAGCCGCTGCCGCGGATCCTTGCCCATCCGGGCGACACCTTCGGCAGTGGTCAGTACCGGGTCATCCAGCCGTTGCAGGCGCTGGCCGCGGCGGCGCAGATCGACGGCCTGTACTACGCGCGCCTGCTCGACCCGGTGGAACTGCAGCGCATCGGCGCCGACGCGGTAGTGCTGCAGCGCCGCGTCGGCGATGCGGAACTGGTGCGGATGGAGCGCATGCGCCGTTTCTGCGGTGCCTTCATGGTCTACGAACTGGACGACTACCTGCCCAATCTGCCGCTGAAGAGCGCGCATCGCGAGCAGATGCCCAAGGACGTACTGCGTTCGCTGCGGCGTGCCGCCACGCTGGTGGACCGCGTCACCGTCTCCACGCCGGACCTGGCCGAGGCGCTGGCCGGCCTGCACGGCGACATCCGCGTGGTCCGCAACCGGCTGGAGCCGCAGCTGTGGGGCGCGCTGGCGACGCCGGCGGCGTCCGACTCGGCCAAGCCGCGGGTCGGCTGGGCCGGCGGACTCAGCCACACCGGCGACCTGGAACTGATCGCCGACGTGGTGCAGGCGCTGGCCGGCGAGGTCCATTGGGTGTTCATGGGGATGTGCCCGGAGCGGCTGCGCCGGCACGTGCACGAGGTGCACGCGGGGGTGGACTTCGCCCGCTATCCGCAGGCGCTGGCCGCGCTGGGCCTGGACCTGGCGCTGGCGCCGCTGGAAGACAACCTGTTCAACCGCTGCAAGAGCAACCTGCGCCTGCTCGAGTACGGCGCCTGCGGCTATCCGGTGGTGGCCAGCGACCTGCCGCCCTACCGCGACGGCGGGCTGCCGGTGACCCTGGTCAAGAACCGCTTCCGCGACTGGGTCAATGCGATCCGCGCACACCTGGCCGATGCCGACGCCCGGGCCGCGGCCGGCGCCGCCCTGCGCGCGGCGGTGCAGCGCGACTGGCTGCTGCAAGGCGCCAATCTGCAGGAGTGGCGGGCGGCCTGGCTGCCGGACTGAGTCGCCCCCCAGCCCACCTTGAGGTCGGCGCGCAGCGCCCGCGTCCGAACGTGACGACGCGCACAGCGTCAACCCGCCGACACGTCGCCTGCGCCCACCCGCGCCGGCGACGCGGCAGGCGCCGGGAACCCGTCACCTGCCGCCGGTGTCCCCCGCCCGTGCCCGCTTGGAGGCCGCGCGGCACGTGAACGCCGTTTCGGCACACCGCTTGCATTGCATACGGGCAAGCCGTCTCCCGGCAGGGACTTCACCGTATGAGCGACTCCATCAGCTCCATCCTTTCGCAGATCCGCAGCTATCAGGGCCAGGTCGGCCAGGCAGCGCAGACGCGGGTGGGCGATGTCGGCCGCAGCAATGCGATCGAAGGCCTGACCGGCAACCAGGGCGTGCAGGGCCCGAGCTTCACCGAGACCCTGCGTAACGCGATCGGCGGCGTGAACGAGGCCCAGCAGAAGTCCGGCGACCTCGCCAAGGCCTTCGAACTGGGCGACCCCAGCGCGGATCTGGCCAAGGTGATGCTGGCCGCACAACAGTCCCAGGTGGCGTTTCGCGCTACCGTGGAAGTCCGCAACCGACTCGTCCAGGCGTATCAGGACGTGATGAACATGCCGCTGTAAGGGTAGAAGACGATGGCGCTTGCGATCAGCAAAGACACTTTCAGCAGCGAAAAGGCGGGCGCCTGGTTCGACCGCCTGCAGAGCCTGCAGCTCACCCGCCGCATCGGCCTGATGGCGATGATCGCGGTGGCGGTGGCGGCCGGGCTGTTCGTGTTCTTCTGGTCGCAGAAGCCGGCCTACACCCCGCTGTACACCGGCCTGGACGAGAAAGGCACGGCCGAGGCCACCGACCTGCTGCGCACCGCGCAGATCCCGTTCAAGCTCGACCAGGCCACCGGCGCGATCACCGTGCCGGAAGACAAGCTGTACGACGCACGGCTGAAGCTGGCCGGCTCCGGCCTGACCGACAACGGCAACATGGGTTTCGAGGTGATGGAGAAGGATCCCGGCTTCGGGGTCAGCCAGTTCGTGGAGAACGCGCGCTACCAGCACGCCCTGGAAACCGAACTGGCCCGCACCATCTCCAGCCTGCGCCCGGTGCGCGAGGCGCGGGTGCACCTGGCCATTCCCAAGCCGAGCGCGTTCACCCGCCAGCGCGAGGCCGCCAGCGCCTCGGTGGTGCTGGAACTGCGTGGCGGCACCACCCTGGAACGCAACCAGGTCGATGCGATCGTCAACATGGTCGCCTCCAGCATCCCCGACCTGGCGCCGGATCGCGTCACCGTGGTCGACCAGAGCGGGCGCATGCTGACCATCGCCGACCCCAACAGCGATGCCGCGCTCAACGCCGCCCAGTTCGATCAGGTGCGCCGCCAGGAAAGCGCCTACAACCAGCGCATCCGCGAACTGCTGGAGCCGATGACCGGCCCCGGCCGGGTCAACCCGGAAGTGAACGTGGACATGGACTTCTCGGTGGTCGAGGAAGCGCGCGAGCTGTACAACGGCGACCCGCCGAAGCTGCGCAGCGAGCAGGTCAGCGACAGCAGCACCCAGACCGGCGGCCCGCAGGGCGCGCCGGGCGCGACCAGCAACTCGCCGGGCAGCGCGCCGGGCCAGCCGGGTGCCACCGGCGCTCCGCCTGCACCGGGCACGGCCGGCACCCAACAAGCCGCCGCCGCGACGCCGACCGAGAGTTCCAAGAGCGCCACCCGCAACTACGAACTGGACCGGACCCTGCAGCACACCCGGCAGCCGGCCGGGCGCATCAAGCGCGTCTCGGTGGCGGTGCTGGTGGACCACGTGATGCGTCCCGGCGCCAAGGGCAAGATGACCGAGCAGGCGCTCAGCGCCGCCGAGCTGACCCGCATCGAAGGCTTGGTCAAGCAGGCGGTGGGCTTCAATGCCGAACGTGGCGACACCGTCTCGGTGATGAACGCACCGTTCGTGCGCACAGCACCGGAAGCGGAAGACAAGCCCGGTTGGTGGGAAGATCCGCGGGTGATGAACGGCCTGCGCCTGGTGCTGGGTGCGGCGGTGGTGCTGGCGCTGCTGTTCGGCGTGCTGCGCCCGGCGCTGCGCCAGATCGCCGGTCCCGCGCCGGCCGCGGCGGTCGGCCACGACCGCGACGGCAACGAACCGCGCGATGCCAAGCTGTCGATGCTCGACGACGACAACCCGCTGCTGCCGTCGCTGGGCGAGGACACCGCCAGCCTCAGCGGCGGCAGCGGCGGCAACCCCGCCATCGCCCTGCCCGACGCCTACGAGGAACGGTTGCGCCAGGCCCGCGAAGCGGTCAAACAAGATTCCAAGCGCGTGGCGCAGGTCGTGAAGGGATGGGTCGCCAGTGAAGCCTGATGCGAATGCAATGAATGGGACCCAGCGCGCCGCCGTGCTGCTGCTGTCGCTCGGCGAGGCCGACGCGGCCGAGGTGCTCAAGCACATGGACCCCAAGGAGGTGCAGAAGATCGGCATCGCCATGGCGACGCTGAGCGGCATCTCGCGCGACCAGGTCGACAAGGTCATGGAAGAGTTCAACGCCGAGCTGGGCAGCAAGACCTCGCTGGGCGTGGGCGCCGACGACTACATCCGCAACGTGCTGGTGCAGGCGCTGGGCGCCGACAAGGCCGGCAGCCTGATCGACCGCATCCTGCTGGGCCGCAACACCACCGGCCTGGACACGCTGAAGTGGATGGATCCGCGCGCGATCGCCGACCTGGTGCGCAACGAGCATCCGCAGATCATCGCCATCGTGATGGCGCATCTGGACAACGACCAGGCCGCCGAGGCGCTGAAGCTGCTGCCCGAGCGCACCCGCGCCGACGTGCTGATGCGCATCGCCACCCTCGACGGCATCCCGCCGCACGCGCTCAACGAACTCAACGAGATCATGGAGCGGCAGTTCTCCGGCAACCAGAACCTGAAGTCCTCGAACGTGGGCGGGGTCAAGGTCGCGGCGAACATCCTCAACTTCCTGGACAGCGGCGCCGACCAGGGTGTGCTGGCGGCGATCAGCAAGATCGACGCCGACCTGGGCAGCCGCATCCAGGACCTGATGTTCGTGTTCGACAACCTGGTAGAGCTGGACGACCGCGGGTTGCAGACCATGCTGCGCGAGGTCAGCGGCGACCGCCTCGGCCTGGCCCTGCGCGGCGCCGACATCAAGGTGCGCGACAAGATCACCAAGAACATGTCCCAGCGCGCCGCCGAGATCCTGCTCGAAGACATGGAGGCGCGCGGCCCGGTGCGCCTGGCCGACGTGGAGGCCGCGCAGAAGGAGATCCTGGCGATCGTGCGGCGTCTGGCCGATGAGGGCGTGATCAGCCTCGGCGGCGGTGGTGCGGAGGCCATGGTATGAACGGCAACGTGGTGCGCTGGCTGGCGCCGGAACTCGATGCCCCGCCGTTGTCGGCGGCGCAGCCGTACGAAGACGTGCTGCCGGACGAGCCGGTGCTGCGCCCGCCGAGCCTGGAGGAGATTCAGGCGATCGAGGCCGCGGCCCAGCACGAAGGCTTCGAACGCGGCCACGCCGAGGGCCTGGCCCAGGGCCAGGCCGAGATCCGCCGGCTGACCGCGCAGATCGACGGCATCCTGGACAACTTCTCGCGGCCGCTGGCGCGGCTGGAGAACGAAGTGGTCGGCGCGCTCGGCGAACTGGCCGTGCGCATCGCCGGCAGCCTGGTCGGCCGCGCCTACCAGGCCGACCCGGTGCTGCTGTCGGAACTGGTGGCCGAGGCGCTGGACGCGGTCGGCGGCGCGCGCCGCGACGTCGAGGTGCGCCTGCACCCGGACGACATCGCCGCACTGACCCCGCTGCTGACGATGATGGACCAGGGCATCCGGCTGGTGCCGGACCTGAGCCTGAGCCGCGGCGACCTGCGCGTGCACGCCGAATCGGTGCGCATCGACGGCACCCTCGAAGCGCGCCTGCGCGCGGCCCTGGAGACGGTGATGCGCAAGTCCGGAGCCGGCCTGTGAGCGCGCTGTCGGGCACCCACCCCGCCGACTGGCTGGATGCGCGCAACCTGCGCCTGGCCGGCCGTCTCGGCAGGCTCGACCTGGACGCGGCCGCCGGCCGCGGCCTGATCCGCGAAGGCATCCTGCGCCGCGCGGTCGGCCTGACCCTGGAAGCGGTCGGCTGCGAGGCGCCGATGGGCGCCACCTGCAGGGTCGAGGTCGACGGCGGCTGGGTCGATGCCGAAGTGGTCGGCTTCTCCGGCGACCGCACCTCGCTGATGCCCAGCGCCGAAACCCACGGCCTGCTGCCCAACGCGCGGGTGGTGCCGCTGCACCGCCGCGGCGGCGTGGAAGTGGGCGAAGGCCTGCTCGGCCGCGTCATCGACTCGGACGGCGTGCCGCTGGACGGCAAGGGCCCGATCCGCGCCGAAGGCTCGGTGGGCATGGCCGGCGTGTCGATCAACCCGTTGGCGCGCGAACCGATCACCACCCCGCTGGACGTCGGCGTGCGCGCGATCAACGCGCTGCTGCCGATCGGCCGCGGCCAGCGCGTGGGGCTGTTCGCCGGCTCCGGCGTCGGCAAGTCCACCCTGCTGGGCATGATGACCCGCTACACCGCCGCCGACGTGATCGTGGTCGGGCTGATCGGCGAACGCGGCCGCGAAGTGCGCGATTTCGTCGAAACCACCCTGGGCGAGGAAGGCCTGCGCCGCGCCGTGGTCGTCGCCGCCCCGGCCGACCGCCCGCCGCTGGCGCGCCTGCACGGCGCCTACCGCGCCACCGCCATCGCCGAGTGGTTCCGCGACCAGGGCCTGAACGTGCTGCTGCTGATGGACTCGCTGACCCGCTTCGCCCAGGCCCAGCGCGAGATCGGCCTGTCGGTGGGCGAGCCGCCGACCACCCGCGGCTATCCGCCGTCGGTGTTCGCCAAGCTGCCGGCCCTGGTCGAGCGCGCCGGCAACGGCGCCAAGGGCCGCGGCTCGATCACCGCCTTCTACACCGTGCTGACCGAAGGCGACGACCCGCAGGACCCGATCGCCGATGCCGCCCGCGCCATTCTCGACGGCCACATCCTGCTGTCGCGGCGCGTCGCCGACAGCGGCCTGTACCCGGCCATCGACGTCGAGTCCTCGGTCAGCCGCGTGGTCCAGGACATCGCCGACGAGCCGTGGCGCCTGCGCATCCGCTCGCTGAAGCGGCTGGTGTCGGCCTACTCGGCCAACCGCGACCTGATCACCATCGGCGCCTACCAGCGCGGCAATGACCCGGCGGTGGACGAAGCGCTGGAGCGCTGGCCGGAGATCATGGAATTCCTCGGACAGGACGTCGCCAAAGCCGCAGATCTGCCCCACAGCCAGGCCGCCCTGAAACGGCTGGTCGACCGCGAGAACTAAGCCATGATGCAATCGCAACGTCTCGATCCCCTGCTCCGCCGGGCTCAGCAGCACGAAGACGAGGTCGCCCGCGATCTCGCCGAGCGCCAGCGCGCCCTGGCCACCCACGAGTCGCGGCTGGAAGAACTGCGCCGCTACGCCGACGAGTACGCCAACAGCCAGATGGCGGCGACCAGTCTGGCGCAGCTGGCCAACCGCCGCGCCTTCCTGGACAGGCTGGAGAGCGCGGTGCAGCAGCAGTGCCAGACCGTGGACCGCAATCGCGAGAAGGTCGAGATGGAGCGCAGCCGGCTGCTGCTGGCCAGTCGCGACAAGCAGGTGCTGGAACAGCTCGCGGCCAGCTACCGCGCGCAGGAACGCAAGGTCGACGACCGCCGCAGCCAGCGCGAGATGGACGACCTCGGCGCGCGCCGCGCGCGCCTGGCGGCCACCGCCGACGAACACGAGAACGGAGACGGACGATGAACAACGCGCTTTCCGCGCTGGGCGGCAGCGGCCGCGCCAGCCAGATCGGCGGCGGCAACGACACCCCGGGCCTGGACCGCAGCGGCGGCAAGGACAAGGACTTCGCCAAGCTGCTCGGCGGCAGCAGCGGCGGCTCGGCGCGCACCACCGCGCCCAAGCCCGCCGCCCGCGAGACGGCCAAGCCGGCGCAACCGGCCGACAAGGACCAGGCGGACAAGCGCCCGGCGGCCGCCGACGACACCGCCAGCGATCCCGCGCGCACCGCGCAGGCCGGCGACAAGGTCGCCCAGGACACCGAGAAGAGCAGCACCGAGACCAAGGCCTCGGGCAAGGACAAGGGCAAGGCCGAGGACAAGCGCGACGACGCCAAGCCCGACGAGGCCGCCTGGCCGCCGGCCGGGCTGGCCGGGATCGGCCTGGGCCTGTTGCCGGCGATCGGCGCGGCGGTGCTGCCGGCCGCCTCGGCGACCCCGCTGGGCGCGGCGGCCGGGCTGGCCGTCGGCGTCGCCGGCGCCGTGGCCAACGGCGCGGCCGCCCTGCTCGGCGGCGGCGACGCGCTGCCGCAGACCGCGGCGGGCGCCACCGATCCGAATGCGGCCACCGCCGGCACGGCCAGCGCGACGGCCGGCACCGCCCCGGCCTCGGCTGCCGGCGGCTTCGGCGCGATGCTGTTGGCGCAGGGCGGGTCGGCCGACAAGGCCGGTGGCGCCGAGACCGCAGCCCCGCTGGCGGCACTGGCGGCCATCGCCGCCGCGGCCAGCGGCAAGACCGGCGAAGGCGGCGACGCCGCGCCCGCCGCCGACCCCAGCGCGATCGCGCCGACCGCGGCGGCCACGCCGCTGCACGCCACCACGCGGCTGACCGATGCGCAGCCGTTCAGCGGCTCGCCCACGCCGACCCCGAACCTGCACGGCAACCAGTTCGACGAGGAACTGGGCGCGCGCATCAGCTGGCTGGCCGACCAGAAGATCGGCCACGCCCACATCAAGCTGAATCCGGCCGAGCTCGGCCCGGTCGAGGTGCGCCTGCACATGACCGGCGACCAGGTCAACGCCAGCTTCAGCAGCAACCAGGCCGACGTGCGCCAGGCCCTGGAGAACAGCCTGCCACGCCTGCGCGAGATGCTCGGCCAGCACGGCTTCCAGCTCGGCCAGGCCGACGTCGGCCAGCAGCAGCCGCAGCAACAGCAGGCCAATGCGCAGAGCACGCCGCAGGGCGGCAGCCGCAGCGGCGGCGAGCTTGCCGACGACCTGTCCGGCAGCGTCGGGATTCCGGCGATGGTGCTGCGCCAGCGCGGGCTGCTCGACGCCTACGCCTGATCCTGGCGGCGCTGCCGCCAACCGGATCGGGATAAGGCCTTTTGTGGGAGGGGGTTCAGCCCCGACGCTTTCCTCCGAAAAGCGTCGGGGCTGAACCCCTTCCCACCCCGGGTCCCTTCTCCCACAACGGTCTCGGCCCACGCCTGCGCGGCACGCGGCGGCACCGTCAAACACCCGGCGCGCCCGGCGCCCGGTTTCGGCACGGCGATTGCATCCTCAGGGGCAGACCCCCTTCAGGACGCCGCACTGTGTCAGCCCCCGACAAATCCAAGAAAGACGCCAAGGACGCCCCGGAAGGCGGCAAGTCGAAGAAAAAGCTGCTGATCATCGTCATCGCGGCGGTGCTGGTGCTGGGCGGCGGCGGTGCCGGCGCGTTCTTCTTCCTGAAGAAGCCCGAGGGCGGCCACGCCAAGGCCGAGGAGAAGACTGCCGAGGTTCCCAAGCCCGCACAGTACTTCGCGATGGACCCGGCGTTCGTGGTCAACCTCAACGGCGGCGCCGAAGACGGCCCGCACTACCTGCAGCTGGAAGTGCAGCTGATGACCCGCGATCCGGAAGAGCTGAAGCTGATCACCGAGAACGCCCCGGCGATCCGCGCGCATCTGCTGATGCTGTTCTCGCAGGTGCAGGCAACGGACATCGCCAACATCGACGGGCGCAAGAAGCTGCAGGCCGCGGCGCTGGCCGATGCGCAGAAGCTGATGACCGCCGAGACCGGCAAGAAGTGCGTGGAAGAACTGCTGTTCACCAGCTTCGTCACCCAGTAAGGCGATGCCGCGATGACCGACCTGCTTTCCCAAGACGAGATCGATGCTCTGTTGCATGGCGTCGATGCCGGCGTGGTGGATACCGAGCCGGCGGCGGCCGAGCCGGGTGAAGCACGCAACTACGACTTCTCCAGCCAGGACCGGATCATCCGGGGGCGCATGCCGACCCTGGAGATGGTCAACGAGCGCTTCGCGCGCCTGTGGCGGATCGGCCTGTTCAACCTGATCCGGCGCTCGGCCGACCTGTCGGTGCGCGGCATCGACCTGATCAAGTTCAACGACTACATGCACTCGCTGTACGTGCCGAGCAACCTGAACCTGATCAAGTTCAAGCCGCTGCGCGGCACCGGCCTGATCGTGTTCGAGCCGACCCTGGTGTTCACCGTGGTCGACAACTTCTTCGGCGGCGACGGCCGCTACCCCACCCGCATCGAAGGCCGCGAATTCACCCCGACCGAGATGCGGGTGATCCAGCTGATGCTCAAGCAGACCTTCGCCGACCTGGCCGAAGCCTGGGCGCCGGTGATGGAGGTGGACTTCGAGTACATCAATTCCGAGGTCAACCCGCACTTCGCCAACATCGTCACCCCGCGCGAGTACGTGGTGGTCAGCCGCTTCCACGTGGAGCTGGAAGGCGGCGGCGGCGAGATCCACGTGACCCTGCCGTACTCGATGCTGGAGCCGATCCGCGAACTGCTCGACGCCGGCATCCAGAGCGACCGCGTCGACCGCGACGAAAGCTGGAACATCATGCTGCGCGAGCAGCTGTTCGGCTCGGAGGTCACCATTTCCAGCGTGCTGGCGCAGAAGCAGATGAGCCTGCGCGAGCTGACCCGGTTGAAGATCGGCGACGTGCTCCCGATCGACCTGCCCAAGCAGGTGCCGCTGTGCGTGGAGAACATCCCGGTGTTCACCGGCGAGTTCGGCATCTCGCGCGGCCAGAACGCGGTGAAGATCACCGCCACCCATCCCCCCGGCGCGCTGCGCCGTCGTCCCGCTCTCCAGGAAGACCTGCCATGACCCAGACCGATCCCACCCAGCCGGCGCCGGCCCAGTTCGACAGCCTGCAGCCGGATGCCACGGCCGAGTCCAACGACCTGAACCTGGACGTGATCCTGGATGTGCCGGTGACGCTGTCGCTGGAAGTGGGCCGCAGCCGCATTCCGATCCGCAACCTGCTGCAGCTCAACCAGGGTTCGGTGGTGGAACTGGAGCGCGGCGCCGGCGAGCCGCTGGACGTGTACGTCAACGGCACCCTGATCGCGCACGGCGAAGTGGTGACCATCAACGACCGTTTCGGCGTGCGCCTGACCGACGTGGTCAGCCCCAGCGAGCGCATCCGGAGACTGCGGTGAGCTTGCTGCTCGCCATCGCCACGCAGACCGCAAAGCACGGTGCGGGCGTCGGCAACGCGGCGCCGTCGGCGCCCAGCCTGCTCGGTGCGGTGTTCGCGCTGCTGCTGGTGCTGGGCCTGATCCTGGCCATGGCCTGGGTGCTCAAGCGCCTGCCCGGCAGCGGCTTCCGCCCGGCCCAGGGCCTGCGCGTGGTCGCCAGCCTGGCGGTCGGCGCCAAGGAGCGGGTGGTGGTGGTCGAGGTCAATGGCGAACAGCTGTTGCTCGGCGTGTCGCCCGGCGGGGTACGCACCTTGCATCAGTTGCCCGAGCCGCTGCCGCAGGCCCCCGCGCCGACCCTGCCTTCGCTCAAGCAGTTCAAGCAGCTTCCCGATTTCGCTCAGCTTCTGGCGCAGAAGCTGCGCAAGGACAAATGACCATGCCGTTTTTCTGGAACCGCAACGCTCGCCGCCTGCGCCTGCTGCTGATCCTGCTGGCCCTGAGCCTGCTGCCCGCGTTCGCCTGGGCGCAGGCCAATCCGGCGCCGGCCACCACGCCGACCGCGCAGAACCCGCAGAACGCCGCGCCCACCCTGCCCTCGCTACCGGAGGTCAACGTCGGCAAGATCGGCGCGCAGCCGGTGAGCCTGCCGCTGCAGACCCTGCTGCTGATGACGGCCATCACCTTGCTGCCGTCGCTGCTGCTGGTGCTGACCGCCTTCACCCGCATCACCATCGTGCTCGGCCTGCTGCGGCAGGCGCTGGGCACCGGGCAGACGCCGTCCAACCAGGTGCTGATGGGCCTGGCGCTGTTCCTGACCGCGCTGGTGATGATGCCGGTCTGGGAAAAGGCCTGGGGCCAGGGCATGAGCCCGTATCTCAACGGCCAGATCGACTTCCAGACCGCGTGGACGCTGACCACGCAGCCGCTGCGCGCCTTCATGCTGGCGCAGGTGCGCGAGACCGACCTGATGACCTTCGCCGGCATGGCCGGCAACGGCACCTACAGCGGCCCGGACGCGGTGCCGTTCCAGGTGCTGGTGGCCTCGTTCGTCACCAGCGAGCTGAAGACGGCGTTCGAGATCGGTTTCCTGATCTTCATTCCGTTCGTGATCATCGATCTGGTGGTGGCCAGCGTGCTGATGTCGATGGGCATGATGATGATGTCGCCGATGCTGATCTCGGCGCCGTTCAAGATCCTGCTGTTCGTGCTGGTCGATGGCTGGGTGCTGACGGTCGGCACGCTGGCCGCCAGTTTCAACGGGGTCTGAGGCGATGAGTCCGGAACTGGCGTTGACCGAGTTGCGTGGCGGGCTGATCACGGTGTTGTGGGTGGCGGGGCCGTTGTTGCTGGCGATGTTGGCGGTGGGTGTGGTGATCGGTGTGTTCCAGGCGGCGACGCAGCTCAATGAGCCGACGATCGCGTTCATCGCGAAGGTGGTGGCGTTGACGGCGATGTTGTTCGCGACGGGGAGTATGTTGCTGGCGCATCTGGTGGAGTACACGACGATGCTGTTTCAGCGTATTCCGCATTTGATTGGGTAGCTGGGATGGCTGCGTCTGACGCTGCGCTTCTTGCTGCTGCATCGCTTTTGGCTGGGAACCGGCAAGAGCTTTCGCCTTGTGGCGAGCCTTCTGAACAGCAAGAGCTTTCGCCTTGCGGCGAGTCACTTTTCTTTGCTTGTGCAAAGAAAAGTAACCAAAAGAAAGCACACCCCGCCTTCGCGCCCGCTACGCGGGTCCGCTCCGCTGACGGGATTTTCGGACGGGGCTTGTCTGCTTCGCAGCCAAGTCCGGGGCAGTCGCCTCGCGGCGCCAGCCCGCCCGCCGGGGCGAAGCAGTGCTTCGCCTTTTCCCGGCGAGCCCTGCCCCGGCCGAAAACGGCGCACATCCCTGTGCGCCGCCCCCCTGCGGGGGGTTTTGCCCGCCAGCTCCGCCGCTGCGGAGGGGACCCGGTGGATCAAGAGCGAAACAACAGCAAAAACGACGGCAACCGCAAAAGCGACCGCTACGGCTACGGCTACGGCTACGGCTATAGCCGCTTTGGCTTTGGCTCCATTGCCGGTCGTGCTGTGCCCCTGGTTGTTTGGGGGTTCGCCGGTCTGTCTTCGGCTGCAAGGCGCCCGCGTCTCGCAGTTAGTGCTGGCCGTTCCTTCGTGATGTCTGCCGGGGCCTCGGGCTGATGGATGCCGCCACGCAAATGGTCGTCGATGGGTCGCGGGCGTTCGCGATGATCGGGGCCGTGCTGTGGACGATGCTGCGGATCGGGGCGATGTTCACGGTGATGCCGTTGGTCGGCACCAAGGCGGTGCCGGGACGGGTACGGGTGATCCTGTCGGGGACGTTGGCCATCGCGCTGGCGCCGATCCTGCCGCCGGTGCCGGACTGGGATGGGTTCAATGCCGCAGTGGTGCTGAGCGTGGCACGGGAGCTGGCGGTGGGGGCCAGTATGGGGTTCATGCTGCGGATGATCTTCGAGGCCGGGGCGATGGCCGGCGAACTGGTCTCGCAGAGCACTGGCCTCGGTTTTGCGCAGATGGCCGACCCGTTGCGCGGGGTCAACTCGCCGGTGATCGGCCAGTGGTTCTACCTGGTCTTCGGGCTGATGTTCTTCACCACCAACGGGCATCTGGCGGTGGTATCGCTGCTGGTGGACAGCTACAAGGCGCTGCCGATCGGCACCGCCCTTCCCGACGCCCAGGCGATGGCGTCGGTGGCACCGAACTTCTTCATGAGCATCATGCGCGGTGCGGTGACTTTGGCGCTGCCGGTGATTGTGGCGATGATGGCGGTGAACCTGGCCTTCGGCGCGTTGGCCAAGGCCGCGCCCTCGCTGAACCCGATCCAGCTCGGCCTGCCGGTGGCGGTGGTGCTCGGTCTGGCGCTGCTGGCAATACTGGTCGGCGAGATGGGGCCGCCGGTGCAGCGTCTGTTCGACGCCGCCTTCGACGCGGCGCGCGCGATCACCGCCTAGCCGGCACTCAAGCTGCGCCGTACTGCGGCCGATACCGGCAGAAGGCCATTGGTGTGACGCCTGGATGAGCGATGGCGCTGCCGCCCGTCCTTACACTGCCGGTCGCCGCCGCCCGCCCTTTCTTTTGCTGATACCGCCCCCGCCATGCCCCATTGCTCGTCCGCGTTCGCTCGTGTCTGCCCTCGCCGTCTCGCACGGCGGCACAGCGACGGCTGAGCGCCGCATGCGCAGGGTCATGGATCGATGCCTGCGATGGCTGCTGCTGTCGGCACTGGGCTGCGCCGGAGCCGCGCAGGCCCAGGTCATCCCGTTGCGGCACTACGCGCAGGACCAGGGTCTGCTCGGCCTCGCCGGCACCTGCCTGCTGCAGCGCCGCGACGGCAGCCTGCTGGTCTGCAGCGAGAGCGGCCTGTACGCCTTCGATGGCAACCAGTTCCAGCAGGTGCCGCTGCAGGGCCGCGGCGGCCACTACATCTCCGATGCCGTCGAGGACGCCCAGCGACGGCTGTGGATGGCCACCTACGATGCGATCTACGTCGACGACGGCACGCCGGCGGGCTGGATGCCGCTGGAGCACGACCGCCTGCCGTCGCACCATCAACTGAACCGCCCGCGCCTGGCCGCGCCGGACTGGGGCACGGTGGTCCTGGACGGGCGCCGCCTGCTGCGCGCCGCGCGCAAGGCCGACGGCATCGGCTGGGAACTGCACCCGCTGTTCGACGCGGCGACGCTGGCGCGGCAACCGGACTTGGCCGAGGTCCACGACCTGTTCGTCGCCGATGGCGTGCTGTGGCTGGGCTGCGGCAAGGCCTTGTGCCGGGTCGATGCCGACGGCCACGCGACCCGCTACGACCAAGCCCAGGGCTTGCAGCGCGAGGTCTGGCGCAGCGCGGTGCGTGACCGCGCCGGCACCCTGTGGGTGCTCGGCGAGCGCCAAGTGATGCGGCTGCCGGCCGGCGCCTCACGCTTCCAGGAACAGACGCCGCCTGGACTGGACGGACCGGGCCTGCTGACGCGGCGCACGCAGATCCTGCTCGACCCGCAGGGCCGCGTGCTGGTGCGCACCGACAGAGGCCTGGCGCGCTGGGAGCACGGCCGCTGGCACAGCTTCGACCGCCGCAATGGCCTGCCCGAGGGCAATATCGTCGCCATGCGCTTCGACCAGGCCGGCGACCTGTGGCTGAGCATGGACGGCGAAGGCGTCTTGCGCTGGACCGGCTATGGCTGGATCGAGAACTGGGACGTGTCGCAGGGCATCAGCCGCGCACCGACCTGGAGCATCCAGCGCACCCAGCAGGGCGATCTGCTGGCCGGCAACGAGGGCGGCATCGATCGGCTGCGCGAAGACGGGCGCTTCCAGCGCTGGGCCAGCGCCAACGGCACACAGATGATCGGGCTGCAGCGTGCCGCCGACGGCACCCTGTGGAGCATCGGCTCGGTAGGCGTGCTGCGCCACTACGACGCGCAGGGTCGATTGCTGCGCGTCTATCCGCCGCTGCGCAGCAGCGGCCGACAGCGACTGGTGATCGCCAAGCAACTGCTCGTGGATGCGACCGGCCGGGTCTGGATCCTCAGCGACGACGGCGTGTACCTGCTTGCGCAGGCGAATGCAGACGCGGAGCCGCAACGGCTGTCGACGCTGCCCGGCGGCGAGTATTCGGATATCCAGCAGCGGCAGGACGGTAGCGTGCTGGTGACCGGCGTCGCCGGGCTGTTCCGCCTGCGCGGCGACACCTGGACCCCGATCCGGTTGGTCGTGGACGGCAGGCCATCGCAGGCGGTGCTCAGCAAGCTGCTGGTCCAGGACGACGGCCAGGCCTGGGCCAGCCTGTACGGTCCCGGCGCCTGGCACGGCCGGCTCGACGGCGACACCCTGCGTTTGCAGCCTGCCGATGCGCAATTGCGCGACCTGCAGATCTACACCCTTCGCGGCACCCGCAATGGCTGGATCTGGATCTGCCACAACCAGGGCGTGGACGTGTTCAACGGTCGCGCCTGGTCGCGGCTGACCCAGGCGCAGGGCCTGCTCTGGAACGATATTTCCGAATCGGCCTTCCTGGAGGACGGCGACGGCTCGGTGTGGATCGGCAGCAGCCGCGGCGTCACCCACCTGCAGGATCCGACGCGGCTGTTCCCGGCGCAGGCGCCGCGGCTGGCGCTCAAGGAGTTCAGTCGCGGCGGCGTGGCCATCGCCGCGGGCGCGCGCCTGCCCTGGAGCGAGGATCCGTTGCACATCGCGGTCGGCTCGCCGGACCTGTACGACGAGCGCAACCGCATCAGCTTCCGCTATCGCTTCGAGGGCGCACACACCCGCTGGCTGCATACGCCCAACTTCGAGTTCGAGCAACCGCCGCTGGCACCGGGCCGCTACGTGCTGGAGATCCAGTTGCTGGACGCCTACCGGCGTAGCGCCTCGGCTCCCCTACGGGTGGCGTTCTCGGTGGCGCCGGTGTGGTGGCGCAGCCAGCCGATGCTGGCGCTGTACCTGCTGCTCGGCGGCGGCCTGATGGTGGCGCTGCTGCATTGGCGCGAGCGCCGCCTGCACCAGCGCCAGCGCGAACTGGCCGACCTGGTGGCGCGGCGCACCGAGGAACTGGAGCACGACAAGCGCGAACTGGAGATCGCCCGCGCCGCGCTGGCGGTGAAAGCCTCGCACGACGCCCTCACCGGCCTGCTCAACCGCGCCGGCATCCTCGAGGCGCTGGCCGCGCAGATGCGCCGCAGCGAGGCCGAACAGACCGCGCTGGCGGTGGCGATGATCGACCTGGACCATTTCAAGCGGATCAACGACGAGCACGGCCATCTGGTCGGCGATGCGGTGCTGATCGAGGTGGCGCGGCGCCTGGGCGCCAATCTGCGCGACGCCGACCTGGTCGGCCGCTACGGCGGCGAGGAACTGCTGGCGATGCTGCCCGGCTTGCCGCCGAGCTGCGGCGAGCGGCTGCAGGCCCTGCGCGCCACCATCGCCGGGCAACCGCTGCGCATCGGCGAGCGGCAGTTGGCGATCACCGCCTCGATCGGCGTGGCCTGGTACCGGCCCGGCGAATCCCTGCAGCAGTTGCTGGCGCGTGCCGATGCGGCGCTGTACCAGGCCAAGCGCCTGGGCCGCGACCGGGTGGAACTGCAGCCCGCCTGACCGCGGCCGGAAGGCCCCGCCGCGGCAGTCTCGGAGAGTCGGGCCAGGACCGGCACGGTCCTTGCAGTGCGCAGGGTCGATCCTGGCCGAGCGCATCCCCCGATGTCCGAGAGCGAAGAAGGCGCAGAGCGCACAGAACAGCCAACAGACAAACGCCTGCGCGAAGCCCGCGAACAGGGCAACATCCCGCATTCGCGCGAGCTGGCGACGGCGGCGGTGTTCAGCGCCGGGGTCTTCGCGCTGATGGGCCTGTCCACCTCGCTGACCGCCGGCGTCGTGTCCTGGCTGAAGCAGGCGCTGCGCCCGGACCTGTCGATGCGCGCCCATCCGGAGGCGATGTTCGGCCATTTCGGCGAACTGCTGCTGAACCTGCTCTGGGTGGTGTTGCCGCTGGTCGGCATCTGCCTTGCCGCCAGTTTCGCCGCGCCGGTGCTGATGGGCACCCTGCGCTTCTCCGGCCAGGCGCTGATCCCCAAGTTCGACCGGCTCAACCCGATGGCCGGGCTGAGCCGCATGTACGGCGCCGAGACCATCGCCGAACTGCTGAAATCGATCCTGCGCATGGCCTTCGTCGGCGGCGCCGCGATGCTGTGCCTGTGGGGCAGCGTCGATTTCCTGCGCGGGCTGCTGCTGCAGCCGCTGGAACAGGCCGTCGGCCACGGCCTGGGCTTCACCCTGCGGCTGCTGCTGTACACCGCCGGCGCGCTGGCACTGCTGGCCGCGATCGACGCGCCCTATCAGAAGTGGAATTACATCCGCAAATTGAAGATGACCCGCGAGGAAGTGCGCCGGGAAATGAAGGAAAGCGACGGCAGCCCCGAGGTCAAGGGCCGCATCCGCCAGATGCAGATGCAGATGTCGCAGCGGCGGATGATGGAAGCCATCCCCAAGGCCGACGTGGTGGTGGTCAACCCCACCCACTATGCGGTGGCGCTGAAGTACGAGAGCGGGCGCATGCGCGCCCCCACCGTGGTGGCCAAGGGCGTGGACGAAATCGCCTTCCGCATCCGCGAGGTCGGCGAGCAGCATCGGGTGGCGGTGATCTCGGCGCCGCCTTTGGCACGCGCCTTGTATAGGGAAGGCGAACTCGGCAAGGAAATTCCCGTGAGACTGTATTCCGCGGTGGCGCAGGTCCTCTCGTACGTCTACCAGCTGCGCGCCTGGCGCACTGGGCCGATGCCGCCGTTGCCGCCGTTGGAAGTGGATGAATTCGCCCCGGGGAGCCAGCCATGAGTCAGCCCGCCGCGCAGATGAATACGCGCAAAGTCATGGACATGATCAAGCACGGGCTCGGCGCCCCGGTGATCGTGTTGCTGATGCTGGCGATGGTGGTGGTGCCGCTGGCCGCCCCGGTGCTGGACGCCCTGTTCACCTTCAACATCGCCATCTCGCTGATGGTGTTGCTGGCGGTGGTGTACGTGAAGCGGCCGCTGGAGTTCAGCATCTTCCCGATCGTGCTGCTGATGACCACGATGCTGCGCCTGGCGCTGAACGTGGCCTCCACCCGCGTGATCCTGATCAACGGCCAGGACGGCCACGGCGCCGCCGGCAAGGTGATCGAGGCCTTCGGCGAATTCGTGATCGGCGGCAACTATGCGGTCGGCATCGTGGTGTTCGCGATCCTGACCATCATCAACTTCGTGGTCATCACCAAGGGCGCCGGGCGCGTGTCGGAAGTGACCGCGCGCTTCATCCTCGACGCCATGCCCGGCAAGCAGATGGCAATCGACGCCGACCTCAACGCCGGCCTGCTGACCCGCGAGGAAGCCAAGGCCCGCCGCGAGGAAGTGCGCGAGGAAGCGGACTTCTACGGCTCGATGGACGGTGCCAGCAAGTTCATCCGCGGCGACGCCATCGCCGGCATCCTGATCCTGTTCATCAACCTGATCGGCGGCATGGCGGTCGGCGTGCTGCAGCATGGCATGCCGGTGGGACAGGCCGCCTCCACCTACACCCTGCTGTCGATCGGCGACGGCCTGGTCGCGCAGTTGCCGGCGCTGCTGGTGTCCTCGGCGGTGGCGATGCTGGTCACCCGCGCCTCGCGCTCGCAGGACATGGGCGCGTCCATGATGGGCCAGGTGTTCGGCCAGCATAAGGCGCTGGCGGTGGCCGCGGCGATCATGGGCCTGGTCGGCCTGATCCCGGGCATGCCCAACGTCGCTTTCTTGACGCTGGCGCTGATCCTGGGCCTGCTGGCCTGGAAGATGTGGAAGCGCAGCCTGCAGCCGACCCCGGCCGCCGCCGAGGCGGCGCCGCAGGCCGCGGCCGCGGCCCAGGCCAATGCCGAACTGGGCTGGGACGAACTGCGTCCGATCGACCCGCTGGGCCTGGAGGTCGGCTACCGCCTGATCCCGCTGGTGGACAAGGCCCAGGGCGGCGAGCTGATGGCACGCATCAAGGGCGTACGCCGCAAGCTGACCCAGGACATCGGCTTCCTGGTGCCGCCGGTACACATCCGCGACAACCTGGAACTGCCCGCCAACGCCTACCGCCTGCTGGTGCACGGGGTGCCGGTGGCCACCGCCGACATCCACCCGGACCGCGAACTGGCGCTGGACCCGGGCGGCGCGCTCGGCAAGATCGACGGCATCGCCGGCAAGGATCCGGCGTTCGGCCTGGATGCGACCTGGATCCAGCCGCACCTGCGCGCCCAGGCCGAGACCATGGGCTACACCGTGGTCGACCCGGCCACGGTGATCGCCACGCACCTTTCGCACCTGATCCGCGAACATGCCCCGGAACTGCTCGGCCACGAGGAAGTGCAGCAACTGCTGGCGACCCTGGCCAAGAGCGCGCCCAAGCTGGTCGAGGACCTCACCCCCAAGGCGCTGCCGCTGTCGGTGGTGGTGCGGGTGCTGCAGAACCTGCTGATCGAGAAGATCCCGGTGCGGCAGCTGCGCAAGATCGTCGAGGCCCTGGTCGAGCACGCGCCGCAGAGTCAGGAACCCGGCGCACTCACCGCCGCCGTACGCAACGCCCTGGGCCGGTTCATCGTCCAGGAGATCGCCGGCATGGCCCCGGAACTGCCGGTGTTCACCCTGGCCCCGCAATTGGAACGTGTCTTGCAGGACTCTACCCAGGGCAACGGCGCGGCGCTGGAACCCGGACTGGCCGAACGCTTGCACCAAAGTCTGGCGGACTGCGTGAGCAAGCAGGAGGCGCGCAACGAACCGGCAGTGGTGCTGGTGCCGGCGCAGGTCCGCGCCGCCCTCGCCCGCCTGGTCCGCCACAGCGTCCCCGCGCTGTCGGTCCTGTCCTACAGCGAAGTGCCGGAGGACAAGCGGCTGAAGTTGGTCGGCACGATCAGCTGATTGGCGGGGATTGGTGATTTGGGATTCGGGAGTCGCAACAGCGGGCCCGGCACGCGGAGAGAGACAGCAATGACACGAACGAACACAACCAGAGCAAGGCGACCGGATAGCAGCCATGCCATGGCGGCCTCCGCAACCAATCCCCACTCCCCAATCCCGAATCCCGGCACTCACCCATGAAGATCAAACGCTTTGTCGCCCCCGACATGCGCACCGCCTTCCGGATGGTGCGCGACGAGCACGGGCCGGATGCGGTGATCCTGTCCAACCGGCGTACCGACGAGGGCATCGAGATCGTCGCCGCCAGCAATTACGACGAGGCCCTGGTGCAGCGGGCGCTGGATTCGGTGCGCCCGGACGAGGCGCCACGCGCCGCCGCGGCGCAGGCACCGGCCGCTGCCGCGCCGCGCGCCGCCCGCAGCGATAAGGCCGCGGCCAGCCCGGCGATGGCGATGATGGCCGCGATCAGCGAGCGCCGTGGTGGCGCCGCGGCGACCGCCCCGGCCGCTCCCGCAGCGCGGCCGCTGACCCAGCCGGCGGCGCTGGCCGCCTCGGCCATGCCTGACGCGGGCGCCCCGGCTGCCGCAGCGCGCCCGGCCGCAGCGGCCAAGGCTCCGGCACCGGCCACGGGCCGCGCCGACTTCAGCATCCCCGAGGACGTGTTCCGCAACGCCCCGATCAGCGTGCCCATGCCCAGCCCGTTCGCTGCCGCCGCCCCGGCGCCGGCCGCCGAGGCCATGCCGGCCTGGCGCGACGACGTCGCCGCGGTGGCGCTGACCCCGGTGGCGAGCCCGGCCCCGGCCGCGCCCGCGCCGAGCGCGGCCAAGGCGGACGCGCCGGCCACTGCCGGAATCCCGGCGGCCGCGACGCTGGCGGCGGTGCCGACCTTCCCGGCCCCGCAGAACGACGAACAATTGACGCAGCTGCGCGACGAACTGGCGCTGATGCGGCAGATGATCGAGCGCGAGATGAACCGCCTCACCGACGAACGCCTGCGCGGTTCGCCGGTCCGTGCCCAGGCCCTGGAATTGATGGACGACTATGGCTTCGACAGCGGCATCACCCGCGACGTGGTCATGCAGATCCCCGCCGACCTGGAGCTGCACCGCGGCCGCGGGCTGATGCTGGGCCTGCTGTCCAAGCGCCTGCCGATCGCCCCGCTGGACCCGATCGAGGAAGGCGGCGTGATCGCCCTGATCGGCCCCACCGGCGCCGGCAAGACCACCACCATCGCCAAGCTGGCCTCGCGCTTCCTGGAGCGCCATGCCGCCCGCGACGTGGCCCTGGTGACCACCGACACGGTCCGCGTCGGCGGCCGCGAACAGTTGCACAGCTACGGCCGCCAGCTCGGCATCGCCGTGCACGAGGCCGACAGCGACGCCGCGCTGCAGCAGTTGCTGGAGCGCCTGGCCGACTACAAGCTGGTGCTGATCGACACCGCCGGCATGGGCCAGCGCGACCGCGCCCTGGCCGCCCAGCTGCACTGGCTGCGCGCCTCGCGTGTGGTCCGATCCTTGCTGGTACTGCCTGCCAATGCCCATTTCTCCGACCTGGACGAGGTGGTGCGCCGGTTCGCCGGCGCCGACCCACAGGGGGTCATCATGACCAAGTTGGACGAGACCGGGCGGTTCGGCAGTGCCTTGTCGGTGGTCGTGGACCACCGCCTCCCCATCACCTGGGTGACCGATGGACAGCGCGTGCCGGACGACCTGCACCGCGCCAACGCCGCCAGCCTGGTATTGCGCCTTGAAGATTTGCGGCGCGCTGCCGATAAGCCCTGTACTCCGGAGCAGACCCATGCCGTCGCGTGACTACGTCAATCTGACCAATGCCTTCCCCCTGTCGGCGACGCGTAGCGAACCGCTGGGTCCGGTGCGCACCATCGCCGTGACCGGCGGCAAGGGCGGCGTGGGCAAGACCAACATCTCGGTCAACCTGTCCATGGCGCTGGCCGACATGGGCAAGCGCACCCTGCTGCTGGACGCCGACCTCGGCCTGGCCAACGTCGACGTGCTGCTGGGGCTGACGCCCAAGTTCACCGTGGCCGACCTGGTCGCCGGGCGCTGCACCCTGGAAGAAGTGCTGATCGACATGCCCAACGGGCTGATGGTGGTGCCCGCCGCCTCCGGCCGCCGTTACATGGCCGAGCTGCCGCCGGCCCAGCACGTGGGCCTGGTCAACGTGTTCTCCGAGCTGCAGCGCGAGCTGGACGTGATGATCGTCGACACCGCCGCCGGCATCACCGACAGCGTGCTGACCTTCTGCCAGGCCGCGCAGGACGCGGTGGTGGTGGTCTGCGACGAGCCGGCCTCGATCACCGACGCCTACGCCCTGATCAAGGTCCTCTCGCGCGAGCGCGGCGTGGACCGGGTGCAGATCGTCGCCAACATGGTGCGCGACCTCAACGAAGGCCGCCTGCTGTACGACAAGCTGAGCCGGGTCTGCGAGAAGTTCCTCGGCGACGTGTCGCTGAACTACCTGGGCTGCGTGCCGCAGGACGACTGGCTGCGCCTGTCGGTGCAGCGCCAGCAGCCGGTGGTCAAGGCCTACCCGTCCAGCCCGTCGGCGCAGGCGATCTCCGAGATCGCCCGGCGCACCGCGCGCTGGCAGGCGCCGACCGCCCCACGCGGCAACGTCGAGTTCTTCGTCGAACGCATCATCCAGCGCGGGGTGGCCGCATGAACGCCGCCGCCCACTACCGCGCCGTCCAGCGCAACAGCGCCAACGACTACATCGCCCAGCACTCGGACCTGGTCCGGCGCATCGCCCATCACCTGGCGGCGCGACTGCCGGCCAGCGTCGAGATCGACGACCTGATCCAGGCCGGCATGATCGGCCTGATCGAGGCTTCGCGCAGCTACGACGCCGAACAGGGCGCCTCGTTCGAGACCTACGCCTCGATCCGCATCCGCGGCTCGATGATCGACGAGATCCGCCGCGGCGACTGGGTGCCGCGCTCGGTGCACCGCCGCGCCCGCGACGCCGCCTCGGCGATCCGCAAGATCGAACAGAGCACCGGCCGCGCCGCCGCCGCCAACGAAGTGGCCGCGGCGATGGACATGCCGCTTCCCGAATACCTGCGTTTGATGGAAGATGCCGCCCGCGGCCAGGTGCTGAGCCTGGAGTCGCGCATCGAGGACCATGGCGAGCTGGATACCATCGCCAAGGGCGGACCCAATCCGCAGCAGATGCTCGAGCGCAGCGAATTCGGCCGCGAGCTGGGCAAGGCCATCGCGCAGTTGCCCGAACGCGAGCAGTTGGTGCTGTCGCTGTACTACGAGCAGGAATTGAACCTCAAGGAAATCGGCGCGGTACTCGGGGTCAGCGAGTCGCGCGTGTGTCAGATCCATGGCCAGGCCACGGTACGGTTGCGCGGACGCCTGAAGGCGTTCGGTGTCGCCGATGCCGGTCTGGAAGACGAAGAATAGGAACCCTTAGGAGTCAGTGGTGAACAAGAACATGCGGATTTTGATCGTGGACGATTTCTCGACGATGCGGCGCATCGTCAAGAATCTGCTCGGCGATCTGGGCTTCACCAACACCGCCGAGGCCGAAGACGGCAACAGCGCCCTGGCCGCGCTGCGCTCGGCACCGTTCGAGTTCGTGGTCACCGACTGGAACATGCCCGGCATGACCGGCATCGATCTGCTGCGCAACATCCGCGCCGACGACAAGCTCAAGCACCTGCCGGTGCTGATGGTCACCGCCGAGGCCAAGCGCGAGCAGATCATCGAGGCCGCGCAGTGCGGCGTGAACGGCTACATCATCAAGCCGTTCACCGCGCAGACGCTGCAGGAGAAGCTGGGCAAGATCTTCGAACGCCTGGGAGCGACCGCCTAAATGGAAGCCACAGCCGAACGTACCGCCCTGATCGAACGCCTGCAAGGCGCGCTGGACGCGCTGGAGAACGGCGACGAGGCCGGCTGGCGCAGGGAGATCGACACCCTCGCCGCCTGGCGCACGCGGCCGATGATGCAGGGCCTGAGCCGGCTCGCGCGCGATCTGGGTCAGGCGCTCGGCGAACTGCCGGTGGTGCCCAGCGAGGCCGGCGAGCTGGACGACGCCTGCTCGCGTCTGGACCACGTGGTGGAGATGACCGAACAGGCCAGCCACCGCACCCTGGACCTGGCCGAGGAATGCCGCGCGCTGGCCAACCAGCTCGCCGCCGGCGGCCTCAGCGGCGACCAGGGCGAGATCCTCGACAAGATCCGCCACAACCTCACCGAAATGGCCCTGGCGCAGAGCTTCCAGGACCTGACCGGGCAGATCATCCGTCGCGTCGCCGGCATCGTGCGCCGCGTGCACGAAGGCTTCGGCGCGCTGGGTCTGCCGCCGAAGGAAGAACGCAAACCCGACGGCAGCCTGGCCGGCCCGGCCCTGCCCGGTCTGGACCGCCACGGCGTGTCGCAGAACGACGCCGACGACCTGCTGTCCGGACTGGGACTGTAATGCCATGAGCGCCGTACCCGACGACATCGCTGCCGACTTCATCATCGAGGCCCAGGAGATCCTGGACCGGCTCGGCGAGCAGTTGGTGTCGCTGGAGCAGGCGCCCGAGGACAGCGGCCAGCTCAACGCCGTGTTCCGCGGCTTCCACACGCTCAAGGGCGGCGCCGGCTTCCTGGCGATCAACGCCATGGTCGAGCTGTGCCACGCCGCGGAGGAAACCCTGGGCATGGCCCGCGCCGGCCAGGCCACCCTGCAGGCGCGGCACTTCGACGCCGCGCAGCAGTCGCTGGACTACCTGCAGTCGATGCTCGACGCCTTCGGCAGCGGCCAGGAGCCGCCGCGTGCGCCAGCGGAACTGATCGCGCAGTTCGACGCGCACGGCGATGCCGCCCCGGCACCGGCCCCGGCCAAGAGCGCCGCGCCGGCGCCCGCCCCCGCAGCGGCCACCGCCGCGGCCGCGGGGGATCTGATCAGCGACGACGAATTCGAAGCGCTGCTGGACCAGTTGCACGGCGATGCGCCGCCGACGGCCACGCCGCAGGCGCTGCAGCCGGCGCCGCGCGCGCCCAGCGCCGCGCCCAAGGCCGCGGCCGCCCCGGCCAAGGCCGCCGAACCCGAACACACCGTGCGTGTGGACACCAAGCGCCTGGACGCGATCGTCAACCTGATCGGCGAACTGGTGCTCTCGCGCAACCGACTCAAGACCCTGCGCGTGCGCCTGCGCGACGAGGAACTGGACCGCGCGGTCAGCAGCCTGGACATCGCCACCGCGCGCCTGCAGTCGGCGGTCATGCGCACGCGCATGCAGCCGGTCGGCAAGGTGTTCTCGCGCTTCCCCAAGGTCGCGCGCGACGTCGCCCGCTCCCTCAACAAGGAAGTGGAACTGGAACTGATCGGCGCCGATACCGAACTGGACCGCAACCTGGTCGAGGCGCTGGCCGATCCGCTGGTGCACCTGGTGCGCAACGCCATCGACCACGGCATCGAGGCGCCGGCGCTGCGCGAGGCCACCGGCAAGCCGCGCGGCGGCCACGTGCGCCTGTCGGCGCAGCAGGAAGGCGACTACGTCAGCATCGAGGTGCAGGACGACGGCGCCGGCATCGACCCGGAACGGCTGCGCGCCAAGGCCCGCGAGAAGGGCCTGATCGACCCCGAGGCCGCCGCCCGCCTGACCACCGAGGAATGCCTGCACCTGGTGTTCCTGCCCGGCTTCTCGACCAAGGCCGAAGTCACCGACATCTCCGGCCGCGGCGTCGGCATGGACGTGGTGCAGTCGCGCATCCGCGAACTCAGCGGACAGATCCAGATCCAGTCGGAACTGGGTCGCGGCAGCCGCTTCCTGATCCGCGTGCCGCTGACCCTGGCGATCCTGCCGACCCTGCTGGTGCAGGCCGGCGACACCGTCTACGCACTGCCGCTGGCGCGCGTGGTGGAAGTGCTGCACGCCCCGCGCCGCTCGCTGGGCTGGTTCGACGGCCGCGCCGTGCTCGACCGGCAGTCGCACACCCTGCCGCTGGTGGACCTGCGCCAGTGGCTCAACATCGACGCCCCGCAACTGCCGCTGCTGACCGTGGTGGTGCTGCAGGCCGGCGAATCGCGCATGGGCCTGGTCGTGGACCAGGTCCGCGGCCGCGAGGAAGTGGTGATCAAGCCGCTGCCGCGTTCCCTGCGCGGCCTGCCCGGCTACGCCGGCGCCACCCTCATCGGCGACGGCCGCCTGGCGCTGATCCTGGATGTGGATGGCCTGAAGGCCTGACGAGCCGGGATTGGGGAATCGGGATTGGGGAATCGTGAGAGCGGCTTCCCTGGCGCTTCTCTGCTTCTTGTAGGAGCGGCTTCAGCCGCGACGCGGTGAGGCTGGGACTCGGGAATCGGGATTGGGGAATCGCAAAAGCGGCTCGCCGCCGCATCGGTTCCACTACGGGAACGGCGATAACGCGCGGCGCAAGGCTCCCTGCCGACACGATCCGAACGATTGTGCATAGGCAACGCGGCAAGGTCAGCGCGTCGCGGCTAAAGCCGCTCCCACACCAAGCCGACCAGCGATCCGCGCGCGCTTTTGCGAATCCCCAATCCCCAATCCCCAATCCCGGCCCCACCCCCATCAAGTCCCAAGCCCCCTGGCCGATACCTCCTGCATGGACAAGCTCAGTCTCATTGGCCTGCTGTTGGCGATTCTGTCGCTGATCGGCGGCAGCATCCTCAAGGGCGCCGGCATTTCGGCGCTGTGGTCGCCGGCTGCGTTCGTGATCGTGATCGTCGGCACCGTCGCCGCGATCCTGGTGCATACCCCGCCTTCCGTGTTCCGGCGTGCGTTCCAGATCGCCAAGTGGCTGCTGTGGCCGCCGCCGAGCGATCGCCAGGCGCTGCTCAAGCAGATCGTGGAATGGAGCAACATCGCCCGCCGCCAGGGCCTGCTCGGCCTCGAGAACCAGGTGCCGCAGCAGCAGGATCCGTTCGTGCGCAAGGGCCTGCAGATGCTGGTGGACGGCGTGGAGCCGGAAGCCATCCGGCACATGCTGGAGATCGACCTGGAAGGCCAGGAACACTGCGACCTGGCCGCGGCCAAGGTGTTCGAGGGCATGGGCATCTACGCGCCGACCCTGGGCATCATCGGCGCGGTGCTGGGCCTGATCGCGGTGATGAAGAACCTGGCCGACCCGAGCAAGCTCGGCCATGGCATCGCCGCCGCGTTCACCGCCACCATCTACGGCATCGCCTCGGCCAACCTGCTGTTCCTGCCCATGGCCGCCAAGCTCAAGAGCGTGATCAAGCACAGCTGCGGCGAGCGCGAAATGATCATCGAAGGGTTGATCGCCATCGCCCAGGGCGAGAACCCGCGCAACATCGAATCGAAACTGGCCGGATTCTTGCATTGAGTTGCCAATGGCCCGCAAGCACTCCCACGACGAGCACGCCAACCACGAGGCATGGGCCATCCCCTATGCCGACCTGATGACGTTGCTGCTCGCCTTCTTCGTGGTGATGTACGCGCTGTCCACGATCAACGAAGCCAAGTACCGGGTGATGGCCGACGCGATGAGCGCCGCGTTCGGCGGCACCCCCAAGACCCTGCGCCCGGTGCAGGTCGGCGACCAGGCCTTGCAGGGCCAGGGCGGCGAGCGCCCGACCCCGATCAAGTCCAGCCCGGCGCTGACCCTGCCCGATCCCAACCGCCTGCCCTCCGGCAATGCGCAGCGCGGCGACGACCTGCGCGACGCGCAGCAGTTGCGCCGCGCGCAACGCCAGCTCGACAGCATCGCCGACCGTCTCGGCGCCGCGCTGGCGCCGCTGATCCAGAAGAAGCTGATCACCGTGCGCCGCGCCGGGCTGTGGATCGAAGTGGAGATCAACAGCGACATCCTGTTCGGCTCCGGCTCGGCCGCGCTGGACCAGAGCGCGCGCGCCACCCTGGCGGAACTGGCGCAGGTGCTGGCCGGCGTGCCCAACGGGGTGCGCGTGGAGGGCTACACCGACAACACCCCGATCGCCACCTTGCAGTTCCCGTCGAACTGGGAACTGTCGGCGGCGCGCGCGGCCAGCGTGGTCCACCTGTTCGCCGACCAGGGCCTGCAGCCCTCGCGGCTGTCGATGATCGGCTACGGCCAGTTCCGCCCGCGCGCCAGCAACGACACGCCGGCCGGCCGCAACGCCAACCGCCGCGTGGTGCTGGTGATCCTGGCCGATTCCGGCGACAGCAGCGATCCGACGCCGTCGGCCCCCGACCGTTTGAGCGCCGGCGCCGCGCCGGCCACTTCGACACCCCCCGCCGCGGCGGCCGCCGGCAATGCCGGCGGTTCCCGCGCAGTACCTGCCATTGAAGGAGTCAACTGATGCGCATCTGGGCGATCGCCAACCAGAAAGGTGGCGTGGGCAAGACCACCACCACGCTCGCCATGGGCCGTGGGCTGGCCATGCTCGGACACCGCGTGCTGATGCTCGATCTCGATCCGCACGCCTCGCTGACCCGGGCCTTCGACGTGCCGCAGGAACCGCAGCCGCCGGGCGTGCTGGACCTGTTCGGGACCCCGCCGGGCGAACTGGCCGCGCTGGCCCGCGACACCGCGGTCGAGCGCCTGAGCTTCGTCTGCGGGCAGACCGCGCTGGCCACGCTGGAACGGCGTAGCGCCAACCAGCCCGGTTTGGGCCTGGCGCTGCAGCAGGCCATGGCCCGCCATGCCGGCCAGCACGACTACATCCTGCTCGACTGCCCGCCGACCCTGGGCCTTCTGATGATCAATGCGCTGGCCGCGGCCGACCGCGTGATCATCCCGACCCAGGCCGAGCCGCTGGCCCTGCACGGCCTGGCCAGCATGGTCCGCACCGTGGACATGGTCGAACGCTCGCGGCGCCGGCCGCTGCCCGCCTCGATCCTGCCGACCCTGTTCGACAAGCGCACCCGCGCCGGCAACGAGACCCTGCGACAGATGCAGGACAGCTACGGCGAACGGGTGTGGGAAGACGCGATCCCGGTCGATACCAAGATCTGCAACGTCAAGGCGCTGACCGTGGCCGGCGCGGCGGGCGACTACCCCGGCCGCGGTCTGGCCGCCTACCGCCGCGCGCTGGAATGGCTGCTGGCCAGCGACGCGACGCCGATGGAGCAAGCCGCATGAGCACCCCCGGCATCATCGACGATTACCTGGAAGGCCTGCTCCACGACGTGATCGCCGAGGAGCAGAAGGCACCGCCAGCGAACCCCGCGCCGGTCGCGGTCGCCGACGTGGACGCGGACGCCGAGATCCCGGCACTCGCCACCGCTGGCCCGACGCCCGAACAGATCGCCGCCGCGGTCCTGGCCGAAGCCGACTCCGATCCAGCCCTTGCGGGCATCATGTCCCAGCAGGCGCTCGCGCCCGCTCCGGCGGGTCCGACGCCCGAACAGATCGCCGCCGCGGTCCTGGCCGAAGCCGACTCCGATCCAGCCCTGGCCGGCATCATGTCGCAGCAAGCACTCGCGCCCGCGCCGGCGGGTCCGACGCCCGAAGAGATCGCCGCCGCGGTCCTGGCCGAAGCCGATTCCGATCCGGCCCTGGCCGGCATCATGTCGCAGCAGGCGCTCGCGCCCGCGCCGGCCGGCCCGACGCCCGAACAGATCGCCGCCGCGGTCCTGGCCGAAGCCGATTCCGATCCGGCCCTGGCCGGCATCATGTCCCAGCAGGCACTCGCACCCGCGCTGGCCGGTCCGACGCCCGAAGAGATCGCCGCCGCGGTCCTGGCCGAAGCCGATTCCGATCCGGCCCTGGCCGGCATCATGTCGCAGCAGGCACCCGTTGCCGCGCTCACGCCGGCCGAGCAGGCCGAGCGCCAGGCCGACCTGGACGTGGTCGCGGCGATGGAGCGGCAACGCGCCACAACGCCGCGCAATCTCGCCGCCGAAGACGATGCCGCCGCCGCGCGTGCGGTCCAGCGCCCGCCGATGGCGGTGCCGCCGGAACGGCGCGCAGAAGCCAGCCGCGCACAGGCGGCCGGAGCGAAGCTGCCGCCGAATCTGCAGGCCTTCATGGCGCCGAGCGTGCCGCACGGCTCGGCCATCGCCCCCGAGCGCTTGGCCGAGCGCAGCACCCGCTGGCTGCGCCTGCGCTGCGGCGAGCAGGCCTACGCACTGGAACTGCTGAAGGTGCAGGAAGTGGTGCTGCCGGTGCCGCTGCTGGCGCTGCGTGGCACGCCACCGGCGATGCTGGGCATCATGAACCTGCGCGGCCAGGTGGTGCCGGTGATCGACCTGGGCCTGCACCTGGGCGCGGCGCCGATCGAGATGGACATGCTGACCCGGGTGGTGGTGCTGGAAGAGAACGGCGAGACCCTGGGCCTGCGCGTGTCCGCGGTGGAAGACGTGGCCAGCCTGCGCGACCAGCAGATCGAACCGCCGGACAACGCCCGCATCTGCCGCATTTCCAACCATCTGTTCCGCGGCGTGGCGCGTCTGGCGCAACAGCCGATGATCCTGCTCGACGCCGAGCAACTGCTGCACTGAGCGATGCGGCGGGCGGCAACTGGGAACGGTGCCGCACTTTCCAACCGCCGCTAAAGCTTTTCAGGCCACGGCCGTTATCTGCCATAGAACCATTGGTGCGGAGTAATGATGAGCACAGTCCCTCTTGGCGAGGATCTCGGCATCGAGACCAGCGCCGACCTGAAACAACGCCTGACCGCGTTCCTTGCGGCGGACGACGTGCTGCGTCTGGACGCCGGCGAAGTGCGCCGCATCCATACCGCGTCCGTCCAGGTGCTGTGCGCATTCGTCGACGCCCGTCGCAAGGATGGCAAGCGCACCGAATTCGAGGCCTGCAACGCCACCTTTCGCGACGCGGCACGCCTGCTAGGGGTCAGCGAATCGCTGGGCCTTCCTGCAACCCCTGACAATCTGAAATCTGTGGAGAACGCGGCATGAGCGCACGTATCTTGGTAGTGGACGATTCGGCGTCGATGCGCCAGATGGTCTCCTTCGCCCTCACCTCGGCCGGCTTTGCCGTCGAAGAAGCAGAAGACGGCGCGGTCGCGCTGGGCCGCGCCAAGGGCCAGCGCTTCAACGCGGTGGTGACCGACGTCAACATGCCGAACATGGACGGCATCACCCTGATCCGCGAGCTGCGGCAGCTGCCGGACTACAAGTTCACCCCGATGCTGATGCTGACCACCGAGTCGGCGGCGGAGAAGAAGTCCGAGGGCAAGGCTGCCGGTGCCACCGGCTGGCTGGTCAAGCCGTTCAATCCCGAACAGCTGATCGCCACCGTCCAGAAAGTCCTGGGCTGATCCCTCTCCTCCTTTTCCGGATTCCCGCCCCATGAGCATGGACCTGCAACGTTTCCACGCCACCTTCTTCGAGGAAAGCCGCGAAGGGCTGGATGCGATGGAAGCCGGATTGCTGTCGTTGGAAGAAGGCAATCGCGACCCCGAGACCATCAACTCGGTGTTCCGCGCCGCGCACTCGATCAAGGGCGGCGCCGCCACCTTCGGCTTCGAAGCGATGGCCGGCCTCACCCACGTGCTGGAGACGCTGCTCGACGAGCTGCGCGCCGGCAAGCGCGAGGTCGAGGCGCACGCGATCGACGCCATCCTCGGCTCGGTGGACGTGCTGCGCGCCCTGCTGCGCGAAGCCGAACACGGCGTCCCGGCCGATCCGGCCGCGGTCAAGGCCGTGCACGAACGCCTGCAGCACGCCTTGAACGGCGGCCCCGCCGCGCCGGCCGCCGCCACCCCGGCGGCGAACCAGCCGGCCGAGCCGGAAGCCTGGCAGATCGGCTTCACCCCGGCGCCGTCGCTGTTCATGAGCGGCAACGATCCGCTGCGCATCATCCGCGAACTCGAACACCTCGGCCCGCTGCAGGTCGCCTGCCGCAGCACGCGCATGCCCGGCTTCGCCGAACTCGATCCGCTCGAGGCCTACCTGGCCTGGGATCTGGGCCTGGTCGGCAAGATTCCGCGCAGCGCGATCGAAGACACCTTCGCCTGGGTCATCGACGACTGCGAACTGGAGATCCGCCCGGTGCCGCCGCCGAGCCTGGCCACCGCGCCGGCACCGGTGCTGACCGCGCCACCGACCGCCGCCACCGCAGCGCCCGCCGCCGCCGTGGCCGCGAATGCGCCGGCCGGCAACGCCGCCGCCGCGCACGAAGCGGAAAGCTCGATCCGCGTCAGCGTCGACAAGGTCGATGCGCTGATCAACCTGGTCGGCGAACTGGTCATCACCCAGGCCATGCTCAAGCAGGTCTCCACCGGCCTGGACCAGGCCGTGGCCGAACGCCTGTTCGCCGGCCTGGACCTGCTGGAACGCAATACCCGCGACCTGCAAGAGGCTGTGATCGGCGTGCGCATGCTGCCGGTGGACGCGGTGTTCCGCCGCTTCCCGCGCCTGGTCCGCGACCTGTCCAGCCGCCTCGGCAAGCAGGTGCGCCTGCGCACGATTGGCGAGGGCACCGAGCTGGACAAGGGCCTGATCGAAAAGATCGCCGATCCGCTCGTGCACCTGGTGCGCAACTCGATCGATCACGGCCTGGAACTGCCGGAGGCGCGCCGCGCCGCCGGCAAGGACGAGACCGGCACCATCACCCTGGCCGCGTCGCACCAGGGCGGCCACATCGTCATCGAAGTCAGCGACGACGGCGCCGGCCTCAACCGCAACCGCATCCTGGCCAAGGCCGCTGAGCGTGGCATTGCCGTGCCGGACAACCCGAGCGATGCGCAGGTCTGGGACCTGATCTTCGCCCCGGGCTTCTCCACCGCCGATGCGGTCACCGACCTGTCCGGCCGTGGCGTCGGCATGGACGTGGTCCGCCGCAACATCCAGGGCCTGGGCGGCGAAGTCCAGTTGGAAAGCGAATCCGGCCGCGGCACCCGCGTGCTGATCCGCCTGCCGCTGACCCTGGCGATCCTCGACGGCATGACCGTGGCGGTCGCCGGCGAGACCCTGATCCTGCCGCTGGCCTACGTCATCGAAGCGCTGCAGCCGAAGGCCGACGACATCCGCACCATGGCCGGCGAAGGCCGGGTGCTGCGGGTCCGCGGCGAATACCTGCCGATCCTCTCGCTCAGCGACTCCTACGGCTTCGGCCGCATCGAGCAGAGCGAAGAACCGCTGGTGGTGGTGGTGGAGGCCGACGGGCAGAAGCTGGCGCTGGAAGTGGACGAGTTGATCGGCCAGCAGCAGGTGGTGGTCAAGAACATCGAGAACAACTACCGGCGCATCAGCGGCATCTCCGGCGCGACCATCCTCGGCGACGGCCGCGTCGCCCTGATCGTGGACATCGGCGGCCTGGTCCGCTCGCTGCGGGTACAGCAGGCGGCCTGACCGCCCCACCCTCCCGCGTCACGCCACAGACGAGCCCCGGCAGCGATGCCGGGGCTTTTGCGTTGTGGGCGCTGCGGATCACGGATCGCCTCGACGCCCACCTGCCGAGGCGCTCGTCGCGCCGCCCGTGCATCGCTCCAGCACAGTGATCGACGTCCGCATCAGCGTCAGGCCCACCGCCGTCGCGCGTTCCATGGAGGAACAGGCCACGCAATTGCAGGACGCAGTGGCGGTGTTCAAGTTGGACGCACTGCCCGAAATTGCATCGATCGCCATCGCGCCGGCAACCCGCCCTGCCCCACGCAGCGTGCGCTCCGCGTAGTCGCGCACGTCAGGACCGGCACCGGGCACGGCGCGGTCCGTTGCGCTTGCCCGGGCTGGCAGGCGTTCCGAGTGCTCACCGAGCGGCCGTGCATGCATCGCACGGCCGCTCGACGCGCATGCCGCCGATGCGCATGACACTTGCGCCAGCTTCCTCAATGCCGAGTACGGCAAGGCGCCGGATGCTTCAAACAAGCAGCGTCGGCTTACCGGCAGTGCCAGGATGAACACGCCGTCCTACGGCGCCTGCGACGCTAAAGAATCCTGTGCTCCCGTCGATACCAGGTTGAGCGCACGCTTTTTGTCTACATCGGTGCGTGCCGGCATGGCCTGGGGAGGTCGGCCGGCGCTTCAGGGGGGATCGATCGGTGCACATTGCCGGTCGCTGAAGTCGAACGAACGGGGAAAGGACGCCGCCCTGACGGCTGATCTTTTTGCGCATGCCCTTGGCACGCGCGCGGACTCGACTTGCATTTTTTTGCCAGACGTTTCGTCAGGTTGCATCACACCCCGGATTCCCGGCGCATCGCAAGACGCGTCGTTTCTTCCTTCGTACACGGGGCCCACCATGCATGCGCTCTCGCGACAGCAAGACGCATCCACCGAGACGACCCATGGACGCCATCGGCGATTCCAGGTGCAGATCGGGCATGGCAACGCCATGGCCACCGTCGCGATTGCGGCGCTTTCGCACGACCTGCCTGCGCGTCGTCAGTCATCACGCCATGTGACTACCGCCGCCTCCAGCGCAGGCCGTCCGCGTCTGCCCGAGTAAACCGCCGACGCCGCATCCCTATGCGCCGACCTGCCTTTCTGCCCCTTGGAGATTGAAATGACCCGTTTTCTGCAACGCTACAACGTCGGTGTCCGCCTATCGGCGGCCTTCGGCCTGCTGATTCTTCTTTCGGTGGTCCTGGTGATCATCGGGCTGTCCGGCATGGCCGAGGCGCGCAAGCACCTGGACATGATCGTGCTGGACCGCATGGCGAAGATCGAATTCAGCAACCAGATGCTCGACGCCAATTCCTCCGTGCTGGTGGCGCTGAGCACCTACACCACCTCCAGCAACCCGGCGATGCGCCAAGCGGCGCTGGACACCTTCAACCGCCAGCGCGAACGTTACGCCACAGCCCGCGCGAAGATCGACACGCTGTCCAGCACCGCCGCAGGCCGCGCCATCCGCGCCGACATGGACGCCAAGCGTGCCGCCGCGAAGAAGATCAACGACGCCATCGTCGCGCTGGGCGAGAAGGGCGAGAACGCCCAGGCGGTGGAGATGCTGAACCAGCAAGCACTGCCGGCGACGTTGGCGTGGCAGAGCAAGATCCGCGAGTTCTCCGATCGGCAGAAGTCGCAGGCCGCCGCCGGCTACCAGGCCGCGCTGGATTCGATGCACCGTGGCCGCATGCTGTTGATCGGCGGCACCGTGCTGGCGCTGGTGCTCAGCGTCTTGCTGGCGCTGACCATCACCCGCAGCCTGACCACACCGCTGCGCCTGGCCACGCGTACCGCCGAGGCCATCGCCAATGGCCACATGGACAATGCCGTGCGCACCGAGGCGCGCGACGAAACCGGCCGCCTGTTGAACGCCATGGGGCGCATGCAGCAGCAGTTGCAGGCGGTGCTCGCCGCGCAGGCGGAGATGGCGCAGCGCCACGACGCCGGCCAGATCAGCTACCGCATGGACGAAAGCACCTTCCCCGGCGACTACGGACGCATGGTCCGCGACAGCAATGCGCAGGCCGCCGCGCACATCGCCGTGACCGAGCGGCTAGCGCAGATCATGGGCCGCTACGCCATCGGCGACCTGTCCGAGGACATGGAGCGACTGCCCGGCGAAAAGGCGCATCTCACCGAGACGATGGACACGGTCAAGCACAACCTGACCGCGATGAATAACGAGATCAAGCACCTGGCCGGCGCGGCCGCGGCCGGTGACTTCAGCATGCGCGGCGACACCGAGCGCTTCCAGTACGACTTCCGCCTGATGGTCGACAGCCTCAATCAGTTGATGGCCACCGCCGACGGCAATCTGCAGGCGCTGTCGTCCCTGCTGCGCTCCATCGCCGCCGGCGACCTGACCGCGCGCATGCACGGCGATTTCCAGGGCGTGTTCGCCACCATGCGCGACGACGCCAACGCCACCACCGAGCAGTTGGCCGCCATCGTCGCGCGCATCCAGACCGCTGCGGTCAGCATCAATGCGGCCGCCAGCGAGATCGCCACCGGCAACGACGACCTGTCGCGACGCACCGAGCAGCAGGCCGCCAGCCTGGAGGAGACCGCCGCGTCGATGGAGGAACTGACCTCCACCGTGAAGCAGAACGCCGAACACGCGCGCCAGGCCAATCAGCTCTCCGCGGGCGCGGCCTCGGTGGCCTCGCAGGGCGGTGCGGTGGTCGGCCAGGTGGTCGACACCATGAGCGGCATCGAGGCCTCCTCGCGCAAGATCGCCGACATCATCTCGGTGATCGATGGCATCGCCTTCCAGACCAACATCCTGGCGCTCAACGCGGCGGTGGAAGCGGCACGCGCCGGCGATCAGGGTCGCGGTTTCGCCGTCGTCGCTACCGAAGTGCGCACCCTCGCCCAGCGCTCGGCCAACGCCGCCAAGGAGATCAAGACCTTGATCGACGACTCGGTCAGCCGCGTCACCCAGGGTTCGGCGCTGGTCGACCAGGCCGGCCGGACCATGACCGAGATCGTGACCTCGGTACAGCGCGTCACCGACATCATGGGCGAGATCGCCGCCGCCTCGCAGGAGCAGTCCGCCGGCATCGAGCAAGTGAATCAGACCGTGATGCAGATGGACGAGACCACCCAGCAGAACGCCGCGCTGGTGGAGGAAGCCACCGCCGCCGCACGCTCGATGGAAGAACAGGCCGGACACCTGCGCGACTCGGTGGCGGTGTTCAAGCTGGACACGTCCCATCCCATCACGCAAGCCGCCACCGTCGTCCCGGCGCGGACCGCCCGCCCTGCTCCGCGCAGCGCGCCGGTCGCGCCGTCACGCAAGCCGCGACCGGCACCGGTACGTTCCGCCGTGCTCGCCCAGGCCACCGCCAGCGACTGGCAGGAGTTCTGATCGCCACGCGCCATATTCATACGGCCGCTCCCGCGCGGCCGCCGCGATGCCGCAGTTGCTCCATGCGCTGCATGGCATCCCACGCACGCCGCTACAAATCAGTGCGTAGCACCCGCTTTTCGAGGAGATTGATGTGATCGGTTTTTTGCAACGCTACAACGTCGGTGTTCGCCTCTCGGCCGCATTCGGCCTTTTCATCCTGCTTTCCGTTCTGCTGGTACTAGTTGGTCTCTGGGGCATGTCCGATGCACGCAAGCAGATGGACAAGATCGTGCTCGATCGAATGATGAAGATCGAGTTCAGCAACCAGATGCTGGATGCCAACTCATCCGTGCTGATTGCACTCAGCACTTTCACCACCTCTGATGACCCGGCTGTACGGCAGCGGGCGCTGGAGCAGTTCAAATCACAGCGCGAAAACTACGCCAACGCCCGCGCCAAGATCGACACCATGTCGATGGCGGCCGCTGGCAACGCAATACGCAAGCAGATTGATGAAAAACGTGCTATTGCCAAGGACATCAACGACCAAATCGTAGCCTTGGGTACGAACGACGACACCACCACCAAGGCGCTGAAGTTGTTGAACGCGTCAGCGACTCCTGCCACGCTGGCCTGGCAGGACGCGATCCGCACCTTCGCCAACCGCCAGAAAGATCAGGCCGCAAAGGCCTACCAGGCCGCCTTGTCGTCGATGCAAAGCAGCCAAATACTGTTGATCACCGGAGCCTTGCTGACGCTGGCACTGAGCGGCCTGCTGGCGTTCGCCATCACCCGCAGCCTGACCACGCCGCTGCGCCTGGCCACGCGGACCGCCGAGGCGATCGCCAATGGCCGCATGGACAATGCCGTGCGCACGGAGGCCCGCGACGAAACCGGCCGCCTGTTGCACGCCATGGGCCGCATGCAGCAGCAGTTGCAGGCGGTGCTCGCCGCGCAGGCGGAGATGGCGCAGCGCCACGACGCCGGCCAGATCAGCTATCGCATGGACGAAAGCACCTTCCCCGGCGACTACGGGCGCATGGTCCGCGACAGCAACACGCTGGCCGCCGCGCACATCGCCGTGACCGAGCGCCTGGCGCAGATCATGGGCCGCTACGCCATCGGCGACCTGTCCGAGGACATGGACCGCCTGCCGGGCGAAAAGGCGCGGCTGACCGAGACGATGGACACGGTCAAGCACAACCTGACCGCCATGAACAGCGAGATCAAGCACCTGGCCGGCGCCGCGGCGGCCGGCGACTTCAGCGTGCGCGGCGACACCGAGCGCTTCCAGTACGACTTCCGCCTGATGGTCGACAGCCTCAATCAGTTGATGGCCACCGCCGACGGCAATCTGCAGGCGCTGTCGTCCCTGCTGCGCTCCATCGCCGCCGGCGACCTGACCGCGCGCATGCACGGCGATTTCCAGGGCGTATTCGCCACCATGCGCGACGATGCCAACGCCACCACCGAGCAATTGGCGGCGATCGTCGCGCGCATCCAGACCGCCGCGGTCAGCATCAATGCCGCCGCCAGCGAGATCGCCACCGGCAACGACGACCTGTCGCGCCGCACCGAGCAGCAGGCGGCGAGCCTGGAAGAGACCGCCGCCTCGATGGAGGAACTGACCTCCACGGTCAAGCAGAACGCCGAACACGCGCGCCAGGCCAATCAGCTCTCCGCGGGTGCGGCCTCGGTGGCCTCGCAAGGCGGCGACGTGGTCGGCCAGGTCGTGCAGACCATGAGCGGGATCGAGGCGTCGTCCAAGAAGATCGGCGACATCATCTCGGTGATCGACGGCATCGCCTTCCAGACCAACATCCTGGCGCTCAACGCCGCGGTGGAAGCCGCCCGCGCCGGCGAACAGGGCCGCGGCTTTGCGGTGGTCGCCAGCGAAGTGCGCACGCTCGCCCAGCGTTCGTCGAATGCGGCCAAGGAAATCAAGGATCTGATCGACGACTCGGTCAGCCGCGTCGCCCAGGGCTCGGCCCTGGTCGATCAGGCCGGCCGGACCATGACCGAGATCGTGACCTCGGTGCAGCGCGTCACCGACATCATGGGCGAGATCTCGGCCGCCTCGCAGGAGCAATCGGCCGGCATCGAGCAGGTCAACCAGACCGTGATGCAGATGGACGAGACCACCCAGCAGAACGCCGCCCTGGTCGAGGAAGCCACCGCCGCGGCACGGTCGATGGAAGACCAGGCCGGGCAGCTGAGCCAGGCCGTGGCCCTGTTCAAGATCGACCAGCAAGCGCCGGCGGTGACCCGCCGCGCGTCCGCCCCGAAGCCGGCGGTCGTCGCCAGCGCCGGCGCACAGCGACCGGTCAAGGCGTCTCCCCCGCGCGCGGCCGCCCACCGGCCGACCGCCACGGGCAACGTCGCCGTTGCGGCCGGCGCTACCGATTGGCAGGAGTTCTGATCGCGCGCTACCGACGCGTCCAGACACCTGCATGACATCGAGCCCGGGAGCGTCAGCTCCCGGGCTTTTTTCGACCGGCTTGGCCCGGTCGCGAGGGAATCGGCGGCGTCAACGATCCTCGGAACGAGAAGCGCATCCCTGCTTGCGTGAAGCAACCGTGAAAACAAGCTAAATACGCGCCATCGGCGCTTAAAGAACCCAGGCGCGATGCCGATACGGAAGTTGCGCACACAAATTGTCTACAAATTTGAACAAAATTTGCAGCGACGCCATTAAAGCAAGGCAACTGCAATTGGAGTGCATGTTTCAATCCGTAAAACCTATTGATTTCAATAAAACTATCAATTGGATGATTTTGATTCACAGCCGAAATAGATAAGGCAGCGCCCAACGCCTCCGCGGACATCGACTCAGGCACGGGGTACGCCATCCCCAACGCTCCACTCTTTCCACCAGGAATACGACGATGACGCTCAAGAACCTCAGTCTCTCCGCCAGGCTCGCGCTCAGTTTTGCCGTGATCGTGCTGATCACTGTGATCATCGGCTCGATCAGCCTGAGCAGCCTGTCCTCGCTCAATACGGCCGCCGACATGAACGACCACACCTACAAGGTGCTGGCGACCGGCGACATGATGGAAGTCGATGCGCTCAACGTCGAGACCGGCGCGCGCGGCTATCTGCTGTCGGGCAACCAAGACCACTTGCAGCCCTACACCGCGGGCCTGGCCAGTTTCGACAAGAACTTCGCCGAGGCCAAGCGCCTGACTGCGGACAACCCGCGCCAGCAGGCGCGGCTCGAGAAGCTGCATGCGTCGTTCGACGATCTGGTCGGCGTGGAAAAGCAGATCACCGCCTTGCGCGCGCAGTCCGACGATACGGCGCAGGTCGCCGCCGAGTTCAAGCAGGCCCGCGACCGCAAGGCGATGCAATCGATCCGCAGCCTGCTCGGTGAGTTCACCGACGAGGAGCGCGGACTGCTCGCCAAGCGCAGCGAAACCCTGAACACGGTGCGCGCGCAGAACAAGTGGGCCGTGCTGCTGGGCAATCTGCTGGTGATCGTGGCCGCGATCGGCATGGCGATCGTGATCCGCCGCCAGTTGCTCAAGCGCTTGGGCACGGCGATCGACGTGGCCGACGCCATCGCCCGCGGCAAGCTCGACAACGCGATCGACCTGCGCAGCAAGGACGAGGCCGGCGTGCTGCTGACGAGCATGGACAAGATGCAGAGCCAGTTGCAGGCAGTGCTCGCCGCGCAGACCGAGATGGCCCAGCGCCACGACGCCGGCCAGATCAGCTTCCGCATGGACGAGAGCGCCTTCCCCGGCGACTACGGCCGCATGGTCCGCGACAGCAATGCCCTGTCCGCCTCGCACATCGCGGTGAAGCTGCGCCTGGCGCAGATCATGGGCCGCTACGCCATCGGCGACCTGTCCGACGACATGGACCGGCTGCCCGGCGAAAAGGCCGTCCTCACCGAGACCATGGACAAGGTCAAGCTCAACCTGACCGCGATGAACAGCGAGATCAAGCACCTGGCCGGTGCAGCGGCCGCAGGCGACTTCAGCGTGCGCGGCGACACCGAACGCTTCCAGTACGACTTCCGGCTGATGGTCGAGAGCCTCAACCAGCTGATGGCCACCGCCGATGGCAACCTGCAGGCGCTGTCGGGCCTGTTGCAGTCGATCGCCGCCGGTGACCTGACCGCACGCATGCACGGCGATTTCCAGGGCGTGTTCGCCACCATGCGCGACGACGCCAATGCCACCGCCGAGCAGTTGGCGGCCATCGTCGCGCGCATCCAGACCGCCGCGGTCAGCATCAACGGTGCCGCCAGCGAGATTGCCGCCGGCAACGACGACCTGTCGCGCCGCACCGAGCAGCAAGCCGCCAGCCTGGAAGAAACCGCCGCGTCGATGGAAGAACTGACCTCCACGGTCAAGCAGAACGCCGAGCACGCCCGCCAGGCCAACCAACTGGCTGCCGGCGCCGCCTCGGTCGCCTCGCAGGGCGGCGATGTGGTCGGCCAGGTCGTCGAGACCATGAGCGGCATCCAAGCCTCCTCGAAGAAGATCGGCGACATCATCTCGGTGATCGACGGCATCGCCTTCCAGACCAATATCCTGGCGCTCAACGCCGCAGTCGAAGCCGCACGCGCCGGCGAACAGGGCCGCGGCTTCGCGGTGGTGGCCAGCGAAGTGCGTACCCTCGCCCAGCGCTCGGCCAATGCCGCCAAGGAGATCAAGGGCCTGATCGACGACTCGGTCAGCCGCGTCGCCACCGGTTCGGCCCTGGTCGACCAGGCCGGCAAGACCATGCACGAGATCGTCGCCTCCGTGCAGCGCGTCACCGACATCATGGGCGAGATCGCCGCCGCCTCGCAGGAGCAGTCCGCCGGCATCGAGCAGGTCAACCAGACCGTCACGCAGATGGACGAGACCACCCAGCAGAACGCCGCCCTGGTGGAAGAAGCCACCGCCGCGGCGCGTTCCATGGAAGACCAGGCAGGGCAGTTAAGCCAGGCCGTGGCCGTGTTCAAGATCGATGCCAGCAGCAGCCACGCCGGCCAGCCGGCCATCGCCAGCGCAGCGAGCGCACCGGTCCGCGCGGTCGCTCGGTCGGCCGCCAAGCCGGCGGCCAAGCCCGCCGCGCGCCCGGTGCGGCCATCGGCCCGGCCGATCGCGGTCGCGGCCGGCGACGACAGCTGGCAGGAGTTCTGAGCGCGCATCCCTGCCGCTCGTCTCGCACCAATGGCCCCGGGAGCGGATCGCTCCCGGGGCTTTTTATTGCCGCCATGCTTCGCCGCCTGGCCGCCGCCCGGCCGCCACACGGTGCGCCACCAAGGCGCGCCTTCCCCTCCCCGCGGCATGCGCCGCGGTAGACGGCGGGTCCGGATCCGACGTCGCCATCCGCGCGGATGCGCCCGCCCGGCGCGGCACACCACAGGCACCGACTACATTTCTGGGACGCGGTGCCGATAACGGCACTATCGCGCATGCTCCCTGCCTGGCTTGTCCGAAAGCAAGACGCTTTCCGAGGCGATGGCGCGATCTCTCCATCCTCCCATCGAGACGACCGCGATGCCCACGACGTCCTCCACACGCCCGAGCAGTGTCGCCACCCGCCTGATGCTGGGCGTGGCCGCGATCGCCCTGCTGTGCTTCGGCATTACCGCCGCCATCATCTACGCCCGCAGCAGTTCCGCCCTGCTCGCCTCCGCCAAGGTCGGCATGACCGACACCGCGCGCCTGGAATCCGAGCGCATCGGCAACACCATCGGCGCCTCCGCCGTCTCCAACCAGGCGCTGGCCAATGCCCTGCTCGCCCAGCGCGGCCAGGACACGGCGCGCGACCTGTTCAGCGAGAGCCTGCGCCGCGAACTGCAGCAGCACCCCGACTGGACCGGCATCGGCACGCTTTGGGAACCGCAGGCGCTGGACGGCAAGGACGCGGACTACGCCAACAGCGCCGGCCACGACGCCAGCGGCCGCTACATGGTGTACTGGTCCTGGCAGAACGGGAAACTCGTGCGCGATCCGCTGCACGACTACGAGGTGGCCGGCGCCGGCGACTGGTATCTGAATCCGCGCAAGCTGCTGCGGCCCACCGTCGCCGAACCCTACGATTACGAGATCGCCGGCAAGAAGGTGCTGATGACCACGGTGAGTACGCCGATCCTGGAAGACGGCAAGTTCCTGGGCGTGGTCACCACCGATTTCGGCCTGGCCGCGCTGCAGCAGCGCGTCGCCAAGCTGCGTCCGCTCGGCGCCGGCCGCGTGCGCCTGCTCTCGCCCGGCGGCGCCATCGTCGCCGACCGCGATCCCGCGCTGGTCGGCAAGAAACTGCAGGATCCGGCCACCCGCGCCTTGCTGGCCGACATCGCCCAGGGCAAGACCGTCGGCCGCGACAGCGTCGATCCGCAGACCGGCGCCACCGACGTGGAAGTGTACGTGCCGCTGCAGATCGGCCAGGCCCAGGAGCGCTTCGCGCTGGGCGTGGCGGTGCCGAAGGCGGTGCTGATGGCGCAGGCGCGCAACCTGCTGTGGACCATCGCCGCGGTCGGCCTGTGCGCCGCGCTGCTGCTCAGCGGCGGCCTCTACCTGCTGCTGCGGCGGCTGGTGGTCACGCCCTTGGCCAGCGCAGTGGAGGTGTCCAGCGCGGTCGCCGCCGGGCGACTGGACAGCCGCATCCAGTATGCGCGCAACGACGAACTGGGCCAGTTGCTGGGATCGCTGCAGCGCATGCAGCAGCAGCTGCGCGCGGTGCTCGACGCACAGAAGGAAATGGCCGAGCGCCACGATGCCGGCCAGATCAGCTACCGCATGGACGAGAGCGCCTTCCCCGGCGACTACGGGCGCATGGTTCGCGACAGCAATGCACTGGCCGCCTCGCACATCGCGGTCAAGCTGCGCCTGGCGCAGATCATGGGCCGCTACGCCATCGGCGACCTGTCCGAGGACATGGACCGCCTGCCCGGCGAGAAGGCCGTGCTCACCGAGACGATGGACACGGCCAAGCGCAACCTGACCGCGATGAACACCGAGATCAAGCACCTGGCCGGCGCCGCCGCGGCCGGCGACTTCAGCGTGCGCGGTGACGCCGAACGCTTCCAGTACGACTTCCGCTTGATGGTCGAGAGCCTCAACCAGTTGATGGCCACCGCCGACGGCAATCTGCAGGCGCTGTCCAGGCTATTGAAGGCCATCGCCGCGGGCGACCTGACCGCGCGCATGCATGGCGACTTCCAGGGCGTGTTCGCGACCATGCGCGACGACGCCAATGCCACCACCGAACAACTGGCGGCGATCGTCGCGCGCATCCAGACCGCCGCAGTCAGCATCAACGGCGCCGCGGCCGAGATCGCCGCCGGCAACGACGACCTGTCGCGCCGGACCGAACAACAGGCCGCCAGCCTGGAAGAAACCGCGGCCTCGATGGAGGAGCTGACCTCCACCGTCAAGCAGAACGCCGAGCACGCCCGCCAGGCCAACCAGCTCGCCACCGGCGCCGCCTCGGTCGCCTCGCAGGGCGGCAGACTGGCCAGCGAGGTCTCGGAGAAGATGCACGGCATCGAGACCTCCTCGAAGAGGATCGCCGACATCATTTCGGTGATCGACGGCATCGCCTTCCAGACCAACATCCTGGCGCTCAACGCCGCGGTGGAAGCGGCGCGCGCCGGCGAACAGGGCCGCGGCTTCGCCGTCGTGGCCAGCGAAGTGCGCACCCTCGCCCAGCGTTCGTCGAACGCGGCGAAGGAGATCAAGACCCTGATCGACGATTCGGTCGAGCGCGTCGCCGAAGGCGTGGCGCTGGTCGATCAGGCCGGCAGCACGATGCAGGAGATCGTGGCCTCGGTGCAGCGCGTCACCGACATCATGGGCGAGATTTCCGCGGCCTCGCAGGAGCAGTCCGCCGGCATCGAGCAGGTCAACCAGACCATCACCCAGATGGACGAGGCCACCCAGCAGAACGCCGCGCTGGTCGAGGAAGCCACCGCCGCGGCGCGCTCGATGGAAGACCAGGCCGGCCAGCTCAATCAGGCCGTGGCCCTGTTCAAGCTCGAGACCAGCACCGGGGTGGCGATCGCTGCGCCGGCGCCCGCGCGCCGCCCTGCGTCGCCCGCGCCGGCCACAGCGGCGGCCACGCCGCGGCGGCCGGCCACGGCGCCGTTGCGGGCGGTCCCGCGCGCGACCGCGTCGACCGACGATGGGCAGTGGCAGGAGTTCTGAGCCGCACCTCGACCCACTCCCCCGAGCGCCTTGCGCGCTTCGCGGTCCGGCCGCCTGGCTCCTGGTCGCGGCGGCCGCAGAGCGCTTAGCGCGTCACGCTCGTAAAGAAAGTGTATTCAGGGTCGATATAGAAAGCGGAACTGCCATGCCATGGGCGCCGCGACAGGCGTGCCCCGGCGCCGGCCGCATTGCGCCCGGCCCCACGGTTCCGACCGAACCGCCAATGGGAGCCGCACATGAAGCTACGCGTCATCGCCAGTTGTCTGACCTTGTGCGGCCTCGCCGGCCTGGCGCACGCCGAGGTCGAACCGATCGCCACCGATCGCCCCGACTTCGTCGAATCCAGCCTCACCGTCGGCGACCGGCGCCTGCAGGTGGAAACCAGCGTGGCCTGGGAACGCGATGGCGATGTCGATGGCTACACCACACCGACCCTGTTCCGCTACGGCATCGGCCCGACCTGGGAACTACGCGTGGAGACCGATGGCTGGCAGACGGTCGACGTCCCGGTCGGCGACGATGTCTCCGGCTTTTCCGACATTTCGCTCGGGCTCAAGCATCACCTTGCCAGCGAGATCGGCGGCGCCTCGCTGGCCTGGCTGCTGCACGTGGACCTGCCCAGCGGCGCACGCGACGTGCGCGGCAGCGGCGCCCGCCCCTCGTTCCGCCTGGTGGCCGAATGGGAACTCAGCGACAGCGTTTCGCTGGGGATGATGCCCGGCGTGATCCGCGACGAAGGCGACGGCGGGCATCGCTACACCGCCGGCATCTTCGGCGTGGTGCTGGGCAAGGCCTGGACCGACCGCAGCCGCTCGTTCGTGGAGTTGGCGCTACCGCAGATCGCCCATGCCGACGACGGCGGCACCATCGCCCTGCTCGACGTCGGCTCGGCCTGGCTGCTCAGCCAGGACGTGCAATTGGACGTGGTGTACAGCCGCGGCCTCAACGACCGTTCGCCGGACCACGCGCTCGGCGCGGGCCTGTCCTTCCGTTTCTGATCGGGCCACACCGATGAAAATCATGCATATGCTCGGGATCCTGGTGCTGGTGGCGGTGCTCGCCCTGCTCGCCCTGGGCGGGGTCGGCTACACCGCGCAGCAAGGGCTGCTGCGCTCGGTCGCGGCACAGGTCACCTCCTCGGACGCGCTGCGCAACCACATGCAGGCCGACATGATGCACGACGCCCTGCGCGGCGACGTCACCGCCGCCTTGCTGGCGGCGGCACGGCAGGATGCGGACGGGGTCAAGGCCGCGCGCGCCTCGCTGGGGGAACACGCCGGCGAATTCCGCAAGGCGCTGGACGACAACCAGAAGCTGCCGCTGGACGGCGCCTTACGCGCGCAACTGGATGCCGCCGGGCCTGCACTGCAGCGCTACATCGCCGCCGCCGACAAGGTGGTGACGCTGGCCGAGACCCAGGGCGACAGCAGCGCCGCCTATGCCGATTTCACCGCGCAGTTCGCGCGGCTGGAAACCGAGATGGACACGATCAGCGACCGCATCCTGGCGCTGAACGAGCAGAGTCGCACCGCCGCCGAACAGCAGAGCCAGCGCGCCACCTGGCAGCAGACCGGCGCGGTGCTGCTCGCCGTGTTGTGCCTGGGCGCCGCCGCGGCATGGATCCTGCGCTCGGTCGCGCAGTTGCTCGGCGGCGAGCCGCGGGTGGCGATGGACGCCGCCCAGCACATCGCCGAAGGCCGCCTGGACCAGCCCATCCCGGTCGCGGCCAGGCACGGCCGCAGCCTGATGGCGGCGCTGGCGCGGATGCAGCGCGAACTGCGCGAGCGCATCGAACGCGAGCGCAGCGTCGCCGCCGAGAACCTGCGCATCCGCACCGCGCTGGACAACGCGTCCACCGGCATGTACATCGCCGATCCCGACCTGACCATCATCTACGCCAATACCGCGCTGCAGACCTTGCTGCAGACCCACGCCGAGGACATCCGCGCCTGCGCGCCGGCATTCGACCGCGCCGCGTCGCTGTTGGGCCAGTCGGTGACGTTGCTGGAAGTCGGCAATGCGCAGGACGCGGAGATCTACCAGCGGCTGGACCGGCAGGGCGCGGCGCAGCGCGAGGTGCGCTATCGCGAGGTCTGCATCGCGCAGGAGATCTCCGCCATCCGCAACGCCGAGGGCGCCCACATGGGCTTCGTCTGCGAATGGCGCGATCGCACCGCCGAGACCCGGGTGGAAGCGGAAGTGGCCGCGGTGGTACGCAGCGCCGCCGCCGGCGACCTGTCGCAGCGCATCGACCGCACCGGCAAGCAGGGCTTCTTCCTGATGCTGGCGCAGCAGCTCAACGGCTTGCTCGACGCCAACGCGATCAGCATCGCCGAGGTCTCGCGGCTGCTCAGCGCGCTGGCCGATGGCGACCTCGGCGCGCGCATGCACGGCGACTTCCACGGCATCTTCGCCACCATGCGCGACGACGCCAACGGCACCGCCGAGCGCCTGGCCGATATCGTCGGCCGCATCCAGCGCGCCGCCGGCGACATCCACAGCGCCGCCACCGAGATCGCCCAGGGCAACAGCGACCTGTCGCAGCGCACCGAGCAGCAGGCCGCCAGCCTGGAAGAAACCGCCGCCTCGATGGAAGAGCTGACCGCCACGGTCAAGCAGAACGCCGAGCATGCGCGCCAGGCCAACCAGCTCGCCGCCGGCGCCGCCGCGGTCGCCTCGCAAGGCGGCGCGGTGGTCGGCCAGGTGGTCGACACCATGAGCGGCATCGAGACGGCTTCGAAGAAGATCGCCGACATCATCTCGGTGATCGACGGCATCGCCTTCCAGACCAACATCCTGGCCCTCAACGCCGCGGTGGAAGCCGCACGTGCCGGCGAACAGGGCCGCGGTTTCGCCGTGGTCGCCAGCGAGGTGCGGGTGCTCGCGCAACGCTCGGCCAGCGCCGCCAAGGAGATCAAGGGCCTGATCGACGACTCGGTCGACCGGGTCGCCACCGGCGCGGAACTGGTGCAGCGCGCAGGCCAGACCATGCAGGAGATCGTGGCCTCGGTGGGCCGGGTGACCGACATCATGAGCGAGATCTCCTCCGCCTCGCAGGAGCAGTCCGCCGGCATCGAGCAGGTCAACCGCACGGTGACGCAGATGGACGAGAGTACCCAGCAGAATGCCGCGCTGGTCGAGGAAGCCACTGCCGCGGCACGGTCGATGGAGGACCAGGCGGCGCAACTGAGCGACGCGGTGGCGGTGTTCCGGCTGGAACAGCAGGCCACGCGCAGCGCGGCGCCCGCGACGGCGTCCGTCGCGGCAGCGGCGCCGGCACAGGCGACGGCGACGGCGACCACAGTCAGGCACGCGCCGCAGGCGAATGCCCAGGTGATCGCCGACGCGATCGGCACGCAATGGCAGCCGCTGTCCGCGTAGGGAACTGAATTAGACAGCGTCGGGAATCGTCTTACGACCAACGACGTATCGAGTATTGCGCCGTCACGCCGATATTACATTCGGGTGACGGCGGATCATGTTGTACAGCAAGGCAATGGTTTTTCCTCTCTTCGCTTTCTGACTGCCACGCCCACCACTCCGGTCGCACAGATGCCACCGGAACCCGTAGGGAAAAGGACCTGGACGTCCCAGGGACATCGTCAACGAAGAGGTCGGCATGAATTCCTTTCTGCAACGCTACAACGTGGGACGCCGGCTCGGTGGCGCCTTCGGCCTGCTGATCCTGCTGTCCTGCCTGCTGGTCGCCGCCGGCACGGTCTCCATGTCGCGCGCCCAGACCGAGCTGGATCAGATCGTCAAGAAGAACGTCGAGAAGACCCGCATCAGCAACGACATGCTCGACGCCAACAACAAGATCCTTGGCGCGCTCGGGACGCTGGCGATGGTGACCAGCGACGCACTCAACCAGCAGGCACTGGCCGAGGTCAAGAACAACCGTCAGCGCTACACCGAATTGCGCGCCGAGCTGGACAAGTTTCCTCCGTCCGCGAAAGGCAAAGTGCTGCGTGCCAAGATCGACGCGGCACGGGCGACAGCGCGCGCATTGAACGACCAGGTCATTGCGCTCTCGCTGGCAGATCGCAACGACGAAGCGCAAGCGCTGCTGATCAACCGCTCGCGCCCTGCCACCCTGGCCTGGAACGGCTACATCCGCGAGAACGTGGACCTGCAGAACGAGCAATTGCAGGCCGCCTACGCCAAGGCGACGCAGGCCATCACCAATGGCCGCAATCTGCTGATCGCCGGCGGCATCATGGTACTGCTGGCCAGCAGCCTGCTGGGGTGGACGATCACCCGCAGCTTGACCCAGCCGCTGAACCGTGCCACCCGCGCCGCCGAGGCCATCGCAAGCGGGCGGCTGGACAACGACGTCGCCACCGACATGCGCGACGAACCGGGGCGGTTGCTGAATGCCATGCACGCCATGCAGACGCAATTGCGTAACTTGCTCCAGGCACAGGAAGAGATGGCGCGCCGCCACGAGCTCGGCGAGATCAGCTACCGCATGGACGAGGGCGCGTTCATGGGCGACTACGCACGCATGGTCCGCGACGCCAACAAGATGGTCGCCGATCACATCGCGGTGAAAATGCAGACCGTCCACCTGATCGAACGCTACGCGATCGGCGACCTTTCCCAGGACATGCCGCAGCTGCCCGGCGAGAAGGCCATCATCACCACGGCGATGGCTGCAGTGAAGGGCAATCTGATGCGCATGAGTGGGGAGATCAACCAACTCGCTGCCGCGGCCCTGGCCGGCAATTTCGCCGCGCGCGGAGACACGGTGCACTTCCAGTACGATTTCCGCGCCATCGTCGAGAGCCTCAATCAACTGATGGCCACCGCCGACGGCAACCTGCAGGCGTTGTCGCGGATGCTGCAATCCATCGCCGCCGGCGATCTGACCGCACGCATGCATGGCGACTTCCACGGCGTGTTCGCCAGAATGCGCGACGATGCCAATACCACCGCCGAACAGTTGGCCGCGATCGTCGGCCGCATCCAGACCGCGGCGGTGAGCATCAATGCCGCCGCCACCGAGATCGCCGCCGGCAACGACGACCTGTCGCGCCGCACCGAGCAGCAGGCCGCCAGTCTGGAAGAGACCGCCGCGTCGATGGAAGAACTGACCTCCACGGTCAAGCAGAACGCCGAACACGCCCGCCAGGCCAACCAGTTGGCGGTGGGTGCGGCCTCGGTGGCTTCGCAAGGCGGTAACGTGGTCGGCCAGGTGGTCGAAACCATGAGCGGTATCCAGGCCTCGTCGAAGAAGATCGCCGACATCATCAGCGTCATCGATGGCATCGCCTTCCAGACCAACATCCTCGCGCTGAACGCGGCGGTGGAAGCCGCCCGTGCCGGCGACCAGGGCCGCGGCTTCGCCGTGGTCGCCACCGAAGTGCGTACCCTGGCGCAGCGCTCGGCCGGCGCCGCCAAGGAAATCAAGGGCCTGATCGACGATTCGGTCACGCGCGTGGCCGAAGGTTCGGTGCTGGTCGACCAGGCAGGCCGGACCATGAGCGAGATCGTTGCCTCGGTGCAACGCGTCACCGACATCATGGGCGAGATCTCCTCCGCATCGCAGGAGCAATCGTCGGGCATCGAACAGGTCAACCAGACCGTGATGCAGATGGACGAGACCACCCAGCAGAACGCCGCGCTGGTGGAGGAAGCCACCGCCGCGGCACGCGCGATGGAGGAGCAGGCTGGCCAGCTCACCAGCACGGTGGCGTTGTTCAAGATCGACAACACCGGCGTCGCTGTGGCCGGCGTGCGCGCTGCACCGGCATCGGTACCCATTGTTGCGGCCAAGCCGGCGCATGCCGCCAAGACGACGGCGCGTCCATTGCGGCAGCCAGCCAAGCGCGTCGCCATCGCGGGCGGCGGGGACTGGCAGGAGTTCTGATCGGTTCGGTCGGTCGTCGGGCTGCCAGCCTGGCGACCGGCCTCGGCGCCATGCGGTGTAGTTCGACCCGCGCGCCTCAAGGGCAAGATGCAGCCTTTCTCATTACACAGCAGTGGATGTCGGAACAACGTCGGATTTCCCCCATCCCGCCAGGTGCAATGTAGCCGGCAGACAGCTTCCTAACCGACCGCCAACGATTCGGTGAGAATTGCTCAACTTCTCACCGACACGTCGATATTGAGGGTGCGGCAAGGCACCGCCACGACGCGTCGCAACTGCTGATTTGCCAGCGCTTACGACCCGACTCCCCCTCTGTCCCAAAGGTCGGTTATGAACGCACTTCTGCAACGCTACAACGTCGGTCGGCGCCTGGGTGTGGCGTTCGGCATCCTCATCCTGTTGTCCGGCCTGCTGGTCGCAATGGGGCTGTTGACCATGGCCAGAGCGCATCGCGAGCTGGACAGCATCGTCAACAACAACATGGAAAAGGTGCGGCTCTCCAACGAGATGCTCGACGCCAACACCAACGTGCAGATTGGGTTGATGGCCGTCACCATCGTCGATGGCGACGCGGCCAACCAGAAGATGATCAACATGGTGAAGAGCAACCGGGCGCGCTACAAGACCGCGCACGATGCCTTGTCGGCGATGCCGGCCAGCCCGGCCGAGCGCCAAGCCATGGATACGATCGAGGTCTCGCGCGCACGATCGGTGCAGCTGAACAATCAGGTGCTGGCGCTCGGCGAAAAGGACCAGAACGCGCAGGCGCAGGCGCTGTTGCTCGGCGATGCATCGGTGGCGATGGAGAAGCAGCAGGCCGCGATCCGCGCCAATGCCGATCTGCAGCGGCGCCTGAGCAAGCAGGCCTATGCGGTCTCGTCGGCGGCGATGGCGCGTGGGCGCATCGTCCTGATCTCCGGCGGCCTGGCCGTGCTATTGGTCAGCGGCCTGCTGGGCTGGACCATCACCCGCAGCCTGACTGGACCGCTGGCCCGCGCCACCCGCGCCGCCGAGGCCATCGCCGACGGACGCCTGGACAACGACGTGAGCACCACCGCGCGCGACGAGCCCGGCCGCCTGCTGGTCGCGATGGATCGGATGCAGAACCAGCTGCGGCGCTTCTCCAGCGAAACCGCATTGATGATCGAACTGCATGCGGACAAGGACATGAGCCACCGCATGCCGCAGGACTTCCCCGGCGTGTACGGCGAGCTGAGCAAGGGCATCAACACCATGATGTTCGAGCACCTGGATGCCATCGTCGACGCCATCGGCGTACTCAACGAATACGCCAACGGCGACCTGCGCCGCGACGCCCGTCGCCTGCCCGGCAGCCGCGCGGTGCTGCACGAATCGATGGATGCGGCCAAGGCCAGCCTGCTGGCGATCAACACCGAGATCAAGCGCCTGGCCGCGGCGGCGGCCGCCGGCGACTTCAGCGCCCGCGGCGACGCAGCGCACTTCCAGCATGACTTCCGACTGATGGTGCAGGACCTCAACGCGATGATGGACGTCAGCGATCGCAACCTCGGTAAGCTGTCGGCCTTGTTGCAGTCGATCGCCGCGGGCGACCTCACCGCGCGCATGGACGGCGAGTTCCACGGTGTGTTCGCGCAGATGCGCGACGACGCCAACGCCACCGCCGATCAGCTGACCGGCATCGTCGGCCGCATCCAGACCGCGGCGGTCAGCATCAACGCCGCCGCCACCGAGATCGCTGCCGGCAACGACGATCTGTCGCGCCGCACCGAACAGCAGGCGGCAAGTCTGGAAGAAACCGCCGCGTCGATGGAGGAACTGACCTCCACCGTGAAGCAGAACGCCGAACACGCGCGCCAGGCCAATCAATTGGCCGCGGGTGCCGCCTCGGTGGCCTCGCAGGGCGGCGACGTGGTCGGTCAGGTGGTCGAGACCATGAACGGCATCGAAGCGTCGTCGAAGAAGATTGCCGACATCATCGGCGTGATCGACGGCATCGCCTTCCAGACCAACATCCTGGCGCTCAACGCCGCAGTGGAAGCGGCGCGGGCCGGCGACCAAGGCCGCGGCTTCGCCGTGGTCGCCAGCGAAGTGCGTACCCTCGCCCAGCGCTCGGCCGGTGCCGCCAAGGAAATCAAGACCTTGATCGACGATTCGGTCGGCCGCGTCGCCACCGGTTCGGCCCTGGTCGACCAGGCCGGCAAGACCATGCACGAGATCGTCGCCTCTGTGCAGCGGGTCACCGACATCATGGGCGAGATCTCGGCCGCCTCGCAGGAGCAGTCCGCGGGCATCGAGCAGGTCAACCAGACCGTCACGCAGATGGACGAGACCACCCAGCAGAACGCCGCCCTGGTGGAAGAAGCCACTGCCGCCGCGCGTTCGATGGAAGAGCAGGCCGTGCAACTGAGCGATGCGGTCGCGCTGTTCAAGATCGACAATGTCGCCGCGATGGCAAGGCCTGCGCCTGTCCGCACTGCGCCGGCCGCACGGAGCGCCAAGCCGCCGATCAAGACTGTGGCGAAGGCCGGCGTCGGCCCGCAAGCGCCGACCGCGCGCCGCGCGACCGTGGCCGCGACAAGCAATGGCGATACGTGGCAGGAGTTCTGATCCCACGGCGACCAGTCGCCTGGCACCGCCCCCGCAAGGACGCGCCTGGCAGCCGATCGACACTGCGATCGGCTGCCGTCTCGCAATGTCCCAAGGCTCACGCCGATGCCGCCACGGTCTGCCCGGTTTGACTGCAGCCGTGACGGCCTGAGGCTTCATCCCAGCCTCATCTCGGACGTCACCGACAGTCCCTCACACGGGTAAGCGTGCAACCCGCCACGACTCCGCGGTCGCGGTCATCGGCAACGCAATGCCTCGCTCAAATCCACCCGATCACGCAGGCAGCCGACGCTGCAATCCGGGGCGGCCCCATCGAACAAAGCTGACCCGACGCCGCTGCCCGGCCGAGAGGCGCCGACCACCGGGCACGGCACGCGAAAAGACTCACGCATGCTGCATCCGAGTCACGCCCGGCCGCGTATGTCCCGCCCGATGCGTCCCTCTGCCAAGGGTTGCACAGCATGGGCGGCGGCTTAACGCGGTCATGATGACAGCTTCAACATTTGTCTACGACGGCCGCTAAAGATCTGCCCGACCCGGTCGAGCGCAGCCGATTCCATCGCATGCGCGCGCCTGGACAGGCGAAGTTCCGCGGCCATCCGGTTGCACCCCGCATTCCCATGGCGCGGTTCCCTGTGGATCGCCCGCCTTCTTTCGCTCTTCCTCAGAGACCCGCGCAATGACGTCGCATCCCGCGAACCACGCCGCTCCGCTCGCCTCCGAACACCGCTCCCGTTTGCGGGTCTGGCACGACCTTCCCATCGCGCGCAAGCTCAGCCTGATCGGCGCCCTGGCCTTGATCGGGCTGGCCATTCCGCTGCTGCTGTACACGCGCACGCTCAGCGACGGCGTGGAGGTCAGCCGCGCCGAACTGCGCAGCTACGCGCCGCTGCGCGACATGCTGGTCCTGCTCGGGGCGCTGCAGGAAGAACAGGTGGGCGACGCCGCAGACGTGGCGAAAGCGCGCGACACCGCGGACCGGGCGCTGCGCGAACTGCAGCGGACCGTGCCGTCCCTGCCCGGCTTCGACCGCAGCACGGCGGCGCTGGCGCAGCTGCAGCAGACCTTGCGGACCAGGCGCAACGATTTCGCGGCGGTGGCGGACCAGGCCGACGACGCGCTGGATGCCCTGCGCGACGACAGCCAACTGGTCTATACGCCGTACGTGGAAAGCTACCACTTGGTGGTCAGCAGCCTGATCTACGCCCCGGTCACCAGCGAAACGCTGACCCGGTTGGATGCGATGCACGTCCCCTCCCAGGCCGGCGCCGAGACGCCGATGCTGCACGCGCAGATCGCCGAACTGGCCCGCGATCACGCGCGCCTGCGGCAGGAGCTGAAGAAGGCGCTGGGCCTGCTGGAGCAACCGGATCCGGCCTTGTCGCGTGCGGTCGCCGCCGAGGCGGCGGTCGCCGATCGCGCGCTGCCGCAGCTAGCGCAGGCCCTGGACGGCGGCAACGCCGATGCCGATCAACGTTGGGACGCGGCCCTGCATGGCTGGGACGACGCCTTGCACAGCCTCAGCGCCACCGGCTTGCAGGCGCTGCAACGCCAGTCGCAACGGCACCTGGACGCCTCGCTGCAGGCGATGTGGGCCGCCGCTGCCGGGCTCGGCCTGTTGACCCTGCTGATCGCGGCGGTTTGCGTGCATACGCTGATCACCCTGACCCGCAACGTGCGCCGCGCCGCCAGCGTCGCCGCGGACATCGCCGAGGGCCGCCTGGACGCCCGCATCGTGGTGCGCAGCCGCGACGAAAGTGGACGCCTGCTGGCCGATATGCAACGCATGCAGCAACAGCTGCGCGAGGTGCTGGCCGCGCAGACCGAGATGGCCAAGCGCCACGATACCGGCCAGACCAGTTACCGCATGGACGAAAGCACCTTCCCGGGCGACTACGGGCGCATGGTCCGCGACAGCAATGCGCTGGCCGCATCGCACATCGCGGTGACCGAGCGCCTGGCGCAGATCATGGGCCGTTACGCCATCGGCGACCTGTCCGAAGACATGGACCGCCTGCCGGGCGAAAAGGCGCGTCTCACCGAGACGATGGACACGGTCAAGCGCAACCTGACCGCGATGAACACCGAGATCAAGCACCTGGCCGGCGCCGCCGCGGCCGGCGACTTCAGCGTGCGCGGCGATACCGCGCGCTTCCAGTACGACTTCCAGCTGATGGTCGACAGCCTCAACCAGTTGATGGCCACGTCCGACGGCAACCTGCAGGCGCTGTCGTCCCTGCTGCGCGCCATCGCCGCGGGCGATTTGACCGCGCGCATGCACGGCGATTTCCAGGGCGTGTTCGCGACCATGCGCGACGACGCCAACAGCACCACCGAACAACTGGCGACGATCGTCGCGCGCATCCAGACCGCCGCGATCAGCATCAACGGCGCCGCGGCCGAGATCGCCACCGGCAACGACGACCTGTCGCGCCGCACCGAACAGCAGGCGGCGAGCCTGGAAGAAACTGCGGCCTCGATGGAGGAGCTGACCTCCACGGTCAAGCAGAACGCCGAACGCGCGCGCCAGGCCAACCAGTTGGCCGCCAGCGCGGCCTCGGTGGCCTCGCAAGGCGGCGACGTGGTCGACCAGGTGGTGCAGACCATGAGCGGCATCGAGGCGTCGTCGAAGAAGATCGGCGACATCATCAGCGTCATCGACGGTATCGCCTTCCAGACCAATATCCTGGCGCTCAACGCCGCGGTCGAAGCCGCGCGGGCCGGCGAACAGGGTCGAGGCTTCGCCGTGGTCGCCAGCGAAGTGCGCACGCTCGCGCAGCGCTCGGCCGGCGCCGCCAAGGAGATCAAGGGCTTGATCGACGATTCGGTCGAGCGCGTCGCCGAGGGTTCGGCCCTGGTCGAACGTGCCGGCAACACGATGCAGGAGATCGTGACCTCGGTGCAGCACGTCACCGACATCATGGGCGAGATCGCCGTCGCCTCGCAGGAACAATCGTCGGGCATCGAACAGGTCAACGGCACCGTCACCCAGATGGACGAGAGCACGCAACAGAACGCGGCGCTGGTGGAAGAAGCCACCGCCGCGGCACGTTCGATGGAAGATCAGGCCGGGCAGCTGCGCCAGGCGGTGGCGGTGTTCAAGGTGGAAATCGCGTCCTCGGCACGCGCGCCGGCGGTGCTGTCCCCGCACGGGCCGGCGCACACGCTCGCCTGAGCCTGCGCGCGCGGGTCACCCTGGAGCCAGCCTGCCGCCTGCCCGGCACCGGCCGGCGGCGCCACGCCTGCCACCGACGCGGCAACTGGAAAGACCGATCGGCTGCGGGCGTCCCGCGGCCGATCGCGTTTCCAAGCCTGAGACATTCAGCTTCGATACGGACACACCAAAGCGGTATCGTGACCACAGCGTGAAATGGAATGAATACCACCTTAAGGAACGATGGTGGCTGTCGATAACGTGAACAGCCGGTAGATGCCGGCGCCGCCCAGGCCGGTCTTCCATGCAGACACGCCCCACCGATGCCGACCGATCGCGGCACGTTCTGCGATTGCCGGCGGGCCTGTTGCTGCTGGCGGTCTGGAGCGTCTGGGCCGTCGCCCACCTAGCGGCATCTGCCACGCCGCCCCCGGCCGACAGCGCCGAGGCCATCCGTGCGCGCCTGCTGGCCTTCGCGCCGGCCGCCATCACTGCCGGCCAGGCCGTCGCGTTCCGCCTGCGCTTGCCCGACTGCGCATGCGCCGCACCGGCAACGGCACCGGCACCGGCACCGCTGCCGGGCATCCGCAGCGTCGACCTGCGCGACCGTGCGGCACCACCGGCCCTGCCCTATGCGCTGATCGTCTTCGATGCGCAGTCCCGCCTGATCTATGCCGGCCCGGCACAACTGGCCGGCTGCGGCAACTCCATCGCCGCCGCCACGCTGATCCCCCGGCTACTCGCCACCAGCGGCGTCTCGCCGCTGATCTCGCCCGCCTCGTGCGGATGTCCCATCGACTCCAAGGAATCCCTCGCATGAGCGCGTCGCCTCACCACGGCAATTTCCTCATCGGCAACGAGCGCTACGTCTATCTGCAGAAACTGGCGGCCCAGGCCGACCGCCTGTTCGTGGTGGTGGCGGTGCTGGCCACCCTCGCCAGCCTGGGCGCCGCCTGGCATCAGGGCACGTGGACGTTGTGGCTGACGGTCAGCCTGCCGACGTTGGCGGTCATCGCGCTGCAGGTGAAGCTGTATCCGGGCAGCCTGCTCAGCCGCTGTACCGTGGCGCTGGGCCTGATGGTGCTGGCGGCCGCGCTGATCCAGCAGGCCGGCGGCATGATCGAGGTGCACTTCGGCGTCATCCTGCTGATCGCGCTGTTGCTGTACTACCGCGACTGGCGCCCGATCATGGTCGCCGCCACGGCGATCGCCGTGCATCATGTGCTGTTCTTCTGGCTGCAGCATCGCGGCCTGCCGGTGCGCGTGTTCACCGCCGACGCCGGAATCGGCATCCTGGCGATCCACGCGTTGTACGTGGCGGTGGAAGCGGCGATCCTGGTGCCGATGGCGGTACAGATGCGCCGGCAACTGCTGGACGTGGGCCACGACCCGCACGATCTGGCGCAGGCCGCGCGCGCCATCGCCCAGCAGCAGCCGCTGCCGGCCGCAATCCGCGCGCTGACCCTGCCGGAAGGCTCCATCGCCCACACTCTGGTCGCCGCCAACGCGCAACTGCTGCACAGCCGCGAGCAGGACAGCGAGGCCCAGCGTGAGACCCAGCGCATCCGCAGCGCGCTGGACGACGTCACCACCAACGTGATGATCGCCGACGCCGAGCGCCGTATCGTCTACGTCAACCGGCCGCTGCTGCAGATGCTCAGCGACGTGCAGGAGGATCTGCGCCGCGATCTGCCGCAGTTCGATGCCAGCGCACTGCTGGGCCAGACCATCGACGTGTTCCACCGCCACCCGGAACATCAGGCGCGCATGCTCGCCGAGCTCAAGGGCACGCACCGTGCGCAGATCCGCGTGGGCGGCCACACCATGCGCCTGATCGTCAATCCGGTCACCGACGCGGCGGGCAACCGCCTGGGCTTCGTGGTGGAATGGGCCGATCGCACCGAGGAGGTGGCGGTGGAAGAAGAGATCGCCGGCATCGTGCGCGGCGCAGTCGCCGGCGACCTCGGCGGGCGCATCCGCCTGGACGGCAAGCACGGCTTCCTGCTGCAGTTGGGCGAACAGATCAACGCCATGCTCGCTGCCAGCGCCTCCGGCCTGGGCCACATCCAGCAGTTGTTGCGCGCGCTGGCCGAGGGCGACCTGTCGCGGCGCATCGACGCCGACCTGCAGGGCGTGTACGCGAACATGAAGGACGACGCCAACGCCACTGCCGAGCAATTGTCGACGATCGTGCGGCAGATCCAAGGCGCCTCCGATGCGATCAACACCGCGGCCGGCGAGATCGCCGCGGGCAACGACGACCTGTCGCGCCGCACCGAACAGCAGGCGGCGAGCCTGGAAGAAACTGCGGCCTCGATGGAGGAGCTGACCTCCACCGTCAAGCAGAACGCCGAGCATGCGCGCCAGGCCAACCAACTGGCGGTCGGCGCGGCGGCGGTGGCCTCGCAGGGCGGCGACGTGGTCGGCCAGGTGGTCACCACCATGAACGGCATCGAGGCGTCCTCGAAGAAGATCGCCGACATCATCGGCGTCATCGACGGCATCGCCTTCCAGACCAACATCCTCGCGCTGAACGCCGCGGTGGAAGCCGCGCGCGCCGGCGACCAGGGCCGCGGCTTCGCCGTCGTGGCCAGCGAGGTGCGCACCCTCGCCCAGCGCTCGTCGAGTGCGGCCAAGGAGATCAAGGACCTGATCGACGAGTCGGTCGGCCGCGTCGCCACCGGCTCGGCGCTGGTCGACCAGGCCGGGCGCACCATGAGCGAGATCGTGACCTCGGTGCAGCGGGTCACCGACATCATGCGCGACATCGCCTCGGCCTCGCAGGAACAGTCGGCCGGCATCGAGCAGGTCAACCAGACCGTCACCCAGATGGACGAGGCGACCCAGCAGAACGCCGCCCTGGTCGAGGAAGCTAGCGCCAACGCGCGTTCGATGGAACAGGAGGCGGGCGAACTGGCCCGGGCCGTGGCATCCTTCACCCTGGAGCAGCGCTCGCCGTCGGGCGTCTCCGCCAGCGGCGGCAACGTGCATCCGGTCTACAAAAAAGCCCAGCTCAGCCGATAGCATGCGTGGGGCGTGCCGATGCGGTGCGGCCCCACCCACTTCCCGTACTCACTGTCCACCATGGCCGAAGGCACTCCCAGCGACTCCCCCGTCCCGTCTTCGCCGGAAGAAGAGGTGGAGGACGACCGTTTCCTGCTGGACAAGCCGCGACAGATCCGCCAGTTGCTGCAGTCGCTGATCCAGCAGCGTTCGCAGGTCAGCGCGCACGTGGGCGGCCGCGACCAGGCCTTCTCGACCGCGCTGCTGGCGCTGGACGAGGACGAAGTGCTGCTGGACCTGAGCGTCAACGAAGCCTCCAATCGCGCCGCCGAACAGGCCGAGTACCTGCTGTGCTTCGCCCAACTGGACAAGGTACGGGTGCGTTTCCGCATCGAACATCCCCAGCGCGTCGAACACGACGGCCAGCACGGCTTCCGCGCCCCGCTCCCGGAATCGCTGTACTACCTGCAGCGGCGCGAGCATTTCCGCCTGGAGACCCCCATCACCGACTCGCCGCTGTGCGTGCTGCGCATCGAGGACGACGCCGGCCAGGTCGAACTGAAGCTGCGCGTGGTGGACATCAGCGGCGGCGGCCTGGCGGTGGCGCTGGTGCACGGCCAGCCGATGCCGAAAGTGCAGGAGCGCTACCCGAACTGCGTGCTGCAGTTGCCCGATGCCGACGCCATCCGGCTGACCCTGCAGGTCTGCAACATGTATGTCTCCAAGCTCGCCAACGGCCAGGACACGCTGCGGGTGGGCATGCGCTTCCTGGACCTGCCGCGCGGCGCCGACGCGGCGATCCAGCGCTACGTGTTCCGCATCGAGCGCCAGCGCAGCGCCCGCAAGAGCGGCGTGCTTTCCTGAACGCCGGGCCCGGCCAACCGGCCGAGGTCTAAAGTTCGGCGGCCACGCGCCGATCTAGCATCAGAGTCGCGCTTCCCCAATTCCGCCACCACCGCAATTCCGTGCGCACCAGGAGCACACGATGAACGACAAGACCACCTCCACCTCCGGCGCCACCGGCGGCGAATTCCTCAGCTTCACCCTCGGTGAAGAACACTACGGCGTGGATATCCTCAAGGTGCAGGAAATCCGCGGCTACGACTCGGTGACCCGGGTCCCGGACGCCCCCGAGTACATCAAGGGCGTGATCAACCTGCGCGGCACCATCGTGCCGGTGATCGACCTGCGCCTGAAGCTGCGCCTGAAGGAGGCGCGCTATGACGCCTTCACCGTGATGATCGTGCTCAACGTCGAGAACCGCGTGGTCGGCATCGTCGTGGACAGCGTCTCCGACGTGATCCCGTTGAACGAAGAGCAGATCCGCCCGACCCCCGAGTTCGGCGCCGCGGTCGATACCCGCTTCATCTCCGGCATCGGCACCCAGGACGACAAGATGTTGATCCTGCTGGACATCGAGACCCTGCTGGACAGCGCCGAGTTCGGCCAGCAGCACGCCCACGTCGACGAAGCCGCCTGACGGCGACGGCCGGCCCGGCTGTAGACGAAACCCGCCTCACGGCGGGTTTTTTATTTGAAATGCGAACTGTTTATCACTTGTGAGAATCAAGTTAACCGGTTTCAGGCCGATAGCTGAAAGGTGGCTGGCCATCACACAGCCCTCACTTCAGCCCCCGTCCCCAAGGAGTCGTTCCATGAAACCGAGCTTTCCCATGCTGCTGGTCCTGCTGCTCGCCGCCAGCCCCAGCACCTTCGCCCAGTCCCAGCAGATGATCCCGCCGGAGATGGCCACCCGCTTCGTCGGCAAGGACGGCATGGTCTGCGGCAAGGTCGAGAAGGCCAAGTACGCGCAGAACTCCGAAGGCGAGCCGACCTTCCTGTACATGGGCGGCATGTTCCCGCGCCACACCTTCTCCGCCCGCATCGCCGGCGCCGACCGCAGCAAGTTCGGCTTCGCGCCGGAGACCCTGGAAGGCAAGGACGTCTGCGTGATCGGCAAGATCGAACGCGACAGCTCGCGTGCCGAAATCCAGGTCAGCGCGCCGTCCAGCCTGAAGCTGGCGACCATCAAGTAAGCCTTTGCGCCGCCGCGCTGGACCCGCACAGACGGTCCGGCACGGCGGCGTTTGTCGTTTTTGCCCCTTGTCGCCCCCCTCCGAATTACGGGAACCGCTCATGCAGTGGATAAAAGATCTCAAGGTGATGCCCAAGCTGATGCTGGCATTCGGCGTCGTGCTGGCGCTGATGCTGATCCAGGGCGTGGCCGCCTATCGCGGCCTGAACTCGCTCGACGGCGTGACCAAAGACGTATCGACGCAGGTGGTGCCGAGCGTGCGCACCGGCGGCGAAATGCGCGGCATCCTCGGCGAGTACCGCAATGCCGCCTACCAGAGCCTGATCCGCAGCAGCGATGCACTGAAGAAGGAATCGGCTGCGCGCCAGGCCGCGCTGAAGAAGCAGTTGGATACGATCCTGGCCAAGTACCCGCCCAGGATCGCCAGCCCGCAGGAAAAGGCGCTCTATGACCGCCTGGTCGCCGACTGGAAGAAGGCCAGCGCCTCCTACCAGTCCGTCGACGAAATGCTGCAGCTGGATCTGCACGACGATGCCATCGACACCTTCACCGGCGAGACCCGCACCCTGCACAACAAGGTGATGGAGGACGTCATCGCCCTGATCGGCGAGAACGACCGCCAGGCCAAGACCGCGGCCGACGCCGCCAGCGGCACCTATCGCAAGGCCGCCGCCACCCTGCTGGTCTGCCTGCTGATCGGCTTTGGCGCCGCGATCGGCATGGCCTTCCTGTTCGGCCGGATGCTGGCCAACAGCGTGCGCGATGCGGTCAAGGTCGCCAGCGATGTCGCCGGCGGCAAGCTCGACGGGCATATCGACGCCAACGGCAAGGACGAAATCGGCGAGCTGATGCAGGCGCTCAAGCGCATGCAGCAGGACCTGCGCGGGCGCATCGAGCGCGACGCCGCGGTCGCCTCCGAGAACCTGCGCATCCGCACCGCGCTGGACAATTCCTCCACCGGCATGTTCATCGTCGACCTGGACTACAACATCGTCTACGCCAACCCGTCGATGCAGGGCCTGGCCGACAAGTACGCCCAGCAGATCCAATCGGTGGCGCCGGCCTTCGATTCGAGCCTGCCGCTGGTCGGCTCGCCGGTCACGGTACTGGAGTACCGCAACCAGCACGACCCCAAGACCCTGTCGGAGCTGGAAAAGAACGGCGTCATGGAGCGCGAGATGGTCTATGCCGACGCGCGCATCGCCCAGACCATCACCGCCATCCGCGATGCGCATGGCAACCACATCGGCTTCGTCTGCGAAGCGCGCGACCGCACCCTGGAAGCGCAGGTCGAGCAGGAAGTGGCCAAGATCGTGCGCGATGCCGCCGCCGGCGACCTCAGCGGGCGTGTCGGCGTGGAAGGCAAGCACGGCTTCTTCCTGCAGCTGGCGCAGCAGCTCAACGGCCTGCTGCAGGCCAACGGCGACAGCATCGGCGAAGTGTCCAAGCTGCTGACCGCGCTGTCGCAGGGCGACCTCACCGCGCGCATGCACGGCGACTTCCAGGGCGTGTTCGCGACCATGCGCGACGACGCCAACGCCACCGCCGAGCAGTTGGCGGCCATCGTCGGCCGCATCCAGCAGTCGGCCAACGCGATCAACGCCGCGGCCGGCGAGATCGCCGCCGGCAACGACGACCTGTCGCGCCGCACCGAGCAGCAGGCCGCCAACCTGGAAGAGACCGCCGCCTCGATGGAGGAACTGACCTCCACCGTGCGCCAGAACGCCGAACATGCGCGTCAGGCCAACCAGCTGGCCGCCGGCGCCGCATCGGTGGCCTCGCAGGGCGGCGACGTGGTCGGCCGCGTGGTCGAGACCATGAGCGGCATCGAGGCGTCCTCGAAGAAGATCGGCGACATCATCTCGGTGATCGACGGCATCGCCTTCCAGACCAACATCCTGGCGCTCAACGCCGCGGTGGAAGCGGCGCGTGCCGGCGAACAGGGCCGCGGCTTTGCGGTGGTGGCCAGCGAAGTGCGCACCCTCGCCCAGCGCTCGGCCAACGCCGCCAAGGAGATCAAGGGCCTGATCGACGCTTCCGTGGGCCAGGTGACCAACGGCTCGACCCTGGTGCGCCAGGCCGGCCAGACCATGACCGAGATCGTCGCCTCCGTGCAGCGCGTCACCGACATCATGGGCGAGATCGCCGCCGCCTCGCAGGAGCAGTCGGCCGGCATCGAGCAGGTCAACCAGACCGTCACCCAGATGGACGAGACCACCCAGCAGAACGCCGCCCTGGTGGAAGAAGCCACCGCCGCAGCGCGCTCGATGGAAGAACAGGCCGGTCAGCTGACCGAAGCCGTGTCGATCTTCCGCGTCGAGCAGTCGGCCCAGGCTGCGGTGGTGCATGCACCGCACGCCGTGGCCGCACCCCGTCCGGCACCGGTGGCGAAGAAGCCCGCGGCCGTCGCCTCCGCCAAACCGGCGGCGGTGCGCGCCCGCAAGGTCGAACCGGCGCTGGCCGATTCCGACTGGCAGGAGTTCTGAGACCGGCCCGGCCTGTCGCTGCATCACCCCATCCCCGGCCTGCGCGCCGGGGATTTTTTTGCTGATCGCGTCGGCGCGCGGATTGTCTACGAATCGATCGCGCCGCGCGCTCAATTTCATCGTTCACGGGGCCGTTAAATCCCTGGGAACCTTTCCAAGGAACAGGTCGATGTCGTCTCGCTCGTTGCTCACCCGCCTCTCGGATCTGCCGCTGCGCCGCAAGTTCCTGTGGCAGACCGTGTTGTTGGGCGCCGGGATCGTCCTGCTGGCGGTGATCGCCGCGCGGATGCAGTACCTGGACATCCGCAACACGCGCGAGCAGGCGCTGAAGAGCCAGATCGAGCTGGCGCTGGGCGTGGTCCGCGCCTATGCGGCCGAGGTGGACAAGGGCAGCATGCCGCTGGCGGAGGCGCAGCGCACCGCCCTGCGCACCCTGGAGTCGATGCGCGCCCGCGACGGCGTGGACTACTTCTACGTGCACGACCTGCACCCGACCATGCTGATGCATCCCACCCGCAAGGATCTGATCGGCAAGGACATCGGCCAGGTGCTCAGCGCCGACGGCAAGCCGATCTTCCGCGAGTTCGTCAAGGTGGCCGAGGCCGGCGGCGGCTACGTCGACTACCTGTGGCCCAAGCCCGGCAACGAGACGCCGGTGGAGAAAGTTTCCTACAACGCCCCGTTCGCGCCCTGGCACTGGGTGATCGGCACCGGCGTCTACATGGACGACGTGCAGGCGCAGGCGCTGATCTTCACCGGGGTGATGACCCTGGCCGGCGGCATCCTGGTGCTTCTCGCCTTCGGCATCAACTGGCTGATCGGCAGTTCGGTGCTGCGGCCGGTGTCGCGCAGCCTGGAGGCGATCCGCGCGGTGTCGCGTGGCGACCTCAGCGTGCGCATCGACAACCCCGGCCGCGACGAGACCGGCGAAATGCTGCGCGCCACCGGCGAGATGATCCGGATGCTGGAGCGCTTCTCCAGCGAGACCGCCCGGATGGCCGTGCTGCATGCCGACAAGGACATGTCCCACCGCATGCCGGAGGATTTCCCCGGCGTGTACGGCGAACTGGCCGCCAGCATCAACCGCATGATGTTCGAGCACCTGGACGCCATCGTCGACGCCATCGCCGTGCTCAACGAATACGCCAACGGCGACCTGCATCGCGATGCCCGCCGCCTGCCCGGCAGCCGCGCGGTGCTGCACGAATCCATGGATGCCGCCAAGGCCAGCCTGCTGGCGATCAATACCGAGATCAAGCGTCTGGCCGCCGCGGCCGCCGCCGGCGATTTCAGCGTGCGCGGCGACGCCGAGCGCTTCCAGCACGACTTCCGTTTGATGGTGCAGGACCTCAACGCGATGATGGAGGTCAGCGACCGCAACCTGGGCAAGCTCTCGGCGCTGCTGCAGGCGATCGCCGCCGGCGACCTGAGCGTGCGCATGCAGGGCGACTTCCATGGCGTGTTCGCGCGGATGCGCGAGGATGCCAACACCACCGCCGACCAGCTCGCCGACATCGTCGGCCGCATCCAGGCCGCGGCGCGCAGCATCCACGGCGCCACCACCGAACTGGCCAGCGGCAACGAGGACCTGTCGCGCCGCACCGAACAGCAGGCAGCCAACCTGGAAGAGACCGCCGCGTCGATGGAGGAACTGACCTCCACCGTGAAGCAGAACGCCGAGCACGCGCGCCAGGCCAACCAACTGGCGGCTGGGGCGGCGTCGGTGGCCTCGCAGGGCGGCGAGGTGGTCGGCAGAGTGGTCGAGACCATGAGCGGCATCGAGGCGTCGTCGAAGAGGATCGCCGACATCATCAGCGTCATCGACGGCATCGCCTTCCAGACCAACATCCTGGCCTTGAACGCCGCGGTGGAAGCCGCCCGCGCCGGGGAGCAGGGCCGCGGCTTCGCCGTGGTCGCCACCGAAGTGCGGACCCTGGCGCAGCGCTCGGCCAACGCCGCCAAGGAAATCAAGACGCTGATCGACGACTCGGTGGGCCGCGTGAGCGAGGGCTCGGTCCTGGTCGACCAGGCCGGCCGCACCATGCAGGAGATCGTCGCCTCGGTGCAGCGCGTCACCGACATCATGGGCGAAATTTCCGCGGCCTCGCAGGAGCAGTCGATGGGCATCGAGCAGGTCAGCCGCACCGTGGCGCAGATGGACCAGGCGATCCAGCAGAACGTCGCCGTGGTCGAGGAGGCCAGCGCCTCGGCGCGGGCGCTGGAAGAGCAAGGCCGCCGGCTCGGCGAGGCCGCAGCGGTGTTCCGGCTGGACGCGATGTCGGCACATGCGGACGGCGCTGCGGCGCTCATGCCTGCCGCAGCGGCACGGAGCGCGGCGCGATCGGCCCCGCTGCGGCTGGTCCGCACGGCGGCCCCGGCCATCGAGGCCGATTGAGCGGACGTACCGCTGCCATAGAAACGATCAGGCACGGCATGGCGATTTACCCCCTGGCGCGGTTCAAGCAATCGCCGCGCTAGTCGATATCAGGATCACGCCACGTGATCCGCGCATGACATCGCCGGGTCACGACCGCGACCGTTCAGGGAGCACGTGATGCCTTGCTGTCCATCTTCACCGTCGTCCAGTCGCTTGCCGCCGCGCCGCGGCGCCGCATGCGCGCAGATCCTGCGCACGGTTCCGCGCCGGCCGTCCCGGCGGCGCCACGCACGCGGCCTCGACCGGCAGCCTGCCTCTGCGTCGCCCTCGCCCCGCCCCGCTTCCGCCGGCTGATGCCGCGGCCGCCTTCGCTCCGCTTTTCCACCCCGCTACCGCACATGGAATGCCCATGAACGTGCTCTCGCACCTGAAAATCCGCGACAAGCTGATCGGCGCCTTCGTCCTGACCACACTGCTGACGCTGGTGCTGGGCGCGTTCACCTATTCCCGCACCAACCTGTCGATCGCCGAACTCAAGCACATCGAGCACGACTGGGTGCCGGCGACCCAGGCCCTGTCCGAGGTGCGCGCGCAGCTGGGCGAGTTCCGTACATACGAGCTGGCGCAGCTGTCGCGCGCCGACGATGCCCAGGCCCAGGCCGACTACTTCAAGCGCATGCAGAAGGTGCGCACCGAGGTGGCGAAGAACCAGCAGGTCATCGCGGCGATGATGCGCGACCCCAAGCAGGTCCAGATGTACGCCGGTGTCCAGGAAACGCTGAACGCCTACCTGCAGGCCAACACCGACATGGGCACCGCCTTGCGCGCCGGTGACGTGGCGGCGGCGCAGACGATCTCCGACACCCGGTCACGTGCGCTGCGGCGGACCCTGTTCGAGCGCATCGTGGCGCTGACCCAGTACAACGTCGCCGAACTGAACCGGGAGATGGATCGCGCCGACAGCCAGATGGCCAATACCAAGACCCTGATCCTGGCGCTGCTCGGGCTGGCCGTGCTGTTCGCCGGCGTCACCGCCTGGCTGATCGCGCGCGGCATCGCGCGCCAGTTGCACGCCGCCAAGCGCCTGTCGCAGGCGGTGGCCCGCGGCGAACTGGAAGGCGCCACCTACCCGCACGGCAAGGACGAGATCGGCGAGCTGATGGACGACATGCTGGTCATGCGCTCGCGCATCCACGCGGTGATCCGCGCGCAGGACGAGATGGCGCAGCAGCATGCGCACGGCACCATCAGCTACCGCATCGACGAGAACGCCTTCCCCGGCGAGTACGGGCAGATGGTCAAGGGCACCAACGAGTTGGTCGCCTCGCACATCGCGGTGAAGATGCGCCTGCTGCAGATCATCCAGCGCTACGCGATCGGCGACCTGTCCGAGGACATGGACCGGCTGCCCGGCGAAAAGGCCGTGCTCACCGAAACCATGGACATGGCCAAGCAGAACCTGACCGCGATGAGCGAGCAGATCAAGCAACTGGCGGAGGCGGCCGCGGCCGGCGCGTTCGGCACGCGCGGCGATCCCGACCGCTTCCAGTTCGGCTTCCGCGCCATGGTGCAGGACCTCAACGCGATGATGGCGGTCAGCGACCGCAACCTGGGCGAGCTGTCGACGCTGCTGCAGTCGATCGCCGCCGGCGACCTCACCGCGCGCATGCACGGCGAGTACCACGGCGTGTTCGCCGCGCTGCGCGACGACGCCAACGCCACCGCCGCGCAACTGGCGGCCATCGTCGGCCGCATCCAGGCCGCCGCCGCCAACATCAATGTCGCCTCGACCGAGATCGCCGCCGGCAACGACGACCTGTCGCGTCGCACCGAACAGCAGGCGGCCAGCCTGGAGCGCACCGCCGCGTCGATGGAAGAGCTGACCTCCACCGTCAAGCAGAACGCCGAGAATGCGCGCCAGGCCAACCAGCTCGCCGCCGGCGCCGCCGCGGTCGCCTCGCAGGGTGGCGACGTGGTCGGCCAGGTGGTCACCACCATGAACGGCATCGAGGCGTCCTCGAAGAAGATCGCCGACATCATCGGCGTCATCGATGGCATCGCCTTCCAGACCAATATCCTGGCGCTCAACGCCGCAGTGGAAGCCGCCCGTGCCGGCGACCAGGGCCGCGGTTTCGCCGTGGTCGCCAGCGAAGTGCGCACCCTCGCCCAGCGCTCGGCCAGTGCCGCCAAGGAGATCAAGGGCTTGATCGACGAGTCGGTCGGCCGCGTCGCCGAAGGCTCGGCGCTGGTCGACCAGGCCGGCCGCACCATGAGCGAGATCGTGACCTCGGTGCGGCGCGTCACCGACATCATGGGCGAGATCGCCGCCGCGTCGCAGGAGCAGTCCGCCGGCATCGAGCAGGTCAACCGGACCGTGACGGAGATGGACGAGAGCACCCAGCAGAACGCCGCCCTGGTCGAGGAAGCCACCGCCGCGGCGCGCTCGATGCAGGACCAGGCCGGGCAACTCGGCGCGGCCATCGCCGCGTTCAAGCTGGACACTTACCACGGTGTCGCCGCCAACGCGCCCACGGTGCAAGCCGCGCCCGCCCCGGCCCGCGGCAGACCCCGGCAGGCGACACGGCCGCGCCCCGTCGCCGCAGTCGCCGCGGGCGCTTCCACCGCCAGCGAGGCCCAGTGGCAGGAGTTCTGAACCGATACACCCTTGCTGATGGCCGTCGCTGAACGCCGGCTGTCAATTTCGGCCGGTGCCGGCCGATAACCCGAGTGACCGAGCATCGCTGCACACCATGGCCATCCAGACTCCTGCTTCGCCCTCTTCCGGCTCCGACAATCGCGACTTCGACTTCAGCGATCGCGATTTCAAGCGGGTCTGCGACCTCATCTACCAGAAGGCCGGCATCGCGTTGGCCCCGGCCAAGCGCGACATGGTCTACGGCCGACTGTCGCGACGCCTGCGCGTGCTGGGCCTGCGCTCGTTCCGCGACTACCTGGACTGGCTGGAGCGCGACGGCGGCGACGAGTGGGAGGCGTTCACCAACGCGCTGACCACCAACCTGACTTCGTTCTTCCGCGAGCCGCACCATTTCGAGCGGCTGCGCGAAGAGTTGCAGAAGCACTCCAGCGCCGCGCCGCTGAAGATCTGGTCCTGCGCCGCCTCCACCGGCGAGGAGCCCTACTCGCTGGCGATCACCGCCTGCGAGGCCTTCGGCACGCTGACCCCGCCGGTGCGGATCCTCGCCACCGACGTCGACACCCAGGTGCTGGCCACCGCCTCGCGCGGCGTGTACGCGCTGGAGCGCGTCGCCAGCCTGGACCCCGCGCTCAAGCGCAAGTACTTCCAGCGCGGCAGCGGCGCCAACGAGGGCCAGTGCCGGGTGCTGCCGGCGCTGCGCGACCTGCTCGAGTTCCGCCAGCTCAACTTGCTGGAACCGCGCTACGACGTCGCCGGCCCGTACCTGGCGCTGTTCTGCCGCAACGTGATGATCTATTTCGACAAGCCCACCCAGCGCGGCATCCTGTCGCGGCTGATCCCGCACCTGGACGACGACGGCATGCTCTACACCGGCCATTCGGAGAACTATCTGCATGCGGCCGACCTGATCCAGCCCTGTGGCCGCACGCTGTACCGTCGGGCGCAAAAGGATCGCGCATGAGCCCCGCCGCCATGGCCCTGGACCAGGTGATGCGCTATCACGACACGCGCTTCCAGACGATCGCGGCCAAGCTGTTGCCGACCCAATACCTGGTGGTGGACGACGACACCGCGCTGACCACCATCCTGGGCTCGTGCGTGGCCGCCTGCATCCGCGACCCGTTGCTGAAGATCGGTGGCATGAACCACTTCATGCTGCCCGACGGCCAGAGCGGCGACGGCGCGCCGGCACGCTACGGCAGCTACGCGATGGAAGTGCTGATCAACGACCTGCTCAAGCGCGGCGCCGCCCGCAACCGCCTGGAAGCCAAGGTGTTCGGCGGCGGCAACGTGCTCAAGGGCTTCACCAACAACCCGGTCGGCACGCGCAACGCCGACTTCGTGCTGAACTACCTCAAGGCCGAACAGATCCCGGTGGTGGCCGAGGATCTGCGCGGCATCCATCCGCGCAAGATCTGGTTCTTTCCCGGCACCGGCCGCGTGGTCGTGCAGCGCCTGCCGCACGCGCACGAGGAAGCTGAGATCGCCGCGGCCGAGTCGGCGGTGCGCGCCCGTCTGGCCAAAGCCCCTGTCACCGGCGCCGTGGAGTTGTTCGAATGAGCCTGGAAGCCCCTTGCCGTGTCCTGATCGTCGACGACTCCGCGGTCGTGCGGCAGATCCTCACCGAGATCCTGTCGGGCGCGCCCGGCGTGGAAGTGGTCGGCTCGGCCGCCGACCCGCTGCTGGCGCGCGAGAAGATCAAGCGCCTGAATCCGGACGTGATCACCCTGGACGTGGAAATGCCGCGCATGGACGGCCTGGCGTTCCTGGAAAACCTGATGCGGCTGCGGCCCACGCCGGTGGTGATGATCTCCTCGCTCACCGAGCGCGGCGCCGACACCACGCTGCAGGCGCTGTCGCTGGGCGCGGTCGACTTCGTCTCCAAGCCCAAGCTCGACGTGGCCCGCGGGTTGGAGGGATACGCCGAAGAGATCATCACCAAGGTCAAGAATGCGGCCAAGGCCAAGGTCCGTGCTCTGGACCGGCCGGCCACGCCGAAACCGGCCAGCGCCACCGCCACGCCCGCCGCCGTGTCCTCGCTGAAGTTCCGCACCACCGACCGGCTGATCGCGATCGGTGCGTCCGCTGGCGGCACCGAAGCGCTGCGCGTGGTGCTGGAAGGCATGCCGGCCGATGCCCCGGCAGTGGTGATGACCCAGCATCTGCCGGCGGGCTTCAGCACGGCCTTCGCCGACCGTCTCAACCGGCACTCGGCGATGGCCGTGCGCGAGGCGACCGAAGGCGAAGCGATCCTGCCCGGCCACGCCTACCTGCCGCCCGGCGGCAAGCACCTGCAGGTGATCCGCGACGGCGCGCGCTGGCGCTGCAAGATCGACGACGGCCCGCCGGTCAACCGGCACAAGCCGGCGGTGGACGTGCTGTTCCAGTCGGTGGCGCGCAACGCCGGCGCCAACGCCATCGGTGCGATCCTCACCGGCATGGGCGACGACGGCGCGCGCGGCCTGCTGGAAATGCTGCAGGCCGGCGCCAGCACCCTGGTCCAGGACGAGGCCACCAGCGTGGTCTGGGGCATGCCCGGCACGGCCTTCCGGCTGGGCGCGGCGCAGGAGGTGCTGCCCCTGGACAAGATCGCCGAGCGCCTGATCGCGCTGTCCGTGCAGGCCCGCTGACAGCATGCCGGGCCGCCGCGCCACCACCTCGAGCGTCTCCAGCGACCCCAGTGTGGAAACGGCGCGGGCGGCCGCGGCCTGTTCCGAACTCGATCTGCTGCACTGCCTGCACTATGCCCCGCAAGGGGTGCTGGTGATCGATGCGAAGGCACGCGTGGTCGCCTTCAACCACACCGCCGAAGCGCTGTGGAACCGGCCACGCGCGCAGGTGCTGGGCCATCCGCTCGGCGAGCTGGTCGACGCGGAGAACCGCGCGGACTTCCTCGCCAGTTGCCTGCACCACGACGGCAGCGGCAGCTACGAACTGACGTTGCGCGACCCCGACGGTAGGGCACGCTGGCTGGCGGTGAGCGCGGCACGGGTGCCGGAGAACACCAGCCAGCTGCAGGTGCTGTTCGTGCGCGACATCAGCGCCGAACGCGCCCGCGATGCCAGGATGCGGCTGCTGTCGCTGGCGCTGGACTCCAGCGACAACGCGATCGTCGTCTGCGATCCGGAATTGAACATCCTCTACGTCAACGCCGGCTTCAGCCAGGTGTTCGGCTATGCCGAGAGCGAAGTGCTGGGGCACCTGCCCAGCAACGTGCTGACCGGCCCCGGTACCGACCTGCAGACCGTGCAGCAGACCCGCGAACGCGTACGCGCCGGCTTCGGCCACCAGGCCGACATCCTGGCGTACCGCAAGGACGGCACCCCGCTGTGGGCCACCCTGGTGGCCACCCCCATCGCCGGCGAGAACGGCGACCAACGGCGCTACATCCTCTCGTTCACCGACATCACCCAGAGCAAGATGCACGAGGTGCTGCACAAGAACGTGCTGGAGGCGCTGGTCCGCGAACAGCCGCTGGTCGAGGTCGCCACGCTGATCTGCAATGAGGTCGAGCGCATCGCGCCGGAACTGATGGCCGCGATCGTCAGCGTCGACGGCAGTGGTTGCCTGCAGCCGCTGGCGGCGCCGAGCATGCCGGCGCGGTTCGGCGAGACCATGAGCAACATGCGCGCCGGACCGCGTGCCGGCGCCCTCGCCACCTCGATCTGGCGCGGCAAGCAGGTGCTGGTGCTCGACCCGCGCACCGACCCGCTGTTCGCCGACTACATGGGGCTGGTGCAGTACGTGCAGTTGGGCACCTGCGTGGCTACCCCGATCAAGTCCAGCAGCGGCCGCGTCCTCGGCAGCTTCGCGCTGTGCTACCGGCAGGTGCGCGAGCCGTTGGCCTGGCACCTGCGCCTGATCGAACTCTGCGTGCATCTGTGCGCATTGGCGCTGGAACGCGAGCAGACCAGGGCACGCGTGCACCAGCTCGCCTTCTACGACTCGCTCACCGGCCTGCCCAACCGGGTGATGTTCAGCGCCCGCGCCGAGCAGGCGCTCGCCGCCGCCGAGCACCAGGGCGCGCCGGTGGCGATCCTGTTCGTGGACATCGACCGCTTCAAGCGCGTCAACGAGACCCAGGGCCATGCCGCCGGCGACGGCCTGTTGCGCGACATCGCCCATCGCATCGGCGACACCCTGGGCGTGACCGACCTCATCGGCCGCCAGGCCGGCGACGAATTCGTGCTGATGCTGCCGAACTGCAGCGTCGAACAGGCCGCCGGCGTCGCCGAGCGCCTGTTGCTGGCGCTGGCCGAGCCGCTGGTGGTCGGCCAGGTGACCCTGCACCCCAGCGCCAGCATCGGCGTGGCGATGTTCCCCGAGGACGGCAGCGACATCGAGACCTTGCTGCGCCATGCCGACCTGGCGATGTTCCGGGCCAAGCGCGAGGGCGGCAACAGCGTGTGCTACTTCAGTTCCGACATGAACCGCATGGCGCAGGAACGCGTGGCGATGGAGACCGCGCTGCGCGACGCCCTGCATCGCAACAAACTGCAACTGCACTACCAGCCGCAGTTGCACAGCCAGGCGCCGCATGCGCTGTACGGCGTGGAAGCGCTGCTGCGCTGGGAACATCCCAACCTCGGCGCGATCTCCCCTGCCCGCTTCGTACCGATGGCCGAGGAATGCGGGCTGATCGACGAGCTCGGACATTGGGTCCTGCGCGAGACCTGCCGGCAGATGGCCGACTGGCGCCTGCGCGGTATCCCGGTGCCGCGCGTGGCGGTGAACCTGTCGGCCAACAATTTCGCCGACCCGCAGCTGCCCGCGCGGGTGGAGGATCTGCTCGCCACCGCCGGCCTACAACCAGCGGACCTGGCACTGGAGATGACCGAGAGCGTCATGCTCTCCAACCCCGGCGCCGTGCTGGCCAATCTGCGCCAACTGCAGGCCAGCGGCGTGCTGCTGTCGCTGGACGACTTCGGCACCGGCTATTCCAGCCTCAGCCACCTGCATCAATTGCCGGTCAACGAACTGAAGCTGGACATGAGCTTCGTCAGCGACCTGGAGCACTGCCAGACCTCGCGCGCGCTGACCACCTCGGTGCTGCGCATTGGCGAGACCCTCGGCCTGCATACCGTCGCCGAGGGCGTGGAGACCGAGGCGCAGCGCGCGTTCCTGGCGCGGCTGGGCTGCCGCGTGCTGCAGGGCTTCCTGTTCGCCCCGGCGCTCACACCGGCGGCGCTGGAGCACTGGCTGCAGGGGCGTGCGTCCGCACAGCCGACGTAAGCGCACGCGAGCGCGGCAAGACCGCCGCGTCGGGAAACGCCTGCAACCCCCAAGAAAAAAGCCCGGCAATGCCGGGCTTCTCGTTTGCGACAGTGCCGCATGGGCGGCACGTCGCGTCAGCGCATCGCCGGGGCGATCAAGCGGCGACCGTGGCGGCCACGTCCTGATAGTCCTGGATCTGATCGAAGTTCATGTAGCGATAGATCTGCTCGCCACTGGTCTTGATCACGCCCACGTCGGCCATGTACTCGTCCTTGGTCGGGATCCGGCCCAGGCGCGAGCAGATCGCCGCCAGTTCCGCCGAGCCCAGGTACACGTTGGTGTTGCGGCCCAGGCGGTTGGGGAAGTTGCGGGTGGAGGTGGAGAACACCGTGGCGCCCTCGCGCGCCTGCGCCTGGTTGCCCATGCACAGCGAGCAGCCCGGCATTTCCATGCGCGCACCGGCGGCGCCGAAGGTGCCGTAGTGGCCTTCCTTGGTCAGCTCCGAGGCGTCCATCTTGGTCGGCGGCGCGACCCACAGGCGGGTCGGGATGTCGCGCTTGCCTTCCAGCAGCTTGGCCGCGGCACGGAAGTGGCCGATGTTGGTCATGCACGAGCCGATGAACACTTCGTCGATCGCCGCGCCGGCCACGTCGGACAGGGTCTTCACGTCGTCCGGGTCGTTCGGGCAGGCCACGATCGGCTCGTGGATGTCGGCCAGGTCGATCTCGATCACCGCGGCGTATTCGGCATCGGCATCAGGCTCGAGCAGCTGCGGGTCGGCCAGCCACTCTTCCATCTTCTTGATCCGCCGCGCCAGCGAACGCGCGTCGGCATAGCCTTCGGCGATCATCCACTTCAGCAGGGTGATGTTGCTGGTCAGGTACTCGACGATCGGCTCCTTGTTCAGGCGCACCGTGCAACCGGCGGCCGACCGCTCGGCGGAGGCGTCGGACAGTTCGAACGCCTGCTCCACCTTCAGTTCCGGCAGGCCTTCGATCTCCAGGATGCGGCCGGAGAAGATGTTCTTCTTGCCCTGCTTGGCCACGGTCAGCAGGCCCTGCTTGATCGCGTACAGCGGGATCGCGTTGACCAGATCGCGCAGGGTCACGCCCGGCTGCATCTGCCCCTTGAAGCGCACCAGCACGCTCTCGGGCATGTCCAGCGGCATGACGCCGGTGGCGGCGGCGAAGGCGACCAGGCCGGAGCCGGCCGGGAACGAGATGCCGATCGGGAAGCGGGTGTGCGAGTCGCCGCCGGTGCCGACGGTGTCGGGCAGCAGCATGCGGTTGAGCCAGCTGTGGATGACGCCGTCGCCCGGACGCAGCGACACGCCGCCGCGGGTGGAGATGAACTCCGGCAGGGTGTGGTGGGTCTTGACGTCGACCGGCTTCGGGTACGCGGCGGTGTGGCAGAACGACTGCATCACCAGGTCGGCGGAGAAGCCCAGGCAGGCCAGGTCCTTCAGCTCGTCGCGGGTCATCGGGCCGGTGGTGTCCTGCGAGCCCACCGAGGTCATCTTCGGTTCGCAGTAGGTGCCCGGGCGCATGCCCTGGCCTTCCGGCAGCCCGCAGGCGCGGCCGACCATCTTCTGCGCCAGCGAGAAGCCCTTGCCGGTGTCCGGCGGGTCCATCGGCAGGCGGAACAGGTCCGAGGCCGGCAGGCCCAGGAACTCGCGCGCCTTGGCGGTCAGGCCGCGGCCGACGATCAGCGGGATGCGGCCGCCGGCGCGCACTTCGTCGAACAGCACGTCCGACTTCATCGCGAACTCGGCGATCACCTGCCCGTTCTTCAGTGCCTTGCCCTCGTACGGACGCAGCTCGACCACGTCGCCGTGCTCCATCTGCGACACGTCCAGCTCGATCGGCAGCGCGCCGGCGTCTTCCATGGTGTTGTAGAAGATCGGCGCGATCTTCGAGCCCAGGCACACGCCGCCAAAACGCTTGTTGGGGATGTAGGGGATGTCCTCGCCGGTCCACCACAGCACCGAGTTGGTCGCCGACTTGCGCGAGGAACCGGTGCCGACCACGTCGCCGACGTAGGCGACCAGATGGCCCTTGGTCTTGAGATCGGCGATGGCCTGGATCGGGCCGCGCTTGCCGTCTTCTTCCGGCTCGAACGGGGCGCCGTCGCGCTTGTTCTTGAGCATCGCCAGCGCGTGCAGCGGGATGTCGGGACGGGTGGTGGCGTCCGGCGCCGGCGACAGGTCGTCGGTGTTGGTCTCGCCCGGCACCTTGAACACGGTGATGGTCAGGCTCTGCGGCACTTCCGGCTTGCTGGTGAACCACTCGGCCTCGGCCCAGCTCTGCAGCACCGCCTTGGCGTGCGCGTTGCCGGCCTCGGCCTTCTCCTGCACGTCGTGGAAGGCGTCGAAGATCAGCAGCGTGTGCTTCAGGCCCTCGGCGGCGACTGCACCGAGTTCGGCGTTGTCCAGCAGCTCGATCAGCGGATGGATGTTGTAGCCGCCGAGCATGGTGCCCAGCAGTTCGGTGGCGCGGGTGCGCGAGATCAGCGGGGTCTTCTCGCTGCCGAAGGCGACCGCGGCCAGGTACGAGGCCTTGACCTTGGCGGCGTCGTCGACGCCCGCCGGCACGCGATGGCTCAGCAGTTCGACCAGGAAGTGCTCCTCGCCGGCCGGCGGGTTCTTCAGCAGTTCGATGACCTGCGCGGTCTGCTGCGCGCTCAGCGGCAGCGGCGGGATTCCGAGCGCGGCGCGCTCTGCAACGTGGTGGCGGTAGGCTTCCAACATGCGGGTTCTCCGGAAAAATACGGTGGGGATGTGCGGTAGCGGCGGCGCGGCGTCAGCCGGCAGGCTTGGGGACGATGATCTTCAGGCCCTTGAAGTAATCGCGGAAAAAACGGTCGTCGCGGGTGATCAGGCCATCGCATTGCAGCAACGCATGCGCGCCGATCAGGAAATCGGCCACCACCCGCTCGCGCTTGCCGCCGCGGGCGCGGAAGCGGCGCTGCATCTCGCCGGCGCGCAAGGCCGACTTGGCCTCCAGCGCGCTGAAGCGGATGCTCATGTCCTCCAGCACCGACAACGCCTCGGCACCATCGCGCAGCGCGCTGCACACTTCGGCCAGGACGATGTCGCAGACCACCACCGGACCGGTGCTCAGGCACTGCCGCAGGCAGGCTTCGGCGGCGTCGGCCTGGGGGCCGTCGGCCAGCAGGTCCACCAACACGGACGAGTCGATGGCGATCATGCGCCGGCGTCGGGCTCGGGTTCGAACGGATCGCCCGGGGCGCGGCCGCGGATGGCGCGCATCGCCTCGTCGGTACTGGCGAAGCCGTCGAGCTTGAAGCGGCCGCGGGCGCGCGAGATGGCATCGTCCACGCTCTTGCGCAGGATGATCCGGCCGCCGTCCAGTTCCACTTTCAGGATGGTGCCCTTGCTCAGGCCCAGTGCGTCGCGCACGGCCTTGGGCAAGGTGATCTGACCGCGCTCGGCGACAGTGGCTTCCATGGGGCGGGCTCCACAAGGTATGCACGAATTTTACATACTTGAAGCGTCATACTCAAGCCCGCATACAGCGCAGGTCACACCTGCCATACACACTGAATCGGTCAGAATGACCGCAGTCCCTACAGCCGCGATGCCATAGGAGTTCCGTGATGAGCGATTCCTTTTCCACCCGTGCCTCGCTCGAGGTCAACGGCCAACGCTACGCCTACTACAGCCTGCCCAAGCTCGCCGAGCGCTTCGACATTGCCCGCCTGCCCTACTCGCTGAAGATCCTGCTGGAAAACCTGTTGCGCCACGAAGACGGCGGCGTGACCGTGGGCAAGGACCACATCGAGGCAGTGGCCAAGTGGGATCCCAAGGCCGAGCCGGACACCGAGATCGCCTTCATGCCGGCGCGCGTGGTGCTGCAGGACTTCACCGGCGTACCGTGCGTGGTCGACCTGGCCGCAATGCGCGACGCGGTGGTCAAGCTCGGCGGGCGCCCGGAACAGATCAACCCGCTGATTCCCTCGGAACTGGTGATCGACCATTCGGTGCAGGTGGACGTGTTCGGCAAGCCCGACGCGCTGGACCTCAACGGCAAGATCGAATTCCAGCGCAACAAGGAGCGCTACGGCTTCCTGCGCTGGGGCCAGAAGGCGTTCGACAACTTCAAGGTCGTGCCCCCGAACACCGGCATCGTGCACCAGGTCAACCTGGAGCACCTGGCGCGGGTGGTGATGACCGGCGAACGCGACGGCGAGGCGATCGCCTACCCGGACACCGTGTTCGGCACCGATAGCCACACCACCATGATCAACGGCATCGGCGTGCTCGGCTGGGGCGTGGGCGGCATCGAGGCGGAAGCGGCGATGCTCGGCCAGCCTTCGTCGATGCTGATCCCGCAGGTGGTGGGCTTCAAGCTCACCGGCAAGCTGCCCGAAGGCGCCACCGCCACCGACCTGGTGCTGACGGTGACGCAGATGCTGCGCAAGCACGGGGTGGTCGGCAAGTTCGTCGAGTTCTTCGGCGACGGCCTGCGGCACCTGCCGCTGGCCGACCGCGCCACCATCGGCAACATGGCGCCCGAATACGGCGCGACCTGCGGCATCTTCCCGATCGACGCCGAATCGCTGACCTACCTGCGCCTGTCCGGGCGCAGCGAGGAGCAGATCGCGCTGGTCGAGGCCTACGCCAAGGCGCAGGGCCTGTGGCACGACGCCGACAGCGCGCATGCCGCATACAGCGCCACCCTGGAACTGGACATGGGCCAGGTCAAGCCCTCGCTGGCCGGCCCCAAGCGCCCGCAGGACCGCGTGCTGCTGGAAGACATGCAGCGCAACTTCCGCGACAGCCTGGTGCCGTTCGCCGACGCGCGCAGCAAGCGCCACAGCGATGCGAAACAGGAAGACCGGCTCAAGAACGAAGGCGGCGGCGGCACTGCGGTCGGCGCCCAAGCGGCGCATGCGCAGGAGGCCGAGGCCAGCGGCGCCGGCTGGCAGCTACGCGACGGCGCGGTGGTGATCGCGGCGATCACCTCCTGCACCAACACCTCCAACCCGGCGGTGATGCTCGGCGCCGGCCTGCTCGCGCGCAACGCCGTGGCCAAGGGCCTGAAGGCGCAGCCGTGGGTGAAGACCTCGCTCGGGCCGGGCTCGCTGGTGGTCACCGATTACCTGAAGAAGGCCGGAGTGATGGACGACCTGGAACAGCTCGGCTTCTACGTGGTCGGCTACGGCTGCACCACCTGCATCGGCAACTCCGGCCCGCTGCCGGAGGACGTGTCGGCGGCCATCGCCCAGGACGACTTGGTGGTGGCGTCGGTGCTGTCGGGCAACCGCAACTTCGAAGGCCGTGTGCATCCGGAAGTGAAGATGAACTACCTGGCCTCCCCGCCGCTGGTAGTCGCCTACGCCATCGCCGGCACCACCGACATCGACCTGACCCGCGACCCGCTGGGCACCGGCAGCGACGGCCAGCCGGTGTACCTGCGCGACATCTGGCCGAGCAACAAGGAGATCGGCGACACCATCGCCGCCACGGTCGGCCCGGAGATGTTCAAGCAGAACTACGCCGACGTGTTCAAGGGCGACAGCCGCTGGGCCGCCATCGCCTCGCCCGACGGCGAGCTGTACGCCTGGGACGGCGCCTCCACCTACATCAAGAACCCGCCCTACTTCGACGGCATGACCATGCAGGTCGGCCGCATCGACGACGTGCACGGCGCGCGCGTGCTCGGCCTGTTCGGCGACTCGATCACCACCGACCACATCTCCCCGGCCGGCAACATCAAGAAGGACTCGCCGGCGGGCCGCTTCCTGCAGGAGCGCGGCGTGCAGCCGGCCGACTTCAACAGCTACGGCAGCCGCCGCGGCAACGACGACGTCATGGTCCGCGGCACCTTCGCCAACATCCGCATCAAGAACCTGATGTTCGGCGGCGAGGAAGGCGGCAACACCCTGTACCACCCGCCCGGCGGCGGCCAGCCGGAAAAGCTGGCGATCTACGACGCGGCGATGAAGTACAAGGCCGACGGCGTGCCGCTGGTGGTGATCGGCGGCAAGGAATACGGCACCGGCTCCTCGCGCGACTGGGCGGCCAAGGGCACCAACCTGCTCGGGGTCAAGGCCGTGATCGCCGAAAGCTTCGAACGCATCCACCGCTCCAACCTGGTCGGCATGGGCGTGCTGCCGCTGCAGTTCCTCGACGGCCAGAACGCGCAGAGCCTGGGCCTGGACGGCTCGGAAGTGTTTGAGATCACCGGCCTGCAGGACGGCGCCAGCAAGCGCGCCAAGGTCGTGGCGACCAAGGCCGACGGCAGCGCGCAGTCCTTCGAGGTGGCGGTGATGCTGCTGACCCCGAAGGAAGTGGAGTACTTCCGCCATGGCGGCCTGCTGCAGTACGTGCTGCGGCAATTGGCTGCGCGCTGACAGCCGCACGGGTTTCCCACACGGAACCCTGGCCCCCGTGCCTAGCGCGGGGGCGATGCTCGGGTACGCGAATTGACACTTGCATGCGCGCGCACTCGAGAGCAAAGGCTTTCGCCTTTCGGCGAGTTACTTTTCTTTGCTTGTGCAAAGAAAAGTAACCAAAAGAAAGCACACCCTGCCTCGCGCCCTACGCGCTGCGCGTTCCGGGTCCGCGTCCAGCCCGGGGATCCGCGGGAGGGGCATCCTGCCCCTGCCGCGGACGGCGCACGTCCCTGTGCGCCGCCCCTTCGGGGTTTTTCCCCGTGCTGGCCGCCGCTTCGGAAGGGAACCGGTAAAAGCAACAGCAACAGCAGATAGCCTTCGGCACTCTTGCCCTACCGGCACAAAAACACGCTCGCCCACAAGGCATCCCCCCGCCCCTGTTCGCCTTTCTCCCCTACGGAACGGTATGCTCCCATTACGGGATTCCGGCGGATACTGTCCGCTGCGCGCCCATCAATACATTTCCTGGAGGGGGAATATGAGTCTGGATCGTCCGTGGTTGCAGAGTTATCCGGCCGGCGTTGGCGCCGACATCGATGTCGATGAATACCGCTCCGTCGCCGCCGTCTTCGAAAGCTCCGTGGCCAAGTTCGGCGACCGCCCCGCCTACTGCAACTTCGGCAAGACCCTGACCTACCGCGAGGCCGGCGAACTGGCCCGGCAATTCGCCGGCTACCTGCTGGGCGAACTGCAACTCAAGAAGGGCGACCGCGTCGCCCTGATGATGCCCAACTGCCTGCAGTACCCCATTGCCACCTTCGGCGTGCTGCTGGCCGGCATGACCGTGGTCAACGTCAACCCGCTGTACACCCCGCGCGAACTGCGCCACCAGTTGATCGACTCCGGCGCCAGCGCGCTGGTGGTGATCGACAACTTCGGCACCACCGTGCAGGAAGTGCTCGCCGACACGCCGATCAAGCAGGTCATCACCACCGGCCTGGGCGACATGCTCGGCTTCCCCAAGGGGCCGCTGGTCAACTTCGTCCTGAAGTACGTCAAGAAGCTGGTGCCGGACTACGACCTCCCCAACGCGATCCGCTTCCGCGACGCGCTGACCCTCGGCCGCCTGCACACGCTGCCGCCGATCGACATCGCGCCGGACGACATCGCCTTCCTGCAGTACACCGGCGGCACCACCGGCGTGGCCAAGGGCGCGATGCTGACCCACCGCAACCTGGTCGCCAACATGCTGCAGGCAGGCGCCTGGATCTCGGCGACCGGCAAGCTGGAGGAAGGCAAGGAAGTCATCATCACCGCGCTGCCGCTGTACCACATCTTCGCGCTGACCGCGAACGGGCTGGTCTTCATGAAGCTCGGCGGGCTCAATCACCTGATCAGCAATCCGCGCGACATGCCGGGCTTCGTCAAGGAACTGCAGAAGACCCGCTTCACCGCCTTCACCGGCGTCAACACCCTGTTCAACGGCCTGCTCAACACGCCCGGCTTCGACAAGGTGGATTTCTCCTCGCTGAAGTTCACCCTCGGCGGCGGCATGGCGGTGCAACGCGCGGTGGCCGAACGCTGGAAGCAGGTCACCGGCGTCACCCTGGTCGAGGCCTACGGCCTGACCGAGACCTCGCCGGCGGCCTGCATCAACCCGCTGACCCTGACCGAATACAACGGCGCGATCGGCCTGCCGATCCCCTCCACCGACGCCTGCGTCAAGGACGACCAGGGCCAGACCCTCGCCCATGGCGAGGTCGGTGAGCTGTGCATCCGCGGGCCGCAGGTGATGAAGGGTTACTGGCGCCGGCCGGAGGACACCGCCAGCGCCATCGATGCCGACGGCTGGCTGCACACCGGCGACATGGCGCGGATGGATCCGCAGGGCTTCTTCTATATCGTCGACCGCAAGAAGGACATGATCCTGGTGTCCGGCTTCAACGTGTATCCGAACGAGGTCGAGGACGTCATCGCGATGATGCCGGGCGTGCTGGAAGTGGCCGCGGTCGGTGTGCCGGACGAAAAATCCGGCGAAGCGGTCAAGGTGGTCATCGTCAAGAAGGACCCCAACCTGACCGCCGACGAGGTGAAGGCGCACGCCCGCGCCAACCTCACCGGCTACAAGCACCCGCGCATCGTCGAATTCCGCAAGGAGCTGCCCAAGACCAACGTCGGGAAGATCCTGCGGCGCGAGTTGCGCGACGCACCGCCGCCGCAATAAGCAGGTCCAGCGGGCGCCCACGCGGCGCCCGTGCAGGCGATGGCGGGGCGAGTTCCGGCCACGGCACCCGGGTGTAGCATCCGCCGGGTGGAAACGCACTCGCCCGCTGCGCCACGCCATCTCCGCGGGCGTCTTTCCGAGAGCCCGCCATGAGCACGATCGACACGCTGCCCCGTACCCGCACCTATTCCAGCATCCGCATCGATGCGGACGGCGACGACGATAGCCATTGGTTGTACATGCATGCGAATCCACAGCTCGGCACGCGCCCATGCTTCCATAGCCAGATGCTGGATGACGTACTGGCAGCACTGGAGGCGATGACAACGCGTGCGAATACGCTCAGGAAGGGCGCACTGAAGCATCTGGTTATCGCCTCCGACGCCAATGTCTTCAATCTCGGCGGCGATCTTGCGCTCTTTTCCGACCTCATCCGCCGCAAAGACCGCGAGCAACTGCTCGACTACGCCTATCGCTGCGTGAGCGGCGTCCATCAACTGCAGCGAGGCCTGGCGGGCGACGTGCGCACCATCGCCCTGCTGCAAGGCGATACCCTGGGCGGAGGTCTGGAGATGGCATTGGCCTGCCACACGATCGTCGCAGAAGAAGGCGTCACGATGGGGTTGCCGGAGGCGATTTTCGGACTGATTCCCGGCATGGGCGCTTATTCCTTCCTGTGCAAGCGCGTCGCTCCGCATGTGGCCGAACAGATCATCCTGGGTGCCGACCTGTACAGCAGCGAGCAGATGCACGCGATGGGCATCGTCGATGTACTGGTCCCGCGGAACCAGGGCATCGACCGCGTGAAACAGCTCATCCACCACCAGCGCCGCAGCCCGCAGTCGTACCTGGCGATGAACACGGTGCGCAATCTGGCGCAACCCGTGACCCTGCAGGAACTGCAGGCGATCACCAAAATCTGGGTCGATTCCGCGTTGGCGCTGGACGAGAAATCGCTGCGCACGATGGATCGGCTGGTGCGCGCGCAGACCCGCCGTGCGCGGGATGTTGCAGCCTAGCTGGAAAACGCAGTGGTCAGCGGTCGGCCCGGTATCACGCCCGGGCCTTACCGTCGGCCTCAGCGCAATTCGTTTTCTTCGGAACTTGCGCTGCGGCGCGCACGCGCCTCGAGCACTTCCCTGCCCTCGGTCAGACTGGCGTTGAGTGCCATCAACCGGGAGCGCCATTCGCTGCGCATCTGCCATTCCGCCATCTGCATCAACTCGCCACCAAGGCTGGCCAGCCGGATCAGGCCCAGATTGCTCGCCACGCCCTTGATCGCGTGAGCATGTTCGCGCAGACGTTCCCAATGCTCCGCGTCGCCTGCGATCTGCATGCCACCCAGGCAGCCCTCGGCATCGTTGAGACACTGCGAAATGAACTCGCGTTCGAATCCTTCGCCCATGCCCAGCCCGGCCAATTCATCGAGCACGGAGGAATCCAGCACACCTTCGGACGTGGTGGCGATCAACTGCCTGACCTGAGCCTCGCCAGAGCCGCGCAGGCGCCCCTCCGCGGCAATGTCGGCCAACGTATCCAGCAGACGGCTGGCGACGACCGGCTTGGCCAGGAACGTGTGCGCACCGGCCTGCTCACAACGCTGGATCGCGTCGGGTGTGACGTCCGCGCTGAGCACCACCACGGGCGTGCGCGGGCCGCCAGCCTGCATGATCCGCAGCTGCTTCAGCATGTCCAACCCGCTCATGCCGGGCATGTGCAAATCGACAATGACCCCATCGAACTCGCTCTCCGCCAAGGCGTCCAGCACCGATTCGGCCCCCTCGACGCAGATCGGACGGTGACCCGCCTTCTGCAGCAGGCGCTGTAGCACCATGCGATTGGCCGCGTGGTCATCGGCCACCAGAATGCGCATGCTGCGGATGCGCGCACGGTGGCGCAGGAAGGGATCCGAAAAGGCAATGACGTTCCCAGGCTGGCCGTTCTCCTCGGGGCGTTCGGCGGAAGCCGCCTCCGCCTGCGGCTCTTCCTCGACAGTGCTTACAGGAATCTCGAACGGCAGATCGAACCAGAACCGGCTTCCGCGCGGCAGGTTCTCCTGATAGCCGATACTGCCGCCCATCGACTCCACCAAGCCTTTGGCGATCGTGGTGCCCAGTCCGGTTCCTTCGTAACGGCGGGCCAATCCCACATCCGCCTGCTCGAAGGCATCGAACAGCCGCGATCGCATCGACTCCGGCACACCGATGCCCGTGTCGACGATATCGAAACTCAGCCATGTCCGATCCATGTCGGTGCGCAGCAGCTTGACCCGCACGTCGACTCGACCGAAGTCGGTGAACTTGATCGCGTTCCCGGCCAAATTCAGCAGCACTTGGCGCAGGTGGCCTGCATCGCCGAGGAGATGATTCGGCACTTCAGCGGCGATGTCGACGAAATAGCCGATCGCCTTGGCCCGCGCCTGCGGCTGCAGGATCAAACCGATCTGCTCCACGGTTTCGCGCAGAGAGAAGGCACTGTTGTCGATGCGGATCTTTCCGGCCTCGATCGCCGAGATGTCGAGCACTTCCTCGACCAGCGAGAGCAGGCTCTTGGCAGACGCCTGGATGGTGCTGACGCACTCGCGCTGCTCGGCATCGAGTCTGGTCGTCGACAACACCTCTGTCATGCCGGACAGGCCGTTGAGTGGGGTACGGAATTCGTGGCTCATGTTGGCCAGAAAGCGGCTCTTTGCCTCGTTGGCGCGCTGCGCCTCCTTCGTCGCCTGAGTCAATTGCCGCAACAGCCCTGACAGATAAACCGGCACCGCCAACAGGCCGATGACCAGACCAACGCCCAGCCCAAGATTGTTGCGCCAGTAAGACGTTACCAGCACGGTGGTGCCGAAGCTGGCCACCCCCATGGCCACCGCCAGATAAAGATACCGGTTGCCGTAGCGCAAACCGTTGCCAACCGTCACCCACAGGACCACGACGTACATCCAGGCCAGCGGCTCGCCCATGCCGATCATCGCCGCAGCGATCAGGCCGTAGTCGGCGATCATGCCGATGATCCGTCGCGTATCGCAACGTTCAGGCCGCCACAGCAACCAGGCCAGCACACCCAGCGACAGCACCAGACCGGACGACACCACGGCGACCACGTTCAGGTACTCGCGCATGGGCAAGGTGGCGCGCGGACCCGGCAACAGCACATAGCTCAGGATGATAGAGATCAGGGCGATCCGCACCAGGGCCTGCGCGTGCTCGGTATCCTTGCGCTCCGCGAACCGTTGCCGCACCCACCTGATCGCCGAGATCATGTCAGACCCCTGGTCGCGCCGAGGCGGTGGAGAATTTCTCGCAGATCACCTGCAGTTGCTCGCGGCCGCGGAACAGCGCGTCCACGCAGCGCGGGTCGAACAGACGGCCGCGCTGGGCGTAGAGGTAGGCCAGCGTCGCATCCATGGTCCAGGCATCCTTGTAGGGGCGCGGCGAGATCAGCGCGTCGAACACGTCGGCGACCGCCACGATCCGCGCTTCCAGCGGAATCGCCTCGCCGACCAGGCCGTCCGGGTAGCCGCTACCGTCGTAGCGCTCATGGTGGCGCAGGGCGATCAGCGCGCCGACCTGGATGAAGCGGTTCTGGCTGCCGCTGAGCAGTTCGTAGCCGATGCGCGGGTGCATGCGCATCACCGCCATCTCGTCCTCGTTGAGCTTGCCCGGCTTGAGCAGCACCGCATCGGGAATGGCGATCTTGCCCATGTCGTGCAGGCTCGCCGCCATCTCGATGACCCGCACCTCGTCCTCGGACAGGCCCAGTTGCTCGGCGATCAGCCCGGCCACGTGGGCCATGCGCTCCAGGTAGGCGCTGGTGCCGACGTCGCGGTACTCGATGGCCCGCGCCAGCCGCGACAGGGTCTCGCGTTCGCGTTCCTCGACCTCGCGCATGCTGGCCAGCAGGCGCTGCTCCAGCGACATCGCGCGCTGCTTGATGTTCTCGCTCTGCAGCCGCAACTGCAGCAGGTTATGGCAGCGCGCACGCAGTTCGCGCGGGCGGATCGGCTTGACCAGGAAGTCGATCACCCCCGCCTCCAGGGCGGCCTGGCGGATCGGCTCGTCGCCGACCACGGTGATCAGGATGATCGGGATGTCGCGGTGCTTGGGCAGCCGGCGCAGGCGCCGCGCGAACTCCAGCCCGTCCATGCCCGGCATGCGGTAGTCGAGCAGCAACAGATCGACCTTGCCGGCCTCGCACCAGGCCAGCGCGGCCTGCGAATCGCCGAAATCGCGCACGGTCAGTTCCGGGGCGATGTCCTCGATGACATGCCGCAGCATCGTGCGCGCGGAGGTCTGATCGTCGACGATGACGATGTTCAAACGATTGTCGCTTCCGTCGGCCCAGTGGAGACGGTCCCCGTTCGAGGACGCGCCGGAGAGGCTCATGCTGGCATCATGCATCTGCAATCCTCCGCCCGTCGCATCTGCGCGGGCTGCTGAGACGACAACGGGAACGCGCCGGCGCGCATCACGCCGACCCGTCCACCTCACTTCCTTTTGCGTGCAACGCCTGGTGCAAGAACCGCGCCAGCGGGGCTAGGTTAAGCCTCCGGACGCATATACGGAAACAGCAGCACGTCACGGATCGAGCTGCTGCCGGTGAGCAACATTACCAGCCGGTCGATGCCGATGCCCAGGCCGCCGGTCGGCGGCAGCCCGACTTCCAGTGCGCGGATGTAGTCGGCGTCGAAATGCATCGCCTCGTCGTCTCCGCCGTCCTTGGCCGCCACCTGGGCCTGGAACCGCGCCGCCTGGTCTTCCGGGTCGTTGAGCTCGGAGAAGCCGTTGGCGATTTCCTTGCCGTTGATGAACAGCTCGAAGCGGTCGGTATAGCCCGGCTCGGTATCGCTGGAGCGCGCCAGCGGCGACACCTCGACCGGGTGGTCGGTAATGAAGGTCGGCTGGATCAGGGTGTGCTCGACCGTGGCCTCGAAGATCTCCAGCAGCAGCTTGCCCCAGCCGTAGGACGGCTTGGTGCGGATCTTCAGCCGCTCGCAATGGCGCAGCAGCGCGTCACGGTCGGTGCAGTCGGCGGCGCTGATCTCCGGGTTGTGGTGGCGCACCGCCTCGTCCATGCGCCAGCGGCGGAACGCCGGCGCCAGGTCGATGTCGGCCCCGTCCCAGTGCACCTGGGTAGTGCCCAACACCTCGCGGGCGACATCGCGAATGACGTTCTCGGTCAGGTCCATCACCTCGTGGTACGTGGCGTAAGCCTCGTACAGCTCCATCATGGTGAATTCCGGATTGTGCCGGGTGCTGACGCCTTCGTTGCGGAAATTGCGGTTGATTTCGTAGACCCGTTCCAGCCCGCCGACCACCAGACGCTTCAGGTACAGCTCCGGGGCCACCCGCAGGTACAGATCCAGGTCCAGCGCATTGTGGTGGGTGGTGAACGGCTTGGCCGTGGCGCCGCCGGGGATGTAGTGCATCATCGGCGTCTCCACTTCCAGGAAGCGGCGCGCGTCCAGCCAGGCGCGCATGGCGCGGATGATCTTGGAGCGCTTGACGAACACCTCGCGCGCCTCCGGCGACACGATCAGGTCGACGTAGCGCTGGCGATAGCGCTGCTCCACGTCCGACAGGCCGTGCCACTTGTCCGGCAGCGGCCGCAGCGCCTTGGTCAGCAACCGCAGGCCGGTGGCCTTGATCGACAGCTCGCCGGTCTTGGTGCGGGTCAGGCCGCCCTCCACACCGATGATGTCGCCGATGTCCCAGCCCTTGAAGGCGTCGTAGGCCTCGCCCAGGGCGTTGGCCTGCAGGAACAGCTGGATGCGCCCGGACTCGTCCTGCAGTTGCACGAAGCTGGCCTTGCCCATCACCCGCTTGGCCAGCAGGCGCCCGGCCAGGCGCAGGCTGCGGCCCTGGGCCTCCAGCGCCTCGGCGGTCCAGCGCTCGGTGTCGGCGAACTCGGCCTGCAGATCGCCGGCGAAGTCGCTGCGGCGGAAATCGTTCGGATAGGCCACGCCCTGCGCGCGCAGCGCGGCGAGTTTGGCGCGCCGTTCGGCGATGAGGCTGTTCTCGTCGACAGCAAGGGACGGCGCGGGGGTCTGCTCGGTCATGGGATGGGGGATGCGTGAGGAAGGGAAAGAATGCACCAGCCGGCGGGCCGTGTGCCGCCGCACGGCCTCCGTCGCCAGGACGGAGGCCGCCGGTTCAGGCGTCGCTGCGTTTGGAGCCGACTTCCAGACCGGACTTGAGGCTGGCCTCGACGAACTCGTCCAGGTCGCCGTCGAGCACCTTCTGGGTGTCCGAGCGCTCCACGCCGGTGCGCAGGTCCTTGATCCGGCTCTGGTCGAGCACGTAGTTGCGGATCTGGCTGCCCCAGCCGATGTCGGACTTGGTCGCCTCCACCGCATCGCGTTCGGCGTTGCGCTTCTGGATCTCCAGCTCGTACAGCTTGGCGGCCAGCATCTTCATCGCATTGTCGCGGTTCTGGTGCTGGCTGCGCCCGGTCTGGCAGGCCACCACGATGCCGGTGGGCACGTGGGTGATGCGCACCGCCGACTCGGTCTTGTTGACGTGCTGGCCGCCGGCGCCGGAGGACCGGTACACGTCGGTCTTGAGGTCGGCCGGATTGATGTCGATGTCGATGTTGTCGTCCACTTCCGGCGACACGAACACCGAGGTGAAGCTGGTATGGCGGCGGTTGTCCGAATCGAACGGCGACTTGCGCACCAGCCGGTGCACGCCGGTCTCGGTCTTCAGCCAGCCGTAGGCGAAGTCGCCTTCCACGCGCAGCGTGGCCGACTTGATCCCGGCCACTTCGCCGCCGGAGACTTCCATCAGCTCGGTCTTCCAGCCGCGCGATTCGCACCAGCGCAGGTACATGCGCAGCAGGATCTCGGCCCAGTCCTGGGCCTCGGTGCCGCCGGCCCCGGCCTGGATGTCGACGAAGGCGTTGCTGGCGTCCATCTGCCCGGAGAACATGCGCTGGAATTCCAGCTTCTCCACCTGCGCCTGGAAGCGGTCGACGTCGGCCAGCACCGCCTGCGCGGTGGCTTCGTCGTTCTCGCTCTCGGCCAGTTCCAGGAATTCCAGCGATTCGTTCAGCCCATCGAGCACGCTGGCGATCCCGCCGACGGTCTTCTCCAGGCCGGCGCGTTCGCGGCCCAGGCCCTGGGCACGCTCGGGGTCGTTCCAGACATCGGGGCTTTCCAGCTCGCGGGTGACTTCCTCTAGACGCTCCTTCTTGGCGTCGTAGTCAAAGAAACCCCCGTAGCGACAGCACCCGATCGGACAGATCGGCGATGCGGTGGCGAATCGGATTGAGTTCGATCATTGCGGCTTTTTCCGGCAGACAAGAGCGCGATTCTAGCAATTCCGGCCGCTGCGCCACAGCGCCGCCGGCCTACTCGACGGTGGCGGCCTCGCCCTCGCCGGCCGCCACGCGCAGCGCGGCGCGGTAGCGGCGGCTGCACGGCACCTGGCTGCCGTCGCGCAGATGCACCCGCGCCTCGCCCGCCTCCAGCGGCTCGATCGAGACCACGCTGGCCAGGTTGACGATGTAGCTGCGGTGGATGCGCACGAATCGCGCCGGGTCCAGCCTTGCCTCGATCGCGGCCATGGTGCTGCGCAGCGGATAGTCGTGGCCGCGCACGCGCAGGTTGACGTAGTTACCCGAGGCCTGCAGCCATTCGATGTCGGCCGCGGCGACCAGGAAGTCGCGGCCCAGCTTGCGCACCAGGAAGCGCTCCGGCCGCTCCAGCGAGCCCATCGGCGGGCCGGCGTCGGGCGCGCCGAGCAGCGCCGCCTCGCCCTGCCAGCGCCGCAGCAGGAACCGGTACATCTCCACGCACAGCGCAATCGAGGCCAGGCTGCGCACGTCCTTGAGGTATTCGTAGACCAGCCCCTGCGGCCATGGGCCGAAATCGTAGTGCTGGCCCTGCAGGCGGTAGACCAGGCTGCGCAGGGCGACCATCCCCACCACGTGCAACACCGACAGCGCCACGCTGCCCAGCAGATAACCCGGCAACCGGCGTCGCCACGTGTCCCAGTGCAGCGGGTAGCGTCGGGTCAGCACCACCACCAGCGGCACGATCAGCAGGAACATCAGGTTGCTGGACCACTCCCAGACCACCGGCTCCCACGCGGCGAAGTGCAGCCCGGTGTTGCGGATGTCGATCAGCACCGTGACGCTGTTGGCGGTGGCGTTGATCAGGGTGAACGCGACCCAGAAGCCGATCTCGAAGCTGCGGCGCCAGGGCTGGAAACGGGAGTAGGCGCTGGCGCCGGACGGATCGGACATCGCCAAAGTGTAGCGCGCCGGCATTGCCGCGCCGGCGCGCCAGGACTAGACCGGCGCACCGCGAACTCGCGAGCGAGCAGCCCCTCTCCCACCGGAAGAGGGGTTGGGGTGAGGGTGCGATGCAGGCGCGGTGCGACGGACTAAGCGAGGCTGCGCCCTACCCTCATCCGGCCCCTGCGTGCCACCTTCTCCCGGTGGGAGAAGGGAACAGCAAAAGCCCCTCTCCCACCGGGAGAGGGGTTGGGGTGAGGGTGCGATGCAGGCGCGGTGCGACGGACTAAGCGAGGCTGCGCCCTACCCTCATCCGGCCCCTTCGGGGCACCTTCTCCCGGTGGGAGAAGGGAACAGCAAAGCCCCTCTCCCGCCGGGAGAGGGGTTGGGGTGAGGGTCGGCACATGCGACGCGATCTGCATCTGCAGACCGCCAGATATTCAACTACCCAATGGCAGACAGTGCTCCACCACCAGTTGCACCGCATTGCCGCCGCGATAATCGTCGGCCACCAGGCGATAGGCGATGTGGACGCGGCGGCCAGGTTCGCGGCCGTGCCAGCCGTTGAAATGGATCGCGTTCAGGGGCTCGGCACGGCCGGGGCAGCGCAGGCTCAGCTTGAGGTGGCGCTCCTTCAGCACGCGCCATTGCAGCACCTCGAATTCGCCGTCGAACAGCGGTTCGGGGAAGCCCTGCCCCCACGGCCCGCCCTGGCGCAACGCCTCGGCATGGTGATGGTCGAGTTCGTGCGGGTCCAGCGGACCATCGCTGAGCAGTTCGGCCTGCAGCAGTTCCGCGTCCAGGCTGGCCAGCGCATGCGCGCGGAACACCTGTTCGAACTCGGCCAGCGCGTCCTGGGGCAGGCTCAGGCCCGCGGCCATCGCGTGGCCGCCGAACTTCTCCATCAGGCCCGGCCGCTGCGCCTCCACCGCCGCCATCGCGTCGCGGATATGGAAACCGGGAATCGAACGCGCCGAGCCGCGCAACTGCGTGCTGCCCGGCTCGGCCGGGGCGAAGGCAATCACCGGCCGGTGCAGGCGGTCCTTCATCTTCGAGGCGACCAGGCCGATCACGCCGGGATGCCACTGCGCATCGAACAGGCACACCGCCACCGGCGGCTGCTCGGGCGCGGCCAGCAGCGCCTGCGCCACCACCGCCTCGGCCTCGTCGGTCATCTGCTGCTGCACGGCGCGGCGTTCGGCGTTGATCTCTTCCAGCGTCGCGGCGATCGCACGCGCCTGCTGCGGGTCCTCGCACAACAGCAGCTCGATGCCCAGGGCCATGTCCTCGAGCCGGCCGGCGGCGTTGAGCCGAGGGGCCAGGGCGAAGCCGATGTCGCTGGCGCTGAGCCGCGCCGGGTCGCGACCGCTGGCTTCGATCAAGGCGCGCAGGCCGAGGCAGCCCTCGCCACGCTGCAGCCGGCGCAGGCCGGCCGAGACCAGTGCACGGTTGTTCGGGTCCAGCGGCACCAGGTCGGCGACGGTGCCGACGGCGACCAGATCCAGCAGCACACCCAGATCCGGCGGCGCCGCGGCGAACGCGCCGTGCGCGCGCAGGTGCCGGCGCAATGCCAGCAGCACATAGAAGATCACGCCGACGCCGGCCAGCATCTTGCTCGGGAACGCGTCGCCGGCCAGGTTCGGATCGACGATGGCATCGGCCGGCGGCAGCGCCGGACCCGGCAGATGGTGGTCGGTGACCAGTACCTGCCAGCCCAGCGCCTTGGCCGCGGCGACGCCGGCATGGCAGGCGATGCCGTGGTCCACGGTGACCAGCAGGTCCGGCTGCAACGGCGCCAGTTCCGCGACCAGCGCCGGCGACAGGCCGTAACCATGGACCATGCGGTTGGGCACCGCGTGCAGCACCTGCGCGGCGCCGAGCAGGCGCAGCCCGCGCACCGCCACCGCGCAGGCGGTGGCGCCGTCGCAATCGAAATCGCCGACCACCAGAATGCGCTTGCCCGCGGCGATCGCCTCGGCCAGCAATGCCACTGCGGCGTCGATGCCGCTCAGCGCATCCGGCGGCAGCAGCTGCGCCAGCTTGGGCTGGGCCAGTCCGCCGTGGTGCGCGCCGCGCGCGGCGTAGATGCGCCGCAGCAGCGGCAATGTGGCCTCGTGCCACGGGCCAGCCGCGGCCGCCGCGGGCCGCCGCACGATGCGCGCGATCGAACTCATGCGTCCAGGCGCGACAACGGCCGCCGCCACAGGCGCCAGCGTTGCGCGGGGGCGATGCGGAAACAGGTGCCGTCCTCGAAATCCAGCTGCAGCTCCTGCAGCTCGCCATCGCGCAGCGCCTGCAGCAGCGGCTGCACCACCTCGCCGACGAACTGTTCGGGCGCGCGCAGCTGGCGCAGGTCGACCAGTGCATCGACCCGCGGCGCCTGCGCATCGGCGACGCCGGCGGCCTGGGCCAAGGCACGCAACAGCGGATCGCGACTGCGCACCTGCGCATGCGCGGTGCCGACCGAGGCCGGCAGGCGGCCGCCGCCCCAGAACCACAGTGAATTGATCGCCGGTTGGCCGCGGGCGACGCGCTCGCGGTTCCACGGATGCTGATGCAGCACGATCTGCGCCTCGGTCAGCAGCGCACGCCAGCGGCGCGCGTCCTCGCCCTGCGGCAGATAATCGAACAGGTCCGCCCCGAGCACCTGCGCCGGCGCCGCGAAGACCGGCAGCACGCTGTCGGCCGGCAGGCGCAGATACCAGCGGGTGGGATCGGGCGCGTCCAGGGTCAGCCCGCTCTCGGCGAACAGACCCTGCACCGCCGGCAGCAGCGCGTCCAGGTCCACCGCATCGAGCGGCAGCATGTCGCCATGCGCCATCAGCCGCGCGCCCTGCATGTCCGGCACCACGTACGCGGGATCGGCGCGCAGCCACAGGCCATCGCCGGCATCGCCAGCGTCAAGCTGCCGCGTCAGCGCCGCGGCCGGCAACGATGCTTCCGCCAGCACGAAATGGCGGCGCAACTGCGCCTCGCCGCCCGGCGTGGCCTGCGTGCGGTCGGCACGGCCGAACGCACGCGCCACCTCGCCGGCCAGCACGGCGCCGGCCAGGCGGACCCGCTCCGGCAACAGCAAGGTGGCGACCGCCATCGGATCAGCCGACGTAGGCGACGCTGACGATCTCGTACTCGCGGCGTCCGGCCGGGGCATCGATGCTGACGCTGTCGCCTTCCATCTTGCCGATCAGCGCACGCGCCAGCGGCGAGGAGATCGCGATCAGGCCGAGCTTGATGTCCGCTTCCAGGTCACCGACCAACTGGTAGCGCTTCTCTTCGTCGGTCTCGACGTCGGCCAGCGTCACGGTGGCGCCGAACACCACCTTGCTGCCGACCGCCAGCTTGCTGACGTCGATGACCTCGGCGTGCGACAGCTCGCTCTCCAACTGCTTGATGCGGCCTTCGATGAAACCCTGCTGCTCGCGCGCGGCATGGTACTCGGCGTTCTCCTTGAGATCGCCGTGCGCACGCGCCTCGGCGATGGCAGTAATGACCTCGGGACGCTTGACCGACTTCAGGTGATCCAGTTCCTCGCGCAACCGCTGCGCGCCTTGCATGGTGATCGGGGCTCTCACGCTTCCAGCTCCTTGTGCAGTTCCTGCAGCGCCCAGACCGGACCGGTGCCGCGGAATTCCAGTGAATGCACCAGCGCACGCGCGCCGGCGACCGTGGTCGAATAGGTGACGCGATGCTGCAGGGCTTCGCGACGGATCGAGAACGAGTCGGAGATCGCCGCCCGGCCCTCGGTGGTGTTGACGATATACACGATTTCGCCGTTCTTGATCAGATCGACGATGTGCGGACGGCCTTCGGCCACCTTGTTCACCTGTTCGCACTGCAGGCCGTGCTGCTGCAGCCAGGCGCAGGTGCCGCGGGTGGCGACCAGGGTGTAGCCGCGCTCGACCAGCGCCTGCGCCACCGGCAGCACGCGCTGCTTGTCCGGATCGCGCACCGACACGAAGGCCTTGCCCAGCGGCGGCGCCTTGATGCCGCCGGCTTCCTGCGCGCGCGCGAACGCCGCGCCGAAGCTGCGGCCCACGCCCATCACCTCACCGGTGGACCGCATCTCCGGGCCGAGGATCGGATCGACGCCCTGGAACTTGGCGAACGGGAAGATCGCCTCCTTCACCGAGTAGTAGTCGGGCACGATCTCCTTCAGCGCGCCCTGCTCGGCCAGGGTCTTGCCGGCCATGCAGCGCGCGGCGATCTTGGCCAGCGGCACGCCGATGGCCTTGGACACGAACGGCACGGTGCGCGAGGCGCGTGGGTTCACTTCCAGCAGATACACGATGTCGTCGCCGGCGTCGTTCACCTGCACCGCGAACTGCGTGTTCATCAGCCCGACCACGTTCAGCGCCTTGGCCAGTTCGACCACCTGGCGACGCAACTCGGCCTGGGTCCCCGGCGACAGCGAGTACGGCGGCAGCGAGCAGGACGAATCGCCCGAATGCACGCCGGCTTCCTCGATGTGCTCCATCACGCCGCCGATCAGCACCTGGCCGTCCTGGTCGGCGATGATGTCCACGTCCACTTCCACCGCGTTGTCGAGGAAGCGGTCCAGCAGCACCGGCGAATCGTTGGAGACCTTGACCGCGTCGCGCACGTAGCGCGCCAAGTCGGATTCGCCGTAGACGATTTCCATGGCGCGGCCGCCGAGCACGTAGCTCGGGCGCACCACCAGCGGGTAGCCGATCTCGCGCGCCAGCACCAATGCTTCCTCGGCGTTGCGGGCGATGCGGTTCGGCGGCTGCTTCAGGCCCAGCTTGTCGACCAGCTGCTGGAAGCGCTCGCGGTCCTCGGCCAGGTCGATCGAGTCCGGCGAAGTGCCGATCACCGGCACGCCGTTGGCTTCCAGCGCACGCGCCAGCTTCAGCGGGGTCTGCCCGCCGTACTGCACGATCACGCCCTTGGGCTGCTCCAGCTCGACGATCTCCAGCACGTCTTCCAGGGTCAGCGGTTCGAAGTACAGGCGATCGGAGGTGTCGTAGTCGGTGGACACGGTCTCCGGATTGCAGTTGACCATGATGGTCTCGTAACCGTCCTCGCGCAGCGCCAGTGCCGCGTGCACGCAACAATAGTCGAACTCGATGCCCTGGCCGATGCGGTTGGGACCGCCGCCAAGAATCATGATCTTGTCGCGGTTGCTGGGCTTGGCCTCGCACTCGTCCTCGTAGGTCGAATACAGGTAGGCGGTGTCGGTGGCGAATTCCGCCGCGCACGAGTCCACCCGCTTGTACACCGGCCGCACCTTGTGTGCGCGGCGCAACGCGCGCACCGCGGCCTCGTTGGTGCCGCACAGCTCGGCCAGGCGCGCATCGGAGAAGCCGGCGCGCTTGAGCGTGCGCAGGCGTGCCGCGTCCAGCGCGGCGAGGCCGTCGGCGGCCACCTGCACTTCCTGCGCCATCAGGTCTTCGATCTGGTCCAGGAACCAGGGGTCGATGAACGACAGCGCGTGCACCTGCTCCACGCTCATGCCGGCGCGGAAGGCGTCGGCGACGTAGAACAGCCGCTCCGGACCCGGCGCCTTCAGTTCGCGCTTGAGCGCGGCCAGGTCGTCTTCGCTGGTCAGGTTCAGGCCGGTCGGATCGAGCCCGATCTTGCCGGTCTCCAGCCCGCGCAGCGCCTTCTGCAGCGATTCGGAGAAGGTGCGGCCCATCGCCATCACCTCGCCCACCGACTTCATCTGCGTGGTCAGGCGCGCGTCGGCCTGCGGGAACTTCTCGAAGGCGAAACGCGGGATCTTGGTGACCACGTAGTCGATCGACGGCTCGAACGAGGCCGGGGTCAGGCCGCCGGTGATTTCGTTCTTCAGTTCGTCCAGGGTGTAGCCGACCGCCAGCTTGGCCGCGACCTTGGCGATCGGGAAGCCGGTGGCCTTGGAGGCCAGCGCCGAGGAGCGCGACACGCGCGGGTTCATCTCGATCACCACCACGCGGCCGGTCTGCGCATTGATGCCGAACTGCACGTTGGAGCCGCCGGTGTCCACGCCGATCTTGCGCAGCACGGCGATCGAGGCGTCGCGCAGGCGCTGGTATTCCTTGTCGGTGAGGGTTTGCGCCGGCGCCACGGTGATCGAGTCGCCGGTGTGCACGCCCATCGGATCCAGGTTCTCGATCGAGCAGACGATGATGCAGTTGTCCGCGGTGTCGCGGACCACTTCCATCTCGAACTCCTTCCAGCCCAGCACCGACTCCTCGACCAGCACTTCGCTGGTCGGCGACAGTTCCAGACCGCGGCCGACGATCTCGATCAGCTCTTCGCGGTTGTAGGCGATGCCGCCGCCGCTGCCGCCGAGGGTGAAGCTGGGGCGGATGATGGTCGGGTAACCGACCGTGGTCTGGATCTCCAGCGCCTCTTCCAGGGTGTGGGCCACCGCCGCCTTCGGGCACTCCAGGCCGATCTCGCCCATCGCCACGCGGAACAGCTCGCGGTCCTCGGCCATGCGGATGGCCTCGCGCTTGGCGCCGATCAGTTCGACACCGTACTTCTCCAGCACGCCGTGGTCGGCCAGATCCAGCGCGCAGTTCAGCGCGGTCTGCCCGCCCATGGTCGGCAGCAGCGCATCGGGCTTTTCCTTGGCGATGATCTTCTCGACCGTCTGCCAGTTGATCGGCTCGATGTACACGGCGTCGGCCATGTTCGGGTCGGTCATGATCGTGGCCGGGTTGCTGTTGACCAGCACCACGCGGTAGCCCTCGTCGCGCAGCGCCTTGCACGCCTGCGCGCCGGAGTAGTCGAACTCGCAGGCCTGGCCGATGACGATCGGGCCGGCGCCGATGATGAGGATGGTTTGGAGGTCGGTGCGCTTGGGCATGGGGATTCTCAGTAGAGGCGGTCCTGCCACGCCGCGGGGGCGCGCCAGGTGATCTGATCGGACGAACGCGCATCGATCGCACCATGGTCGACCGCGGCGCGAACCTCGCGCTGCATCGCGGCCCAACTGCTGGCGGTGGCGCCGATGCGCGCGCCGATCCGGTTGTTGTGGGCGTCCATCGCCCGGCTGGGGTTGCCGTGGCCGTCGCGCTCCATGACCGCCGTGACCCAGTCCACGCAGCGCGGCGACAGGGTGTAGGCGACCACGGCGCTGGCCAGGCTATGGCGGTACGCATCGGCAGGGCCATCGCGCCCGCCCGGCAGGCCGGCGCTGAGCCACTGCGGGTACACCGCGCCCAGCACGAAGGCCGGATACGCGGCCAGCACCAGCAACGCCGTAGCCGGCCACCGCCAGCGGCGGGTCGGCAACGGCATGGCCGGCGCTACGGCCATCAGGCGGCGGCCGCCATCAGCGCGGTGAAGCGATCGAACAGCGGCGCCACGTCGCGCGGGCCCGGCGAGGCTTCCGGGTGGCCCTGGAAGCTGAAGGCCGGCGCGTCGGTGAGCGCGATGCCCTGGTTACTGCCGTCGAACAGCGAGCGGTGGGTGACGCGCACATTGGCCGGCAAGGTCGCCTCGTCCACCGCGAAGCCGTGGTTCTGCGAGGTGATCATCACCCGGCCGCTATCCAGGTCCTGCACCGGGTGGTTGGCGCCGTGGTGGCCGTGCCCCATCTTCAGGGTCTGCGCGCCGGCGGCCAGTGCCAGCAGTTGGTGGCCCAGGCAGATACCGAAGGTCGGAATCTTGCGCGCCAGCAATTCCTTGATCGCGGCGATCGCGTAGTCGCACGGCGCCGGGTCACCGGGACCGTTGGACAGGAACACGCCGTGCGGATTCATCGCCAGCACCTCGGCGACCGGCGTCTGCGCCGGCACCACGGTCACTTCGCAGCCGCGCTCGGCGAGCATGCGCAGGATGTTGTGCTTGACCCCGTAGTCGTAGGCGACGACCTTGAACTTGGGTTCGGCCTGCACGAACGCGTTGCTGTCCAGGTCGAGCTGGCCGTCGTGCCAGGGATAGGCCTTGTCGGTGGAGACCACCTTGGCCAGATCCATGCCCTTCAGTCCGGGGAACTTGCGCGCCGCTTCCAGCGCGGTGTCCACGTCGACCTCGCCGGCCATCAACGCGCCGTTCTGCGAGCCCTTCTCGCGCAGGATGCGGGTCAGCTTGCGGGTGTCGATGCCGGCAATGGCGACCACGCCGCGCTGGATCAGCCAGTCCGGCAGCGCCACCTGGTTGCGCCAGTTGCTGGGGCGGCGCGGCACGTCGCGCACGATCAGGCCGGCCGACCAGACCTGGGCGGCCTCGTCGTCCTGGTCGGTGCAGCCGGTGTTGCCGATATGCGGATACGTCAGCGTGACCAGTTGGCGGGCGTAGGAGGGATCGGTGAGGATCTCCTGGTAGCCGGTCATGGCGGTGTTGAACACCACTTCGCCGACGGACAGGCCGGCAGCGCCTACGGATTCGCCCTCGAACACGGTGCCGTCTTCAAGGACAAGGATTGCGGGTTGAGTCACGGGGTTCGCCTTGGGGAGAGAGGAACCCTGCCCCACCAACTTGCAGGCTGCAAGAAACCGCGAACTCGGCGCTTCTCCGGGTCCGTGGCGATGGGTAACAGGCGAGCGAGAATTGTACCGGCGCGGGGCGGTCCGCGCCAGCCGTTTGGGTGAAGCGCCTGTTCAGCCGAGCAGGTCGCGCAGCCGGTAGGCCCCGGGTGCACGCCCCGGCAGGCGCGCGGCGGCATGCAGCGCGCCGCGGGCGAAGATGTCGCGGTTGCTGGCGCGGTGCACCAGTTCCACCCGCTCGCCGAGTCCGGCGAACTGCACCAGATGCTCGCCGACGATATCGCCGGCGCGCAGGCTGGCGTAGCGCGGGGTGGCGCCTCCCTGTTGCGCGGCGTCGCCGAGGGTCAGCGCGGTGCCGGAGGGCGCGTCCTGCTTGTGCACGTGGTGGGATTCGACGATGTCGCAGTCCCAACCCGGCAGCGCCGCGGCGGCACGCTCGACCAGATCGTGCAACACCGCCACGCCCAGGCTGAAGTTCGATGCCCAGATCAAGGGAATGCGTTCGGCGGCGGCGGTCAGTGCCTGCCGCTGCGCCTCCTCCAAGCCGGTGGTGCCGGACACCAGCGCCGCGCCGCGCGCCGTGCACAAGGCCAATACCGGGTCGAACCCCTGAGGCAGGCTGAAATCGATCGCCACGTCGAAGGCCGGCACCCCACCCAACTCGGCCGCGGCGAAGTACGGCACGCCGTCGATCACCCGCTGCGCCGGCGCGCGCCGCACCACCGCGGCCACCACCTGCAGCGCCGGGTCCTGCGCGGCCAGCCGCAACAACGCCTGGCCCATGCGGCCGGACGCACCATGGATCAACACACGCAGCGGAGAAGTCGTCATCGGCACAAGGCTAGCGGTTTGCGGGCGGGTGCGACAGAGGGTGCGTGCACCAGAGACGCAAGCGCCCGACGAGCAGCCAGTACGCTACCTAGGAAGTGGGGATAGTTCACTCGTCGCGGCTGAAGACGCTCTCACAACGGTGTGGCGGCCCTTTGAAGCGACAGAAAAGCTGGCGCGCGAGGCGCTTGGCACCTGGCACCACAACGCAATCGCAGCCGATCGCCCAGCTGTGGGAGCAGCTTCAGCCCCGACGCCGGGACCGCACCCGCGCAGCAGCAAGCAAGCCCTACTCGGCCGCCTGCCCCAACAAGCGCTTGTCCCAGTCCTCCACCGCATGCTGTGCGAGGCGCCGCTCGAACAAGGTGCGCCAGTTCGGCACCAGCGGCAGCGCCAGCACCTGCTGCAGTTGCGCCGGATCGATCTCGCGCCGGTACAGCAGGCCGATCAACCGTGCCAGCGGCCACTGCGGATACGGGCGCTCCAGCAAGGTCAAACGATCGCCGGCGGCGACCTCGCCGGGCTGCAGCACGCGGTAGTACCAGCCGGTGCGGCCGCTGTCCTGCACGCGCCGCGCCAGCGGGGCCACGCCGAACCGGTCGGACAGCTTCCAGCACGGCTGCCGCGACTGCGACACCTCGACCACGGCCGTCCCCAGACGCAACCGGTCGCCGAGGCACAGGTCGGCCTCGGTCACGCCGCAGCTGCTGAGGTTCTCGCCGAACGCACCCGGCGCGTCCAGCAAGGCATGCGCACCCAGTTCCTCGCGCCAGGCCAGGTAATGGTCGCGCGGATAATGGTGCAAGGCCTTGTCGGGGCCGCCATGCACGCGGCGGTCGCCCTGCTCGTCCAGTTCCAGCCCCTCCAGGCCGATGCGCAGGCGCCCGGCCTGCGGCCGCTTGTCGATGGCGCTGCGGCTGCCTGGGCGGGTGAACGCCTGCGCGCGGCCGACCAGCACCGCATCGATGGTCCACGCCGCGGCGGCGGAATCGGACGACGTCATCGACGGAGGCACGCCCGGACTCAGACCGTCGCGCGCCGATGCGCGGCGACTTCGTCCTGCAACAGCGCGCCGAGGATGCGCACGCCGGTCTCGATGCGCTCGGCCGGCACGGTCACGAACGACAGCCGCAGGGTATTGCGCTGCGGCGCGACCGCGAAGAACGGCGCGCCCGGCACGAAGGCCACGTTGCGCTCGATCGCCTTGCTCAGCAGCGCGCTGCCGTCCATGCCCTCCGGCAGTTCGACCCAGATGAACATGCCGCCGGCCGGGCGGTTCCAGCGCACCTGTGCCGGGAAATACCTGGCCAGGGCGGCGAGCATCTGCTCGCAGCGGCTGGCGTACAACGCGCGGATGCCGGGGATGTGCGCATCCAGGAAACCGTCCTGCACCGCCTCGTAGACGATGCGCTGGCTGAACGAGGGCGTGTGCAGGTCCGCCGCCTGCTTGGCCTGTACCAGCTTGGCGTGCACCGCTTCAGGCGCGACCACGTAGCCCAGGCGCAGGCCGGGCGCGAACACCTTGGAGAACGAGCCCATGTAGATGGCGCCGTCCGGGTTCATCGACAGCAGGCTCGGCAGCGTGTCGCCGCTGTAGCACAGCTCGCCGTAGGGATCGTCCTCGACGATCGGCACGCCGGCCTCGGCCGCACGCGCCACCAGTGCCTGGCGCCGGTGCAGCGGCAGGCGCCGCCCGGTCGGATTCTGGAAGTTCGGCAGCACGTACATGAAGCGCGCGCCGGCCAGCTGCGCATCGTCCAGCGCGTCCACCACCACGCCATCGTCGTCCGATTGCATCGCCGCGAACGCAGGCTGGAACAGCGAGAACGCCTGCAGCGCGCCGAGATAGCTGGGCGTTTCCACCAGCACCTTGCTGCCTTCGTCGATGAACACCTTGCCGAGCAGGTCCAGGCCCTGCTGCGAACCGGTGGTGATCAGCACCTGGCTTGGCCGGATGTGGGCACCGTCGCGGCTCAGCCGCGCCGCCACCCATTCGCGCAGCAGCAGATAGCCTTCGGTCGGGCCGTACTGCAGCGCCGCCTGTGGCGCGTCGCGCAGTACCTTGGCGCAGGCCTCGCGCATGCGCTCGACCGGGAAGGTATCCGGCGACGGCAGGCCGCCGGCGAAGGAGATCACTTCCGGACGTTCGGTGACCTTGAGGATTTCGCGGATCGCCGAACTGGTCAGCGCCTGCGCACGGCGGGAGAACTGGAATGGGCTTGTCATCGGCATAGGATAGTCGCCGCCTTCACGGCGCGCATGTGCGGCGCACAAGCGGGCGCCGGCCGGCAACGCGTGGCGCGGCTCAGTGCCGCCGCGGCGGCGTCGGCCCGCAACTGTCGCAACCGCCGCAAGCGCCTGCGCCCGCGGTGGGCGCCGGTGCGATGCTGCGACCGAGGGCCTGCAGCCACGCCGCACGGTTCGGTTTGAGCAGGCGCACGGCGATGGCGCCGCGCAGCTTGCGCGCGGTGCCGGGGAACTGCTTCTTCAGCACCACCCAGGCGCTGACCAGCACCGCCAGCGCGATCACCAGGTACTGCAGCAGCAGCGAGGCACTCATCTCAGCCGGCTCCCAGCGCCACCGCGACCTGGTAGGTGACCAGCGAAGCCAGATACGCCAGCGCGAACAGGTAGAACGCGGCGAAGCTCATCTGCTTCCAGGAATTGGTCTCGCGCTTGATCGTGGCCAGGGTGGAAATGCACATCGGCGCGTAGATGTACCAGACCAGCAGCGACAGCGCGGTGGCCAGCGACCAGCCGTCATGAATCAGCGGCGACAGCGCCTGCGCGGCGGCATCGTCGTCGGCCGCCGACAGCGCGTACACCGTCGCCAGCGACGACACCGCCACCTCGCGCGCGGCCAGGCCGGGAATCAGCGCGATGCAGATCTGCCAGTTGAAGCCCAGCGGCGAAAACACCGTGGTCATGGCGTGGCCGATGCGACCGGCGAAGCTATAGTCGATGGCCGGCAGGGTGGCGTCGGCCGGCGGCGCCGGGAACGACAGCAGGAACCACAGCAGGATGGTCAGCGCCAGGATGATGCCGCCGACGCGCTTGAGGAAGATCGCCGCGCGCTCCCACAGGCCCAGCGCCAGGTCGCGCAGGTGCGGCACGCGGTAGGACGGCAGCTCCAGCAGCAGCGGGTGCTCGCCCTTGTCGCGGCGCCACTTCTTCATCGTCCACGACACCGCCAGCGCGCTGGCGATGGCGGCGAAGTACAGGCCGAACAGCACCAACCCCTGCTGGTTGAACACGCCCCACACCTGCTTCTGCGGGATGAACGCACCGATCAACAAGGCATACACCGGCAGGCGCGCCGAACAGGTCATCAGCGGCGCCACCAGGATGGTGGCCAGGCGGTCGCGCGGGTCCTGGATGCTGCGGGTGGACATGATCCCGGGCACGGCGCAGGCGAAGCTGGACAGCAGCGGGATGAACGAGCGCCCGGACAGGCCGGCCGCGGCCATCATGCGGTCGAGCAGGAACGCCGCGCGCGGCAGGTAGCCCGATTCCTCCAGCGCCAGGATGAAGGCGAACAGGATCAGGATCTGCGGCAGGAAGATCACCACGCCGCCGAGGCCGGCGATGATGCCGTCCACCAGCAGGCTGTTGAGCGGACCCTCCGGCAGCGTCGCGCCGACCCAGGCACCCAGCCCCTTGGTGCCGCCTTCGATCAGGTCCATCAACGGCGCGGCCCAGGCGTAGACCGCCTGGAAGATCAGGAACATCACCACTGCAAGGGTCAGCAGCCCGGCCACCGGGTGCAGCAGCCAGCGGTCCAGCGCGTCGTCGATGCGCGAGGTGCGGGTCGGCATCGACACCGCCGAGGCCAGGATCGCGCGCACCTGCTGGTGGTAGTCGCCCTGCCCCTCGCTCGGCGCCACCGCCGGCGGCAGTGCCGGCGCCAGCGTGTCCAGCCGCTCGACCAGGGCGCGCGCGCCGTTGCGGCGCACCGCCACGGTCTCGATCACCGGCACGCCCAGCGCCTGCTCCAGCGCCTGGCGGTCGATCTGGATGCCGCGGCGCTGCGCCGCGTCGACCATGTTCAAGGCCACCACCATCGGCTTGCCCAGCTCGCGCAGTTCCAGCGCGAAGCGCAGGTGCAGGCGCAGGTTGGTGGCGTCGACCACGCAGACCAGCACGTCCGGCGCCGGCTCGCCCGGGTAGAAGCCGCGGCACAGGTCGCGGGTGATCGCCTCGTCCAGGCTGGCCGGCTGCAGGCTGTAGGCCCCGGGCAGGTCCAGCACTGCGAACTCGCGGCCGGACGGCGCGCGGAAGCGGCCTTCCTTGCGCTCGACGGTAACGCCGGCGTAGTTGGCGACCTTCTGCTTGCTGCCGGTCAACTGGTTGAACAGCGCGGTCTTGCCGCAGTTCGGATTGCCGACCAGGGCCAGGCGCAGCGGCGCGGCCACCGCGCTCACGGGCGCACCTCGTCCAGCGCGCTGACCTGCACCCGCGCCGCCTCGCTACGGCGCAGCGCGAAGCGCGTATAGCCCACCTGCACAAGCAACGGCTCGCCGCCGATCGGCCCGCTGGCCAGCATCTGCACCTGCTCGCCGGCGACGAAACCCAGCTCGCGCAGACGCCGGGCGATGGCGTCGTTGGGCTGGCGGTCGTGCACGGATTCAACGAGGGCGCTGCTGCGCAACGGCATGTCGGACAACGTCACAGCACGTTCCGTCGATAAGAATGGTTATCAATTGTAGCATCGCCGCGGCGCGTCATGGCGGCGCCGGCACGGCCGGCTATGATCGCCGTATGGCTGCCGTTTTCCCTGCGTACGAGAGTGTTCGATGAGCGATGCCCTGTTGTTGCAACGATCCGGCAAGGTCCTGACCCTGCAGTTGAACCGACCCGAGGTCCGCAACGCCTTCGACGCCGCGCTGATCGCCCAGCTCAGCGACGCGCTGCTGCAGATCGGCGCCGACCCGCAGGTGCAGGTGCTGGTCCTGGCCGGCGCCGGCGCGGCGTTCTCGGCCGGCGCCGACCTGCAGTGGATGCGCTCGATGGCCGGCGCCGGCGAACAGGAAAACCTGGACGACGCGCTGGCCCTGGCGCGACTGATGCGCCTGCTCGACGAACTGCCCAAGCCCACCGTGGTGCGGGTGCAGGGCGCCGCGTTCGGCGGCGCGGTGGGCCTGGTCGCCTGCTGCGACATCGCCGTGGCCGCCACCGATGCGCGTTTCGCGCTCAGCGAAAGCAGGCTGGGCCTGCTGCCGGCGGTGATCTCGCCGTACGTGATCGCGGCGATCGGCGCGCGCCAGGCGCGGCGCTGGTTCGCCAGCGCCGAGACCTTCGACGCCGCCACCGCGGCGCAGATCGGCCTGGTCCACCAGGCGGTGGCGCCGGACGCGCTGGACGCGGCGGTGCAGCGCCAGGTCGCCCTGCTCGGCCAGGCCGGTCCGCTGGCCGCCGCCGGCGCCAAGGCCCTGGTGCGGCGGGTCGCCGCCGGCGGCGAGCGCGATGCGCTGGACCAGGCCAACGCGGCCCTGATCGCGCAATTGCGGGTCTCGGCCGAGGGCCAGGAAGGGCTGAATGCGTTCCTGGAGAAGCGCGAACCGGCCTGGAGGGCCAGCCCATGAATCCGATCGACCATCTCGGCCTGCGCTGCAGCGACCTCGACCGCAGCCTGGCTTTCTACCGCGCCGCCCTGGCTGCGCTGGGCATGGACGTGGTGATGCAGGTGAGCGCCGAGGAAAGCGGCGGCCAGCGCCACGTCGGTTTCGGCCGCGACGGCAAGCCCAGCTTCTGGATCGCCGACGGCGGCCGCGACGCCGGGACAACGGTGTGCACGTGGCCTTCGTCGCCGCCAGCCGCGCACAGGTGGACGCGTTCCACCGCGCCGGCCTGACCGCCGGCGGCCGCGACCACGGCGCACCGGGCCTGCGACCGCACTATCACCCCGACTACTACGGTGCGTTCCTGCTGGATCCGGACGGCCACAACATCGAAGCGGTCTGCCACCGCCCGGCGTCGGCCTGATCCGCACTACGGTGTCACGCTGGCGCCTACGGCGCTGGCCGTGCCTGCTGCCGTTTCCCCATCTGCCCTATCAGGAATCCCCATGACCATCATCGCTTCTCGTCACGTGCGCAGTGCGCGGACAACCGCACAGGAACTTCGCGGATGAGCGACCGCGTGCGCATCGTCGAAGTCGGCCCGCGCGACGGCCTGCAGAACGAGAAGGCCTGGGTCGCAACAGAAGACAAGATCGAGCTGATCGCACGGCTGGGGCGTACCGGCCTGCGCAGCATCGAGGCGACCAGCTTCGTCAGCCCCAAATGGGTCCCGCAACTGGCCGATGCGACCGAGGTCTACGCCGGCATCGCGCAGGTGCCGGGCGTGGACTATCCGGTGCTGGTGCCGAACCTGCAGGGCTACGAGCGCGCCGCCGCGGTCGGCGTACGCGAGGTGGCGGTGTTCACCGCCGCCTCGGAGGCCTTCAACCGCACCAATACCAATGCCGGCATCGACGAATCGCTGGCGCGTTTCGCTCCGGTGCTGGAGCGCGCGGCCGCGGACGGGGTCAAGGTGCGCGGCTACGTCTCCACCGTGCTCGGCTGCCCCTACCAGGGCGAGGTCCCGCTGACAGACGTGGTGCGCGTGGCGCAGCGGCTGCATGCGATGGGCTGCTACGAGATCTCGCTGGGCGACACCATCGGCGTGGGCACGCCGGGCAAGGCGCGGGCGATGCTGCGTGCGGTCGCCGCGGCGGTACCGATGGCGGCGCTGGCGGTGCATTTCCACGACACCTACGGCCAGGCCCTGGCCAACATCGCCGCTTGCCTGGAAGAAGGCGTGCGCGTGGTCGATGCCGCCGTCTCCGGTGCCGGCGGCTGCCCGTACGCCAAGGGCGCCAGCGGCAATGTGGCCAGCGAGGATGTTGTCTACCTGCTGCACGGCAACGGCGTAGAGACCGGCATCGACCTGCCGGCGCTGGCCGCGACCGGACGCTGGCTGGCGCAGAAACTCGGCCGGCCCACCGGCAGCAAGGTCGGCCAGGCGCTGGCCGCCGAGGCCTGAGCCACTGCAGGTCCGTGCCCTGTGACGGGCCTGCATGCCGCGGCCCGTCGCCGATCTCGCCGCGATGGGGCAGCACCCTCTAAACTGGGCGTTTTCCTGGGAGGGAACATCCATGCAGCTTGCCGATCTCAAAGCGGTGGTCACCGGCGGCGTGTCCGGCCTCGGCCTGGCGGTGGCGCAACGCATCGTCGCCGAAGGCGGCAAGGTGGCGCTGTTCGATCTGAACGACGACAAAGGCGCGGCCGCGGTCGCCGCCCTGGGCGCGGACCGGGCCTGCTACTTGCGCACCGACGTCAGCGACGAGGCCCAGGTGGCCGCGCAGCTCGGCGCGGCGCGCGACTTCCTCGGCGGACTCAATGCCGCGATCAACTGCGCCGGCATCCTCGGCGCCGGCCGCGTACTCGGCAAGGAGGCGCCGATGCCGCTGGCCACGTTCCAGGGCACGGTGATGGTCAACCTGGTCGGCAGCTTCAACGTCGCCAAGGCCGCCGCCGACCTGATGCAGCACAACGCCCCGGGCGAGGACGGCGAGCGCGGCGCCATCGTCAACACCGCCAGCGTCGCCGCCTACGAAGGCCAGATCGGCCAGGCCGCCTACGCCGCGTCCAAGGGCGGCGTGGTGGCGATGACCCTGCCGATGGCACGCGAACTGGCGCGCTTCGGCATCCGCGTCAACACCATCGCCCCGGGCATCTTCTGGACCCCGATGGTCGACGGCATGCCCGAGGCCGTGCAGCAGTCGCTGGCCGCGTCGATCCCGTATCCTTCGCGTCTCGGCCGCCCGGACGAATTCGCCGACACGGTGATGTTCCTGCTGCGCAACCGCTACCTCAACGGCGAAACCATCCGCCTGGACGGCGCGGTGCGGTTGGCGCCGAAGTAGCCGGGATTGGGGATTCGGCATTGGGGATTCGTAAACGCTCCCCGTCCCTCGTCCCTGCCCGGCGCTTTCCAATCCCGACTCCCCAATCCCCAATCCCGGCTCCAAACCCATGAAAGCCAACGAAATCAAGAAAGGCAACGTCGTCGAATACAACAACGGCGTGTACCAGATCCGCGACATCGAGCGCAGCTCGCCGCAGGGCCGCGGCGGCAACCTGCGCTTCCGCTTCGTGATGTATAGCGTGCCGGGCGGCAACAAGCTCGATGCCAGCTTCGACGGCGACGACGACCTGCGCGAGGTCGAGCTGATGCGTCGCCAGGCCACCTTCTCCTACAAGGATGGCGAGGCCTTCGTATTCCTCGACGACGAGGACTACACGCCGTACACCCTGGACGCCGATGTGATCGGCACCGATGCCGGCTACATCACCGAGGGCCTCAGCGGCATCTACGTGCAGGTCATCGACGACCAGCCGGTGGCGATCCAGCTGCCGCAGAGCGTGACCCTGGAAGTGATCGAGACCCCGCCGGAACTCAAGGGCGGCACCGCCACCAAGCGGCCCAAGCCGGCCAAGCTCAACACCGGGATCGAGATCATGGTGCCTGAGTACATCGGCAATGGCGAGCGCGTGCTGGTCAACACCACCACCGGCGAATTCGCCGGCCGCGCCGACTGACCCGATGCGCGGGCGCCGTGCCAATCACGCCTCCCGCGCAGGCAGCGCCGAGCGCGCGTCACGGCGCGCCTGCCTCGGCCTGCTGCTGGCGCTGCCGGCGCTGGCGCTCGCCGCGCCGGTGACGCCGGCCGCCACAGCTGCTGCCAAGCCCGCGTGCACGATTCCGGACGCGGTCGACCCCGAGCACTACGCCGGTTTCTGCGCGCTGCCCGAGCCGATCCGCGCCTTCGTCGTGCGCCAGGACACCTGCAACCACTTCGCGGGCGAGGAGCCCTACGATGCGGCGCGGCGTCGCGAACTGGAAAAGGCGATGGACAGGTACTGCGACGGCAATGCACAGACCTGGGCGAAACTGCGCGCGCAGTACCGCCAGGATCCGCCGCGCGACGCCTGGCTGCGCCGCTACGGCGAGGATGCCGATCTCGAACAGCCCTGATGGCGGCTTACGGGGCGGCGAGGCCGTGTCCTTGCGGGAACGGACCTCAGCCCTGAGAGCAGTCGATATCGGCCAGTTCCCGCCTTCGCTCGTCGCGGCTGAAGCCGCTCCTACAGGTGTTGGCCACGCTGTGCGGCACCTGTGGGAATACCTTCGGTCCCGGTAGCTATCCTGGACGAATCGCCTCACCGCTTCGCTCGTCGCGGCTGAAGCCGCTCATACAAAAATGGGCGGAAGGTGCGACGCTTCTGTGGGAGGGACTTCAGTCCCGACGACTGGACCTATCGGCCTCCTTTCATGAAGAAAGGCTGCGCCTGCAAGCGGACGCACCGTCAGCCACATCGTAGGAGCGGCTTCAGCCGCGACCACGACATCCTCAACCAAACGCGAGATGCCCCTTCGGCCTCCCTGACCAACCTCGCACGCCGCACTACGGCGTCGCACCGCCCTCCTGCAACACCGAAGGCGACCGCAACTGCAGCCCACCACCCTCGCGATTGAGCGTGCGCAGGCGTTCGCCCAGCGTCGCCAGGTTGGCATCGATCTGCGCCAGGTCCGCCTGCAGCGGCGCCGGCAGCAACCGGCGCAGGCGCGTCTGCAGCGCGGCGCCGTCGTCATGCAGCGCCGCGATCCGTGCCTGTCCCTGGACTTGCAGCCAGGCGCGCTCCTGCGCCTGCGGCAGGCCATAGCCCGGCTGCCCCTGCAGCAGGCTCGCCGGTTGGCTCAGCACGCCTTGCTCGGCCAGCACCGCACGTACCGCACTGGCGGCATCGCGGGTGTCGGCACTCGCATTGCCCTCGCCCGCCCCGTCAACCGCGGACGTCAACGGCTTGCCCAGATAGCGGCGCTTGAGCGCATCGCGACCGCGCTGTTCGGCGCGACGACGGGCGGCATTCTCCAGCAGCAGCAAGGCAGCGCTGGCGCGCAGGTCGCCGCGCTGCAGCCAGGGCGCGCGCTGCGCGGCCGGCAGGTCCAGCCACGCCTCGGCATTGCGCGCCGGCAGCGCCAAGGAACCGCGCGCCACCGCGAACATCTGCGCAAAATGCGCGCTCGCCGCCGGGAAGGAGTAGCCATTGCGCACCGCCGCGTCGGCGTCGTCGAACACCGACGCATCGGCGATGCCGGCACGCACCAGGCGCCGGCGCAATCCGGTCGGGCTGATCCCGGACAGATGCGCGGCTGCCAGCCGCGGCACGCCGTCGTGCAGCAAGGCGTAGGTCTCCACCGCGCAGTTGTTGCTGAGAAAGTAGTAGCGGCCGTCGTAGCTCCAGTGCAGTTGCGCGGCGCGCTCCAGCAGCGCCGCGATCTCCTCGCGCGACAGCCGCAGCGGCAGCGACTGCAGGCCGCGCAGCTGCACCTGGGTGTAGTCGTCCACCACCTGCCGCAGCGGCAGCACGAACAGCCGCGACGGGTACGAGCCGGTCAGCCCGCGCAGGTTGGAGATCTGCACGTCGTCGACGAAGGCGCGGAACGACAGCACCCGGTGCTCGGCCAGATCCAGCCGGCATGCCGGGCCCAGCGGCCGCCCGGGTGCACAGATCACCAGGCGCAGCATGCTGTGGCCCCAGTGGCTCATCGGCTGCGCATTGCCCTCGGCCAGCAGATAGTCCACCGCGTAGACCCGTGCCGGGTCCACCTGCAGCAAGGCGGCCGCGTCGGCCAGCGGGTCCTGCACAAAGACCTGGCCGGGCGCGCACGCGGCCGACGGCGGCGTCCATGCCAGGCGCGCGGCGAAGTAGCGGGCCAGCGCCGGCCGCCGGCAGGCGTAGTCCGGATCGAGCAGGAAATGCTCGAGATTCACCGCCACGAACTCGGCCGGCGATTGCAATTCGTAGCGGTCCGGACTGCGCTCGGTGAACCGGTTCTGGCCGCGGCGCAGGCCCAGGCGCATCGGGCTGACCTGCCAGCCAGCCAGATCCAGCAGCCGCGGATCGGACGACAACCTTCCTGCCGCGGAACGATCGTAGAAATGCGCCAGTTCGTGCAGCAAGGCAGCCAGTGCCGGCCGCCGCGCCGGGTCGGCGGCCGGATCGGTGTCGCCCCCCGTCGCCGCCATCCAGTCGCGCAGCAGGCGCTTGTTCAACAGCAGGCGCTTGGCCTGCGCGCGGCCGTGCACCTGCGCGGGAAGATCGTCGCGCCACTGCAGCGGCAGCCCTGCGGGCAGCGCCGGGGCCCAGGCTGCGGGCAACCGCGCTTGCGCGGCCGCCAGCACGGCCTCGCTGGCCATACGTTCGGCGGGATTCAGCCCGGTCTCGTCGACAGACAGTGGCGCGGCCGCTGCGTGCACCGCACCGGACAGGGCCAGCAACGCCAGCCACCGCGCGCCTGGGCGCCGTGGCCGGCGCGGGATCACAGTGCCAGGATCGCCTGCGCCAGTTCCAGGTCGCTGGCCTGCTGCGCCTGCGGGTTGGCCTCGCGCAGCACGCGCAGCGCCGCTTCCAGTTGCACGCCGCGGATGCGCCCGGCGCTGGCGACGAAGCCGGCCGCGTCGTCGCGCGCCTGCAGCACCACCTTGTCGTTGTTGGAACTGCTGTCGGAGGACGCCGAGCTGCCGGCCGAGCCGGCCGAGGCCGAACCGGCGGAGCTGCCGGCAAAGCTGGACGCCTGCGCGAACGCGGGCAGGATCAGGGCGAACAGCAGGGCGCAGCGCGCGGTCACTCGGGTCATCGCAATCGTTCCAAACAGGATCATGAAAGGGGGGACGGCCAGCGCCGCGCCGCATAGCCTAGCGGTCCGTCGCGCGCAGCGCCTGAACGGGTCGCGCGGCAGTGGAGCGGCCGGTCTCAAGGATCGAACAGCTTCCCGGGATTGAGCAGCCCGGACGGATCGAACACGCGCTTGACCGCGCGCATCAGCGCGATCTCTTCGGCGCTGCGGGTGCTGTCCAGGTACGGCTTCTTGACCAGGCCGATGCCGTGCTCGGCGGAGATGCTGCCGCCGTGCTCGGCCAGCACCTGCGCCAGCAGCTTGGTGACCTGCTCGCAGGCGGCAATGAAGTCTGCCGGCGCGGTGGCATCGGGCTTGAGCACGTTGATATGCAGGTTGCCGTCGCCGATATGGCCGAACCACACCACCTCGAACTGCGGGTAGGCCTCGCCGAGCAGCGCCTGGGTCCGCGCCAGGAACGCCGGCATCGCCGAGATCCGCACCGACACGTCGTTCTTGTACGGGGTGTAGCGCGCCACCGCCTCGGTGATGCCCTCGCGCAGGCGCCACAGCTGCGCGGCCTGCGCCTCGCTCTGGCTGATCACCCCGTCCAGCACCCAGCCCTGCTCCATGCAGGCCTCGAACGCGGCCAGCGCCGCGGCCTCCTGCGCCTCGTTGCCGCTGGCGTACTCGGTGACCACGTAGTACGGATACACCGTGTCGAACGGCGCCTGCGCGCCATGCGCCAGCACGTGCTGCAGCGCGCGGTCGGTGAAGAACTCGAAGGCTTCCAGCTGCAGCCGGCTGCGGAACGCGGCGAACACCTGCATCAGCACCTCGAACGAGGGCAGCGCCAGCAGCATCACGTTGCTCGGCGGCGGCGGGTCGGTGAGCCGCAGGGTGGCCTCGACCACGATGCCCAGCGTGCCCTCGGAGCCGATCAGCAACTGGCGGAAATCGTAGCCGCTGGAGTTCTTGATCAGCCCGCGGTTGAGCTCGAGCAGCTCGCCGCTGCCGGTGACCACCTTCAGCCCGGCGATCCACTCGCGGGTGTTGCCGTAGCGAATCACGCGGATGCCGCCGGCGTTGGTGGCGATGTTGCCGCCGATCGAGCACGACCCGCGCGCGGCGAAGTCCACCGGGTACAGCAGGCCATGCTCGCGCGCGGCGTTGTGCACCGCCTCCAGCGGCATGCCGGCCTGCACGGTGAGGCTGCGGTCGACCGGATCGAACGCCAGCGCCTTGTTCATCCGCTCCAGGCTCAGCACCAGTTCGCCGTGCGCGGCCACCGCGCCGCCGGACAGGCCGGTGCGGCCGCCGGACGGCACCACCGCCACCGCATGGTCGTTGGCCCAGCGCAGCACCGCCTGCACCTCTTCCACCGTCGCCGGCAACGCGATCGCCAGCGGCGCCGGGGCCCAGCGCCGGGTCCAGTCGCGACCGTAGTGCTCCAGGTCGGCGGGATCGGTCTTCAGGCGCAGGCCGGGAACGGCAAGGGCCAGGGCATCCAGGCGCGGGTCGGTCATGGGCGGAGAGGTCGAAGCGTAGATAAGCGTTCAAGCGTGCCAGCGTTGTGCGATGTCGTCCAGTTGGACGAGGACACTGCTGCTCTTGCGAATCCCCAGTCCCGACTCTCGAATCCCGCGCCGCGGCTGCGGCGATCGATACACCTGAAACCTTCCACCGGCGTTGCATCCACGGTCCCCCGCCATCCTATTGCGGCGCACCAAAGCACGGAGCCATCTGGCATAGTGACCGGCCCGTTGGCCATCGCTCCCTCACTGCAATGTCGCCCAAGAAGACCTCGTTTCCGAAGCAGGATATCCGCGTGCTGCTGCTCGAAGGCGTCAGCCAGACCGCCGTCGACGTGTTCCGCGCGGCCGGTTACTCGCAGATCGAGCTGCATGCCAAGTCGCTGCCGGAAGACGAGCTCAAGCAGCGCATCGCCGAAGCGCACATCGTCGGCATCCGCTCGCGCACCCAACTCAGCGCCGAGGTGCTGGCCCATGCCAAGCGCCTGATCGCGGTCGGCTGCTTCTGCATCGGCACCAACCAGGTCGACCTGGACGCCGCCGAACTGGCTGGCATCCCGGTGTTCAATGCGCCCTACTCCAACACCCGCAGCGTCGCCGAACTGGTGATCGCCGAGGCCATCCTGCTGTTGCGCGGCATTCCGCAGAAGAATGCCGAATGCCACCGCGGCGGCTGGTCGAAGTCCGCCACCGGCAGCCACGAGACCCGCGGCAAGGTGCTGGGCATCGTCGGCTACGGTCACATCGGCACCCAGGTCGGCGTGCTGGCCGAGTCGCTGGGCATGCAGGTGATCTTCCACGACATCGAGACCAAGCTGTCGCTGGGCAACGCGCGCACCGCCACCGATCTGGACGACCTGCTGGCGCGCGCCGACGTGGTCACCCTGCACGTGCCGGAAACCGCGGCGACCCGCAACATGATCGGCGCCACGCAACTGGCGCAGATGAAACCGGGCGCACACCTGATCAACGCCTCGCGCGGCACGGTCATCGACATCGACGCGCTGGACGCGGCGCTGCGCAGCGGCCACATCGGCGGCGCCGCGGTGGACGTGTTCCCGATCGAACCCAAGGGCAATGGCGATGCGTTCGAATCGCCGCTGGCCGCGCACGACAACGTGATCCTGACCCCGCACGTCGGCGGCAGCACGCTGGAGGCGCAGGACAACATCGGCGTGGAAGTGGCGGCCAAGCTGGTGCGCTACAGCGACAACGGCAGCACCCTGTCGGCGGTGAACTTCCCCGAGGTGACCCTGCCCGAGCACGCCGAGAGCCTGCGCCTGCTGCACATCCATCGCAACGTGCCGGGCGTGCTATCGCAGATCAACGAACTGTTCTCGCGCCACAACGTCAACATCGACGGCCAGTTCCTGCGCACCGACCCCAAGGTCGGCTACGTGGTGATCGACGTCGCCGCCAGCGAGGAACTGGCCGCGGTGCTGAAGGACGAACTGGCGCAGGTGGCGGGGACGTTGCGGACGCGGATTCTTTACTAGCGGGGATTGGGGATTGGGGATTCGTGGGTGCGCTGCGCGCCCCGACCCTCACCCCAACCCCTCTCCCGAGGGGAGAGGGGCTTAGCCATCCGATCGGAGCCGGCTCTTCCTTCTCCCGCCGGGAGAAGGTGCCCCGAAGGGGCGGATGAGGGTCCGGGCGCAGCCTCGTGCAGCTGAAACACCGCGTGCGCTGCGCAACCCTACCCTCACCCCAACCCCTCTCCTGGGGGGAGAGGGGCTTGCCGCTGCAGCCATTTGTACGCCATGCGCCGCAGCGACGGATCCAGGTCCGCGTCGTCCCGCAATTCGGCGATCGGGCGCCAGGCCAGGGCCAGCGACTCGGCGCTGACCGCAAAGGCTTCTTCGACGCCGGCGCGGACCACGTAGCGGGCGTCGTAATGCCAGTGCCCCGGCACCTCGCCGCGGGCGGGAATCCAGTGCCGGTCCAGGTCGAAGATCGCGCCATCCTCCAGTGCCAAGCCAGGCAGCCCGGATTCTTCCTCGGCCTCCTTCAACGCCACCCGCGCCAGATCGCGGTCGCCGTCGGCGTGCCCGCCCAGTTGCAGCCAGCGCTGCAGCTTGCGGTGATGGGTCAGCAGGGTGCGCGTGCCATCGGCGCTGACCAGCCAGGCCGAGCCGGTGAAATGGCCGTCCAGGCGTGCGCGCACGAACGGATCAGCGGCATCGTCCAGCAAGGCCAGGAACTGCGCGGCGACCTCGGCCTGGTCCGGGCACTGCCGGGCATGGGCCTGCAACTGCTGGCGTAGGGACGACTCCGGCATCGGCGTTCTCGCGTTCGGGGGCCGTCATTATCGCCGTCCACGGTGCAGCGCGGCTTGTGGCGGCCGGCCGGCTTTGGCATGGTACGACGCTTGCGTCGCCCACCAAGGGCCCGGCGCTTCACCATTGCCGGGGCCGCTTGCCCCGTACCGCCACCTGGGGATGCACCGAATGCTCAAGTCTCTGCTGAGGGTCAAGCCGATCGAACCTGCCGGTCACGTCGATGCCGGCGAACCGTTCGAAGGCAGTCTGGAGGGCGAAGGCACCCTCAAACGCACCCTCACCGCCAGACACCTGATCCTGCTCGGCATCGGCGCGGTGATCGGCGCCGGCATCTTCGTGCTCACCGGCCAGGCCGCGGCCAATCATGCCGGCCCGGCAGTGATGCTGTCGTTCGTGTTCGCTGGCCTGGCCTGCGCCTTCGCCGGCCTCTGCTACGCCGAGTTCGCGGCGATGCTGCCGGTCTCCGGCAGCGCCTATTCGTATTCCTACGCCACGCTCGGCGAAGGCGTGGCCTGGTTCATCGGCTGGTGCCTGGTGCTGGAATATCTGTTCGCCGGCTCCAGCGTCGCGGTCGGCTGGTCGGCCTACCTGATCAGCTTCGTCACCGGCACCCTCGGCCTGCCCTTCCCCACGGAACTGGCCAGCGCGCCGCTGACCTGGACCGGCCACGCCTTCGTCGCCTCCGGCAACATCGTCAACCTGCCGGCGGTGCTGATCGTGGCCGCGGTCAGCGCGCTGTGCTACGTCGGCGTCACCCAGTCGGCCTTCGTCAACGCCATCGTGGTGGCGATCAAGGTGCTGGTGATCTGCCTGTTCGTCGGCGTCGGCGTCTTCTACATCAACCCGGACAACTGGCATCCGTTCATCCCGGAAAACACCGGCCCCGGCGAGTTCGGCTGGAGCGGCATCTTCCGCGCGGCATCGATCGTGTTCTTCTCCTACATCGGCTTCGATGCGGTCTCTACCTCGGCCGGCGAGACCAAGGACCCGCAGAAGAATATGCCGATCGGCATCCTGGTGTCGCTGGCCATCTGCACCATCATCTACATCATCGTCTGCGCGGTGCTGACCGGCCTGCTGCCCTACACCCAACTGGGCACCGCCAAGCCGGTGGCCACCGCGCTGGAGCACTACCCGCACCTGGCCTGGCTGAAGACCTTCGTCGAGATCGGCGCCATCGCCGGCCTGTCCTCGGTGGTGCTGGTGATGCTGATGGCGCAGCCGCGCATCTTCTACACCATGGCGCGCGATGGCCTGCTGCCGAAGCTGTTCGGCAAGGTCCATCGCCGCTTCCACACTCCGTATGTCGGCACCGTGGTGGTGGGCGTGCTGGCCGCGCTGCTGGCCGGCTTGATCCCGCTGGACGTGCTCGGTGAGCTGGTGTCGATGGGCACCCTGCTGGCCTTCGCCACGGTCTGCGTCGGCGTGATGGTGTTGCGCTTCACCCGTCCCGATCTGCCGCGTCCGTTCCGGGTGCCGCTGTTCTGGGCGGTGTGCCCGCTGGGCGCGCTGTTCTGCGTCGGCCTGTTCTTCCAGGCGTTCCAGGAACACTGGAAGGTGTTCGTCGGCTGGACCCTGGTCGGCCTGTGCATCTACTTCTTCTACGGCATCCGCAACAGCCGCCTGGCCACCAAGGCCTGATCCGCTCCCCCGAAGACCGGCGTCCGCGCCGGTCTTCGCGTTCACCCCTCTCCTCGCACGCCGTGTTCGGCTGGAACCGCTCCATGCTCAAACAACTCTTGGCCACCAAACACCCCCATGCCAGCCACGAGGACGCCGGCGGGCTGGGCCTGCAACGTGCGCTCGGCCCCTGGGGCCTGACCGCGCTGGGCATCGGCGCAGTGATCGGCGGCGGCATCTTCGTCATCACCGGGCAGGCCGCGGCCAACCACGCCGGGCCGGCGATCATGCTCTCGTTCGTGCTGGCCGCGGTGTGCTGCGCGTTCTGCGCGCTGGCCTATGCCGAGTTCGCGGCGATGGTGCCGGTCTCCGGCAGCGCCTACACCTACACCTACGCCACCTTCGGCGAACTGGCGGCCTGGTTCATCGGCTGGATGCTGGTGCTCGAGTACGGCGTGTCGGCCTCGGCGGTGGCAGTCAGCTGGACCGGCTATTTCCTCAGCCTGCTCGACCACTTCAACATCCACCTGCCCGCGGCCCTGGTCAACGCGCCGCTGGACGGCAAGCTGCAGCCCACCGGGGCGATCGCCAACCTGCCCGCCGCCGGCATCGTGCTGCTGCTGACCTGGCTGTGCTACGTCGGCATCCGCAAGTCCTCGGCGATGAACATGGCGATGGTGGTGCTGAAGAGCGGCCTGATCGTGCTCGTCATCGCCGCCGGCTGGAAGTACGTGGACCCGGCCAACTGGCATCCGTTCATCCCCGCCAACGAAGGCCCGGGCAAGTACGGCATGGACGGCGTGCTGCGTGGCGCGGCGATGGTGTTCTTCGCCTACATCGGCTTCGAGGCAGTCTCGGTGGCGGCGCAGGAATCGCACCGGCCGCAGCGCGACCTGCCGATCGGCATGATCCTGTCGCTGGTGATCTGCACCGTGCTGTACATCGCCATGGCCGCGGTGATGACCGGGCTGCTGCCTTACACCCAATTGGGCACCGACGAGCCGGTGGTGACCGCGGTGGCGGCGCATCCGCAGCTGGCCTGGCTGCGCGTGGTGGTCGAGATCGGCGCGTTGATCGGCCTGTCCTCGGTGGTGCTGGTGATGATCATCGGCCAGCCGCGCATCTTCATGATCATCGCCCGCGACGGGCTGCTGCCGCCGGTGTTCACCAAGATCCACCCGACCTACCGCACCCCGCACGTCAACACGGTGATCACCGGCATCGGCATCGCCCTGCTGGCGGCGCTGTTCCCGTTGGACGTGCTGGGCGAACTGACCTCGATGGGCACCCTGATCGCCTTCGCCGCGGTCTGCGCCGGGGTGCTGATCCTGCGCCGCACCCAGCCGGACCTGCCGCGCCCGTTCCGCATCCCGTTCGCCTGGCCGATCTGCATCGCCGGCGTGCTCAGCTGCCTGGCGCTGCTGTCGGCGATGACCGCACACAACTGGATGCTGATGGCCGGCTGGACGGTGATCGGCCTGGCGATCTACTTCGGCTACGGCTACCGCCACAGCCGGCTGCGCCGCACCGACCAAGGCTGAGCCGCAAGAGCCCCTCTCCCGTCGGGAGAGGGGTTGGGGTGAGGGTCCGGCGCGAAGCACATGCGGTGTTTGGGCTGCACTAGGCTTCGCTCGTACCCTCATCCGCCCCTTCGGGGCACCTTCTCCCGAGGGGAGAAGGGAGAAGCACGAGCCCCTCTCCCACCGGGAGAGGGGTTGGGGTGAGGGTACGGGCGCGAAGCGCGCGCGGTGTTCGGCTGCACGAGGCTTCGCCCGTACCCTCATCCGCCCCTGCGGGGCACCTTCTCCCGAGGGGAGAAGGAAGCGCCGGCTTCGGTTGGATGGCTTAGCCCCTCTCCCACCGGGAGAGGGGTTGGGGTGAGGGTGCGGCCGCCTGTCATCCCAATCCAGCCATCAAGCCCTAAACTACCCGCATGAACGCACTGCCCTACGATTCCGAGCGCCTGCGCACGCTGGCGCACCTGCTGATCGACAACATCCGCGAGCTCTCGCAGGCCGGCTGGACCCCCGCCACCAGCAGCAACTTCTCGCACCGCCTGGACGATCGCCATGCCGCGATCACCGTCTCCGGCCGCGACAAGGGCCGGCTGGTGGAGGACGACATCATGGTGGTGGATTTCGACGGCCAGGCCGTCGGCCGGCCGCTGCGCCCGTCCGCCGAGACCCTGCTGCACACCCAGCTGTACCGGCGCTTCCCGGAGATCGGCTGCATCCTGCACACGCATTCGCCGGTGCAAACCATCGCCTCCCGCCTGTATGCCCCGCAGGGTCACATCCGTCTGGAAGGCTATGAGTTGCTGAAAGCGCTGCACGGCAACCAGACCCACGAGACCGCGGTGGACATGCCGGTGTTCGCCAACACCCAGGACATGACCGTGCTGGCGGCCCAGGTCGACGCCCTGCTCGACCGCACGCCATTGTGGGGCTACCTGATCGACGGCCACGGCCTGTACGCCTGGGGCCGCGACATGGCCGAAGCGCGCCGCCACCTGGAAGCCTTCGAATTCCTGCTGCACTGCGAGCTGGAGCTGCGCAAGCTGCGCGCCGCCGGCTGATCCGCCGCGGCGCGACAGCGTTCCAGCGCCGCAACGGCCGCCGGCCGCGCACCTGCTACCCTTTTCGTCCCCCCCTGCCGCTTTCGCCCGCCGCCATGAGCCGACTCCGTATCTTCGCCGACACCACTCCCGACGCGCCGCTGTTCGACAGCCGCGAGGGCGACGCGATCGCCGCCGAACTGCGCAAGATCGGCGTCACCTTCGAGCGCTGGCAGGCCAACCAGCCGATCGAGCCCGGCGCCTCGCCGGAAGCGGTGATGGCCGCCTACAAAGCCGACATCGACCGCCTGGTCGCCGCCAACGGCTTCAAGACCGTGGACGTGGTCAGCATCGCCCCCGACAACCCGCAGCGCGAGGAGATGCGCAAGAAGTTCCTCGAGGAGCACTTCCACAAGGAAGACGAGGTGCGCTTCTTCGTCGCCGGCTCCGGCCTGTTCACCCTGCACGTGGATGGCAAGGTCTACGAGATCGAGTGCGTGCAGAACGACCTGATCGCCGTGCCGGACGGCACCCACCACTGGTTCGACATGGGGCCGGAGCCGCGCTTCGTCGCGATCCGCTTCTTCACCGAGCCGGATGGCTGGGTCGGCCACTTCACCGGCACCGATATCGCCCAGCGCTTCCCGCGCTACGAGGCGAAGCTGCGCGGCGAGGCGCACTGAGCGATGACCGATCCGCGCGTCGTTCTCACCGACATCGAAGGCACCACCAGCAGCATCTCCTTCGTCAAGGACGTGCTGTTCCCCTACGCGCGCCGTGCCCTGCCCGGCTTCGTGCGCGAACACGGCCAGCAGCCGCAGGTGCGGCAATGGCTGGACGCGGTCGCCACCGAATGCGGCGGCATCTGCACCGATGCGGTGATCGTGGAGACCCTGCAGGGCTGGATCGACGAGGACCGCAAGCACACCGCGCTGAAGGCGCTGCAGGGCATGATCTGGGAGGCCGGCTACCGCGATGCCGACTTCACCGCGCACATCTATCCCGACGCCGCGCCGGCGCTGCGCCGCTGGCATGAGCAGGGCCGGACGCTGTACGTGTACTCGTCCGGCTCGGTGCCGGCGCAGAAGCTGTTCTTCGGCCACAGCGACGCCGGCGACCTGCGCGGGCTGTTCTCCGGCTGGTTCGACACCGAGATCGGCGGCAAGCGCGAGCAGCCCAGCTATGCGCGCATCGCCGAAGCGATCGGCGTGGCGCCGGCGCAGATCGTGTTCCTGTCCGACGTGGTCGCCGAACTGGATGCGGCGCGCGCCGCCGGCCTGGACACGGTGCTGATCGACCGCCGCGACGATTACCCGCAACCGCGCCAGGGCGCGGCCTGCAACGGCCACCGCCGTGCGGAGAGCTTCGCCGACCTGGGCTTCTGAGCCCGCAATGCGCAGGCCCGTCGCTGCCTTGATGGCCGCCCTGGCGGCGTTGCGGCGCCCGCTCGCCGTGCTGCGCGGCCGGCTGCTGCCGGCCGCGCTGCTGGCGCTGGCGCTGCCCGCCTGCCATTCCGATGCCGGTGCCATGCCGGGCGGCGCGGCCGACACCGCGCAGGACGACGCGGCGCAGGACCCGTTCGACCAGGCGCAGCTGCGCCAGGCGCTGGGATCGCTGCAGGCGCAGCGACCGGGCATCCCCGACCTGTACGTGGTCGGCTTCGCCGGCGACGCCAGCGAGGACGTGTTCCGCAACGAAGTGCTGTACCTGCGTCAGCTGTTCGCGCAGCGCTTCGGCGCTGCCGGCCGCATCGCCACCCTGATCAACCACGGCGACAATCTCGGCGCGCACGCCTACGCGCCGCAGGCCTCGTACGACAACCTGGCCGATACCCTGGACCGCGTCGGCAAGCTGATGGACCCGCGCGAGGACGCATTGCTGCTGTTCCTGACCAGCCACGGCACCGACCAGCACGAGCTGTATCTGCAGTTCGGCCCCGGCGAGGATGCCGAGTACGACACCATCACCCCGCAGGACCTGCGCCGCCTGCTCGACGACGCCGGCATCCGCAACCGCATCATCGTGATCTCGGCCTGCTACTCCGGCGGCTTCGTGCCGGCGCTGAAGACCGCCGACACCCTGGTGATCACCGCCGCACGCCGCGACCGGCCCTCGTTCGGCTGCGGCAACACCGCCAGCGCCACCTATTTCGGCCGCGCCTGGTTGATCGACGCGCTGGCGCGCACCACCGATGTCGTCGAAAGCTATCGCCTGGCCAGTGCCGAGATCAGCGCACGCGAACAGGCCGAAGGCGAGGCGCCGTCGTATCCGCAACTGTACGTAGGCGCGCGCATCGGCCCCTGGCTGCAGCACTGGCGCGCGCAGTTGCCGAACGCGGCGGCACCGCCCTATCCGTATCCGGAACCCGATGCGGCCGACGCGGCGGATGCGGCCGATGGCGAGCAGACCCACGCGCATGGCGCAGCGCCCGCCGTGCCGATGCGCGTGCAGGACCCGGCATCGCCGACGAAGCGCACGTCCGCGCGGTGATGCCGCGCAGGGCGTGAGGTCGACTGCATGCGAGGGGCGTGCGCGCACCCTCGTGCTTGCCGGACGATCCTGCTCTCGACCCTGCACGCCCAAACCCGTGCAGCAGGCCGAAAGATGAGAGTGATTCGCGTTCGATCGCGGCGCGCGCGCGCTCGCTAGAATCACTCCCGCAGCAAGCCCGCCCGCGTTTCGCCAGCCAGCTGCGCCCCGATCCAACCGCCCGCCAGCCTTCGCTCGCCAGCCAGGATCCTTCGGTTCGTCGGCCTCCTTCGTGGAGGTTTTTTTGTTTCTGCGGTCGGCGTGGCGCGTGCGGAACGCGAGCACGCGTCTCTTGGCGTTGACGGTGGATGGCGCGACCGTCTCACCGCGCCTGTCGCGGCAAAGCCGCTCCTATATGGGTCCGACGCTGCGAGGTGTTGATGGACGCACTGTGGGAGGGACTTCAGTCCCGACGCCTGGAATCCATGGCCGCCTAAAACCCTGTCGCGGCAGTGACGGTGATCCAGCATGCAGCATCACCGCGCCCTTATCTGCCGACCACCGCGCACCGCCGCCACTTCATCAAGGGCTCGCATCCTGCAAGCGGTAGCTACCGCCGGCTCGCTGCTCGCCGCGCCAGCGGTCGAATGCGCGGACCTCGATGCGGTGCGCACCCACTTTCAGGTCGGTCGGCAAGGCGCCGCGCCACAGATGCTGCGAGGGAGTCGCTTCCGGCGAACGATCGTAGCCGCGCAGCGCGTCGGCGGCATCGTCGCGCGCGTTCTCGGCGAGCAGTGTCGGGTCGGGCTGTTCGACGCGCTGCATCGGCTTCCAGGCGCCGTCGTCCACGCGGTACTCGACGCGCGTGTCGTCCTCCCCCATGTACACGTTCGCGTACACACCCCAGGCCGGATAGGCGCCGCGGCGCAACACCTTCGGCGCATGCAGGCCGATCTGCGCGTCGTCGGCGGCACGCGCGGCGTGGTAGGCCAGCGCGTAGCCCCCGTCGCGGCGCACGGTCAGCAGTGCATAGCCGTTCGGGGTGCCGTCGGCCATGGTCGCGGCGGGAATGCCATCGGCATCCTTCACCCCGGACCAGAACGCGCCGCAGGCCGCGCCGACGTTGTACTCGTGCAGCGGCTGCGCGCCGTGCCAGCCGTCGGCCGCGGTGTAGTACACGTGCCGCTGGGTATGGCTGTGCCCGGTGAGCACCAGCACGTGCGGGAAGTCCTTCAGCAGCGCGAACAGGCGCGCACGATCGGTGTGGCGGAAGGTCTCCTTGCCCGGGACCGCATCGAACAGATGGATATGCATCCCCAGCACCAGCAGTCGGTCCTTGGGCACGCTGGCCAAATAGGCCTGCAGGAACGCGAACTGGTCTTCGCGCAGGCCGCCGACATACTTGGGCTGCTGCGTCGGCTGGTAGACCACGTCGTCCAGGAACACGAAGCTGGCCCCGCCCTCTTCCACCGCGTAGGTATCGGGGCCGTAGACCGCACGCCAGCTCGACAGCGAATCCACATCGTCGCTCGCGTCGAAGTTGAGGTCGTGGTTGCCGGGCACGTGGAACCAAGGCACGCCGAGCTTGGCGGTTTCCGCATTCAGCGCCGGATACAGCGACAGGTCGTCGCTGACCACGTCGCCCAGCGTGGTGCCGATGCGCGCATGGGTCTTGCCGCGCAGGGGCGCGACGATGTCGCGGGCGTAGTAGCCGACGTCGGTCATCGACGCGGTCTGGGTATCGGCGAACACCAGCACCTCGGTGCTGTCGGCCTTGGGCTGCGCGCGCAACGCGAAATCCCAGTGGTCGGTGGCGCCGCTGGTCGGGGCGATGCCCGGGTACTTGAGCTTGGGCGAGCCAGCCGGTGCGTAATGCCGCCAGTAGTCCGGCAGGCCGTTGCCGGCGCTGGCGAAGCTGTAGCCGTCGGGCTTGATCACGAACACCGTGCGGCCTGGTTCCACCTGCAGTCGGTAGCGGCCCTGCGCGTCGGTGCGGACGATGTGCACGCCGTCGGACACCTGCACGCCGGCGATGCCGACATCGCTCGGGCCGCGGCCCGGGGCGTTGTCGCGTTCCTGATAGACGCTGCCGCTGATCGTCGCGGTCTGCGCCACGGCAGGAGCGGCGGCAGCCAACAGGCAGGCAAGGACGACGGTGCGCAGCATGCGGAACATCCGGGGAAACCGAGGGCCCCCGATTGTAGCCAGCTATGCCGACGCGGCGATGACCGCGCCGGACAGGCTCAGCGGTGCCGCGCTTCCAGCACCGCCACCGCGTCGGCCAGGCCCAGGCCGCGCGCGCGCAGCAGCACGGTCAGGTGGTAGAGCAGATCGGCGGATTCGCCGAGCAGTTCGTCGTCGCCCTGGGCGACGCCGGCCAGCGCGGTCTCCACGCCCTCCTCGCCCACTTTCTGCGCAATGCGCCGCGTGCCTTTCTCGAACAGCTGCGTGGTGTAGCTGCCCGCCGGCCGTTCGCGCTCGCGCTGGGCGACCAGGCGATCGAGCGCGCCCAGGAACTGGCCCGGCGCCTGCGGGAAGCAGCTGTCGCGGCCCAGGTGGCAGGTCGGACCGTGCGGATGCGCCAGGACCAGCAAGGTATCGCCATCGCAATCGGTGTCGATCGCCACCACCTCCAGGACGTGCCCGGAGCTTTCGCCCTTGGTCCACAGCCGCTGCTTGCTGCGGCTGTAGAAGGTGACCTGGCCGCTGCGTCGCGTCTGCGCCAGCGCCTCCTGGTTCATGTAGCCCAGCATCAGCACGCGCAGAGTGGCGGCGTCCTGCACCACCACCGGCAGCAGGCCGTCGCCCTTGCCCCAGTCCAGTGCCGCGTCCGCGACGTCCGTGTCGTTGGAGTGTTCATGCGCCATCGCGCACCTCGATCTGTTGTTGGCGCAGGAAGCGCTTGAGTTCGGGAATGGCGATGGCGCCGCTATGGAACACGCTGGCGGCCAGCGCGCCATCGACGTCGGCGCGCTCAAACACGTCGGCGAAGTGCTGCATCTCGCCGGCGCCGCCGGAGGCCACCAGCGGTACCTTGCACAGGGCGCGCACCTCATGCAGCTGGGCGATATCGTAGCCGCGGCGCACGCCGTCGCTGTCCATGCAGTTGAGCACGATCTCGCCGGCGCCCAGGCGCTGCGCCTCGACCACCCAGTCCAGGGTGCGCATGCGCAGCGCCTGGGTCTTGCTGGGGTCGCCGGTGAAGCGGCGCACGCGCCACTGGCCGTCGTCCTCGCGGATCGAATCGATGCCGACCACCACGCACTGCACGCCGAACGCCTCGGCCAGTTCGGCGATCAGCGCCGGCCGCTCCAGCGCCGGCGAATTGATCGAGATCTTGTCGGCGCCGGCGTGCAGCACCGCGCGCGCGGTGGCGACGTCGCGGATGCCGCCGGCCACGCAGAACGGGATGTCCAGCAGCCGCGCCACCTTCTCGACCCAGGCGTAGTCCACCGAGCGCCCTTCCGGGCTGGCGCCGATGTCGTAGAACACCAGTTCGTCGGCGCCCTGGTCGCGGTAGCGCAGCGCCAGTTCGGCGATGTCGCCCATGTCCACGTGGTCGCGAAACTTGACGCCCTTGACCACACGCCCCTCGCGCACGTCCAGGCACGGAATGATGCGCCGGCTCAGCATGCCAGCGCCTCGTCCAGGCGCAACCGCCCTTCCAGCAGCGCCTTGCCGAGGACCGCGCCGGCGCAGCCGGCCTCGCGTGCGCCGCGCACGTCGGCGGCGTCGCGGATGCCGCCGGAGGCCTGCACGGCCAGCGCCGGCGCGAGTTGCCGCAGGTGCGTGTACAGCGCCAGATTCGGCCCGGACAGCATGCCGTCGCGGGCGATGTCGGTGCACAGCAGATGGATCAGGCCGGCCGCGGCGTACTCGCCGGCCAGCGCATCCAGGCTCAGCGACGAGGTCTCGGTCCAGCCGTGCACCGGCAAGCGCCACACGCCGTGCGCGTCCTGGCGGCTGTCCAGCGCCACGGTGATGCGGTCGGGGCCGAACTCGGCCAGCCACTCCAGCACCGACTCGCGGTCGCGCACCGCCAGCGAACCGATCACCACGCGGCTGGCGCCCGCATCGAGCAGGCGTTGCACATCGGCGCGCGAGCGCACGCCGCCGCCGGTCTGCACCTGCAGCCCGGTCTCGCTGCGGATCCGCTGCAGCAGCGGCGCCAGGGTGTAGCCGCCGGCGCGGGCCGCATCCAGGTCGACCAGGTGCATCCACTGCGCACCGGCATCGGCGAAGGCCTGCGCGCGGCGCAGCGGATCGTCGCCATAGTGGGTCTCGCGGGCGTAGTCGCCCTGCGCCAGCCGCACCACGCGGCCGTCGCGGATGTCCAGCGCGGGATAGACGACGAAGCTCATGGGAAATCGGTCTCGAGGAAGTTGCGCAGGATGCGCGCGCCGGTATCGGCCGAGCGCTCGGGATGGAATTGCGCGCCGCAACGGCGGCCATGCTGCACCACCGCGGTGAACAGGCCGCCATGGTCGCAGGCGGCAACGGTGTCGGCGGTGACCGGCGCGGCATAGCCATGCACGAAATAGGCGCTGGCGCCGTCCGGCACGCCCGCCAGCAGCGACGACGGCTGCAACGGCAGCAGCCGGTTCCAGCCCATGTGTGGCACGCGAATGCCCAGCGCCGGCGGCATGCGCCGGACCACGCCGGTCAGCAGGCCCAGGCAGTCGACATCGCCCTCCTCCGAGCGTTCGAACAGCAACTGCATGCCCAGGCAGATGCCGATCAGTGGCACTTGCAACGCACGGAGTGGCTCGATCAGGCCTTGCTCGCGCAGCCGCGCCATCGCATGCGGCGCGGCGCCGACGCCGGGCAGGATCACCCGGTCCGCACCCTGCAGGTCCGCCGCGTCGCGCACCAGACGTGCTTCCACACCGAGGCGTTCGAGCGCGTAGCGCACCGAGCCCAGGTTGGCGCCGCCGGCATCGATCAGCGCGACATCGGTCATCGCAGGCTCCTTGCAGCAGTCGCGCGCATCACAGCACGCCCTTGGTGGAGGGCAAGGCCGCACCTTCGCGGCGCAACGCCTGGCGCAGGGCGCGCGCCAGCGCCTTGAAGCAGGCTTCGACCTTGTGGTGGTCGTTGTCGCCGCGCACGCTCAGGTGCAGGTTCAGCCCGGCCGCATCGCACAGCGAGCGGAAGAAGTGCGGCACCAGCTCGGTCGGCATGTCGCCGACCCGCTCGCGCTTGAACTCGCCTTCGAACACGAAGTACGGCCGCCCGCTGAAATCCAGCGCGGCGCTGGCCAGGGTCTCGTCCATCGGCAGGGTGAAGCCGTAGCGGCCGATGCCGCGCTTGTCGCCCAGCGCCTGGCGCAGCGCCTGCCCCAGCGCCAGGCCGGTGTCCTCGATGGTGTGGTGTTCGTCGATGTGCAGGTCGCCCTCGGCGCGCACGTCCAGGGCGAAACCACCGTGCTTGCCGATCTGCTCGAGCATGTGGTCGAAGAACGGCAGGCCGGTGACGCAGTGCGGGTCGCGCGCCAGGTCCAGGTCGATCTCGACCGCGATGCGGGTTTCCTTGGTGTCGCGCTGCACCCGTGCGCGGCGCGGCGCATCGGCCAGTTCATGGGCGATGCCGGCCCAGTCCCACTCGCCGCCGAACTGCGCGGTGCGCAACTGGAAACCGCGGATGCGCAGGTTCTCGGCGAACTGGATGTCGGTGACGCGGTCGCCGACCATGGCCGAGCGCGACCAGTCGATGCTGCGGTCCTGCAGGTACGGCAGCATCAGGCCGATGCCGGGCTTGCGCGTGGGCGCGTTGTCGGCCGGCCAGCTGCGGTCGACCAGCACCTCGCGGAACACGATGCCCTGGCTGGCGAAGATCTGCAGCATCAGGTCGTTGGGGCCGTCGAAGGCGGCCTGCGGATAGGCCTCGCTGCCGAGACCATCCTGGTTGGTGACGATGACGAACTGGTAGCCGGCATCGCGCAGCTTGAGCATCGCCGGGATCACGCCCTGCACGAAACGCAGCTTCTCGTAGGCGTCGATCTGGAAATCGGCCGGCTCCTCGATCAAGGTGCCGTCGCGGTCCACGAACAGGATCGGGGTCATGCCGCCGCCCTCCACGCCTGCAAGGCGCCGAGCACGCGCTGGTTCTGCGCCGGCGTGCCCAGGGTGATGCGCAGCGCATCGCCCAGGCCAGGCGCGGCGCGCTGGTCGCGCACCACCACCCCGGCCGCCAGCAGCGCCTGGAACGCGCCCTCGGCGTCGTCGAAGCGCAGCAGCAGGAAATTGCCCTGCGACGGATACACCTGGCGCACACCCGGTAACACCGCCAGCGCCGCCTGCATGCGCGTGCGTTCGGCGCGTACTTCCTGCACCCGTGCGGCGGTCTGCCGCAACGGTTCGGGCTGCAGCGCGGCCAGCGCCAGCTGCGTGCACGGCGCCGGAATCGGATACGGCGCCTGGCAGCGCCGCAGCACCGCGATCAGCGCCGGATCGGCGATCACGCAGCCGATCCGCGCCGCCGCCAGCGCGTGCGCCTTGGACAGCGTGCGCAATACCGCCAGATTGGGGTGGCGCGCCAGCAGGCCGGTCGCCGAGGCTTCATCGGAAAACTCGCCATAGGCTTCGTCCACCACCAGCACCGCCCGCCCGTGCAGGCGCTCGGCGGCACGGGCGATGTCGGCCACGGCGATCGCCGCGCCGCCGGGGTTGCCCGGCGAGCACAGGAACACCAGCTTGGCCATCTGGCTCAATGCGGCGTCCACCACCGCGTCCACGTCGGTGAGCAGACCGTCGGCCGTGTCGCGCAGCGGCACCTCGACCACGCGTGCGTTCTGCAGCCGCGCGCACACCGCGTACATGCCGAACACCGGTGGGGTGATGACGATGGCATCGCGTCCCGGCTCGCACAGGGCGCGCAGCAGCAGGTCGATGGCCTCGTCGCTGCCGCGGCCGAGCAGCAGTTGTTCCGGGGCGCAGGCGTACAGCGCAGCCAGCGCCGCGCGCAGCGCCGGCGGTTGCGGATCCGGATAACGGCGATTGCCGGCGTCGCCATCGGCGGCGTTGGCCCAGGCCGATTCGTTGGCATTGAGCCAGACCTCGCCCTGCAGCGCGCTGCTGCGTGCGGAGGAGTAGCCGGCGAAATCGCGCAGGTCCGGGCGTACCAGCGCCAGCACGGCGCGCGTGTCGGAGGTCGCGCTCATGCCGCCGTCTCCATGCGCAACGCCACCGCGTTGGCATGCGCGTCCAGGCCTTCGGCACGGGCCATCAACACCGCGCAGCCGCCGATCGTGGCGATGCCGTCGGCGCTGGCGCTCTGCACGCTGACGAAATTCTGGAAGCTGGCCACGCTCACGCCGCTGTAGGCGCGCGCGGCGCCGCTGGTCGGCAGCACGTGGTTGGTGCCGCTGCAGTAATCGCCCAGCGCCTCCGGGGTGTAGTCGCCTAGGAACACCGAGCCGGCGGCCTCGACCCGCTGCAGCCAGTCGCGCGGCGCGCGCAGCGCCAGGATCAGGTGTTCCGGCGCATAGCGGTTGCTGATGGCGAACGCGTCGTCCAGCGTGTCGACACGGATCAGCCGCGACGCGGCCAGCGCCTGCCGGGCAATCGCCGCACGCGGCAGCGTCGCCAGCTGCCGCTCCAGTTCGTTCTCGACCGCCTCGATCAATGCGACGCTGTCGGACAGCAACAGCACCTGCGAATCCGGGCCGTGCTCGGCCTGCGACAACAGGTCCGCGGCGACGAAGGCGGCATTGGCGCCGGCGTCGGCGATCACCAGCACCTCGGACGGACCGGCCGGCATGTCGATCGCCGCCGCGCCGGCCTGGGCCACCTGTTGCTTGGCCTCGGTGACATAGCTGTTGCCGGGGCCGAACAACTTGTCGCAGGACGGCACGGTCTCGGTGCCGAAGCCCATGGCCGCGATCGCCTGGGCGCCGCCGAGCTTGAACACCCGGTCCACCCCGCACAGCGTCGCCGCGACCAGCACCGCCGGATCGGCCGAGCCGTCGGCGCGCGGCGGCGTGCACAGCACCACTTCGCGACAGCCGGCCAGCGCCGCCGGCACGCACAGCATCAGCGCGGTGGACGGCAGCGGTGCGCTGCCGGCCGGCACGTACAGGCCGACCCGGCCGATCGCCCGCACTACGCGCTCGCAGACCACGCCCGGCGCGGTCTCGACCGCATACGGCTGCGCCATGCCGGCGCGGTGGAAGGTGTCGATCCGCGCCGCCGCCTCGGCCATCGCCGCGCGCAGCGGTGCCGGCACCGCCGCCTCGGCGGCGGCGAACTCGCTGGCGCTGACCTCGAAGGTCTCCAGCACCACGCCATCGAAACGCGCGGTGAGCTCGCGCAGCGCCACGTCACCGCGGCTGCGCACGGCATCCAGCACCTGCGTCACCGCGCTGCGGGTCTGCTCGGCCACGCGCTGCACCGGCCGGGTCAGCGCCAGCGTCTGCTCCTGCGCGTCGAGCGCGCTCCATTCCAATCGATTCATGCCAGCGACCGCTCCACCGTCAACACCATCAACCCCTGCGCGCCTGCGCGCTCCAGTTCCTCCATGCGCTGCCAGGTGATCGCGCCGTGGCACATGGTCTGCAACTGCAGCGGGCCATCGCCGTCGCCAGGCAGTTGCACCAGCGGTTCGGCATCGGGCAGCAGCCGCGCCAGGTCGGCGACGCGCTCGCGCGCGGCGCGGAACATCAGCAGTTTGCTGTCGCGCAGCTTGAGCACGCCATCGAGACGGCGCAGCAGCATCGCCGCCAGGCCGGCGCGGGCGTCGGCCGGTTCGCGCACCGGCCCGGCCAGCACCGCCTCGCTCTCCAGCAGCGTCTCCACCGGCTTGAGCTGGTTGGCGGCCAGGGTGGCGCCGCTGGAAACCAGATCGCAGATCAGGTCGGCGGTACCCAGGCGCGGCGCGATCTCCACCGAGCCCGACAGTTCCACCACCTGCGCGGCGATGCCACGCGCGTCCAGCCAGTCGGCCAGCACCGCCGGATAGCTGGTGGCGATGCGTAGCCCCTGCACCTGCTGCGGCCCGCTCCATTCCCAGTTCTCGGGCACCGCCAGCATCAGCCGGCACTGCCCGAAGTTGAGTCCGCGCAGGGCGCGGTAGGCCTCGGGCAAGCCGTTGCGGCGGCGCTCGCCGGCCTGCTCTTCCAGTTCGTTGCGGCCGACGATGCCGAAGTCGCACACGCCATCGGCGATCAGGCCGGGAATGTCGTCGTCGCGCACCAGCAGCAGGTCCACCGGCAACGATTCGCCGTAGCAGAACAGCTTGTCGCGGCTCTCGCGCCAGCTCAGCCCGCAGGCCGCCAGCACCGCACGGGCCGGCTCGGCCAGGCGGCCACTCTTCTGGATCGCGATACGCAGCCGGTCGCGGGCCGGTGCTGCCAGGGAAGCACTCATCAGGACATCTCAGTGGGAATCGGAGGGGCGCGCCGTCTGCCGGCGCAGCGCCGCGGCATAGCCGCCGGCGCCGTATTCCAGGGTCCGTGCGACACGGCCGATGGTGGTGACGCTGACCTGGGTCAGGTCGTGGATCTCGCGGTACGGCACGCCCTTGAGCAGCAGCGGCACCACCCGCCAGCGGTCCGCCATCGCCTCCAGCTCGGCCGGCGTGCACAGGTCCTGCAGGAACGCCGCCACTTCCTGCGGCTTGCCGAGCTGGGCCAGGGTGCGCGCCAATGCCTTGAACGATGCATCGCTGTCGCGATCTTCTGCGGGGATGGGACGTTGTTTCATTGCGCTAATGTAATAGCACGCTATTACAAGGTCAAGTTTTCGCGGGCCCTGCTGGCCTGCCGTTCATCCGTTCGGGCGTGTCCGCTGGATGCCTGGATGCCCTGCCCAGGCGCTCAGTTCCCTAAGCACTGTGGAAGATGGCGCCTTCCGCATGTGGAAGGGCCGCCCGGCGGCCGCCAGGATCGGCAACGACCACCGCCCCGGGAGCGCCGCATGCGCTGCGCATGTCTTGCCAGTCTTACGCTGTGCCTGGCGACGCAGGCACTGGCGCAGCCGCCGCCTCCGGCACTACCCGCCCAAGTGGCGGCAAGCGGCGACACCGCGGTTGCCATAGCGGGACCGCCGATCCGCTCCAGCGCCCAGCTCGAGACCTACCTGCGCGCCCACGCCGGCCAGCGCACGCCACTGGATGCGCTCACGCCCGGCGCCCGCGAACGCTTCCTCGACGGCCTGGTGTTCGGCCGCAATGGCCTGGGTGGATTCGATACACAGGACCTGCCGCAACTGACCCGCGAACAGGGTCGCGCATTGCTGGCGCTGTTCGGCGTCGAGCGTTATGCCGAAACCTTGCCGCACTGGGCGACGCAGCCGCGCGTCAGCGATCCCGCTGCCCGAATCGGCGACCTGGAGCGCCGTTACAACCGCTATCACCGGAATCTGGACGGCCTGCGCCACAGCGAGCGCGATCCGTGGCCCGCGTTGCGCAGCGCACTGCCCGAGATCTTCGATCGCGCCGCCATCGCACAGCTGGACGATACTGCGCTGGACCTGCTGTATCGGGCCGTCGTCGCCACCTACGCGCTGCGCCCCACCGCGGCAGGGCTGGACGCGCAACTGCAGGTGCTGGCGCAGTTGCGGCGCCGCGGGCAGGCCAGTGCGACGCAGGTGGATGCCGCCGGCAACGCGCTGCTGCTGGCGCATCGCGCGGAGGACGCGCGACGTGTGCTGGCCGATGGCGGCAGCGCCGACTGGCCGCGCTGGCTACGCTTCGACGACCGCCTGGGCGCGGCGGCGCAGGGCCCGACGCTGTGGTCGCTGGACACCGATGGCCGCACCCTGCGCCGGCAGCGGATCGATCTGCGGCCAACCCGGATCCTGGTCAGCGCCGGCTGCCATTTCGCGGCCGACGCCGCACGCGCCATCGCCGCCGATCCCGAGCTGGGGCCGGTGTTCCGCGACCACGCGCTGTGGCTGTCACTACCGCCCGGCAGCGAGGACATGGACGCGTTGCGCGCCTGGAACCGCGCGCAGCCACAGACGCCGCTGCACCCGCTCTACGACGTGGAGGAATGGCGGCTGCTGCCGCGCGAATGGCGCATGCCGACGTTCTTCCTGGTGCGCGACGGCAAGGTCGTCGCGCAATTGCAGGGGTGGCCGGCGGAGGATGGCGCGCAGCGCAGAGCACTGAAGGCGATACTGCAGGATGCGGGCCTGCTGTAGGAGCGGCTTCAGCCGCGACAGGCGTTCCCGGTGATACGTCGCGGCTGAAGCCGCTCCTACGAAATCCTTTACGGCGCGGCGGCCGTCTCCGGCCGCCGCGACCGACTCAGGCCATGACCTTGGCCTGCTCCAGTTCCACCAACAACGTGCTGGCCAGTTCGTCGCGGGCGATCTCGAACTGCTGCTCGCGCAGCAGGTCCTTGACCGCGACCACGCCGCGCGCCAGCTCGTCGTCGCCGGCCAGCACCACGAAGCGGATGCCGGCACGGGCCGCGTACTGGAACTGCTTGCCGATCTTCTTCGGCTCCATCTGCACTTCGGTGTTGATGCCGCCGACGCGCAGCCGCCGCGCGATGTCCAGCGCGTCGTCCAGCTTGGTCTCGTCCATCAGCGCCACCATCGCCTGCACGCTGCTGGAGGCGATGCCGTCGATCAACCCGGCCTCGCGCAGTTGCCAGAACAGCCGGGTCAGGCCGATGGAGATCCCCACGCCGGGCAGCTTGGACTTGCTGTAGTGGCTGGCCAGGTCCTCGTAGCGGCCGCCCGAGCAGATCGAGCCGATCTGCGGGTAGTCGGTCAGCAGCGTCTCGTAGACGGTACCGGTGTAGTAGTCCAGGCCGCGGGCGATGGAGAAATTCAGGCAGTACGCGGTTTCCGGCACGCCGAGCGCCTTGACCAGGGCCAGCACCTCGCGCAGCTCGGCCACGCCCTCGCGCAGGATCGTGCTGGACGCCGCATCGGCCTCCAGTGCCTGCAGCCGTGCCAGCGCATCGTCATGGCCGCTGGAGCGCACCGCGACGAAGTCGAGGATGCGCTGCACCTGCTCGGCAGGAATGCCGAAGCCCTCGCCGGCCAGCGTCTCGCGCACGTAGTCGGCGCCGCGCTTGTCCAGCTTGTCGACCTCGCGCAGCACCGCGAGCTGGCGCTCGCCCTCGGCCACGCCCAGGCTCTCGAAGAAGCCGCGCATCAGCTTGCGGTTGTTCAACTGCACGGCGAAATCGCCAATGCCCAGTTCGGCGAACACCGCGTGGATCACCGCCAGCACCTCGGCGTCGTAGCGGATGCTCAGCGCGTCCTTGCCGATCACGTCGATGTCGCACTGGTAGAACTCGCGGAAGCGGCCGCGCTGAGCGCGTTCGCCGCGGTACACGCGCTGCATCTGGTAGCGGCGGAACGGGAAGCTCAACTCGTGCTCGTGCTCGGCCACGTAGCGGGCCAGCGGCACGGTCAGGTCGAAGCGCAACGCCAGCTCAGGCAGCCCGCCCTCGCCGCCCTCGGCCGCGGCATTGGCCAGCGCACCGGTGGACTGCACGAAGTACACCTGGCGCTCGGTCTCGCCGCCGGACTTGGTCAGCAGCACGTCGGACAGCTCGAACACCGGCGTCTCCACCGGCAGGAACCCGAACCGCTCGTAATTGCGGCGGATGACGTCCAGCATGCGCTGAAACGCGATCTGCTCGCGTGGCAGCAATTCCATGATGCCGGGCGGCGTACGGGGCTTGATCACGTGCGGAACTCCTGCGATTCGGGGGCGAGCGGGACGCCAATTCTAGCCGCACCGGCCACGCCCGGCCGCATCGGCGTATCATTCCCTGGTGACGACGCCGCTGCCACGCCCATGAACCGGCCTCCTTCCGGATTCGCCCTGCCCTACGCCGAACCGGCCGCCGCGCGTGCGCCGCACGGCAACGAGTGCCTGCATTGCGCGGTCCGCCACCTGGCGATCTGCTCGGCGCTGGCCTGCGACGAGGTGCAGGCGCTGGAACGGGTCACCACGTCGCTGACCTATCCCACCGGCGCCACCATCGCGCGCACCGGCGAGGCGCGGCAGGCCGTCTATACCGTCACCGCCGGCGCGCTGCGCCTGGTCCGCACCCTCGCCGACGGGCGCCGCCAGGTCGCCGGTTTCGTCCTACCGGGCGACTACGTCGGCCTGAGCGAATCGGCCAGGCACCGCCACGACATCGAAGCGATCGCCGACAGCCGGGTGTGCCGGGTGTCGGTGGCGCAGATGCAGCAGTTGCGTACCCAGTTCCCGCACCTGGAGCGCAAGCTGCTGCAGCGCGCCTGTCTGGAACTGGACGCGGCGCAGGACGCGGCGCTGTCGCTGGCGCGGCTGCAGCCGGCCGAGAAGCTGGCCGACTTCCTGCTCAAGCTGGCCGCGCGCGCGGCGCGCCAAGGCGATGCCGGCAACAAGGTGGTGCTGCCGATGGGCCGCGGCGACATCGCCGACCATCTCGGCCTGACCATGGAAACGGTCAGCCGCACCTTCACCAAGCTGCGTCAGCAGGACCTGATCGCGCTGCCGCAACTGCACGTGGTGGAGATCCGCGACTTCGCCGCGCTGCACCGGCTGGCCTCGGACGAAGCCTGAGCCGGATCGCTGCGGCGATTTTTTCGCCACGTCGCGCCAGGCGCTGACGCCACGCGGCGCCCGGCCACTTATCCACAGGATTCCAGGGCAACGTTCCACACTGCGTGTGGACAACCTCGCCGCGCCGGCTGGCCGGCAACGGATGGCCTGTGCGGTGGCGGGCAACCCCAACGCCACGCCACCCCTGAACGCTTCAGCTGGTCTTCGCCGCATCGCGGCCCGACCGGCATAGACTGCGCGCGCAACACACCTGCGGCGTCGCCGCGGTGCCGGTGGGGGGGACCACTCGGAGGGCCAACATGGCCGTCGCCATCGAGATGCAACACGCCTCGCGCGCCTGCGTGATGCTGGACCGCGAGCGCGAACTGGCGTTCTGGAAGATGCACTTCGTGCACAGCACCTTCCATCAGCCCGGTTACACCTTCCATGACTACGAGCCGGCACTGAAGCTGGCCTACGACGCCTACCTCAAGTACCACGGCCAGCGGGTGGAGGACGTGGTCGCGCAACTGCGCGACGTGTTCCTGCGCGACCACCCGCGCTCGCGCCTGGACTGGCTGCAGGTTCGCGGCATTGTCCTGGCCGCCTGGCAGCGGCTGCAGCCGTCCGACTGAGCCGCCAGGCGCGCGGGCGCCACCGCCCGCGCAGTGCTCAACCGGCGAGCAGGCGCGCGCGCAAGGCCGCGTAGTCCGGCGCGATCGGCTCGGCCTGTGCCGGCCGCTGCAGCAGCGCCGCCAATGCCGGCGGCACCGGCACCGGCTGCCCGATCAACGGCTCCACCACGCCTTCGAACTTGGCCGGATGCGCGGTGGCCGCCACCGCCCAGTCGCCGGCATCGGCTTCCGCACCCTCGGCGCGCAGTTGCTGCAGCACGTGCAGCGCGGTGGCGGTATGCGGGCAATGCACCTCGCCATAGCGGCGGAAACGCTCGCCGATGGTCTGGCGGATCTGCGCATCGTCCACCGAGTACGCCTGGAACTGGGTGCGCAAGGTGGCGTCGTCGCCCTGGTACAGCCAGCGCAGGCGCTCGACGTTGCTCGGTGCGCCCACGTCCATGGCATTGGCCACGGTCGCCACGCTGGGCTGCGGCGTGTAGTCGGCGCCGGCGAAGAAGTCCGGCAGCACGCGGTTGGCGTTGGTGGCCAGCACGATCCGGCCCAGCGGCACGCCGAGCGCACGCGCCAGGATCGCCGCCAGCGCATTGCCGAGATTGCCGGTGGGCACCACCAGGTTCAGCGGTTGCGCATGCGCGGCGTGGTGCTGCAGCGCTGCGTGCGCGTAGTAGCTCATCTGCGGCAGCAAGCGCCCCAGGCTGATGCTGTTGGCCGAACTCAACGGCGCCTGCGCCTGCAGGTCGGCATCGTTCAGCGCCTGCTTGACCAGGGCCTGGCAGTCATCGAAGGTGCCGGCTACGCGCAGCGCCTGGATGTTGTCGCCGAAGCAGCCGAGTTGGTGCGCCTGGCGCGGCGACACGCGCCCGTCCGGATACAGCACCACCACGCGCAGCCCGGGCTGGCGATGGAACGCGGCCGCGACCGCGGCGCCGGTGTCGCCGGAGGTGGCGACGAGGATGGTCAGCGGTGTCGCCGCCCCCCGCCGCAGCCGGGTCAGGCAGGCGGCCAGGAAGCGCGCGCCGAAATCCTTGAAGGCGGCGGTCGGGCCATGGAACAGCTCCAATGCATGGTCGCCGGGCGTGGCCAGCGGCTGCAGCGGCGCATCGAAGTCGAAGGCCTCGGCGCAGATGGCCGGCAGTTCCGTGGCCAGGGCGTCGCCGTCGAAGAACGGCGCCAGCAGGTCCGCGGCGGTCTCGGCGAGGCTGGCGCCGGCGCGCAGGTCGCGGGCGGCGGGCATGCGCTCGGGCACGTACAGGCCGCCATCGGGGGCGAGGCCGGCGGCGATGGCCTGGCTGAGTGAGACGGGGGGTGCGGCGTTACGGGTGGAGATGAAGTTCATGGTGGTTCCGGTGGCAGGGGAATTTCGGTCGCACTGTCGTTCTTTGCTGTTGCTGTTGCTGTTGCTTTGGCTGTTGCTGTTGCTGTTGCTTTGGCTGTTGCTTTGGCTGTTGCTCTGGCTTTGGCAGTTGCTGTTCTGCTTCACCCGGGGCCCCCTCGGCGCGGCAGCCACGGCGGGCGAATACCCGAAGGGCGACGCGCAGGATGCGCGTCGTTTTTCGCCGGCACATGGATGTGCCGTCGAAAAATGCCTGCCGTGGCTGCGGACCCGGAGCGCGAAGCGCGGAGGGCGCGCTGCGGGGTGTGCTTTCTTTTGGTTACTTTTCTTTGCACAAGCAAAGAAAAGTGACTCGCCGCCAGGCGAAAGCTTTTGCTGTTGTTGTTGCTTTAAGACCCATGTAGGAGCGGTTTCAGCCGCGACAGGCGCTTCGCCCATCGCCCAGGTCGCGGCTGAAGCCGCTCCTACAAGCTCCGCTCGTCCGCCACACGCAAAAATCAAGCAACAGCAACAGCTTTCGCCCTTGCGGGCGAGTTACTTTTCTTTGCTCGCGCAAAGAAAAGGTAACCAAAAGAAAGCGCGCCCTGCCTCGCGCCCTCCGCGCTAACGCGCTCCGGGTCCGCGTCCATCACGGGGATTCGCGGAAGGGGCATCCTGCCCCTGCCGCGAACGGCGCACGTCCCTGTGCGCCGCCCTTCGGGTTTTTCCCCGCGATGGCCGCCGCTTCGGAAGGGAACCCGGTACGGCAACAGCAACAACAAGAGCAAGAGCAATAACCAGAGCAACAGCAACGGCTACTGCGACAGCAAAAGCAAAAGCAAAATCGGCAACAGCAACAATATCGGCAGCGGCAGTAGCGGCAGCAACAAAGGCGTCAACGCGCCGCGCCAACGCTCGGCTACAGCAACGTCGCGCCCGGACACTGCAGCGGCGACACCCAATGCTGGCTGCCGAAGCCGGCATCCGCGAAAGCAGCCTGGACCGCCGGCGCCGCGGCCTCGGCCTCGGCGCGGGTGGCGAACCAGGCGAAGACGCTCGGGCCGGCACCGGAAATGCCCGCGCCCATCGCGCCTGCCGCCAGCGCCGCCGCCTTGGCCGCGTCGAAACCGACGATCAGCGGCGCGCGCCGCGGCTCGATCAACACGTCGCGCAGGCCGGCACGCACCAGAGACTCGTCGCCGGCATGACAACCCGTCAGCACCAAGGCCAGGTTCGCGCTCTGCGCCACGAATTCGCCAAGCCGGTATTCGCCGGCCAGCGCCGCGCGCGCGTGGCGGGTCTCCAGCGTCGCGTCCGGATGCACCAGCAGGCTGTGCCAGTGTTTGGGTACCGACACCGGCACCATCCGCTCCAAGGTAGACAGCACCAGCCCGCCGAGCAACATCGGGCCGAGGTTGTCGCCATGGCGACTGCCACTGGCCACCGCCTCGCCGTCCAGCGCATAGCGATACAACTGATCGCGCGACAGCGGCGCCTCGAGCAAGGCATTGGCCGCCACCAGTGCAGCCACGCACGAGGCGGCCGAGCCGCCCATGCCGGAGCTGAGCGGGATGCCCTTGTCGATCTCCAGTTCGAAACCAAATGGCAGCGCCAACGCCTCGCTCAGCGACATCAGGGCCGCACCGGCGGTGTTGCGTGCGGGCTCCAGCGGCAAGGCGACCGTGGTGCCGCGGATCGCGGTGATGCGGACCTCGGGCGCATCGATGCGGCGCACCGTCACCGTGTCGCCGACGCCTTCCACCGCGTAGCCGAGCAGGTCGAAGCCCACCGCCACGTTGGCCACCGAGGCCGGCGCGAACGCGCGCGCCTGCGCCGGCAGCGCGGCCGTACCCATGGCGCTTGTCGGCAGCGTCTGCATCCGGCTCACAGCCGCGCGCCCTCGCCCGCCGCCACCCGCAGCAGGTCGGCGAACACGCCGGCGGCGGTCACTTCCGGGCCGGCGCCCGGCCCCTGCACCACCAGCGGATTGGCGCAGTAGCGACGGGTGGTGAACTGCACCACGTTGTCGGTCAGGCGCAGGTTGGCGAAGGCATGGTCGGCCGGCAGCTCCACAAGGCCCACGCTGGGCGCATGGCCCGGCGCCAGCCGCGCCACGTAGCGCAGCACGCAGCCGCGCGCCTTGGCCGCCTGCAGGCGCTGGGCGAAGGCGGCATCGACCTCGTGCAGGCGCGCCATGAAATCGTTCACGCTGGCCTGGCGCAGCGCTTCCGGCACCAGGCTCTCCACCGCCACGTCCTCCAGACTCAGTTCGTGCCCGGCCTCGCGCGCCAGGATCACCAGCTTGCGCGCCACGTCGGTGCCGGACAGGTCGTCGCGCGGATCCGGTTCGGTGTAGCCCATGCCGCGCGCCTCGGCCACCAGTTGCGCGAACGGCACGCTGCCGTCGTATTTGTTGAACAGCCAGGCCAGGGTGCCGGAGAAGATGCCTTCGATGGCGGTGACGGCATCGCCGGTATCGACCAGGTCGCGCAAGGTGGTGATCACCGGCAGCCCGGCACCGACCGTGGCCTCGTAGCGGAAGCGCGCGCCGCTGGCGGCGGCCGCGGCGCGGATGGCGTGGAAGCGCGGCAGCGGACCGGCGCCGGCCTGTTTGTTCGGGGTCACCACGTGGATGCCGGCCGCCAGCCAGCCGGCGTAGCGGTCGGCGACGTCGGCACTGCCGCTGCAGTCGATGATCACCGCATGCGGCAGATGCGCCGACAGCAGGTGTGCGGTGAACGCGTCCAGATCCGTCGGCTGCTGACCGGCGGCCAACGCCTGCCGCCAGTCGCCGGCGAAGGCACGCGGCTCCAGCCGCATGGTGCTGCGCGAGGCGATGGCGCGCAGGCGCAGGTCGAGGTTGGCCTTGGCCAGCAGTTGCGGCTGCGCGGCACGCAATTGGTCCAGCAGCGCCGCGCCGACGTTGCCCGGCCCGATCACGCCGACCGAGAAGGTCTGCGGCGACAGCCAGAAGCCGGCATGCGCGGCGCGCAGCGCCTTGGTCGCGTGTGCGCTGTCGATGGCCACCGAGATGTTGCGCTCGGACGAGCCCTGCGCGATCGCCAGGATGTTGACCTGGGCGCGGCCCAGCGACTCGAACAGGCGCGCGGCCACGCCGGGCTGCCCGGCCATGCCGTCGCCGACCGCGGCCAGCACGCTGATGCCGGTGGTCAGCTGCACGCGCTGCACCTGGCCCACCACCAGTTCGTGGGCGAAGGCCGAGAGCAGCGCGTCGCGGGCGCGCTCGGACTCGTTCTGCCGCACCACGCAGCAGATGGAATGTTCGGACGAGCCTTGCGAGATCATCACCACCGACACGCGCGCGTTGCGCAGCGCGGCGAACACGCGCTCGGCAGTGCCGGGCACGCCGATCAGTCCGGTGCCTTCGAGGTTGAGCACGGCCAGGTCCGGGCTCAGGGTCAGCCCCTTGATCGGGCCGCTGGTGGCGCTGCTGGCGGTGATGCGGGTGCCCGGATGCTCGGGCTGGAAGGTGTTGCGGATGATGATCGGCAGGCCGCGCTCGATCGCCGGCGACATCGTCTGCGGGTGCACCACCTTGGCGCCGAAATAGGCCAGTTCGCAGGCTTCGTCGTAGCTGAGCGTCTCCAGCTGCACCGCTTCGGGCACCACCCGCGGGTCGGCCGAGAGCACGCCGTCGACGTCGGTCCAGATGTGCAGTTCGGCGGCGTCGAACAGCGCGGCGAAGATCGCGCCGGAATAGTCGCTGCCGTTGCGGCCGAGGGTGGTGATGCGGCCGGCGCGGTCGCGGGCGACGAAGCCGGTGACCACGATGCGCTGCTGCGGGTGCTGCGCACGCCACTGCGCCAACCGCTGCGCGCTGGCGGCCCAGTCCACATCCACACCCAGTTCGCCACGATCGACCACCAGCACCTCGCGCGCATCGAGCACGGCGCAGTCCTCGCCCAGCGCCCGCAGATGGTCGCCCAGCAATTGCGCCGAATACACCTCGCCTAGCCCCTGCACGCGGTCCAGCACTTCCCGCGGCAACTCGCCGATCACCGCCAGCGCAGCGAGGATTTCGGCCAGGTGCTCGAAGCGCGCGTCCAGCCATTCCACCGTGGCGCCGGCATGTTCGCCGAGCAAGGCCACCGCCGCGGCGCGATGACGGGCGCGGGTCTCGTGCCAGCGCTCGCGCCAGTCGCCGTGGCCGTGCGCGGCCAGCTCGGCCAGGCCGATCAAGGCATCGGTGATGCCCTTCATCGCCGAGACCACGGTGACCTGGAGGCGTTCCGGGCGCGCCAGCAGCAGTTGCGCCACATGGCGATAGCGTTCGGCGTCGGCCACCGAGGTGCCGCCGAACTTGTGCACGACGGTGGCGGCGGCGAGCGCGGGATCTACGGGGGAATCAGGCGAAGCGGCGACAGCGGGAGCGACGGCGGGCGACATGGGAGACCTCGGAGTGGAGGCCCCGCTCGCATCAGGCCGAGGGAGTCCCCCGCATCCTGATCCGGGTGCGGGGCCGTGGTGTTCGACAATCAGGCGAAGACGACGGACCGCACCGGGCGAATGGTGAGGGTGGTAATACCGGTGGTAATGCCCGCGGCAACGGCGGCCGCGTGCCGAAGCGAACGCGGAAGCGAGATGGCGGTGAGGGCGAGAACCTGAGGCATGAACGCAAGAGGACATCATGCGTCGGGGTGCTGTCAAGCGCCGTGTGTGCACCTGCAGCATCGACCTGCAGCATCGACCTGCTGGTCGAACGAGACGGTTGCAAAAGTGACTATCGCCAAACGCTGACAAACCCGGCGTTGCGCCGGCTTGCGATACTTGCCCCTGCACGAAAAAACGCCGCGCGCGACGTAGACCAAAAGACTCCGCGACCAAGCGCGCGACGCTTGTGGCGCCGCGCGCTTGCGCAAGCCTTACTGCTGCTTCTGGTCGGCCGGCGGCGTCTGCGTCGGCTGCTGCGGATCCGGATTGGCCGGGTCCTGTGGGGTGGTCGGCGAGGTCGGCGACGTGCCCTGCGACGCGTCCTGGCCCTGCATGGTGCCCTGCCCGGTGTCGGTCCCGGTCGCGGTGCCGCTGGCGTCGCCGCTGGTGCTGCCTGCCGGCGCGGTGCTGCCGCCTGCCGGGCTGCCGTCGGCCGCTGCCGGCGGATTGGCCGCGTTGGGGTCGGTGGCCGGGTGGTCGCCATCGCGCTTGCACGCTGCCAGGGCGGCCAGCATCGAACCGACCAGGACCATCTTCATTGCTGTCTTCATGAGTCACTCCTGCTTCGCATAGGTGGGGAAGTCGCCGCGTGCTCGCCGGAACCTCCGGCGGTCACGCCATGGCGACCAGGACCGCCGATGCGCGGCGGCGATCGTCTCGCCGCGGTAGCGCGAACGGGACGCTTGTAGCGGACGCGGCGGATGCGATTCCGTCATCGTCGTTCGTCGCCGCTGCAGACAGCGCGGAATCGCAGCGCGACTGGCCGCGCAGCCGCAGTGGCCGACGTACCCAGCCTACCCAGGGCGATGCTCAGGCCGCGTCGGCACAAGGTGTAGACGACGTTATTGCAAACCGGGGCGACAACGCGCGATTCAGCGTCGTAGAATCCCCCGGCAGGCCAATGGCCCCGTAGCTCAGCTGGATAGAGCGGTCCCCTCCTAAGGGACAGGTCGTGCGTTCGAATCGCGCCGGGGTCACCATTTCGTTCATGCCGGCTGTGACCGCCATGGCGCCATCGGCCTTCTCCTCGCTTGCCGATGCAAGCCCCGCAGTCGCCGCGCGGCGCGATACCTGTGCGTTTTTGCGCTCGCCAGCCGCTCCAGGCCGGCGACGGCGGCCGGCTGCGTCCGGTCTGCTAAAATTGCCGGCTGCGCGTCCCGCGTCCCCCGCCTGCGGTCGCCTTCCCTGTCGCAACGAACCCAGGAGATTCCATGTCCGCTGACCTGCTCAAGGCGCTCGGCCTCGCCGCCACCAACTCCGGCACCTATCTCGGCAACGGCGAGTGGTCCAGCGCCACCGGCGCCGGCGTGCTGCAGCCGCTCAATCCGTCGAACAACGACGTCATCGCCGACGTCCAGGCCACCACCGAGCAGGACTACGAAACGGTGATCGCCCGCGCCCAGGCCGCGTTCAAGGTCTGGCGCACCACCCCGGCGCCGCGCCGCGGCGAGGCGGTGCGGTTGTGCGGCGAAGCGCTGCGCAAGCACAAGGACGCGCTGGGTTCGCTGGTCGCGCTGGAAATGGGCAAGAGCAAGCCGGAAGGCGACGGCGAAGTGCAGGAGATGATCGACATCGCCGATTTCGCGGTCGGCCAGAGCCGCATGCTGTACGGCTACACCCTGCATTCGGAGCGCCCCGGCCACCGCATGTACGAGCAGTACCAGCCGCTGGGCCTGGTCGGCATCATCAGCGCGTTCAACTTCCCGGTCGCGGTGTGGAGCTGGAATGCGTTCCTGGCGGCGATCTGCGGCGACATCTGCATCTGGAAGCCGTCCAACAAGACCCCGCTGACCGCGATCGCGTCGATGAAGATCTGCAACGACGCGCTGCGCGACGCCGGCTTCCCGGACATCTTCTTCCTGATCAACGACGCCGGCGTGGCCCTGTCCGAGCGCCTGGTCGAGGACACCCGCATCCCGCTGATCAGCTTCACCGGCTCCACCCAGGTCGGCCGTGTCGTCGCCGAGAAGTGCGCGCGCCGCCTGGGCCGCTGCCTGCTGGAGCTGGGCGGCAACAACGCGATCATTCTCGACGAGAGCGCCGACCTGAAGCTGGCGGTGCCCGGCATCGTGTTCGGCGCGGTCGGCACCGCCGGCCAGCGCTGCACCACCACGCGCCGGCTGATCGTGCACGAATCGATCTACGACAACGTGCTGGCGACGCTGGTCAAGGCCTACAAGCAGGTCGAAGGCAAGATCGGCGATCCCACCGACCCGGCCAACCTGATGGGCCCGCTGAACAGCCGCGGCGCGGTCGAGCAGTTCCTGGACTCGATCGCCAAGGCCAAGGCCGCCGGCGGCACCGTCGAGACCGGTGGCACCGCGATAGACCGTCCGGGCAACTTCGTGCTGCCGGCCATCGTCACCGGCCTGAAGAACAGCGACGAGGTCGTCCAGCACGAGACCTTCGCGCCGATCCTGTACGTGATGAAGTACAGCACACTGGACGAGGCCATCGACATGCAGAACGGCGTGCCGCAGGGCCTGTCCTCGTCGATCTTCACCCAGAACCTGAAGGCGGCGGAGAAGTTCCTGTCCGCGGCCGGTAGCGACTGCGGCATCGCCAACGTCAACATCGGCACCTCCGGCGCCGAGATCGGCGGCGCCTTCGGTGGCGAGAAGGACACCGGCGGCGGCCGCGAGTCCGGCTCGGATGCGTGGAAGGTGTACATGCGCCGGCAGACCAACACGATCAACTACTCCGACTCGCTGCCGCTGGCGCAGGGCATCAAGTTCGATCTGTGACGCGGTGAGCGCGGCGGTCGCACCCTGCGGCCGCCGCCCCCTTTCCTTCTGCAAGGAGCGACAGCGATGAGTCAGGTGCGCGAAACCAATTCCCTGGCGGTGGTCAGCCTGGTCGCCGGGATCCTCGGCTGGACCCTGATGCCGGTGCTGGGCAGCCTCGGCGCGATCATCACCGGGCACTTGGCCCGCGCGGAGATCCGCCGCCAGCCGCAGCGCTTCCAGGGCGATGGCCTGGCGGTCGGCGGACTGATCCTGGGCTGGACCGCGGTGGTGCTGGCGGTCCTGGCGGTCCTGGCCTTCGTGCTGTTCTTCGGGGGGCTGGCGTGGTTCGCCAGCACCCAGTCGTGAGCCGGGACGCCGCCGCGCCACGCGAGCGCTTCAGCGACCGCGTCGCCGACTACGTGCGCTACCGCCCCAGCTATCCGCCGGCCCTGCTCGACTGGGTGCACGGCGAGCTGGGCGTGGCGCGCGACGCGCTGGTCGCCGACATCGGCGCCGGCACCGGGATCTCCACGCGCCTGTTCCTGCAGGCCGGGCACCCGACCCTGGCGGTGGAGCCGAACGCGGCGATGCGCGAGGCCGCGGTGGCGCTGCTGCGCGACCTGCCGGGCTTCCGCGCCATCGACGGCAGCGCCGAGGCCACCACCCTGGCCGACGCCAGCGTCGATGTGATCAGCGCCGCCCAGGCCTTCCACTGGTTCGACCTGGAGGCGGTGCGCCGCGAATGGGCGCGGGTGCTGCGTCCCGGTGGCCTGGCGCTGGTGTACTGGAATTCGCGCCTGCTCGACGCCACGCCGTTCCTGGAGGGCTACGAGCAGTTGCTGCTGGAATACGGCACCGACTACAGCGCGGTGGCCGAGCGCTACCACGACGATGCCACCATGCAGCGCTGGTTCGGCGACGGCCTGCGCGGCACCGCGCAGTTCCCCAACGAGCAACGCATGGATTTCGAGGCGCTGCGCGGACGCCTGCTGTCGTCCTCCTACGTGCCGCTGCCCGGCCACCCGCGCCACGCGCCGATGCTGGAGGCGCTGCGCGCATTGTTCGACCGGCACCAGCGCGACGGCGTCGTCGCGTTCCATTACCGCACCCGCGCCTTCGCCGGGACGCTGAACTGAGCCACGCCATGTATTCCCTCGCCCGACCGTTCCTGTTCGCCTTCGACGCCGAGCGCGCGCATGCCCTGGGCCTGCGCGCGATCGAGCTGGCCTACCGCACCGGCACCAATCCGCTGCTGGCGCGCACGATCGCGCCGATGCCCACGCGCGCCTTCGGCCTGGATTTCCCCAACCCGGTCGGGCTGGCCGCGGGCCTGGACAAGAACGGCGAGCACATCGACGCGCTGCTGGCGCTGGGTTTCGGCTTCGTCGAGATCGGCACCGTCACCCCGCGCGCGCAGGCCGGCAACCCGCAGCCGCGCATGTTCCGCCTGCCGCGGCAGCAGGCGGTGATCAACCGCATGGGCTTCAACAACCTGGGCGTGGATGCGCTGGTGCGCAACGTCGAGCGCGCGCGGCGCCGGCGCGGCCTGCTCGGGATCAATATCGGAAAGAACAAGGACACCCCGAACGAAGACGCCGCGTCCGACTATCTGCACTGCCTGGAGAAGGTCTACGCGCTGGCCGACTACGTCGTCGTCAACATCTCCTCGCCCAACACCGCCGGCCTGCGCGAGCTGCAGGAGGAACAGGCGCTGCGGCAGTTGATCGCGAGGCTACGCGAGGCGCAGGAAGCGCTGGCCGCGCGTCACGGCAAGCGCGTGCCGATGCTGGTCAAGGTGGCGCCGGACCTGAGCGACAGCGACATCGACGCGGCGGCACGGGTGCTGTCGGACCTGCAGGTGGACGGGGTGATCGCCACCAACACCACCGTCGCCCGCCCCGGCCTGGAGCACGAACCGTTGGGCGGCGAAAGCGGCGGCCTGTCCGGCGCGCCGCTGCTGGGCCAGTCCACCCTGGTGCTGCGCCGCTTGCGCGCGCGCCTGCCCGAGAGCGTCCCGCTGATCGGCGTCGGCGGCATCCTCTCCGGTGCCGACGCGGTAGCGAAGATGGCCGCCGGCGCGGCGCTGGTGCAGTGCTACAGCGGGCTGGTGTTCCGCGGGCCGGAACTGATCGGCGAGTGCGTGGAAGCGATGCGTCGGCGCCGTGAAGCGCCCAGCCGCGGCGCCGTGGCCGCGCCATGAGCACGACGGCCTGGTCGCTCACCGCGCAGGCGCCGCTGCAGGCGCTCAATACCTTCCACGTCGCCGCACAGGCGCCGTGGCTGCTGCAGATCTTCGCGCCCGAGGCGCTGCCCGAGGCGCTGCTGGCGCCGGAGCTGGCTGGCGCCGCGCTGCTGCCGCTGGGCAGTGGCAGCAACATGCTGTTCGCCGGCGATGCGCCCGGGGTGGTGCTGTGCTTCGCCAACCGCAGCATCGACACCCTCGAACACCGTGCCGACTACGCCATCGTCCGCGCCGGTGCCGGGGTGGGCTGGCACGAACTGGTGATGTGGTCGCTGGCGCAAGGGTTGTCCGGCCTGGAGAACCTGGCGCTGATCCCGGGCACGGTCGGCGCCGCGCCGATCCAGAACATCGGCGCCTACGGCGCACAGATGGGCGAGTTCGTGCACGTGGTCGAGGCCTACGACCGCGCCGATGCGCGCTTCGTGCGGCTGGATGCGGCCGCCTGCGAGTTCGGCTACCGCGACAGCCTGTTCAAGCGCCAGCCCGACCGTTATCTGATCGCCGCGGTGGAGTTCAACCTTCCGCGGCTGCACGCGCTGCGCCTGGACTACGCCGGCATCGGCGAGGAGCTGCAAGCCATGGGCATCGCCACGCCCGGCGCGCCCGACGTGGCCCAGGCGGTGATCAACATCCGCCGACGCAAGCTGCCCGACCCGGACGTGCTCGGCAACGCCGGCAGCTTCTTCAAGAACCCGCTGCTGCCACTGGAACAGGCACTGGCGCTGCAGCACGAACACCCGGCATTGCCGGTGTTTCCCGGCGACGACGACAGCCAGCGCAAGCTGTCGGCGGCGTGGCTGATCGAGGCCTGCGGCTGGAAAGGCTATCGCGAGGGCGATGCCGGCGTGTCCGCTGCGCACGCGCTGGTGCTGGTCAACCACGGCCAGGCCAGCGGTGCCGAGCTGCTGGAGCTGGCACGGCGCATTACCGCCTCGGTGGGCGAGCGCTTCGGCGTGGTCCTGGAACCGGAACCGCGTATCGTCGGCGCACAGTGGTAGCCGCGCCCACGCCGCTGCGCGCGGCGCTGCTGATGCTGGCCAGTACGATGGCCTTCGGGCTGATGGTGGTGGCGATCCGGTTGGCCTCGGCGCAGCTGTCCACGCTGCAGATCGCCTTCTTCCGCAACCTGTTCGGGCTGCTGTTCCTGCTGCCGATGCTGTTGCGCCCGGGGCGGCCGTGGCCGCGCACCGCGCAACTGCCGCGCTACCTGCTGCGCACCGCGATCGGCCTGGTGTCGATGCTGGCCGGGTTCTGGGCGATCGGCCACCTGCCGCTGTCGCAGGCCATGGCCCTGTCCTATTCCACCCCGCTGTTCGCGACCCTGGCCGCCGCGCTGTGGCTGGGCGAGACGGTGCGCCTGCGGCGCTGGCTGGCGGTGCTGTGCGGCTTCGTCGGGGTGCTGCTGATCGTGCGCCCCGGCGCTGCCGCGTTCAGCCCCGGCACCCTGGTCGCGGTGCTGGCGGCGGTGATGAGCGCCCTGGTCGCGATCCAGATCAAGCAACTGGCACGGGTGGACGCCGCCAACACGGTGGTGTTCTATACCTACGTGTTCTGGGTGCCGATGTCGCTGCTGCCGGCGCTGTTCGTGTGGCGCTGGCCGCACGGCATCGAATGGCTGTGGCTGCTGGCCACCGGCCTGTTCGGCACCCTGGGGCAGTTGCTGTGGACGCATGCGCTGCGCCTGGGCGAAGTCTCCGCTCTGACCCCGATCAGCTTCACCCAGTTGCCGCTGGTGGCGCTGTTCGGCTGGTGGCTGTTCGACGAAACCCCGGACGGCGGCACCGTGCTGGGCGCGCTAGTGATCCTCGGCGCCAACGCCTACATCGCCCACCGCGAGGCGGTGCTGGCCCGGCGTGCGGCGCGCGTCGGCACCGGCACGCCACCGACGCTGGACGCCTGAATGCCGCGCATGAGGCCGCGACGCGCCCGGGCTTCGCGGCCATCGCCGACCCAGGCGCCGCGCGCGGTCGCCGCACGCGGCCGATGCCGCTACCATCCTCGCGCACTCGAAACGGCGGCAAGCGGCGCACGATGAAGACCATCGGCATGATCGGCGGCATGAGCTGGGAATCCACCCTGCCCTACTACCGGCACATCAACGAGACGGTGCGCGCACAACTGGGCGGACTGCATTCGGCCAAGCTCCTGTTGCACAGCGTGGACTTCCACGAGATCGCGCAGTACCAGCGCGACGGCGACTGGGATGCGGCCGGCGCCGTATTGGCGGCCTCGGCGCGCGCACTGCAGGCCGGCGGTGCCGATTTCCTGGTGTTGTGCACCAACACCATGCATTGCGTCGCCGACGCGATCGCCGCCGCGGTCCCGCTGCCGCTGCTGCATATCGCCGATGCCACCGCCGATGCGTTGCAGGCCGCCGGCATCGTCCGCGTCGGCCTGCTCGGCACGCGCTTCACCATGGAGCAGGCGTTCTACCGCGAACGGCTGCAACGGCGCGGCTTTGAGGTACTGATCCCGGATGCGCCGGCGCGCGAGGACGTGCACCGCATCATCTACGAGGAACTGTGCCAGGGCGTGGTCCAGGCGCCGTCACGGCTGCGCTACCGCGAAGTGATCGCGGCGCTGCAGGCGCAAGGCGCGGAGGCAGTGATCCTGGGCTGCACCGAGATCGGATTGCTGGTCGGCCCGGCCGACGCGGCGGTGCCGCTGTTCGATACGACCGCGCTGCACGCGCGGGCCGCTGCCTTGTACAGCCTGGCCTAGCGATGCGCAGCCAGGCCGCACCTGCCGCCGCCATCGTCCCGCGCCACGACGTCAGCGCTCCGCGCGGCTGGGCGCCGTTCCGGCTCGGCGCCCTGCTGGTCCTGGCCCTGCTGCTGTGGCCGGCGCTCGGCAGCTGCGCCGTCGCCCTTCCGCCCTACACGCCGAATGTGGTCGATCCCGCCGGTACGCTCAGCGCGGAGGACACCCAGCGGATCAACGCGGCGCTGCAGCGCCTGCGCGAGCGCCAGCACCTCTGGGGCGCGGTCTACATCGTGCCGTCGCTGCAGGACGAACCGATCGAGCGCCTGGCCGAACGCGCCTTCCGCACCTGGCGGCTCGGCCGGCAAGGCAGCGACAACGGCCTGCTGCTGGTGCTGGCGATGCAGGACCGGCGTTCGCGCTTCGAAGTCGGCTACGGCCTGGAAGGCGTGCTGCCCGACGTGGTCGCGCGGCACGCACTGGACGACTACCTGGCGCCGCGCCTGCGCCACGGCGACACCGCTGATGCGATCGTGGCCGCGTTCGACTTCATGGGCCGCGCCGCTGCGCAGGATCCGGAGGCCATCGCCGAACTGGCGCAACCGGCCGACGACGGCATGCACTGGCGGCGCGGCGCCATCGCCTGGGCCGGCCTGCTGGTGCTGGTGTGGCTGCTGCTGCCGCTGCGCCAGGCCTGGACCGGCTATCTGCGCAGGCGCCTGCTGCGGCGGCACCCGCGCCTGTCGGCCAAGCCCGAGGAACTGGTCCAGGACAGCGCACGTGGCGGTTTCTTGGCATGGTTCATCCGCCTGTTCCTCAGCGCCAACCCCGGCATCTTCGTGGTGCTGCTGTCGGCCAAGTCGATGACGATGACGGTGATCTTCCTGGCGCTGGAACTGCTGATCCTGGTGCTGACCCTGGCCATCGCCGCGCAGCGCTACCGCTCGCCGCAGCGCTACAGCCGCTTCGTGCAGGCGCAGGCGCGAAAGCGCAATGCGCTGATCCGCAAGGGCCATATCGCCGAGACCGCCCCCGGGGTATTCGCCTACACCGCCAGCTACCACGCCGCCCAGGCGGCCAAGGAACGCGCCGCGGCGGAGTCCGCAGGATCGTCATCGTCCTCGTCCTCCTCGTCTTCGTCCTCCAGCAGCGATTCGTCCTCCGGCGGCGGCAGCTCCGGCGGCGGCGGCGCGAGTTCTAGCTGGTAGAGCGCGGCGACGTCCCCGCGCTGGCGTCAGCGCGCGTCGGTGGCGGCCAGCGCGCGCCGCGCCCGCCAACGCGGCCGGCGTTCGCCGCGGAACAGCAGCAGGTACAGCCCCACCACCCAGACCAGGGCCGCGCTCCAGCCGCCGAGGATGTCCGAGGGGTAATGCACGCCCAGGTACACCCGCGACACACCGACCAATAGGGTGAAACTGCCGGCCAGCCACAGCACCGGCCAGCGCCAGCGGGTACGCCAGCTCAGCGCGATCAGCACCGCTGCCAGGGTCATCGAGCCCATCGCGTGGCCGCTGGGAAAACTGAAGGTGTGGTGCTCCGGCGCGATCGACTCCCACAGGCTGGGCCGGTCGCGCTGGAAGAACTGCTTGGCGCCCATGTTCAGCAGCGCCGAGCCGATGAAGGACAACGCGGCGAACAGCGCCTCGCGCCAGCGGCGCAGGCCCAGCAGCACCAACACGATCAGCGTGTCCAGCGGGATCACGCCGTACTGGTAACCGGCCTCGGTGACCACGGTGAAGAAGCGGTCCCAGCCGGGGCTGGTCAGGCCGCGCATGCTCCACAGCAGCGGCTCGTCGAAATAGAGGTCTTCGAGTGCGTGCACGTCCTCGGCCAGCATCACGAACACGCCCAACGGCAGCAGCACCCCCGCGAACAGCAGCACCACGCGCCAGGCGTTCAACCGCAGCCAGCGGCGCAGGCCGGCCGCCTCGGCGGCGGACTCACCCGGTGCGGCGGACATAGGTACGTTCGACGTAGTCGTCGATCAGCGCGACGAACTCGTGGGCGATGTTCTCGCCGCGCAGGGTCACCTTCTTCTCGCCGTCGATGAACACCGGCGCGGCCGGTGCCTCGCCGGTGCCCGGCAGCGAGATGCCGATGTTGGCGTGGCGCGACTCGCCCGGCCCGTTGACCACGCAGCCCATCACCGCCAGGGTCATGCTCTCGGCGCCGGGATGGGTCACCTTCCACTCCGGCATCTTCGCGCGGACGTGGTTCTGCACCACCTTGGCCAGCTCCTGGAAGAACTCGGAAGTGGTGCGGCCGCAGCCCGGGCAGGCGGTGACCAGCGGAGTGAAGGCGCGCTGGCCGGTGGTCTGCAGCAGCTCCTGGGCGACGATCACTTCCTGCGTGCGCGACTGCCCCGGCTCCGGGGTCAGCGAGATGCGGATGGTGTCGCCGATGCCTTCCTGCAGCAGCACCGCCAGCGCCGCGCTGGAGGCGACGATGCCCTTGCTGCCGATGCCGGCCTCGGTGAGGCCCAGGTGCAGGGCGAAGTCCGAGCGCTGCGCCAGGTCGCGGTACACCGCGATCAGTTCCTGCACGCCGCTGACCTTGCAGCTGAGCACGATGCGGTCGCGGCCCAGGCCCAGTTCCACCGCACGCTCGGCCGAGTCCAGCGCCGAACGGATCAGCGCCTCGCGCAGCACCCGGCCGGCGTCCCACGGCACTTCGCGCCGCGAGTTCTCGTCCATCAGTTGCGCGGCCAGCGCCTGGTCCAGCGAACCCCAGTTCGCGCCGATGCGCACCGGTTTGTCGTACTTCAGCGCGAACTCGATCAGCTGCGCGAACTGGGTGTCCTTCTTCTTGCCGAAGCCGACGTTGCCGGGATTGATCCGGTACTTGGCCAGCGCCTCGGCGCAGGCCGGCTCGGCGGCCAGCAACTGATGGCCGTTGTAGTGGAAGTCGCCGATCAGCGGCACCTCGATGCCCATCATCCGCAGCTTGTCGACGATGCGCGGGATCGCCGCGGCCGACTCGGGATTGTTGACGGTCAGGCGCACCAGTTCCGAGCCGGCGCGCCACAGTTCGGCCACCTGCTTGACCGAGGAGGCGACGTCGGCGGTGTCGGTGTTGGTCATCGACTGCACCACCACCGGCTTGCCGCCGCCCATGGTGACGCCGCCGATGCGGACCGGCTGGGTGAGACGGCGCGCCCAGGGCGCGGCATCGGCGGGGGGCGTGGGGCGGCTGACGGCGTCGTACATGCGCCCATTTTAGCCTGCGCGGCACGTCCTGCCGCACGCGCCGGCACCGGCGATTCAGCGAGACCGGTGACGCTGCGACGGTTTGTCGCAGGCAGGCCCCCGGTCCAGCGCATACGATGCGCAGCATGGATTCCACCGACGCCTCCTTCCTGCGCACCCTGTGCAGCCTGCGCTGGCTGGCCACCGCCGGCCAGGCCGCGACGATCCTGGTGGCGACCTGGCCGCTGCAACTGCCGCTGCCGCAGGCGCCGCTGTGGGCCGGCGTGGCGGTGCTGGCGCTGTTCAACCTGTACGCGCAACTGCGCCTGCGCCATGCCGACTCGGCCGCGCCGGCCACCGCCTTCGGCCACATCCTGGTCGACGTGACCGTGCTGACCTGGATGGTCGGCTGGAGCGGCGGCATCGGCAATGCCTTCGGCTCGCTGTTCCTGGTGCTGATCGCGCTGGCGGTGCTGGCCCTGCCGCTGCGCTGGGCGCTGGCGGTGGCGCTGGCCTGCGTGGCCGGCTATGCGGTCAGCGCGCTGTTCGGCCTGCCGCTGCCGCACGGCCCCTATCAGGCGCTGGACCTGCAGCGCTGGGGCATGGCCGCCAACTTCCTGCTGTCCACGGTGGTGGTGCTGGTGTTCTCCACCCGCCTGGCGATGGCCATGCGCGAACGCGAGCGCGAGCTGGCACTGCTGCGCGAGCGCTTCACCCGCAACGAGGGCATCGTCGCCCTGGCCACCCATGCTGCGTCGGTGGCGCACGAGCTGAACACGCCGCTGGCGACGATGACCCTGCTCACCGACGACATCGCCGAACAGAGCCAGCAGCCGGAACTGCGTGAAGACCTGGACACGCTGCGCGAACTGCTGGTGCAGTGCCGCGAACGGGTGCTGGCGCTGGCCGCCCCCGCGCAGCGCGCCGGCGGCCAGACCGTATCGCTGACGCAGGTGCTGCATCAGTGGCAGTTGGTACGGCCCACCGTGCGCCTGCGCCGCAACGACGACGCGCCGCTGCAACTGCGCATGGAAAGCGCCATCGGCCACCTGCTGCAGGTGCTGCTGAACAACGCCGCCGACGCCGGCGAACGCGCCGGCCACCCGCAGGTGGACCTGACCGTGCGCGTCACCGGCAGCGAACTGGTCGGCGAGGTCCGCGACTACGGCGGCGGCTTCGACGCCAACCAGGTCGGCCTGCCGGCCACCCTGTTCCGCAGCGGCAAGCCCGAGAGCATGGGTGTGGGCCTGGCGCTGTCGCACGCGACCATCGAACGCCTGGGCGGCGAGCTGTGGACCGAGCCGGCACCGGACCACGGCGCCCGGGTCGGCTTCCGCCTGCCGCTGCTCGCCCTGGAGACCTCCGCATGAACACCGACACCCCGCTGGGCCTGCTGGTCGACGACGATCCGCTGTACCTGCGCACCCTGCAGCGCACCCTCGCCCGCCGCGGCCTGGAGACGCGCACCGCCGACAGCGCCGCCGCCGCGCTGGCGCTGGCCGCCGAGGCGCCGCCGGACTACGCGCTGATCGACCTGAAGCTCGGCGACGAATCCGGCCTGGCGCTGATCCAGCCGCTGCGCGCGATCCGCGCCGACATGCGCATCCTGCTGGTCACCGGCTACGCCAGCATCGCCACCGCGGTGGAGGCGATCAAGCTCGGCGCCGACGACTACCTGCCCAAGCCGGCCACCGTGCCGATGATCCTGCGCGCGATCGGCCTGGAGGCCGAGGAAGAGGAAGACGAGGACGGCAGCGACGTGCCGGACGCGATGACCCCGCTCAGCCGCCTGCAGTGGGAACACATCCAGCAGGCCATGCACGAGACCGGCGGCAACGTCTCCGCCGCCGCGCGCCTGCTCGGCATGCACCGCCGCTCGCTGCAGCGCAAGCTGGCCAAACGGCCCAGCCCACAGCGCGACCCGCCACGCTGAACCGCGCGGCAGCGTAGACACCGGCCCGGCCGGCGCTCAAGTCCCCTGGTACCGGGCCGCTAATTCGGTATGTTGAAATCACCCCCACCCGCCTTGCTGGACGAGCCGCAACGGCTCAGCGCCCTGCGCCAGCTGTGCCTGCTGGACACGCCCGCCGACCATGTCTTCGATCTGGTCACGCAGCTGGCGTCCCGCTACCTGCGGGTGCCGATCGCACTGGTCTCGCTGATCGACGAACAGCGCCAGTGGTTCAAGTCCCGGGTCGGCCTGGAGGCTGCGCAGACGCCGCGCAGCCAGGCGTTCTGCGCGCATGCGATCCACAGCCCGGAACTGATGTTCGTGCCCGATGCGCGCCAGGATCCGCGCTTCCGCGACAACCCGCTGGTCACCGGCCCGCCGTTCATCCGCTTCTACGCCGGTGCGCCGCTGCTGATGGCCGACGGCGCCAGCCTCGGCACGCTGTGCGTGATCGACAGCGAGCCGCGCCACGAGTTCGACGAGGTCGCGCGCCGCACCCTGCAGGACCTGCGCGACCTGCTGATGGTCCGCATCGACACGCTGCGCAACAGCGGCTTCGTCGATGCGTTGACCGGCCTGCCCAACCGCAGCCGCTTCAACGACGACCTGACCATGTGGCTGTCGCTTCAGACCGCCGACCAGCACGACACGGCGGTGGCGATCGACGTGTGCGGCATCGACTATTTCCGCGACATGGTCAAGGCGCTGGGCTGGGAGTACGCCGAGGGCTACCTGCTGGCCGCGCGCGATCGCCTGCGCCAGGCGCTGGGTAGCCTGCCGCTGTACCGCATCGACACCACCACCTTCGTGTTCATCATGGAAGGCAGCGACACGGCGCATCTTGAGTACTGGTGCGAACACGTCTGCGACGCCTTCGCCGCGGCGATCGACCACCAGGGCATTCCGCATGCGGCCAGCCCCTCGCTGGGCGCGGTGCGCCTGGACGGGGCGCTCAGCGCCAACCACACGGTGCGCTCGCTGACCACCGCGGTGGACATGGCGCGCCAGCGCGGGCAGCGCTGGAGCCTGTACGAGCGCAGCCACGACGCCAGCCAGCGCAATGCCTTCCGGATCCTGGCCGCCTTGCCCGAGGCGCTGGAGGCACGGAACCAGCTGAGCCTGCATTACCAGCCGCGGGTGAGCCTGCGCAGCGGCGCATGCGTGGGCGTGGAAGCGCTGCTGCGCTGGCAGCATCCGTTGCTGGGCACGGTGGCGCCGAACGACTTCATCCCCTTGGCGGAAAAGACCGCGCTGATGAGCCGGATCACCGCCTGGGTGCTGCGCGCCGGCATCGCCCAGGCGGCGCTGTGGCAACAGCGCGGCTATACCTTCAGCGTAGCGCTGAACGTGTCGGCGGTGGACCTGGAACAGGCCGACTTCATCGCCCGGCTGCAGGCGCTGCTGCAGCAGCATGCGCTGGCGCCCGGCGCGCTGGAGATCGAGTTCACCGAGAGCGCGATGATCCGCGACCCGCAGCGCGTGGCCGAGCAATTGCAGCAGATCAGCGCGCTCGGGGTGAAGATCGCCATCGACGACTTCGGTACCGGCTACAGCAACCTCGGCTATCTGAAGAACATCCCGGCCAGCGCGCTGAAGATCGACCAGTCGTTCATCCGCGCCCTGCCCGGCAGCCGCAGCGACGGCATGCTGGTGCCGTCGATGATCCATCTCGGCCACGACTTCGGCCAGCAGGTGGTGGCCGAGGGCATCGAGAGCGAAACCGTGTACCGGATGCTGCGCGACTGGGGCTGCGACGAAGGCCAGGGCTACTGGATCGCGCGGCCGATGCCGGCCGACGCGCTCGACGCCTGGCTGGCCGAGCCGTGGCAGGGCGGCGACGCCTGAGCGCGCCGCGCCACGGCCCGCCCGTGGCTCACCAGAACACCGCGTACAACGCCACCAGGATCGCGATCACCGCCGCGGCGCCGAGCTTGAAGCCCAGCGTGGTGCCGTAGCGCACGTCGTCGGTACGGATCAGGTCGCGCGCCGGCGCCTGCGGGGTCAGCAGCGACACCAGCACCGCCGCCACCAGCGACAGCACGAACACCAGGCCGATGCGGTCCATGAACGGCAGTTCCGGCCACAGCTTCTTCAGCGCGAACGACAGCAGCACCGAGCCGATCGCCGCGGTCAGCGCGCCGGCCTCGTTGGCGCGCTTCCAGAACAGGCCGAGCATGAAGATCACCACCACGCCCGGGGTGAAGAAGCCGGTGAATTCCTGGATGAACTGGAAGCCCTGGTCGAAATTGCCCAGCAGCGGCCGCGCGGTGAGGATGCCGATCAGCACCGAGGCCACCGCGGCCACGCGGCCGACCCGCACCAGCTGCGGCTGGTCGGCCTGCGGGCGGAACTTGGCGTAGAAGTCCAGGGTGAAGATGGTCGCCACCGAATTGATCTTGGACGCCAGCGAAGCCACGATCGCCGCCACCAGCGCGGCGAACACCAGGCCGAGGATGCCGCTGGGCAGCAGTTGCATCATCGTCGGATAGGCCTGGTCGGGCTTGGCCAGGTCCGGCGCCAGCACCACCGCGGCGATGCCCGGCACCACCACCACCACCGGCATCAGCAGCTTCAGGAACGCGGCGAACACCATGCCCTTCTGCGCCTCGCCGATGTTCTTGGCCGCCAGCGCGCGCTGGATGATGTACTGGTTGAAGCCCCAGTAGCTGATGTTCATCACCCACAGGCCGCCGATCAGCACGCTCAGGCCTGGCAGATCCTTGTAGAACGGGTTGTCCTTGGACAGGATCATGTGGAAGTGCTCGGGGTGCGCGTTCCACAGGTGCCGGAAGCCGGCGAGCACGCCGGCACCGTCGCCGATCCGCGACAGGGTCAGGCCGGCGACCAGCAGGCCGCCCAGCACCAGCAGGGTGACCTGCACGATGTCGGTCAGCGCCACCGCCTTCAACCCGCCGTACAGCTGGTAGACCAGCGCGAACACGCCGATCAGCGCCAGCGCCAGGGTCTGGTCCATGCCGGTGACCTGGCTCACCGCGATCGAGCCGAGCCACAGGATCGAGGTCAGGTTGACGAACACGTACAGCAGCAGCCAGAACACCGCCATCAGCGTGCGGATCCACTTGCCGTAGCGCTGTTCCAGGAACTGCGGCATGGTGTAGATGCCGTTGCGCAGGAAGATCGGCAGGAAGAACTTGCCGACGATCAGCAACGTCAGCGCCGCCATCCATTCGTAGGAGGCGATCGCCAGGCCGATCGCGTAGCCGGAGCCGGCCATGCCGATGATCTGCTCGGCGGAGATGTTCGCCGCGATCAACGAGGCGCCGATCGCCCACCACGGCAGGGTCTTGCTGGCCAGGAAGTAGTCCTCGGCACTCTTGCGGTGCCCGGCCTTCTCCCGCGAGACCCATTGCGCGAGCATGAAGATGCCCGCCAGATACACCACCACGATCGCCACATCCAACGTCGCCAGACCCACTGCCTTCTCCTGCGGGCCGCAGCCCGGTTCGCATCGTTGTCCATGACGCCGCCCACCCGGGCGGCGCCGTTCGTATTTGCCATGGCGGCGCGGCGGCCGCCTGCGCCGCCACTCAGCGCAGCGGGCAGTCGACCACGCTCTGCGCTTCGTTGCTGCTGCCCAGCGCGATCCGCGACAGCGAGAGATCCAGCGCGCCGTCGCTCTCGATCAGCGGCAGGCGCTCGAGCCGGGTCACATCGGCGCCGGCCACCGCGAAGCACTTCAGCGGCACGCCGAGGGTGCGCCACTCGCCCTTGGGCAACGCGGCCAGCGCCTTGCCGAGGTCCAGGCGCGCGCCGCAGTCATGGCCGCAGGCCACGCCGATGCGGGCGGCGCCGCTGGGAGCCGCATCCACCTTCAGGGTCAGGATCAATTGCAGGTCGCCATTGCTCTCGCGCGAGACGTCCAGCGGCTTGGGCAACACCAGCGCCAGCCCCGCCTTGCCGGTACCGGACCAGACCAAGCGGCGCGCATCCTCCTGCGCCTTGTAGTCGATCGCGGTGGCCTTGAGCGACCCGTCGGCCAACGCCGCCGGAAAGGTCGTCGCCGGCAGGTTGGCCTGGGCGCCGCCGAACAGGATCAGGTTGATGCCCGTCGCCGGCTTGCCGCGATCCAGGTACACCCCGCCCACCGCCTGCGCGCCGGAGACCCCGGACACCTCGGACAGGCGGTTCAGATCGCCCTTGTCCTCGTAGGTGAGGCCGTAGCCGAAGGCGAACTGCGGGTTGTAGTTCTTCTGCCCGACGTTGTTGGCGAACTGCACCGCGGTGCGCGGCCAGGAGAAGCTCAGCTTGCCGTGGAAATCGTATTGCACGCTGCCGTCGGGCTTGCGCAGCAGCACGTCGGCGATGCCGGCGCCTTCCGAGCCTGGCAACCAGGCCGCGACGAAGGCATCGGCGGCGTTGATCTCGCGGTTCACCCACAGCGGCCGCCCGCTCAGGAACACCGCCACCACCGGAATGCCCTGCGCCTTCAGCGACTTGATCGACTCCAGGTCGCTGTCGTCGCCGGGCTTGTACAGCAGCGTGGCGATGTCGCCCTGGAACTCGGCGTAGGGATTCTCGCCGAACACCACCACCGCCACGTCCGGCTTGGTCGTGAACTTGCCGTCCACCGCCAGTTCGGCGCTGCCGCCGGCGGCAGTGACCTGTTGCTGCAAGCCTTCCCAGATGGTGGTGCCGTTGGGATAGTCGGCGCGCTTGGTACCGGTGCCCTGCCAGTTCAGGGTCCAGCCGCCGGCCTGCTTGCCCATGTCGTTGGCGCCATCGCCGGCGACCAGCAGCTTGATCTGCGGCTTCAGCGGCAACACCTGCTGCTGGTTCTTCAGCAGCACCAGCGATTCGCGCACCGCCTGCCGCGCTACCGCCCGGTGCTCGGGCGCGCCGAGCAATGCGAACTTGCCGCCGAGCGGGCGCTGCGACGGTTTGCCGGCCTCGAACAGGCCCAGGCGCAGCTTCACCCGCAGGATGCGCCGCACCGCATCGTCCAGCCGCGCCATCGGGATCTCGCCCGACTTCACTGCCTTCAGCGCGTTCTCGTACACGCCCTTCCAGCTGTCTGGCGCCATCAGCATGTCCACGCCGGCGTTGAACGCGGCCGGGCAGTCGTCGTTGCGGCAACCGGGCACCTGGCCGTGGCCGTTCCAGTCGCCGACCACGAAGCCGCCGAAATGCATCTGCCCCTTCAGCACGTCGGTCAGCATGGCCTTGTGGCCGTGCATCTTGACCCCGTTGAAGCTGTTGAACGAGGCCATCACCGACTGCGCGCCGGCCGCGATCGCCGGCGGATAGCCGGCGCCGTGGATGTCGCGCAGCTGCTGTTCGCTGATCCGGGTGTCGCCCTGGTCCTTGCCGTCGGTGGTGCCGCCGTCGCCGAGGAAGTGCTTGACCGAGGAAATCACGTGCGTGCCGTCGAGGAAACCGGGCGTGCCGGGCACGCCCTGCAGGCCCTCGACCATCTTGCCGGCGTAGCTGGCCACCACCTCGGGCGACTCGGAATAGCCCTCGTAGGTGCGGCCCCAGCGGTCGTCCTGCGGCACCGCCACGGTCGGGGCGAAGGTCCACTCCATGCCGGTGGTGCGGGTCTCGGCGGCGGTGATCTCGCCGATCTTGCGCATCAATTCCGGGTCGCGCGTCGCGCCCAGGCCGATGTTGTGCGGGAACAGCGTGGCGCCGACGATGTTGCTCTGCCCGTGCACCGCGTCGATGCCGAAAATGATCGGAATCGCCGGGCCGGCACCGTCTTTCTGCATGGACGCCGCGTAGTAGGCATCGGCCAGCGCCAGCCATTGCGCCGGGCTGGCGTCGTACTTGCCGCCGGGATCGGAATTGCCGCCGGCCAGCACCGAGCCGATGTGATAGCGGCGCACGTCGTCCGGGGTCATGCTGCCGATGTCGCCCTGCACGGTCTGCCCGACCTTCTGCTCCACCGACATCTGCGCCATCAGCTTGGTGATGCGCGCCTCCAGCGCCGGATCCTCCTTCAGCGGCCAGGCCGGCGACGGCCACAGTTCCGGGTGGATCGGCGGCGGCGCAGGGGCCGGGGCCGCCGTGGCGGGAACCGAGCGGCCCGGAACCGCCGCGACCAGGGCGAGTAGGCCAAGCGCAGCGGCCGCGGCCAGCGCAGTGCGAAGCGGCGCGGTCGCGCCAACAGGCTGTGTGTGCAAGAGACTCCCTCCCAGGAACGGCGAACGCATGCCATGTCGCGGCCGGACCGCACACGCCGAGTGCGGCCGGCGCCTACGCTTCCCGAATCGCCCCAAGCCTGTCAACCGCGCCGCGAGGTATGCCGCGATGCCGCCGGGATATCGGTTGACGCTATAGCGATGGAATACCGGCTTCGCTTGTGCGGGGCCGCATCCGGGTCATCGACCGCGCTCCCCGGTGCCATCCGCCGCGACGGCGTTTGCTGCATCGCAATATCGAGCGGAGCGCGCACTGCGCAAGGCGCAGCCGTGTTCGACGCGTCTGCCGACGGCGCGTGCGTTCGCAGGTTTCAAACAAATGTCACCAAGCGCACCTAGGTTGGACCGCGCCGGCACAGAGGGGAGTGACCGGTATCCCGCCTTTCTGGAGAGTCCCCCGATGTCGCATCTCCCCGATTCCGGTCGCCGCCGAGCGTTGCGCCTGCTGGCCGGCACCTCCCTGCTGCCGCTGGGCAGTCTTTCCGCCGCCGCGTTGGCGAGCGATCCTGCGGCCGCGCGTCTGCCGCCCCTGCCCGCGCCGCGGCCAGGCCGCCCGCCACGGCCGCGCGTGCGCGCGGTCAGCTTCGACGGCATGGCGGCTCCGTCGCTGGCCGAGCCGGCGGCGATGGCCACCACCAGCGTGCGCTCGCATGTCGAGGTGATCCTGCACGACGGCAGTCGCCAACGCTTCGCCCTGGCCTACCGGCCGTTCTTCATGACCGGCGACCAGGTCCCTGACGGTAAGGGCGGCACCGTGCTGGCCGGCGGCTACTACGACATCCACAACCGGCCGATCCTGGATCGCTCGATCCCCGGCAGCGAACGCCCGTTCTTCTCGGACTGTCCCGATGGCTCGTCGCTGCTGACCCTGCCGCATGCGCAGGTGCCCGGCGTGCGCGGCAACACGGTGTTCGCGGTGGTGCAGTTCGAATACACCACGCGCGATCTCGCCGGCAACGGCACCTATCGCCAGCTGCCGGCGCCGATCGCGGTGCTGACCCTGGACCAGGACCCGCGCACCGGCCACCTGCGCCTGGTCAAGTACCACAACGTCGACACCTCGGCGGTCCACGGCCTGTGGACCACCTGTGGCGCCAGCCTTTCGCCCTGGAACACGCACCTGTCCAGCGAAGAATACGAACCCGATGCCGCCAGCATCGCCGGCAACACCCAATTCCAGCGCTTCAGCGAACACCTCTACGGCGATCCCACGCGCGCCAACCCGTATCACTACGGGCACCTGCCCGAAGTGACCGTGCACGCCGACGGCAGCGGCAGCATCCGCAAGCACTACTGTCTGGGCCGCATCTCGCACGAATTGGTGCAGGTGATGCCGGACCGGCGCACCGTGCTGATGGGCGACGATGCCAGCAACGGCGGCCTGTTCCTGTTCGTTGCCGACCGCGACTGCGACCTGTCCAGCGGCACCCTGTACGTGGCGAAGTGGCGACAGCGCTCGGCCAGCGGCCCCGGCGCGGCCACGCTGGACTGGATCCGCCTGGGCAGCGCCTGCAGCGACGAGATCGAAGCGATGGCCGACGTGCTGCGCATCGACGACATCATGGACGTGGCCACGCGCGATCCGGGCGACCCCAGCTACACCCGCATTCCCTACAGCGGCGGCTTCAACTGGGTGCGGCTGCGCCCGGGCATGGAACAGGCCGCCGCCTTCCTGGAAACCCACCGCTACGCCGCGCTGGTCGGCGGCAGCCTGGGTTTCACCAAGATGGAAGGCACCACGGTCGACACCCGCGACCGCATCGCCTACTCGGCGATGTCCTACATCCAGGGCAGCATGCTCGACGGTTCCGGCGACATCCGCGTGGAAGGCCCGACCGCCGGCGCGATCTATGCGCTGCCGCTGCGCGGCGGCCAGCGCGACCATCTCGGCCAGCCGATCCGCAGCGAGTGGGTGCCGGTGTCCATGAGTGCCCCGCCCGCGCTGGTCGGTCGCGATCTGCCCGCAGCCGATGCACTGGGCAATCTGGCCGACCCGGAGCGCATCGCCAATCCGGACAACATCAAGTTCTCGGAACGCTTGCGCACACTGTTCATCGGCGAGGACAGCGCCATGCACGTGAACAACTTCCTGTGGGCCTACAACGTCGACACCGGCAAGCTGTCGCGCCTGCTGTCGGTGCCGGCCGGCGCCGAATCCACCGGCCTGCACGCGGTCGACGAGATCCACGGCTGGACCTACGTGATGAGCAACTTCCAGCATCCCGGCGACTGGGAAAGCCCGCTGCACGACAAGGTCAAGGCGCAGCTGGATCCGTTGATCCGCGCCAACTACAAGGACCGCTACGGCGCGGCGGTGGGCTATCTCACCGGCGACCCGGTCGGGTTGCGCCTGGACGACGCGTAGGACGCCGCACGGCGCCCGAAGGATCGCGCGAGCCCTTGGCTCGCGCGATCGGATGCGTTCTCGCTCAGCCCTGCAACCGCGCCAGCACCGCGCGCGTGACCGGGTCGGCAACCTCGGTGGACTGGCCCTGCAGCGCCGGCAGCAACTGGCTGGCCAGTTGCTTGCCCAGTTCGACGCCGAACTGGTCGAAGGCGTTGATGCCCCAGACCACCGACTGCACGTACACGCTGTGCTCGTACATGGCGATCAGCGCGCCCAGCGCCTGCGGGGTCAGCGCGTCGAGCAGGATCAGCGTGCTCGGGCGGCCACCCGGGTAGTCGCGGGCCGGATCGTCGCTGCCCTGCCCGTTCGCCAGCGCCTCGGTCTGCGCCAGCAGGTTGGCCAGCAGCGCCTGGTGGTTGACGGTGTACGGGTCGTCGTTGCGGATGCAGCCGATGAAGTCGGCCGGCACGATGCTGGTGCCCTGGTGCAGCGCCTGGAAGAAGCTGTGTTGCACGTCGGTGCCGGCGCCGCCCCACCACACCGGCACGGTATCGGCCTCGACCGGGCTGCCGTCCAGCCGCACGCGCTTGCCCAGGCTTTCCATCACCAACTGCTGCAGGTAGGCCGGCAGCAGCGCCAGGCGCTGGTCGTAGGTCATCACCGCCTGCGTCGCGTAGCCGAGCAGGTTGCGGTTCCACAGCGTGGTCAGGCCGTGCAGCACGGCCACGTTGCGCTCCAGCGGCGCGTTCAGGGCGTGCGCGTCGAACTGCGCGGCACCGTCCAGCAACTGTTCGAAGGCGTCGGCGCCGATCGCCAGCGCAATCGGGAAGCCCACCGCCGACCACAGCGAATAGCGGCCGCCGACCCAGTCCCACATCGGCAGCACGCGGCCGGCGGCGATGTCGAAGGCCTTGGCGGCGCGTTCGGGATTGGCGCTGACCGCGTACAGGCGCTCGCTGCCGCCCAGCCAGTCGCGCAGGATCTGGCCGTTGAGCAGGGTTTCCTGGGTGCCGAAGGTCTTGGAGATCAGCACGCCGGCGGTGCGCGCCGGGTCCAGCGTGGCCAGGGTGCGCTGCATCGCCGCGCCGTCCACGTTGGAGACGAAGTGCACGCGGAAGCGCGCGCCGGCGACCGGACGCAGCGCATCGGCGACCAGGCGCGGGCCCAGATCGGAGCCGCCGATGCCGACGCTGACGATGTCGGTGACCTCGGTCTGCGCCAATGCATCGATCAGGGCGCGCATGCGCTGCTGCACCTCGCGCGCGCTGGCGTGGGCCTGGCTGGCCACCGGCGCGCCGGTGAGGTCGCCGCGCAGCGCGGTGTGCAACGCGGCGCGGCCTTCGGTGACGTTGACCGTCTCGCCGCGGAACAGGCGCTGGAAGGCGCCGGCCAGGTCGTGGTCGGCGGCCAGCGCGAGCAGCGCGTCGAGCGCGGCGCGGTCGTACTTCTGCCGCGCGAAATTGAAGTACAGCGGTCCGACCTGCAGCGCCAACGTCTCGGCACGGCCGGGTTCGGCCGCCAGCAGGTCGGGAAGGCGCGCCCCGCGCAGGCGCTGGGCGTGGGAATGCAGTGCGTCGAAACCGGTGGACTGTGTCATGCGGCCTGCTTTGGGATGCTGTGGTTGGTGTGGGTGATCTTGTTCTTGCCGTCCACGTAGACCAGGGTCGGCTGGAAGCGCGCGGCTTCCTCTTCGCTCATGCCGGCGAAGGCGGCGATGATGATCAGGTCGCCGACCTGCACGTGGCGCGCGGCGCCGCCGTTGAGCGAAATGATGCCGCTGCCCTCGTCGGCGCGGATCGCGTAGGTGCTGAACCGCGCACCATTGGTCACGTCCCAGATGTGCACCTGCTCGAACTCGCGGATGCCGGTCGCGTCCAGCAGCAGCCCGTCGATGGCGATCGAGCCCTCGTAGTTCAGCTCGGAATGGGTGACGGTGGCGCGGTGGATCTTGGTCTTCAACAGGCTCAGTTGCATGGCACGGGACTGCGGTCAGGAAAGACGCGCAGTTTAGCAGCCGAGGGGTTAGCTGGCGGTGGTGAGGCGCGGCCTCAAACCATCGTAGGAGCGGCTTCAGCCGCGACCGCCCCCGCGGGAAAGCCTGTCGCGGCTGAAGCCGCTCCTGCGACAACGACCCTAGGCCTGCCTTGCTCAGAATTCCAGGTTGTCGATCAGCCGGGTGCGGCCCAGGCGCGCGGCGATCAGCGCCACGCGCGGACCGCGGCCGTCCTGCGGCTCGCTCAGGTCGGGCGCGCGCAGCACGCTGTAGTCGACCTCGAAGCCGGCCGCCTGCAGTTGCGCGGTTGCCGCGGCCTCCACCTCGGCGCGCGGGCGCCCGGCCAGGTGGGCCTCGCGCATCGCCAGCAGGGTGCGATGGATGTGCGTGGCACGCGGCCGCTCCTCGGCCGACAGGTACTGGTTGCGCGAACTCATCGCCAGGCCGTCGGCCTCGCGCACGATGCCACCGCCGAGGATCTCGATCGGGAACGCCAGGTCGGCCACCATCTGCCGGATCACCGCCAGCTGCTGGTAGTCCTTCTTGCCGAACGCGGCCAGGTCCGGCTGCACCTGGTTGAACAGGCGCGCGACCACGGTGCACACGCCATCGAAATGGCCGGGCCGGCAGGCGCCTTCCAGCACCTCGCTGACGCCCGGGGTATGCATGCGCAGCGCAAGCTCCACGCCCAGCGGATACATGCTCTCCACCGTCGGCAGCCACAGCACGTCGCAGCCGGCGCCTTCCAGGCCGCTGGTGTCGGCTTCCGGGGTGCGCGGATAACGGGTGAAATCCTCGTTCGGGCCGAACTGGGTCGGGTTGACGAACACGCTGGACACCACGCGGTCGGCGTATTGCCGCGCCAGCATCACCAGCGAGAAATGTCCGGCATGCAGGTTGCCCATGGTCGGCACGAAGGCCACGCGCAGGCCCTGCCGCTTCCAGCCGGAAACGGTGGCGCGCAGCCGGGCCAGGTCGGTGATGGTCTCGATCATTTGGCGTAGGCGTGTTCGGCGTCGGGGAAGGTACCGGCGCGCACCGCGTCGGCGTAGGCGCGCACCGCCCCGGCGATGGAACCGCCTTCGGCCAGGAAATCCTTGACGAAGCGCGGGCGGCGGTGGCCGCTGTCCAGGCCGAGGAAATCGTGCATCACCAGCACCTGGCCGTCGCAATCGGGGCCGGCGCCGATGCCGATGGTGGGAATCCCGATCTCGGCGGTGATCCGCGCGGCCAGCGGCGACGGCACGCATTCCAGCACCAGCAGCGCGGCGCCGGCCGCGGCGACCGCCTTGGCGTCGGCGAGCAACTTGGCCGCGGCGGCCTCCTCGCGCCCCTGGATCTTGTAGCCGCCGAAGGTCAGCACCGACTGCGGGGTCAGGCCCAGGTGCGAGCACACCGGGATGTCGCGTTCGCTGAGGAAACGGATCACCTCCAGCTTGTGGCCGGCGCCCTCCAGCTTGACCATCTCCGCACCGGCCTGCAGCAGCCGGGTCGACGCATCCAGCGCGCGCTCGGGCGTGGCATCGGACTGGAACGGCAGGTCGGCCACCAGCAGCGCGCGTTGCAGCACCCGCGCCACCGCAGCGGTGTGGTAGACGATGTCGTCCACGGTCACCGGCAGGGTCGAGTCGTGGCCCTGCACCACCATGCCCAGCGAATCGCCGATCAGGATCAGGTCCACGCCATTGGCGTCGAACGCACGCGCGAAGCCGGCGTCGTAGGCGGTCAGCATCACCAGCTTCTGCTGGCGGCGCTTGGCCTCGGCCAGGGCGGGAACGGTCCAGGGCTTGCTGTCGGCGTGGCTGCTCATAAGTTCATGTGCTGCGGTAATGAGCCGAGCATTATCTACCGATTGGCACGATCCCGCCGGTTTCGATGCGGTCGCGGACGTCACGCACCGTTCCATGCCCCGGAACGACTGCCTCGGCGGCGATCTCGGCCAGCGGCAGCAGGACGAAGGCGCGCTGGTGCAGGAACGGATGCGGCACCTGCAGCCCGGGCAGGTCGATCACCGCCTCGGCGTACAGCAGCAGGTCCAGGTCCAGGGTGCGCGGGCCCCAGCGTTCGCCGGGCAGGCGCTGGCGGCCGTGGCGGCTTTCCAGGTCCAGCAGCGACTGCAGCAAGACCGGCGCCGGCAGCGTGGTGGCCACCAGCGCCGCGGCGTTGATGAAGTCCGGCTGGTCCTCGCGGCCCCAGGCCGGGCTGCGGTACAGCTGCGAGGCGCGCAGCAGGCGGGTCTGCGGCAAGGTATCGAGCGCGGCCAGGGCCGCGCGCAGGGTCGCCGCGGCATCGCCGAGGTTGCCGCCCAGGCCGATGCAGGCCTGGACCGGCGTCTCCACAACGGCGCTCACTCGAGGGGCGCGGTGGCGTCCGGACGGCGACGCCGGCGCCGGCGGCGCTTGGGGGTCTCTTCGCTGTCGGCAGGCGGCGCGAACGCCAGCTCGTCACCGGCGTAGTCCACGTCCGGATCGAAGCCGCGCGGCGGCGGCGCATAGCCGGGCTGCTGCTGCAGTTCGCGCCAGTAGGCGATGTCGGCCGCATGCTCGTCGGAGGCCGACTGGCGCACGATCAGGAAGTCGAACGCGGCGCGGAAGCGCGGATGCGACAGCGTGCGCACCACCCGCTTCTTCTGGCGCGAGGTGAAGCGCGACTGCAGCAGCCAGATCTCCTGCATCGGCAGCGAGAAGCGCCGCGGCAGCGCCACGGTGCTCAGCTGGTGCAGGGTCACCCGGTCGGCGGCGCGGCGCTGCGCCTCCTCCATCTGCATGCCCTGCTTCTGCAGGGTCATCAGCGCGCGGCAGTAGGCCGGCCACAGCAACAGGGCGAACAGGAACGCCGGCGACACCGGCTCGTCGTTGGCGACGCGGGCATCGGTGTTGCGCAGGCCTTCGATCAGCATCCGCCGCAGCGCGCCGCTGCGGTTGGAACGCAGCGCCGCCGCACTCTCCGGGAACAGCGCGGCGAGCAGGCCGTGCCGCTCCAGGCCCTCGAAGCTGGCCACGCCGTGGCCGGACAGGAACAGCTTGAGCACTTCCTCGAACAGCCGTGCCGGCGCGGCCTCGGCCAGCAGCCCGGCCAGGCGCGGGATCGGCTCGGCGGTGCCGGCCTCGATCTCGAAGTCGAGCTTGGCCGCCAGGCGCACCGCGCGCAGCATGCGCACCGGGTCCTCGCGGTAGCGCTGCTCGGGATCGCCGATCAGCTTCATCAGCCGCGCCTGCACGTCCTCGAAGCCGCCGGTGTAGTCGCGCACCGAGAAGTCCTCGATCGCGTAGTACAGGGCGTTGCAGGTGAAGTCGCGGCGTACCGCGTCGTCCTCGATGCTGCCGTAGACGTTGTCGCGGACCAGGCGGCCGTTATCCACCTCGCGGTCGCCGCTGCCGTCGTCGACGTTGGCGCGGAACGTGGCGACCTCGATGATCTCGCGGCCGTAGACCACGTGCGCCAGGCGGAAGCGGCGGCCGATCAGGCGGCAGTTGCGGAACAACTGCTTGACCTGCTCGGGGGTCGCGTCGGTGGCGACGTCAAAGTCCTTGGGCTGCACCTGGACCAGCAGGTCGCGGACTGCGCCGCCGACCAGGTACGCGCCGAAGCCGGCCTCGCGCAGCCGGTACAGCACGCGCAGGGCGTTGGGGCTGATGTCCTTGCGCGAGATGGGGTGCTGATCGCGCGGGATCGCGCGCAGGGTGAATGGCGATGGAACTGGCGGATTGATGATGGCGCTTCCGTATCGGGTTGCGGGATTGCCGAAGGGCGGCGAGACCCATATACTAGCGCGCTGCAATCGACGCGACCAAACGCTCCCTTCGTCTAGTGGTTAGGACGTGGCCCTCTCAAGGCTAAAACAGGGGTTCGAGTCCCCTAGGGAGCGCCATCCTCGCCTCGCCTGCAGCGCGACACAGCAAAAACCCCGCCCTGGCGGGGTTTTTTGCGTTTCGGGGACCGGCGGTGGCCGGCAACGCCGCATCCTGGGAGGCCGGACGCCAAGCGCCATCGCCCCAGGCGGCTGCGCACGTCGGTCAGCGTTTCGAAGAACCCGAGGCCCTCGCGCTGACTCAAGCGCTGGGCGCGATCGGGTCGACGCAGATCCGCATGCAGGCCACGGCCAGGCCGCCGCCCGGCTGGTCCGCGCCGAATCAGTGCGCAGGCTGCCCGGCTGCGATGGCGACCGGCGGCGACGCAGTCTCCGCCACCGCATCGTGCGCATGCAGGCTCTCCAGATGCCGCACCTGCACCTGCACCTCGGCATAGCGCGCGCCCAGCGCCTGCTGCAGGCGCCGCGCGGCGTCCTCCACGTACATCAGGTTCTCGCCGTTGCGGCGTGCGAACGCCTGTTCGTCGGCGCGGCGCACCGCCGCCTGCACCGGCGTGGCCAGGGCCTGCTCGGCTAGCGCGATCAGGGCCTCGGCATCGAAGCGCACCGCGCGCGCCGACACGCCCACCCGCACCGAGGCCACGCTGCGCTGGCTGTGCGGAGTGGCATGACTGCCGTGCCGGAGCAGCCAGTCCGCGACCGCTTCGCGCGACAGCGAGGCCTGGTCCAGGTGCTGCTGCACGAAGGCCTCGCTGAGCAGTTGCCGTGCCAGCGCCGCCGAACAGGGGCAGGTCGAGGAATACAGCAGCTCCACGCCCAGTCCCAGGCGAACCACGCCGCCGCGCAGTTCGGCGTCGATCCGCAGCGGATACGCCCTCCACCCCGCCAGCCCCGGGCTGCGCAGCGCCGGACGGCGCCGCAGCAGTTCCAGGCGCAGCGACACCCGTGCCGCGGTGGAGGCGCAGTCGGCATGGCTGTGCACCATCGCCCGCAGCAACTGCGACAGCCGCGACGGCGACAGCGGCTGCTCCGCGGCTTCGTCGAGCAGGCGGTACAGCCGCGACATATGGATGCCCTTGACCTGGGCCGACGGCAGGTCGACGGCGAGCGCGGCCTGCGCCGGCACTGCCGTCGCATTTCCGCCCTCGCCCGTCTCCAGGCAGATCGGCAGCGCGATGCCGTCCATGCCGACCCAGTTCAGGGGAGCGGCGATCTCCGAAGGTTCGTCGGCGGCGACATCGGGCAACGGCAAGGGTGTCTGCAGATTCATCGGATCGACTGGAGCGGCAAGGGGCGAGGGAAAGGTAAGGAAGCCAGGCTTACAATTGTTATAAAATAACATATCCAGGCCACACCGAGAGGAGCGCTCATGGCCCACCTCAGCCGTTAGCGGTGCAGGCCCTTTCGTCGGGCCGGTGTGGGCTGCCGTGTCCGGCTGGGTCGCGTGGACCTCCTCGCGCGGCTTGCCCGTGCCCTCATCCGCCCCTGCGGGGCACCTTCCCCCGAGAAGGGGGCCATGGTCCCGAGGGGAGAAGGGAGAAGCCAAAGCCCCTCTCCCACCGGGAGAGGGGTTGGGGTGAGGGTACGGAGCGCGCAGCGCCCTCGCCGCTTTGCCAATGCCTTCAGCCGCTCGCTGCAGACGCATCGACCCGGACGCGGCACGCGCGCCGCGCGCGCCAGCCTCCGCCTCAGCCCTGCATCTGCTCCAGTTCCTTGCCCTTGGTCTCGTACACGTAGCGCAGCACGAAGAACACCGACAGGAAGGCGGCCACGGTGTAGATGCCGTAGGCGCCGGCCAGGCCGATGCTGCCGAGCAGGACCGGGAAGGTCACGGTGATGGCGAAATTGGACATCCACTGCGCCGCGCCGGCCACCGCCAGGCCCGAGCCGCGGATCTGGTTGGGGAACATCTCGCCCAGCATCACCCACATCACCGGGCCCCAGGACATGTTGAAGAAGACCACGTAGACGTTGGCGGCGATCAGCGCCAGCCGGCCCATGCCCGGCGACAGCGCCAGCTTGCCGGCCGCATCCAGCGAGGCGCTGGCGAAGGCGATGGTGACCAGCGCCAGCGACACCGCCATGCCGGCCGAACCGATCCACAGCAGCGGCTTGCGCCCGATCCGGTCGATCAGCACCACCGTGACCAGGCAGGCGCCGATGCTCAGCGCGCCGGACAGCACGTTGATCAACAGCGCATCGCTCTCGGAGAAGCCCACCGCCTGCCACAGCACCGCGCCGTAATAGAACACCACGTTGATGCCGACCAGTTGCTGGAACGTGGCCAGGCCGATGCCGATCCACACGATCGGGCGGACCTTGCCGGTGACCTTGCTGACCAGGTCCGACAGGCGCGGCTTGTGCTGATCGGCCGACAGCGACCCGGAGATCTCGATCAGCTTGGTCTGCGCGGCGGCGGCACCGTACAGACGGGTCAGCACCGCCAGCGCCTGCTCGCGGCGGCCCTTCACCACCAGGAAGCGCGGGCTTTCCGGAATCGCCAGCAACAGCAGCAGGAACGCCGTGGACGGCAGCGCCTGCATCCAGAACATCCAGCGCCAGGCCGGCTGGCCCAGCCACAGCGCCTCGGTGGACGCACCGGCGGCCTTGGCCAGCAGGTAGTTGCTGAGGAAGGCGCAGAACAGGCCGCCGATGATGGCGATCTGCTGCACCGTGGCCAGGCGCCCGCGGTAGCGCGCCGAGGCGACCTCGGCGATGTAGGCCGGCGACATCACGCTGGCCGCGCCCACCGCGAAACCGCCCATCATCCGCGCCAGCACGAACACCGCCGAGTTGTGCGCCGCGCCGGCGCCCAGCGCCGACACCAGGAACAGCGCCGCCGACACGATCAGCACCGTACGCCGGCCCCAGCGGTCGGCCAGCGAGCCGGCCAGGAACGCGCCGACCGCACAGCCCAGCAACATCGAGGCGACCTCGAAGCCGGTGCCGGCGGAACTGGACTGGAAGGCCGCCTTGAGGCCGTCGACGGTGCCGTTGATGACGCCGCTGTCGAAGCCGAACAGGAAGCCGCCGATGGTGGCGACGCAGCTGATCAGGATGATGAGACGGGTGTTCTCGCCGGCGTCGGCGTGGCGATCGATCGGAACACTGGACATGGATTCACCTGGTGGCGTGCAAGAGGAAGACGGCCGGCGCGCGGAAGCAGCATGCGCGACGGCGGCACCGGGCCGCCGCCGCGCACCGGTTCAGCGCAGCAGGTACTGGTTGATCAGGTTCTCGTAGGCTTCCTGGCGGCCGCTGCGCTGGGTCGGCTCGCCGGCCTGCGCAGCGTGCGCGGCCAGGTCGGCCAGCGTGCTCTTGCCGGCGGCGAAGGCCGCGCCGGCGCCGCTGTCGAAGCTGGCGTAGCGCTCGCGGCGCCACTGTTCCAGCGGCGAGGCGGTCAGCAGCGCATGGGCGACTTCCAGGCCGCGCGCGAACGCGTCCATGCCGCCGATGTGGGCGATGAACAGGTCCTGCGGATCGGACGACTCGCGGCGCACCTTGGCGTCGAAGTTGAGCCCGCCCGGGGCCAGCCCGCCCTGCCGCACCACCACCAGCATCGCCCCCACCGTGTCGTACAGGTCGACCGGGAACTGGTCGGTGTCCCAGCCGTTCTGCGGGTTGCCGCGGTTGGCGTCGATGCTGCCGAGCAGGCCGGCGTCGCTGGCCACCTGCAGGTCGTGCTCGAAGCTGTGCCCGGACAACGTGGCGTGATTGGCCTCGATGTTGAGCTTGAAGTCCTTGTCCAGGCCGTACTGGCGCAGGAAGCCGACCACGGTGGCGCTGTCGAAGTCGTACTGGTGCTTCATCGGCTCCATCGGCTTGGGCTCGATCAGGAAATTGCCCTTGAAGCCGATGCTGCGGCCGTAGTCGCGGGCCAGGGTCAGGAAACGCGCCAGGTGCTCCTGCTCGCGCCGCATCTGCGTGTTGTGCAGGCAGGCGTAGCCTTCGCGGCCGCCCCAGAACACGTAGTTCTCGCCGCCCAGCTCCACGGTCGCCTCCAGCGCGGCCTTGACCTGCACCGCCGCGCGCGCGACCACGTCGAAGTCCGGGTTGGTCGCCGCACCGTTCATGTAGCGCGGGTGCGAGAACAGGTTGGCGGTGCCCCACAGCAGCTTGACCCCGGTCTCGGCCTGGCGCTGCCTGGCGATACCGACCATGTGCTTGAGGTTCTTTTCATACTGCCCCACGTCCTCGGCGTCCGGCGCCAGGTCGACGTCGTGGAAGCAGTAGTACGGCACGCCGAGCTTGGTGAAGAACTCGAATGCCGCATCGGCCTTGGCCTCGGCCCGGCCCAGCGCATCGCTGCCGGCATCCCAGGGATAGGCGCGCGTGCCCGGGCCGAACGGATCGGCGCCGTTGCCGCAGAAGCTGTGCCAGTAGGCCACGGCGAAGCGCAGGTGCTCGGCCATGGTCTTGTCGCCGATCTTCTTGTCGGCGTCGTAGACCTTGAACGCCAGCGGGTTGTCCGAAGCCTTGCCTTCGAACGGGATGCGGCCGATGCCCGGGAAGTACGCCTTGGCGCCGGTGTAGACGGAAGTGCTCATCACGAAGTCCTGGTGCGTTGCGGGGGAAGGGAAATCACGCGGCGTACAGCGGGCCGATGGCCTGCAGATGCCGCTGGAAGGTCTGGTAGTGCGCTTGATACTGCGCGCCGCGCTGCGCATCCGGCTGCGCGGAACGCGAGGCGTCGTCCTGCTGGTGCTGCAGCACCACCTCGGCCAGGCTGGCGCGCTCGCCCTGCGCCCAGCCGTCGGCCCACAGCGCCTGCAGCGCGGCGCCGAACGCCGCGCCCTCCGCCTGCGCCGGCACGTGCACCGGCAGCCCGAACAGGTCGGCGATGAGCTGGCGCCAGCCGGCGCTGTTGCTGCCGCCGCCGGTCAGAGAGATCGCATCGAAGTGCAGCCCGGCATCGACGAAGGCGTCGAAGCCATTGCGCAGGCTGTAGCTGGCGCCCTCCATCGCCGCGCGATAGAAATGCGCCGGCGTGCTGTTGTGCAGATCCATGCCGGTCAGGCAACCGCGCGCGGCCGGCAGGTTCGGGGTGCGTTCGCCGTTGAAGAACGGCAGCAGCACCAGTCCGTCGGCACCGGGCTCGGTGGCGGCGAGCAAGGCCTCGCCCTGCCCGGTCTTGATGCCGAACAGGCGCGCGATGGTCTCGGTGGCGACGGTGCAGTTCATGGTGCAGATCAGCGGCAGCCAGCCGCCGCTGGAGGAGCAGAACGCGGCCCAGCGCGCGTCGGGGTCCACCACCGGGCGCTCGGCATAGGCGAACAGCGTGCCCGAGGTGCCCAGGCTCATGCTCAGGCGTCCGGGCACCACATTGCCGGTGCCGATCGCCGCCATCATGTTGTCGCCGCCGCCGGTGGCCACCCGCACCTCGCGCGGCAGGCCCAGCGTCTGCGCCGCGGCGGCAGACAGGACGAAACTGGTCTCGGTCGGCACCAGCGGCGGCAGCGCCGCGGCCAGGTCGCGCTGCGGATCGATGGCCTGCAGGAGTGGCTCCGACCACTGCCGCGTGCGCACGTCCAGCCAGCCGCTGCCGGAGGCGTCGCCGACCTCGGCATAGCGCTCGCCGGTGAGCCAGAAATTGATGTAGTCGTGCGGCAGCAGTACCGAGGTCATCGCCGCGTAGGCGTCGGGGCGATGCTTGCGCGTCCACGGCAGCTTGGAGGCGGTGTAGCCGGCCAGGATCGGGTTGCCGGCCAGTTCCACGCAGCGCTGCGCGCCGCCGACCGCGTCCATGATCTCCTCGCACTCGCGCTGGGTGCTGGTGTCGCACCATAGCTTCACCGGCGCGGTGACCTGGCCCTGGGCATCCAGCGGCACGAAGCCGTGCTGCTGCCCGGACACCGCGATGGCCCGCACCTGCGCCCGCTGTTCGGCGCTCAGCGCGGCGAAGCAGGCGACGATGCCGTCGATCCACCACTGCGCCTGCTGCTCGCGGGTGCCGTCGTCACGGCTGATCAGTTCCAGCGCGTGGCCGTGGGTGGCCACCACCTGCCTGCTGTCGGCATCGTAGGCGAGCAGCTTGACGCTCTGCGTCCCCACGTCCAGGCCGATGTACAGACTCATTGCCGCACCCGCCAGGTCTTGCGCACCGCCAATTCCATCGTCGCTCCAGAAGAAAGGTCGGCGCACGCGGATGGCGCGCCAGGGGCAGAGTGTAGTGCGCGAGGCGCCTGTGGTTCCGTCGCGCATGATGCCGGCCACCATCGCGTCAGGCCAGCGCGATGCGTGCTGCACTGCAAGATCGCGGCGGATGGGGTTGGGATGCAGTCAGGTCTAGGAGACGACGGGACGCGTCTCCCTTCTTCCACCGGGAGAAGGTGCCCCGCAGGGGCGGATGAGGGTACGGGCGTAGCCAGCGTCAGGTAACGACTTGCGCTGGTTGTTGGCACCAGGGCTTCGCTCCGTACCCTCACCCCAACCCCTCTCCCGAGGGGAGAGGGGCTAGAACGCGCCGCGGCTATTTCCTTGCCATCGCCAGGACGACGCCCTTGCGTTGGAGCATGCGCTTCGCTGCATCGCGATCCACGCCGTACGCCACGACTGCCGGCATGCGGCAATCGGCCTTGGCAATCCCTCGTGTGTCGCCCCAGGCTCATCCGGCCTGCGCCGCGGTGGCATGGCCGGTGCCGCTGCGCGACACTTCCAGGGGCTGGCCGCTGTACTCCACGCTCGCGTCGGCCTTGGGTTCGAGCGCACCGGCATCCGCGCGCGGACCATCGACGAAGCGCACATGGATGCTGCGCCGTGCCTGCATGCCCGGCCAGCGGCCCTCGCGCGCGCCGATACGCAGCACGCCGCTGGCCTGGTCCCACTGCAGCGGGATGCGACTGAACTCGCCCTTCTCGTAGCCATAGCCGGTGCCATCGTCCTCGTACAGCGAGAAGCGGCCGTCGGCGCCGGTGTAGACCACCACGGTCAGCGGCGCATCCGGGATCTGGTCGACGTACTGCTGCACGGAGGTCATCGGCACGATGGCGCCGGCGCGCACGAACAGCGGCATGCGCTGCAGCGGCGCGGCGGCGTCGATGGTCTGGCCGCCGGCGTGGCGCGTGCCGCTATTGAAGTCGATCCAGTCGGTGCCCGCCGGCAGGTAGACCTTGCGCGAGGTTGCGCCGAAGCGCGTCACCGGCGCCACCAGGAACGCCGGTCCGAACAGGTACTCGTCGTCGATGTCGGCAACCTTGGGGTCGTGCGGGAAGTCCATCGGCAGGCCGCGCATCATCACCCCGTCGTGGTGGTAGGTGTCGCCGGCGAGCGTGTAGATGTAGGGCAGCAGCGCGTAGCGCAGGCGGCTGTAGTAGGCCATGCTGGCGTAGTACGGCGTGCCTTCCGGCGCGATGTTCCAGATCTCGCGGTACGGGAACTGGCCGTGCGAGCGGAACAGCGGCACGAAGGCGCCGAACTGGAACCAGCGCGTGTTGAGCTCGCGCCACTCGGGCAGATGCGCCGGATCCTGGCGTTCGTAGCGCTTCTCCACGGCGAAGCCGCCGATGTCGAAGGTCCAGTTCGGCAGGCCCGACATCGACACGTTGACGCCGGCGGAGATCTGCTCGCGCATGTCCTCCCAGCGCGAGGCGATGTCGCCGCTCCACACCGCCACGGCGTTGCGCTGGATGCCGGCGTAGCCCTTGCGCGACAGGATGAACACGCGCTTGCCATCGGCGGCGCGATCGCCGGCGTAGACGCCGTGGGTGTGCGGCAACGGATAGGAATTGAAGAACTCGGTGGACGGCCCCAGCGCGGTCGGCGTGGTGCGCGCCTTGCGCTCGGCGATATCCAGGTTCGAGTGCACGTCGGGTTCGTCGGCGTCCAGCCACCAGGCGTCGATGCCCTTGCGGTTGAGCTTTTCGTCGATCTGCCGCCAGTAGATCGCCTGTGCGTCGGCCGCGTACGGGTCGTAGAAGGCGTTGGTGTAGCCCTTGCCGATCCAGTCCAGTTCGCCCACGGCGACGTTGCGCCGGTAGATGTGCCCGGCCGCGTCCAGTTCCTTGTAGTGGGCGGTGGCCGGGTAGAACTTCGGCCAGACCGAAATCATCAGCTGCGCATGGCTGGCGTGCACCGTTTTGACCATGCCGTCCGGATCGGGGAAACGGCTGCGGTCGAAGTCGTGCGAGCCCCAGGCGTTCTCCGGCCAGTACGACCAGTCGAGCACGATGTTGTCGATCGGCAGCTGGCGCCGGCGGTATTCGGCCAGCGCGCCGAGCAATTCGTCCTGGGTCTTGTAGCGCTCGCGGCTCTGCCAGAAGCCGTAGGCCCACTTCGGCAGCAACACCGCCTTGCCGGTCAGTTGCCGGTAGCCGGCGATGACCTGGTCGGCGTTGTCGCCGGCAACCACGTAGTAGTCGATCATCTGCCCCGCTTCGGACCACAGCGACAGGTCGCCGGCTTCGGCCGCCGGGAGCGGGTCGCGATGCAGCAGCGCGATGTAGCTGGGGTCGATCAGGTCCCACTCGACCTTCAGGGTATGCCGCTGGCCCGGCTGCAGCTGCAACGCGAACTCGTGGTGCCAGGGGTTCCAGTTCTGTCGCCAGCGGTCGACGAGGAGCTTGCCGTCGACCCACAGCCGGGCGTATTCGCTGGCATACAGCGAGAAGGTGTGCGTACCGCCGCGCTCGGCCTCGATCTGGCCTTCCCAGCGCACCTGGACGCGGCGCTTGTCGCCGGGCTTGGCCGCGGCGGGAAACCTCGCCAGGTCCTTGATGTACTGGTAGTCGATATCGGGCTCGCGGCGCTCCAGTACCAGCGCGCCGTCGATCGCGTAGTGCGCGGTGAGCGCGCCGGGCTTGCCTTGCGCGTCATACAGGCGCAGCGACGCCGGCAGCGGCTGCAGCCCGCGCGGATCGCCGAAGCGGGTGATCGCATTGTTGTCCCAGAGGATGCCGTAGTTGCGGCTGGAGACCAGGAACGGCACCGCCATGTCGAGATTGCTCTGCAGCAGCTCAATGTCGTGGCCCTTCTGGTTCATCCAGCCCTGCTGGTGCTGTCCGAACCCGTAGAAGGCCTCGTCGCGCGGCGAGACGAAGCGCTGGCGCACGCTCAGGTAGTCGCGCCCTTCGACCTGCAGCGGCGCGAAGCTGCGCCCGCCGGCCACTTCCGCCAGCAAGGGCGCGCCCTGCGCATCGGCGAAGCCGACATGGCCGTCGACGGTGGATACCTGCGCGCTCAGCCTGGCGGTCTTGAGTTGCACCGTCTCGCCGTGTTGCTCCAGCGTAAAGCCGGTGTCGCCCTGCACCGGCACCCGCATCAGGCTGGGCGTGCGCTGGAACGCGCCGGTCGGATCGGCACTGACCCGGACGATGCCGCGGTCGATCACCTGCAGCCGCACCGGCGCCGCGCCCTTGGCGCTGGGATGCACGGTGACGCCATCGGCATCGCGGGTCACCTGCTGCGCAGCGGCGGACGCGGTGACAAGCGATAGCGACAGCAGCAACAGGCGTGGCAACGATGGCGGCAGGTGACGGTTCGCGTTGTGCATGTTCACTCCCTTGGATGGTCACGCAGCACGGCGCCACGGGCGCCGCCGCGTCGTCAGTAGGTCGCCAGCGTGACGCGCAGCAACTGCGGCACGTCGGAGAAGTTGAGCCCGTAATCGGTCTGGTCGCCGTTCCAGTTGCGCCGGAACCGCCAGTGTTCGCCCTCGTAGACGCCCTCCTCGACCCGGTCGTAGAGCATGTTGGCGGTCGCCGCGCTGGCCGGATGCAGGGTCACCCGCGCGTGCTGGGCGGTGATCAGGAAAGTGTCCGGCCCGAGTTCGGCGATCAGCGCCGCGCCGATCGGCGTGGGATTGCCGGGCGGCGTGCCCTGGAACCAGAACTGCGGCACGCCGTAGGTGATGGTGGCACTCCAGCGGGCATTGAGCGGCAGTTCCTGTACCGCTTGGCCTGGCGCCTCGGCGGTGCCGTGCAGCTTGCCCGCAGCCGCGGCTCGAGCAAACACGCGCATGCCCATGCCCACGGCGCGGTAGCCCAGCGCGAACGGCGCCAGCGCCTGCGCGTCCACGCGTTTGGCACCGAGCGGATAGTTGGAGTAGCCGCTGTAGTCGATGCCGAAGGTCGACCAGCCGATGCCGTCGTGGCCCAGCGCCGCATACAGATAACGCGCGTACTCGGGGCGGTTGCCGGTCTCGGCGACGAACAGCGCGTTGTCCACCCGCGCATAGCGCTGCAGCACCGTGGTGTACAGCGGGTACTCCGGCATGTAGATGTCCGGCGCCAGCAGATCGATGTGCGGCGCCGCCGCCTTCCACACGTCCAGCACGTTGTCGGTGGGACCCCCGCTGGCGTATTGCCCGGGCTGGCCGGGATTGAATGGGCCGCGCAATGCCGCGTTGACGTAGATCGGCAAGGGATATGCGGCCTTGCCGGCCTCGGCGACGCGGTCGATGAAGCGGGCGATGTGCCAGGCGTGGAAGATCTCGTCGGCATCGGCACCGAACACCTGCGCCCAGCTGCCCGGCGGCTTGCCGAGCCGCTGCAGCAGGTCCGGCGGCACCGGGCCGTCGAACACGCGCTGCGCCATCGGCGAGAAGTCGCGCGCGCTACCGTAGGTGCCCGGCTCGTTCTCCGCCTGCACCATGATCACCGTGCGCTGCGGATCGGCCTGGCGCAGGTGCCGCATGAAAGCGACGAAGGCCTTGCGGTCGGCCTCCAGCGTGGCCGCCGCCAGCGGCGACAGCGAGCCAAGACGCCGCCCGTCGCGCGTGACCACGCGCGGAAAACGCGCATCGTCGGTCTTGACCCAGTGCGGCGCGTAGTTGGGGCCGTTGTTCTTCCAGGTGCCGAACCACAGCAGCACCAGCCGCACCCGCTGCGTGCGCGCCTGCGCCAGCAGCGTGTCGACGAAGGAGAAATCGAAACGGCCCTCTTCCGGTTCCACCTGCTCCCAGGCGATGGGCACCTGCACGGTGTTCGGCCCCAGCGCACGGATCGCCGGCCACACCTGCGTCAGCGCCGCAGGATAGTTGCTGGAATTGTTGACCTGCGCGCCGAGGATCAGGAATGGCGCGCCGTCGACCAGCAGCGCATGACGGCCGTCGCTGCTGACCAGACGCGGGATCGGTACCTGTGCCGGCGCCGATGGCGCAGTGGTGGCGGCCGCAGCGCGCGCATGGGCCGGCGGTGCATCCGGCGCGGCCTGGCAGGCGGCCAGCAGCAACGACAGCAGGCACTGCAGCCCCCATCCGCAACGCGCGGCGCGCAGCCGCGATCCGGTGCCTCCCACGTGGCGCGTGCCCTGCCTCACCAGCTGTCGGTGCGGAACGGGCCCACCGGCAACTGCTCGCGGTTGACCAGGTTGGCATCCTCGGGGTTCTCGCTCCAGGCGTAGCGCAGCGCCTGCGGCTGCGGCACCTCGTCGCTGTGGACCACGACCTGGTCGCCTTCGATGCGCGCCTGCGCCGGATGGAAGCGGTGATCGGCACCGGCCAGGGCGAAGCCGCGCACCACGTTGCCGCCGCCGCGCACCGCCAGCGCACTGCCCATCAGGTCGAACATCACCCGCGCCTGGCCGTCGGCGAACGTGGCGCGCGCGAACACCGGCGCGCTGTAGACCAGCGTTTCGCCGTAGGCCACATGCCGCGCCACCAGCGCCAGGCGATGGCCCACGTCCTGCTTGTTGGTGGGATGGATGTTGTCCGGCATGCCGATGTCGATGGTCACCGCCTGTCCGGTCGCCGGCAGCGCCAGCGTCCTGGTCTGCGATTCGCGCAGTTGCGCCCACGGGCTCAGGTCGCCCTGGTCGTTGCCGGCCTTCCAGTTGGCCAGTTGCACCCACAGGAACGGCAGTTGCGGCTGTGCGCGTTCCTGCCGCCAGCGCCCGATCAGCGACGCGAACTGCTCGCGGTAGCGCATCGCGCCGTACGGGTAGGCGTTGCTCTCGCCCTGGTACCAGATCACGCCCTTGACCGGAAACGGCTGCAGGGGATGGATCATCGCGTTGTACAGCAGGGTCGGGACCTGGTTCTTGTCGTCGTTGGCGGCCAGCGTGACCTTGCCGGGACGGAACTGCCAGTCGCCGGCGAGCGAGCGCGGCTGGCCACCGTCGGGCTGCACGAAGAACGCCGCCGCATCGCCGGGAATGCCGCCGAAGCCGCCGGTGTCCAGGATCCGGATCGCGATGTGGTTGACGCCCGCGCGTAGCGCCGCTGGCGGCACGCGGTAACGGCGTGGCTCGGTGTAGCGCCCTTCGGTGTGGCCGACCTCGACGCCGTTGACGTAGGTGGTGTCGGCATCGTCGGCCGGCCCGATCCCCACGACCGCGCCGGTCTTGGCCTCGGCCGCGCTCAGGGTAAAGGTGGTGCGATACCAGGCGACGCCGTCCATGCCGACGTAGCCGTGCTGCTCCCACAGCCCCGGCAGCGGCTGGCGGTCCCAGTCGCGGTCGTCCAGGTCGGCCGCCGCCCAGCCCGCATCCGCCTGCGCGCCCGTCGGCTGCGGCCAGCGCGCCAGGCGCCGCCTGGTCTCGCCGAGCTCCTTTGCGTCCTTGACCTGCATCTGCGCGATGCGCATGCGCACCTGCGCCGCATCCACTCCCGGCGAGGCCGCGTCCATCCAGGCCTCGATCGCGCTGCCCTGCCAAGTGCTGTCGATGATGCCGATCGGCACCCCGGTGTGCTGGCGCAGGTCGCGCGCGAAGAAATACGCCACCGCCGAGAACGCGCCCGCGGTGGCCGGTGTGGCCGCGACCCAGTTGCCGCCGGGCAGCCGCGGCTGCGGCTGCGCCGCCCAGGCCTTGGGCACCTTGAAGTTGCGCAGTTGCGGATCCTTCGCCGCCGCCACTTCGCGTGCGCCGTCGCGCGCCTGCGCCAGCGGCCACTCCATGTTGGACTGGCCGCTGGCCAGCCACACGTCGCCGATCAGCACGTCGGCGATGCGGCGCTGACTGCCGTCGCCCTGCACCTGCAGCACGTACGGGCCACCGGCCGCATGCGCCGGCAACTGCAGCTGCCAGCGGCCATCGGCGCCGGCGACCGCACTGGCGCTGGCGCCGTCCAGGCGCGCCTGGATGCGTGCGCCGGGCGTGGCCCAGCCCCACACGGGGATCGGCGCATCGCGTTGCAGTACCGCGCCGTCGTCGAACAGCAAGGGTAGTTGCAGCTCCGCCGCCGCCGGCCATGACGCGAGCGCCAGGGCCAGCAGCGCCAGGCGGCGAACGGTGGGGAACAAGGGTGCGGCCATGAGCGGGTCCTACATGGGGGAAAGGCCGGCAGCGGCCGCCCGCCTCGCCGCAGGCGGATCGCGTGCCGGACGCTGCGCAGCGCCTACCAGTTGGCGCGCAGCACCAGCGAGTAACGGCGATCGTTGACGAACCAGCTGCGCGTGTACAGACGCGGATCGACCTCGCCGTCGCTGTAGGAGGTCGGCCCCATCAGTACCTTGGTCACCGAATTGGTGAGGTTGTTGGCCTGGATGCCCAACTGCAGGTGCGGGGTGAAGCGGTAGAACACCGAACCGTCGAGCTGACCATAGTCGTCCGACCAGGTCGGCAGCTTGGTCGCCACGTCGCTGGCGGTGAGCAGGTAGCGCGAGCGCCAGTTGTAGGCCAGGCGCACCGACAGCGGCCCCTTCTCGTAGATGCCGGCGAGGTTGTAGCTGCGCCGCGACAGGCCTTCCAGCGGCAGCGCCACACCGGTCACGGTGGTCTTGGTGTACGGATCGGTGGCCGTGTTCACACCGCCGCTGCTGTCGACGAAGGTGAAGTTGGCATTGACCCCGAAGCCGCTCATCCAGCCCGGCAGCGAATCGAAGAACTGGGTGTAGCCGTATTCGAAGCCGCGGATGCGGCCCTTGTCCATGTTGTACGGGCGCGTCACCAGGAAGTCCTGGCCGCCGTAGTTCTCGGTGACGGTCTGGTTGGAGAAGTAGTCCTTGACGCTCTTGTAGAACAGCGTCAGGTACATCATGTCGCTGCTGTCGAAGTACCACTCCAGCGCCGCGTCGTACTGGTCGGCCTTCATCGGCTTGAGGTTGGGATTGCCGGCGGTGCCGGTCCAGTCCTTCGGCGATCCGTCGTCGTTCATGGTGGCAGCCAACAGCAGATACGGTTGCAACTGGGTGTAGTCGGGTCGCGCCATCGCCTTGGACGCGGCCAGGCGCAGTTGCAGCGCATCGGAGAACTTGAAGCGCAGGTTGAAGCTCGGCAGCACGTCGGTGTAACTATTCTGCGCGGAGTTCTGGAAGTACTGCCCGTAGTACCGGGACTTGAGATCGCCCGAGGCCGAGGTGGCAGAGAGGTCCGGATACTGGCCATAGCCCGCCGCCTCGGTCTTGGTCTGCACCACGCGCACGCCGATGTTGCCGTCCATCGGCACGCCCAGCGCGTCGTCGTTGCCGAAGTACATCACCATGTACGCCGCCTGGGTGCGCTCGAACTGGCGGTTGGTGTCCTGCAACTGGTACTGATCCGGTGCCCAGCCATAACCGCGCAGCGCAACGATCTGCTCGATCAGCGCCGAGGTGCCGGCGTAGTCCTTGACCGCGCTGTTGCGCGGAAAGACCAATTGCGTCGGCACGTTCACCTTGCCGCGGAACAGGTTCGAGTAGGTGTACAGCGATGACGAGGCCGTCATGTAGTTGGCCAGGTCGGCCAGGCCGGTGGCGGTGCCGGGGATGGTGGCCCAGTTGTCGGTGATCACGCCCCAGTTGTAGCCGGAGTTCTTGTTGGTCTGGGTGCGGTCGGTGGCGCGGATGCCGGCGCGGAAGGTGCGCAGCCACGGGTTGTCGTCGTAGCTGTATTCCAGGTCGAAGCGCGTGGCCAGCTCGCGGCCGCGGTTCTTCGCCAGGTGGTCCATCGCCGCGCTCCAGAAATAGTTGGAGGGGTTGGCGGTGTAGCCGGGGTCGGCCAGGGTCACCGCCGGGTAGCGGCCGCCGAGGTCCACGTTCAGGCCCGGCAGGTAGATCGAACTGAACAAGGTGAAATCCAGCACGTCGCTCTGCGAGCGCACCAGTTGCATGTCGCCACGCACGGTCAGCCGGTCGGTCAGGCGATGGCTGAAGCCGCCGGACAGATCGGAGGTGGTGGTGCTCTGCTGGGCATAGCGGTTGTCGGTGTAGAAGCGCACGCCATCGTTGCCGGTGACGTTGCCGCGCCACGAGTTGGATACCGGCGAGCCGCTGACGAAACGGCCTTCGTTGTCGTAGGTGAAGGTGGTGCCTGGCGCCGGCACGATGGCGTTGGTGTCGTCGTTGAAGAACGCGGCGCGATCGCGCCAGTTCATGTCGTAGGACGAGCGCAGGTACTGCACGTAGAGCTCGGTGGCGTCGCTGGGGCGCCACTGGAACGCGGCCGCCACGCCCTTGCGCTTGCGCTCGAAATCCATCTGCCGCCAGTTGACCCCGCCCGGCACGTACACCTTGTCGAAGGTGGTGCCGGCGAGCAGCGCCGGATCGGTGCGGCGCACGAACGGCTCGACCTGGATGCCGTCGCTGCGCGTGGCCAGTTCCGAGTGCGCCACGTCGAGCATGAGGCCCATCTCGCCGAGGCCGGTGGTCCAGCGATCGCTGAACAGGAACGAGCCGGACGGCTTGTAGGTCTTGCTCAGATCGCCGTAGTTGGCGTCGGCGGTGAAGCCGATCACCCGGCCGGGCTGGTCGAACGGCATGCGCGTGCGCAGGTTGACCGTGCCGCCGAGGCCGCCTTCGATGATTTCCGCCGATGGATTCTTGTACACGTCCACGCCGGCCATCAGTTCGGCCGGCACGTCCTCGAAACTGAGCCCGCGGCCGCTGGCGGCGCTGAAGCTGTCGCGGCCGTTGAGTTCGCCGCGCACCTGGGTCATGCCGCGGATCATCACCCCGCTGCCCTCGGCCGAAAAGTGGTCCGGATCGTTGCGCGCCATGAAGTGATCGATGGTCACGCCGCTGACCCGCTGCAGGGTTTCGGTGACGCTGCGGTCCGGCAATGCGCCGATGTCCTCGGCGCTGACCGAATCGACGATCTGCTCGGCATCGTGCTTGATCGATTGCGACTTGATCAGGCTACCGCGTACCCCCTTGACCTCGACCGCATCGAGCTGGGTCACGGGGTCGCCCTTCTTGCGGGCGGCAGGCTGCGCGGTCGCAGGCTCCGCCTCCTGCGCCAGCGCCTGTGCGCTGAGCAGCAAGCCGATGCTCAGCGCGATGAGCGAACGCGGCAAAACGCGGGGACGACGTGACGCTGCGGTCGGCAGAGCCGGACCACGAGGATGCTGCGATGCCATGCTGTTTCCCTCCCAGGAGACATGCACACAGACACGGGCGACGGTCGCGCCAGGGCGCCGTCCTGCGAGTTGTGACGGCGTCGGTCTCAGCCGTTGCCGTATCGGAAGGCGCCGCTGCGCAGAGTGGCAAGTCGGTCGCTAACGCGATCGGCCGAGACTAGAAATGCACTTCGCGTGAAGCAAATGAAAAATTCCCGTCCAGCTATGTGATTCCAGACTAGCGGGATGCGCACCACGGCATGTCTACGAAATCGTCCGCGCGATGGGCAGTGCCTGCGGCCGCGTTCAAACGCTCGCCGCCCGCTCGGGATACAGCCGCTTGGCGGCGTTGCGCAGCGCCAGCAACACCCGTTCGGCGCCCGGCGGCAACAGGTAGTCGCGGCGGCGCACGATGCCGAACGATTCCATGCGCACGCCCAGCGTGATCGGCAGCACCGTCAGCAGCTTGGCCTGCACGTACGGCGCCACCGCCTCGGCCGGCAGCGCGGCCAGCAGGTCGCTGCCGCGCAGCAGGCTGGTCATCACCGGCAGCGAGGAAGTCTCGATGACGTTCTGCGGCGCCGGCACCGCGTGCTCCAGGAACATCGCGTCCAGGCGCGCGCGCAGCACGCTGTCGGCCGGCGGCAGCACCCAGCCGTAGCGGGCCAGATCGGCATGGCGCAGGTCGGCGCGGGTGGACAGCGGATGGCCCGCGCGGGCGATCACCGAATGCGGCTCGTCGGCCAATGGCTCGAACTCCAGCGCCTCGGCGCCGTAAGGGCCGAGGATGCGCCCGATCACGATGTCGAGTTGGCCGTCGAGCAGCTTGGCCACCAGCGGCCGGCTGTAGTCCATCTCCACCCGCACGAGGATGCCGGGGAACTCGCGCTTGACCTCGGCGATCGCCTGCGGCACCAGGTTGGTGCCCGGATTGACCACGGTGCCGATCGAGACCTGACCCATGCGCCCTTCGCACAGCGCCGCGATCTCTTCCTGGGCGCGGCCGATCTCCGACATCGCCGCGCGCGCGCGGCGGATCAGCACCTGTCCGTACCAGGTCGGCTCGACCCCGCGCGCGTGGCGCTCGAACAGCTTCACCCCCAGCAGGTCCTCCATTTCCGCCAGCAGCTTGGACGCCGCCGGCTGGGTCATGCTGGCCGCCTCGGCCGCGCGCAGCACCGAACGGTGTTCGTGCAACTGCAGCAGCAGCAACAGGTGCCGGGTCTTCAGGCGCGCGGCATTGAACCAGGGATTGGCAGCAGCATTCATCGTGGGCAGGCATCCTGAGGGCGACGCCGTGTATTCGGCGACGGAATAGAATATGCCTAAAATTTCATTTGCAGAGCATAGCTCACGCGCGCAGGCTATTGCCCATCGCGCCCCTGCTGGCGTCGCCGCCGCCCGTGCCAACGCAGGCAGGCCGATTCAGCCGGGTTCGCGCCAGCGTCGATGCAGCGTGCGCGGACCGCGGCCTTGCCGCCAGGCCGCACCCGGCAACGCGCTGACCGCGCGCCTCCTTCAACGCCGCTTCCGCCAGGTACCCCGATGTCCGCCGCTTCCCCGTTCCGACTCCCGCTGATCGCGATCCTGCGCGGCCTCACCCCGGAGGACGCGCTGGCGCACGTCGGGGCGCTGGTCGACGCCGGCTACGACGCGATCGAGATTCCGCTCAATTCGCCGCGCTGGGCCGACAGCATCGGCCCGGCCGCGCAGGCGTTCGGGCAGCGCAGCTGGATCGGCGGCGGCACCGTGCTGCAGATCGGCGACGTCGACGCGCTGGCCGATCTGGGCGCGCGCTTCATCGTCACCCCCAACACGCGCCCGCCGGTGATCCGCCACGCGGTGGCGCGCGGTCTGCAGGTGGTGGCCGGCTTCGCCACCGCCACCGAGGCGTTCGATGCGCTGGACGCCGGCGCGCAGATGCTCAAGCTGTTCCCTGCCGCCACCTACGGCCCCGGCCATGTGCGCGCCCTGCGCGCGGTGCTGCCGGCGCAGGTGCCGCTGTTCGTGGTCGGCGGCGTCAACACCGAGACCCTGCACGACTACCTGAGCGCCGGCGCGATCGGCGCCGGCATCGGTGGCGAGCTGTACCGCCCCGGCCAGCCGCTGACCCAGACCCAGGCGCACGCCGCCGCCTTCCGCCACGCCTATCTGGACCGCGCATGAAGATCGTCCGCCTCACCACCTACCACGCCGCGCCGCGCTGGCTGTTCCTGAAGGTCGAGACCGACGAAGGCATCACCGGCTGGGGCGAGCCGGTCATCGAAGGCCGCGCGCGCAGCGTCGAGGCCGCGGTGCGCGAGCTCGGCGAGAGCCTGATCGGCAAGGACCCGGCGCGGATCAACGACATCTGGCAGATGCTCTACCGCGGCGGCTTCTACCGCGGCGGCCCGATCCTGATGAGCGCCATCGCCGGCATCGACCAGGCGCTGTGGGACATCAAGGGCAAGGCGCTGGGCGTGCCGGTGTACGAACTGCTGGGCGGGCGCGTGCGCGACCGCATGAAGACCTACCGCTGGGTCGGCGGCGACCGTCCCGCGGCGACCATCGCGCAGATCCAGGGCTACCGCGACCTCGGCTTCGACACCTTCAAGTTCAACGGCACCGAGGAAATGAAGCTGATCGACGGCCCGCGCGCGGTGGACGCGGCGGTGGCCAAGGTGGCGCAGATCCGCGAGGCGTTCGGCACCGCCATCGATTTCGGCATCGATTTCCATGGCCGCGTGGCCGCGCCGATGGCGCGCGTGCTGTTGCGCGAACTGGAACCGTTCAAGCCGCTGTTCGTCGAGGAGCCGGTGCTGCCCGAGCAGGCCGAGTACTACCCGCGGCTGGCCGCGTCCACGCCGATCCCGCTGGCGGCCGGCGAGCGCATGTTCTCGCGCTTCGACTTCAAGCCGGTACTGCAGGCCGGCGGCCTGTCGCTGCTGCAGCCGGATCTCTCGCACGCCGGCGGCATCACCGAATGCCTGAAGATCGCCAGCATGGCCGAGGCCTACGAGGTCGGCCTGGCGCCGCACTGCCCGCTCGGCCCGGTGGCGCTGGCGGCCTGCCTGCAGGTGGATTTCGTCTCGCACAATGCGGTGCTGCAGGAACAGAGCATCGGCATCCACTACAACGAAGGCGCCGACCTGCTCGACTACGTGCTCAACAAGGACGACTTCGCCTGCGACAATGGCGGCAGCATCGCCGCCCTGCCCAAACCGGGCCTCGGCGTCGAGATCGATGAGGAGCGCCTGCGCCATGCCAACGCCAACCCACCCGACTGGCACAACCCCATCTGGCGTCACGCCGACGGCAGCATCGCCGAGTGGTGAGCCGATGAACGTTTCCATTCCGCCCCGCCACACCGCCACCCTGGCGGTGGACAGCCGCTGTGAGCATGGCGAAGGCATGCTGTGGTGCGAGCGCCGCGGCGTGCTGTTCTGGGTCGACATCAGCGGCCGCCGCCTGTGGCGCCACGATCCCGCCAGCAACGTCAGCCGCCATTGGGACCTGCCCGACCGCCCCGGCTGCCTGGGCCTGTTCGACGATGGCCGCCTGCTGCTGGCCCTGGCCAAGGGCGTGTACGTCGCCGATCCGGACGCCGCCGCCGAGGCCGACAGCGCGCTGCCGCTGCAGCATCTGGCGGACGTGGAGCCGGAGCGCGACGACACCCGCAGCAACGATGGCCGCGCCGACCGCCACGGCAACTTCGTGTTCGGCACGATGAGCGAACGCGACGACCAGGCGCCGGTCGGCAGCTTCTATCAATGGTCGGCACGCCACGGCCTGCGCCGCCTGCCGCTGCCGGGCGTCGCCATCCCCAACGCGATCTGTTTCAGCGCCGACGGCCGCACCCTGTACTACTGCGACTCGGTGCAGCCGCGCATCCTGTGCTGCGACTACGACCCGGACACCGCGCACACCGCCAACAGCCGCGTATTCGCCGAACTGGATCACCCCGATGCCGAGCCGGACGGCGCCATCGTCGACGCCGAAGGCCACCTGTGGAACGCGCAATGGCGCGCCTGGCGCGTGGTGCGCTATCGCCCCGACGGCAGCGTCGAGCGCAGCGTAGCCCTGCCGGTCAAGCATCCCACCTGCCCCGCCCTGGGCGGTGCCGATGGCGGCACCCTGTTCCTGAGCACCTCGCGGCAGGACCACACCGACGACGAGCTGGCGCGCACGACGCAGGCCGGCGGCGTGTTCGTGGCCGCGGTCGGCATCGCCGGCCTGCCCGAAGGACGCATCGCCAGCGCATGATCGTCGTCGACTGGGGCACCAGCAGCCTGCGCGGCTATCGGCTCGATGCCGAGGGCAGCATCCTTGAACAGCGCCGCAGCGACCAGGGCATCGCCGCCTGCCAGGGCCGCTTCGCCGCGACCCTGGCCACCTTGATCGACGGCTGGGACGGCGACGTCGTCCTGTGCGGGATGATCGGCAGCCGCAACGGTTGGATCGAACTGCCATACGCGCCCTGCCCGGCCGACGCCGCCGCGCTGGCCGCGGCGATGCAGCCATTCCAGGATCCGGCCTTGCCCGGTCGCACGCTGTGGTTCGTGCCCGGCGTGGCCAGCGACGCCGATGCCGTGCCGGACGTGATGCGCGGCGAGGAGACCCAACTGATCGGCCTGCTCGCATTGCTCGCACAGGAACCGCATGCGGCCGACATCCACCACGTCTGCCTGCCCGGCACCCACAGCAAGTGGGTGACGCTGCAGGACGGGCGCATCGCCTCGGTGGCGACGCTGATGACCGGCGAACTGTACGCGCTGCTGCGCACGCACAGCCTGCTGGCGCGATTGATGGACAGCGACGACGGCGCCTTTGATTCCGCTGCGTTCGATGCCGGCGTGCAACGCAGCGGCGATCCCGGCGGCCTGCTGCACCATCTGTTCGGCGTGCGTAGCCTGGGCCTGTTCGACCGCCTGAGCGGCGCCGCGGCACCGTCCTACCTGTCCGGGCTGCTGATCGGCCACGAACTGCGCGCCCACGCCACCTTGCCGCCGGTGGTGCACCTGGTCGGCGGCAGCGGCCTGCTGGCGCGCTACGCGCATGCATTGGTCGCACTCGGCAGCAGCGTGCGCACCCATCCGGAAGATCTGGCCGCGCGCGGCCTGTATCGCCTTGCGCGGCAGCACGGCGGTCTCGCCGGCTGAGCTGCACGTCGCGCGCCGCCCCCAGCCGGCCCACACACGGCGGCGACAGCCGCTTTGCATTAGAATTACCGGGTTAATCGCCGGATCGAGCCATGCCTTTCGTCGTCACCGAAAACTGCATCAAGTGCAAATACACCGACTGCGTGGAAGTGTGCCCCGTGGATTGCTTCCACGCCGGCCCGAACTTCCTGGTGATCGATCCGGACGAGTGCATCGACTGCACCCTGTGCGAGCCGGAATGCCCGGCCAACGCCATCTACCCCGAAGACGATGTGCCGGCCGGCCAGGAAGGTTTCGTCGCGCTCAACGCGGAACTGGCCAAGGCCTGGCCGGTGCTGACCACGCGCCAGGAACCGCTGCCCGACGCCGCCGAGTGGGACGGCAAGCCGAACAAGCTGCCGCTGCTGCAGAAGTGACCGCGCCGCAGATTCCGCCCAGGCGCCGCCCGCCAGACCGTACAAAACCGTAGAGACAAGCTGCGACTTCAGGGCGCCTCTGACAACTCGCGTTGCCGCCGCTCGACCGGGCACGTGGGTGGTTACACCCTCGTAGGACGCGAGGCTTCGCCCGACCCTCATCCGCCCCTGCGGGGCACCTTCTCCCAGAGGGAGAAGTGAGAAGCGCGAGCCCCTCTCCCTCCGGGAGAGGGGTTGGGGTGAGGGTACGGCGCGCAGCGTCGCGCTGAAGCAAGGAATGGCGCTTGTCCCCTTTTCTGGATCAGCCGCGACGGATATCCCGATCAAGCCCATCCCGGCTAAAGCCGCCCCTTGCATCTGCAAAGAAACCGCGCCGTTCTCGCCGAACGAAAACGGGCGCACTGCGGCGCCCGTTTCGCGTTCTGCAACAGATCCGGCGCACGCGCCGGACCCGCACCGGCTCAATGACCCAGCTTGGCCTTCAGCGCCGCGATCAACTTGACCGGCGCTTCGCCGGTGGCCGGCAGGCCGCGCGGGTCTACCGCCGAGACGTACACGCCGGCATCCACCGCTACCACGCGGACCAGGAAGTTGCTGCCTTCGTAGGCCACGTCGTAGGAACCCAGCAGCTGCGCGCGGCTGGCGATGGTGACGCCTTCGATGCCGCCCAGCGCGTCGCCGACCTGGCCGAACACCTGGTCGCGCGCGCCCGGCACCACGAAGCCGCTGTTCGACGCCGCCGGGGCCTGGCCGGCCGGGGCCGCTGGACGCTGCGCCGAGGCCAGCGCCGGCACCTTCATCGCCGCCGAGGTATCGGGCGAGGTCAGATCCGGCGGCACTTCCAGCGGGCGCATGTCGGGCGCCAGCGCGTAGTCGCCGCGCGGCTTGCCCTTGTGGAACCAGCTGCAACCGCTGGTGGCCGCGACCAGGGTGGTCGCCAGCACGGCGGCCGACAGCACGCGGACGTAGGGAACGGAAGCACGCATCAATCAATCTCCTGGAGTCAGGCCGCGAGCGTTTCGCGGCTGGATAGGTCTTCCAACGCGACAGCGTCGGCGGCAAGTCGGTCGGCCGTGGCGTGGTGCGCCGCGGACAGCGGCAGCAGCGGTAGCCGCAGGCCTTGGCCGATCCCGGCACGCTGCAGCAGCGCCTTGACCGGGATCGGGTTGGATTCGATGCCGCAGAAGGCATGGAACGGCTGCAGCCGCGCGTCCCATGCCTGCGCGGGCTCGGTCTGGCGGGCGCGCGCCAGGTCGCACAGGCGCCGGTAGGCGCGCGGCAAGGCATTGGAGGCGACCGAAATCAGTCCGTCGTACCCGGCCAGGATCGCCTGCGCGGCGCTGCCGTCGTCGCCGCTGAACACGGCGAAGTGCTCGCTGCGCAGGGCCGCGAGCGCGGCGATGCGCTGCGGGTCGCTGCTGGCGTCCTTGATGCCGACGATGTTCGGGTGCTGCGCCAGCTGCGCCACCGTCTCCGGCAGCAGATCGCAGCCGGTGCGGCCGGGCACGTTGTACAGCATCACCGGCAGGCCCCCCTGCTCGGCGACCTCGGTGTAATGCGCGATCAGCCCGGCCTGGGTCGGGCGCACGTACGGCGGCGTCACCACCAGCGCGTACTGCGCGCCGTTGGCGGCGGCGCGGCGGGTCAGCGCCACGGTCTTGGCGGTGCCGGACAGGCCGGTCCCGGCCAGCACCGGGACGCGCCCGCCGATCGTCTGCACCGCCTCGCGCAGGATCCGGTCGTATTCGGCGTCCAGCAGCGTGGCCGCCTCGCCGGTCGATCCGGCCACCACCAACCCCTGCACGCCGCCGTCGAGCTGGCGTTTGAGCAGCCGCTGCCAGGCGTCGAGGTCGAGATCGCCATTGCCCTCAAAGGGCGTGGCCAGGGCGGTGATGATGCCGGAGAGGGACAAGATGCCGGGTGCTCGCTGGGAGGATGAGGGCCGCGCAGGCTGCGTGGACGGATCGGCCCCGCACGCGGGGCAGGGTCGCCCCGCATGTTACTTGCGGCCCGAAAGCGCGGGCAAGTATGCTGCACACCGTGCCGGGCGACCGCCCGGATGCCGTTCAGCCTTACGCAATGCCGGAAGCCCCTTTGACCGACACCACGCCCCGGCCCGCGCCGACCGAAAATCACCTCCTGATCAACGCCTACACGACGCATCCGGAGTCGCCCTTGTTGCCGGTGACGCGCCGTATCGCCGACAGCGGCTGCAATCTCGTCGATGCGCGCCTGGCCACGGTCGGCCGCGACGTGTCGGTGACCGCGCTGGCGACCGGCTCGTGGGACTCGGTGGCCAAGCTGGAAGCCATGCTCACCCGCCTCGACCGCGAGGAAGGCATGAAGCTGGTGTGGTACCGCACCGGCGCCAAGCAGGCGCAGTCCAACCTGCTGCCGTACATCGTCGAGGTCATCGCCGCCGACAAACCGGGCATCCTGTTCCAGCTGGCCGATTTCTTCGACCGCCAGGGCATCACCATCGAAAACCTGCAGAGCACGCGCTACCGCGCCATGCAGACCGGCGCGGAGATGTTCTCGGCGCAGGTGACGATCGGGGTGCCGGCGAACATGCACATCGCCGCCCTGCGCGACGACTTCCTCGAGTTCTGCGACCACCTCAACCTGGACGCGATCATGGACCCGATGAAGTTCTGAGCCGCGCTGGACACCGACGCAATCGAACGCAGATGATGGCGATGCACGCGGAGGACACCCCATGAAGGACGGCGACACCCTGGACCGCAGCACGCTGGCCTTGCCGCTGGCGCTGTCCGGCGGCGCCAGCGCCACGCTCGGCGATTACGCCGGCCGCTGGCTGGTGCTGTATTTCTATCCGAAGGACAGCACGCCCGGCTGCACCACCGAGGGCATCGAGTTCAACGCGCTGCTGCCGCAGTTCGAACAGGCCGGCGCCACCGTGCTGGGCGTGTCGCGCGACTCGGTGAAGTCGCACGACAACTTCTGCGCCAAGCAGGGCTTCCGCTTCCCGCTGATCAGCGACGCCGACGAGGCGCTGTGCCGCGCCTTCGACGTGATCAAGGAAAAGAACATGTACGGCCGTCAGGTGCTGGGCATCGAGCGCAGCACCTTCCTGCTCTCGCCGACCGGCCAACTGGTCCGCAGTTGGCGCAAGGTCAAGGTTCCCGGCCACGCCCAGGCCGTGCTCGACGCGCTGCAGGCCGCCGCCAAGCAGTGACCACTGCCGTTTCCCGCACCCCGCATCGCCCTGCCCCGCAGGCAGCGATGGTTCGTCCCTGCTCCTCTTCCAGGAATCCATGATGACCCGAGGCAAGCGCATCTACGTGCTGGATACCAACGTGCTGATGCACGATCCGACCGCGCTGTTCAAGTTCGAGGAGCACGACGTGTTCCTGCCGATGCAGGTGATCGAAGAACTGGACAATGCCAAGAAGGGCATGTCCGAAGTCAGCCGCAACGCGCGCCAGGTCAGCCGTTTCCTCAACGAACTGATCGAGGGCGCCGGCGCCGAGCAGATCGAATCCGGCATTCCGCTCAGCCATCCGCAGGGCATCCAGCTCAAGAGCACCGGCAGCATCGGCCGGCTGTATTTCCAGATCCGTCCGGTCGAGCCCGGGCGCAGCTTCGGCAGCGTCGCCCCGGACAACAAGATCCTGGCCGCGGTGCTGGCGCTGCGCGAGGAACAGCCGGAAATTCCGGTGATCCTGGTGTCCAAGGACATCAACCTGCGGATCAAGGCGGCGATCAGCGGCCTGGTCGCCGAGGATTACGAGAACGACCGCGCGCTCGACGATTTCAGCCTGCTCTACACCGGCGCGATCGAACTGCCGGAGGATTTCTGGCAGAAGCACAACCAGGACCTGCGCAGCTGGAGCGACAAGGGCCGCACCTGCTACGAGATCGCCCTGGCCGCCGACGAGGACTGGTACCCGAACCAGTACCTGTACCTGCCCGGCGAAGACGAAGTGGAACTGCGCGTGGTCAAGGTCAGCGCCGAGCGCAAGGCGACGCTGGCGCTGGTCGACGACTTCCGCAGCGGCCAGCACGCGGTGTGGGGCATCGCCGCGCGCAACCGCGAGCAGAACTTCGCGCTCAACGCGCTGATGGACCCGGAAATCGACTTCGTCACCCTGCTCGGCACCGCCGGCACCGGCAAGACCCTGCTGGCGCTGGCCGCGGGCCTGGCGCAGACCATGGACCAGCAGCGCTACCGCGAGATCATCATGACCCGCGCCACGGTCAGCGTCGGCGAGGACATCGGCTTCCTGCCCGGCACCGAGGAAGAGAAGATGACGCCGTGGATGGGCGCGCTCACCGACAACCTGGAAGTGCTCACCCACACCCAGGAAGGCGGCACCTGGGGCCGCCAGGCCACCAACGATCTGCTCGCCAGCCGCATCAAGATCCGCTCGATGAACTTCATGCGCGGGCGCACCTTCCTGTCGCGCTACCTGATCCTGGACGAAGCGCAGAACCTGACCCCGAAGCAGATGAAGACGCTGATCACCCGTGCCGGCCCCGGCACCAAGATCGTGTGCCTGGGCAACGTCGAACAGATCGACACACCGTACCTGACCGAGACCACCTCCGGCCTGACCTACGCGGTGGATCGCTTCAAGGCCTGGCCGCACAGCGCGCACATCACCCTGCGCCGCGGCGAGCGTTCGCGCCTGGCCGACTACGCCTCGGAGGTGCTGTGAACGCGGCGGCCGGCGTGCGCCTGGCCGGCGCGGCGCTGGCCATGGCCCTGCTCGGCGCCTGCGCCACCGCGCGCGGGCCCGCCGCCACGGTGCCGACCGCGGCCAAGGCCGGGCAGTCGTGGATCGTCACCCGCAACAGCACCGCGGCGCAGGTGCTCGACACCTGCTCGCGTGACAGCCCGGCGCGCCACGACGGCGACGTCGCCGGCTACTGGATCCCGACCCCGGAGCAGATCGCGCAACTGGAGGCGCACCTGGCACAACTGCAGCCGCAGATCGCCGACCCCACCGCGTCCGATCGCCAATACGTCGGCATCCTGTACCGCGGCAAGCAGGCGATCTACGTCAACGCCTTCGCGCCGGACGACAACAGCGAGCGCGACCCCACGGTCGACGCGGTAAAGGCCTGCGGCGGCGGCAGCCGTTTCTGGGGCGCGGTCTACGACCCGGCCAGCGAACGCTTTTCCGAGATCGCGCTCAACGGCGCACGCTGAGGTGGCTGCAGGCAGGCGCCAGTGGCGGCACGCTGGGGCGTGCGCATCCCGCGGCCGCCGCGCCGCGGCTGCCCTGCGCGCGGCATGAACCTGGAACTGCCACGCTGGGCCTGGGCCTTCGCTGGGGCGCTGGCCGCCGTCGCCGGCATGGTCAACGTGGTCGGCTATCTGGGCTTCGAACATCAGGCCGTCACCCATCTCACCGGCACCACCACCCTGCTCGGCGCGGCGCTGGCCGACGGCGACGCACGCGCGATCGCGCAACTGGCCGGCGTGGTCCTGGCCTTCCTCGGCGGATCGATGCTCGGCGGCTTCATCGTGCAGGACAGCCGCCTGCGCCTGGGCCGGCGCTACGGCGTGGCGCTGGCGCTGGAGGCGCTGCTGCTGCTGGCGGCGATGCAGGCGTTCAAGCAGCAGCAACTCGCCGGCGCCGTGCTCGCCGCGATCGCCTGCGGCCTGCAGAACGCCACCACCACCATCTACAGCGGCGCGGTGGTGCGCACCACCCACCTCACCGGCATGTTCACCGACCTGGGTATCGGCCTGGGTCAGGCGCTGCGCGGCCTGCCGCTGCCGCGCCGGCGCATCCGCCTGAGTCTGTTGATCATCGGCGGCTTCCTGTGCGGCGGCGTGCTCGGCGCCTGGGCCTACCGCCATGTCGGCTTCGACGCACTGCTCGGCCCTGCCCTGCTGACCGGCACGGTGGGCACGCTGTATGCGCTGCAGGCGCATTACCGCAGCCGCGAGCGCTGAGGGCGCGGCCGAGTGCATAACCCGCGCCAGCCCTGCACAATCGGCGCATGAGCGAACCCACCGTCGTCTCCGCACTGAGCATCGCCGGCACCGATTCCGGCGGCGGCGCCGGCCTCCAGGCCGATCTCAAGACCTTCGCCGCGCACCGTGTGCACGGGCTGGCGGCGGCCGCCGCGCTGACCGCCCAGCACACCCGCGGCGTCACCGCGGTGCACGTGCCGCCGCTGTCGTTCCTGCGCGCGCAGATCGACGCCTGCTTCGCCGACTTCGACATCGCCGCGGTCAAGCTCGGCATGCTCGCCAACGCCGAGGTGATCCACCTGGTCGCCGACGCGCTGGAAGAATATCGCCCGCCCTGGGTGGTGCTGGACCCGGTGATGGTGGCCACCAGCGGCGCCAAGCTGCTGCAGGACGACGCCCTGGACGCGCTGCGCGGCCGCCTGTTGCCGCTGGCGACGCTGGTGACGCCGAACGTGCCGGAAGCGCAGTTGCTGCTCGGCCGCCCGATCGACAACGCCGACGACGCCGAGCACGCCACCGCGGCGCTGCTCGAAGCCGGCGCGCAAGCGGTGCTGCTCAAGGGCGGCCACCTGCAGGAAGGCCAGCGGGTGATCGACCGCTACGACGACGGCGTCAGCCGCAGCGAATTCAGCCATGCGCGACTGGCGCTGGACGCACACGGCACCGGCTGCACCCTCGCCGCGGCGATCGCCGCACAGCTGTGCCAGGGCCTGGCCCTGCCGGCCGCCTGCGAAGCGGCGATCGACTACGTGGCGCGCGCGCTGCGTGGCAGCTACCGGCCCGGCCGCAGCGACGTGGCGGTGCTGGACCATTTCGGCGCGGCGCGCGGCCCATGATGAGCGCCGCCCCCATCGGCCCGGCGGTCGCCGAGCACGCCCTGCCCGTCGCCGCGGCCGACGGCCATCGCTGGACCTTGCTGGCGCGCATTCCCGATGCGCCGCGGCAGGCGCTGCTTTGGCTGCCGGCGCTGGGTGTGGCCGCGCGCCACTACCTGCCGTTTGCCGAAGCGCTGGCCGCACACGGGGTCGCGGTGTTCCTGCACGAATGGCGCGGCAACGGCAGCAGCACGCTGCGACCCTCGCGGCACTGCGATTGGGGCTATCGCGCCCTGCTGCAACTGGATCTGCCCGCCAGCCAGGCGGCGATCGCCGGGTGCGGGATCGCGGCGCCGCTGGTCGTCGGCGGCCACAGCCTCGGCGGACAGCTCGCCTGCTGCTACGCCAGCCTGCAGCCGCAGGCGTTCGCTGCGTTGTGGCTGGTCGCCAGCGGCACGCCGTACTGGCGCCGTTTTCCCGCACCGCGCGGCTATCTGCTACCGCTGGCCTACCGCCTGTTGCCGTGGCTGGCGCAGCGCCAAGGCGTGCTGCACGGCCGCCGCCTGGGCTTCGGCGGCACCGAAGCGCGCGGCCTGATCGCCGACTGGGCGCGCGTGGGCCGCAGTGGCCGCTACGCCGCGGCCGGCCTGGTCACCGACCTGGAAGCGCAGTTGGCGCAACTGACGCTGCCGGTGCGTGGCGTCGTGCTGCAGGACGACTGGCTGGCGCCGCAATCCTCGCTGCGCGGCTTGCTGGACAAGTTGGCCACGCCGGCCGCGCAGATCCACTGCCTGGACGCGACGCAGCTGGGCGCGGCCGCCGATCATTTCGCCTGGATGAAGCGCCCCGCCGCCGTGGCCGCGGCGCTGCTGGTCGATCAGTGAAATTTTTCGGAAAGAGCATTGACGGGCCAGATCGACTCCCGCATAATTCCGCTCCTGACGACGCGCCCGTAGCTCAGTTGGATAGAGTACCTGGCTACGAACCAGGCGGTCGGGAGTTCGAATCTCTCCGGGCGCACCAGTCAGATGAAAAACGACAAGCCACCGCTTGTCGTTTTTTTTTGCCCTGCCGCGGCGATCCGGTCGCATCGAAGCAGCCCACAGCGGCGCACTCGCCCACGACCGTCATGCCGACGACACGCAGGTGTAGACGAATCGCCGCAAGTCGTGAATAATCCCGCGCCTGACAACGCGCCCGTAGCTCAGTTGGATAGAGTACCTGGCTACGAACCAGGCGGTCGGGAGTTCGAATCTCTCCGGGCGCACCAGTCAGATCAAAAACGACAAGCCAGCGCTTGTCGTTTTTTTTGCCTGCGCGTTGGCGATTGCAGGCCTCGCGCAAGGACGAGCGGCTCCTCCGCAGCATGACGATGCTGCCGATCACGGTGCCCGCGCACAGGCGTTCGCATTACAGACGATCAACCAAGGCGACGAGGCGGACACACACCGCCTCGGCCTCGCCTGCACGAGCGCCGAGGCCCCCGGCCGACTCAGGCGATGGTGTCCACCACGCCGCCATCGACGCGCAGCGCCGCACCGGTGGTCGCAGACGCCTGCGGCGAAGCGACGTAGACGCAGAGATTGGCAACCTCCTCCACCGTGGCGGCGCGGCGGATGATCGAGCTGGCGCGGTGCGCCTTGACGAAATCGGCGGCGACCTCGTCCAGCGGCTTGCCGGACTGTTGCACCTGGTCGGACAACATGGCGGCGACGCCTTCGGTCAGCGTCGGCCCCGGCAGGATGGCATTCACGGTAACGCCAGTGCCGGCCATGCGCTTGGCCAGCCCACGCGACAGGGCGAGATCGGCAGTCTTGGTCACCCCGTAGTGAATCATCTCGACCGGGATGTTGAGTCCGGACTCCGACGAGACGAAGAGCACACGCCCCCAGCCCTTGTCGGCCATCCCCGGCAGATACGCTCGGGAAAGACGCACGCCGGACATCACGTTGACGGCGAGGAAGCGCTCCCATTCCGCGTCGGGCGTCTCGAAGAAGTCCTGCATCCCGAAAATGCCGGCGTTGTTGACCAGGATATCGACGGCAGGAAGCGCCGCGACGATCGCGTCGCAGCCGGCCGCAGTGGCCACGTCTCCCACCACGGCACGCACGCGGGCAGTGGCGACGTCGCGCTTGAGGGCAGCAGCCGCGGCCTCGGTGCGGGCCTGGTCGCGACCGTTCAGCGCGACCTCGGCACCCGCCGCGGCCAAGCCCTTGGCGATCCCGAAGCCGATGCCGGCGGTCGAGCCGGTGACGAGGGCGGTTTTACCGGATAGATCGATGTTCATGACTGTCTCCATGCACGAAGATGAGGATGAGGATCCGCTTCGGCGCCCCACGCTGCGGGAGCACCACCGACACACGCCGACCGCGCCGGTTGTTCCGTCGACTGCATCATGTGCGCATCCAATCGCAAGGCAAGGAACGACACGTGAACGCAGCGATGTAAACCTCACCCGTTGCAGCGGGTTGCCGCATCAGCGAGGTGCAGGCGACGCAGGCAAAAGAATCGAGCGCGTGACCGCATCGCTTGCCCGGCCCTGCCCAGCCGCCCGCGCGCGCCTGCACACAATGCAATCATTGGCCGGAGCACGCGCGCGACCTGTGCGCCGTAGGCGCCATCGACACGCATGACACTCCCGGCACGCCGACTCACACCGCGATCGTAGTGCCCTTCGACGACGGCGCCACTGCAGCCGCAGCGTCCAGCACGACCACCGGATGACCCGCCGCACGCCACGCATCCAGGCCACCGCGCAGCGGCAGCACGTCCTCGAAGTCGTGCTGGCGCAGGCGCTTGGCCAGCACCGCGGCCGACACCTCGTTGGGACAGGCGCAGTAGATGACGATCCGTCGATCGCGCGGCAAGCGTGCGACGAGCGCATCGACCTGGCGATCGTCCACTTCCTGCGCGCCGGGAATGGCATACGGCTCCAGCGTGCGGTAGCCCGGGGCGCGAATGTCCAGCAGCAGTGGCGGCGTCTCGCTCTGCAGCAGCGCATGCAGTTCGTCGACGTCGATGCGCAGGGTCTCCATCGCCTTGTGCAGCGTGTGCCGGCGCCAGGCGCGATAGCCGACGTACAGCGCCAGCAGGCCGACCAGCAGCAGCGCCGCGCGCCTGCCGAGCAGGCTCAGCCAATCCAGCAGGTCCTGCACCTGGTCGGCGAAGCACAGGCCCAGCAACAAGCCGCCGCCCGCCCACAGCGCCGCGCCCAGCGCGTCGTAGCGCAGGAAGGCCCCGGCGCGCACACGCATCGCGCCGGCCATCGGCACCGACACCATCGACAGGCCGGGCACGAACTTGGCCACCGCCAGCACGCGCACGCCCCAGCGCGCATAGAAGCGCTCGGTACGCTTCATGCAGGTGTCGCGCGACAGCGACAGCCGGCACAGCGACTGCAGCGTGCGGTTGCCGTAGCGGCGGCCGGCGCCGAACCACAGCAGGTCGCCGAGCAGGCTGGCCGCGATCGACACCGACAAGGCGCCCAGCAGCGCAGTCCACATCGCCGACCCGTCGAGCAGCGCATAGGTCGCACCGACCAGGATCAGCGTTGGCAGCGCCGGCACCGGCAGGCCCAGCGACAGGGCCAGGACGTTGACGAAGACCAGCCCCAGACCATAGCGCGCAATCAATTCCTGCATGGCTTGCCGGGTGGAGAGAGGAGGATGCCGCGCATTATCCTCCCGGCATCCGCCAGGTGCGCGGGCGCCACGGCGTCACCGGCGGAACAGACCCATCCATCGCCGCGCTGGAGCGTGCGCCACGCATGAGGCCAGAGGCGCTGGCCGTCCGCGCTGGCGGTATTACGGGGCGCCGCCTTGGCCGGCGCCAACCCGAGTGCGCGGCGCCTGCAGAGCGACGGACACCGAACGCAGAGAAAGCGCCCGCGGCATTGAGACAAGGCAGACACCGCGCTCAGGCTGGACCGCCGGAGCACGGCACGCAACGCAGTCTCAACGCGTTACCGAGCCGCCGCGTGCAGGCCGACGAAGCTCACACGCCCTCGTCCAGCCGCGCCGCCATCTGCGCCAGCCACGCCGCGAACACGCCCGGTTGGCGCATGCGCGCGCGCCACCAGGCCAGCGCCGCGCCCTCCTCGCCGCTGCGCCAGGCCAGCTGGAACACCTCGTCCGGCTTCGGCTCCTCCACCGCCTTGCGCACCAGCGTGCCGCGCGCCAGCGCCGCACGCGCGTAGGGCTCGGGCAGGAAGCCGAAGCCGAGCCCGGCCAGCTGCAGCCGATACTTGCTGCGCATGTCCGGCACGGTCAGCGCGTCCTGGCCGAACAGCAGCCCGACCGTGCGCGGCAACAGGCGCCGCGCCGAATCCGCCACCGCGATCGCGCGATGCGCGCTCAACTGGCTGCGGCTGAGCGGCTCCGGGGCCTGCGCCAACGGGTGCCCGGGCGCGACCGCGAACACGAACGGCAGCGTGCCCAGGGGCTCGGCCACGTAACCGCCGCCGCTGGGGCCTTCGCCGGCCGCACCGACCAGCAGATCCACCCGCCGGTCCAGCAGCGCCTCCCAGGTGCCGGACAGCGACTCCTGCACCACCCGCAACCGGGTTTGGTCGGCGACTGCGTAGAACGCCGCCATGTCCTGCGCCAGGCATTCCGGCGCGAACACCGCATCCAGACCCAGCGCGAACTCGGTCTCCCAGCCGGAGGCGACGCGGCGCACGCGCAATTCCAGATCGCCGGCCGCGCGCAGCAGGTGGCGGCCTTCGCGCAGCAGTTCGGCGCCCGCGGCGGTCGGCACCGCCTTCGGCCCCAGGCGCTCGAACAGTTGCACGCCCAGGTCCTCCTCGAGCTTGGCGACCGTGTAGGAGATGGTCGACGGCACCTTGTGCAGGGCCTTGCCGGCGGCCGAGAACGAGCCGCGGCGGTCGATGGCGTCGAGGATCTGCAGGGCGTCGAGGCTGAGCTTGAGCATTCGAATTTTTCGATGATGGATGCCGAATCTATCCGTTTTTCAAACCCGGCGACAGCGCGGATACTTGTTTCCAAGCCGAAGCGCACGCCAAATCGCGCCAATTCAGCCCTTTCGATCCACTTGCATATCAACGCCACCAAGGAGCCTCCCATGCTGCAGATCCGCCCCGCCAACACCCGTGGCCGCGCCGAACACGGCTGGCTGTCCTCGCGCCACACCTTCTCCTTCGGCCACTACCACGACCCGCGCCACATGGGCTTCGGGCCGCTGCGGGTGATCAACGAAGACCGCGTGCAGCCGGGTCAGGGCTTCGGCACCCACGCCCATCGCGACATGGAGATCCTGTCCTACGTGGTCGAGGGCGCGCTGGAGCACAAGGACAGCATGGGCAACGGCTCGGTGCTGCGCTACGGCGACGTGCAGCGCATGAGCGCCGGCTCCGGGGTCACCCACAGCGAGTTCAACCACTCCGCCAGTGAACCGGTGCACTTCCTGCAGATCTGGGTGATGCCCGAGCGCGCCGGGATCGATCCGGGCTACGAGGAAAAGCACTTCGCGCCGGACAGCAAGCGCGGCCAGCTGCGCCTGATCGCCGCTCCGCAGGGCGAGGACGGCGCGGTGCGCATCCACCAGGACGCGCGCATCTATGCCTCGATCCTCGACGGCGATGCGCGCCTGGATTACCCGCTGGCGGCCGGGCGCGGCGCCTACGTACAGGTGGTGCGCGGCACGCTGAGCGTCAACGGCCAGACCCTGCAGGCCGGCGACGCGCTCCAGGCGATCGACGAGGCGAGCCTGCAGTTCGCCGATGCCAAGGACAGCGAGTTCCTGCTGTTCGACCTGCCGCGCTAAGCGCGCCAGGCCAGGTCGCGCCCGGGGCCATACCGGACCGGGCCGCGATGGTCTCGCGCTGTCTGCCTGCCCAGCTGCGCCATGGCGTCGCTGGGTCATTCCTGCATCGGCTGCACCTCGTGCCGCCCATGTCCTCACGCCACCCTCGGCGCCCCGTAACGCGTCCTGCACGGCCTTCGCGGCCATGCTTCCGCTCTCCCTCCCCTACTGCCGGCGTTCCGGCCGAGAGCCTGCCCGATGCGCCACCCCACCAGCGCCGCCTATGCCACTCCCTCGCGCATCCGCGAGGGGCGTCCCTTCCCCCGCGGCGCCGTGTTCGACGGTCAGGGCACCAACTTCGCCTTGTTCTCGGCGCACGCCACCCGCGTGGAGCTGTGCCTGTTCGACGATGCCGGCGCCGAGACGCGCCTGGACCTGCCCGAATACACCAACGAAATCTGGCATGGCTACCTGCCCGACGTGAAGCCCGGCCAACGCTACGGCTATCGCGTGCACGGCCCCTATGCGCCCAGCGAAGGCCACCGCTTCAACCCCAACAAGCTGCTGCTCGACCCGTACGCGCGCGAGCTCGAGGGCGACCTGATCTGGGCCGACGAACTGTACGGCTACACCGTCGGCCATGCGGACGGCGACCTCAGCTTCGACGAGCGCGACAGCGCGCCGTTCATGCCCAAGTGCGTGGTCGTGGAAGATACCTACGACTGGGAGGACGACGAGCGCCTGCTGACGCCGTGGAACGAGACCCTGGTCTACGAGACCCACGTGCGCGGCTACACCATGCGCCACCCACAGGTACCGGAAGCGCTGCGCGGCACCTGCGCGGGACTGGCACAGGAACCGGTGCTGCGCTACATCAAGGAACTGGGCGTCAGCGCAGTGGAACTGCTGCCGGTGCACGCCTACCTCGACGATCAGCATCTGCTCGACAAGGACCTGCGCAACTACTGGGGCTACAACACGCTGGGCTTCTTCGCGATCAAGTCGCGCTACCTGGCCAGCGGCCACCGCGACGAGTTCCGCGACATGGTCAAGGCACTGCACCGCCAGGGCCTGGAAGTGATCCTCGACGTGGTCTACAACCACACCGCCGAAGGCAGCGAACTGGGCCCCACCCTGTCCTTCCGTGGCATCGACAACGCCAGCTACTACCGGCTGGCCGAGGACAAGCGCTACTACATCAACGACACCGGCACCGGCAACACGCTCAACCTGAGCAACTCGCGGGTGATCCAGTTCGTCAACGACTCGCTGCGCTACTGGGCCGGCGAGATGCACGTGGACGGCTTCCGCTTCGACCTGGCCACCATCCTCGGCCGCGAACCCACCGGCTTCGACCAGCGCGGCGGTTTCCTCGACGCCTGCAACCAGGACCCGCTACTGTCGCAGGTCAAGCTCATCGCCGAGCCCTGGGACTGCGGCCCGGGCGGCTACCAGGTCGGCCACTTCCCGCCGGGCTGGTCGGAATGGAACGACAAGTTCCGCGACAACGCACGCGCCTTCTGGAAAGGCGACGAGGGCAAGCTCGCCGAATTCGCCACCCGCTTCACCGGCTCGGCCGATCTGTTCGATCGCCGCGGCCGCCGGCCGTGGGCCTCGGTGAACTTCATCACCGCGCACGACGGCTTCACCCTGCACGACCTGGTCAGCTACAACGAGAAGCACAACGCGGCCAACGGCGAAGACAACCGCGACGGCTCCGACCATGACAGCTCCTGCAACTACGGTGCCGAAGGCGAGACCGACGATGCCGACATCCTGCAGTTGCGCGAGCGGCAGATGAAGAACCTGCTGGCGACGCTGCTGCTGGCCCAGGGCACGCCGATGCTGCTGGCCGGCGACGAGCGCGCGCAGACCCAGGGCGGCAACAACAACACCTACTGCCAGGACAACGAGATCACCTGGATCGACTGGGAGCGCGACCCGACCGAAGGACGCCTGACCGAGTTCGTCAAGGCAGTGAGTGCGTTGCGGCGGCGCTATGGCATCCTGACTCGTGGCCGCTTCCTCAACGGCCAGTACAACGAAGATGCGGGCGTGCGCGACCTGACCTGGCTCAACCCCGGCGGCACCGAAATGGACGAGGCGCACTGGACCGACGCCGGCGCGCGCTCGGTCGGCCTGCTGCTGGAGGGCAAGGCCCAGACCTCGGGCGTCAAGGAGCTGGCCAACGACGACACCCTGCTGATCGTCATCAATGCCTACCACGAGGGCGTGAGCTTCGTGCTGCCCTCGTCGGAAGAGGAACTGCACTGGAAGCTGGTGCTGTCCACCGACGACGCGCTGCAGGTCGACAGCATGCCGGCCGGCGCCAGCGAGTTCCTGGCGCCGCCGCGCAGTGTGAGCGTGTTCGAGTGCCAGACGTCAGCGTCTGCGTGATTGCAGGCCGCTGAGCGCGCCGTTCCCGTGTCACTTCTCGCCGCCAGGATGCGATGCTGGCGGCGAGAAGCGTAAGGCAAGCTCGGCCCGGCGGTGCTCCGGCCTCACGCTGCGACCTGCACGCACACCACACGCTCACGCTCGCCGTCGGTAGACGCAAGGCAAGTGACGCGTAGAGACGTTCTGCACGCGTGCGAATTGCTGGCAGCGCGTGAATACCTTGCCTGATCGCCGTGCCTGCCTCACGCATGCAATAGAGACGTCGACCACTTCGATGAGGCCGCAGCGCCTCACAGCGCCACTGCGCTGTTGCGGCGGCTGCTTGCGGACCCGGCAGGCGGCGATCCTTCTGATCTGAAGGCGTATCGCAAACCGCGACGGTCACCTGCTGCGGCCCTTACGGAACGGCTGGAGAAGCACGATCCGCCTCTCACTTCTATCTGTGCTTGCGCAAGTGCCAGCCGTGACAACGTCCCGGTACCGATGAGATGCGAGCTTGCATCACGCTACGCCGGTGACGTCGTCATGCAGGTGCAACTGGCCTGCATGGCCTTTGGCACGGTATTCGATGAAGCCGGCTCGCTACGCTGAGCGCTCACTCGCTTCCGCATCCGGCATGCACGACTCGACCCAACGCACTCTCCACCCTGCTTCCAGCATGGCCTTCATGCGCCACCCGCTGCTGCGCATCGCAATGAGCGTCGCAGTCCTCTCCTTGGCGTCCTACCCGTGGCTGCCGTTCCCGTGGCGAATGCCGGTGGTCGGCCTGCTAGGCCTCGCGCTGGTATGGATCGAAACGCGCTCGCGCATGGCCTGCGGCGTGGCGCGCCCTCGCCTGGTGTCCGTGATCGGCTGGACCGCGCTACTGGTGTTGCTGACCGTCGGCGTCATCACGCCGGTGCTGCAACCGCTGATCGACACCATCACCGGACACAAGACCGACTACAGTGCCTACGGCGCGCTGAAAGGCAACGTCCAGGCCACGACCCATCTGATCGGCGCGGCATGGCTGAGCGCAGCGCTCGGCGAAGAGCTGGTGTTCCGCGCCTTCCTCATGCATCAACTCGATGCCCTGCTGGGGCGGATACGCGGCGGCCGCTGGATTGGCGCGTTGGCCGGCGGCGTGGTGTTCGGCTTGATGCACGCCGCCCAGGGCGCTTCCGGCATCCTGCTGACAGGCGTGGTCGGCCTGCTGTTCGGGTACGCCTATCTGCGTTCCAGGCGCAACCTGTGGGCAATGATCCTCGCGCACGGCCTGATCGACACCTGGGGCGTGACCACGCTGTATCTCGGCTGGTATTGAGTGCACAGCGCTGGCGCAGGCCATCGATCGGCCTGCCGATGCTGACGGATGGCTTCGTTTCTAGCGGGAAACGAAAGATCGCGTCACTGTGTTCATGCCCACATTACAAGGCGCTGGAGCACGCCAGCGCAGGGAGTTCGCAATGACAAGCTAGATGAATAGCGCAGGCATGGGGCGCAACCCTTCCGCCGCCTAAACGATGCCTGCGCGCCCGCCCGATTTTCACTCGAGCGCCACCGGCCGGCGCGCAGTTTGGCGATGCCCACTTGAGGGCATCCCTACTGCGGAGTCAACGATGGACAAGAATCGTACCGAAGGCGCCAAGAACCAGATCAAGGGCACCGTCAAGGAGGTCGCCGGCAAGGTGACCGGCAACAAGATGAAGGAAGTCGAAGGCAAGGTGCAGAAGAACGCCGGCAAGGTGCAGAGCGAAGTGGGCAAGGCGCGCGACAACGCGCGCAGCTGAGTTCCAGGCGTTCTTGCTCCCCTGCCTTGCAAGGCTGGGGAGCTTCTGGGAGCGGCCTACATGCCGCCTCGCTGATCTGCGAACTCATCCGATGCCTTCGACTCTCCGGATTCGTATAGCCCACTAGCATGGCCCGCGAGTCGAACTCAGTATCGAAATGCGTTGCCGCGTTCATCAGGCGTGTCGCCACCTCCGCTCAACGGCACGCATGTCGATCACACACCAGCATGCCCTGAAGTTGCTTGGCGCTGCGGAGCTCTTGGACCGCATCGATAACCATGCGAGTACTGCGCAGCGTAGGTCACTGTGCTCGGAAGAAGTACGTCGTACTCTCGGACTAACAGGCGCCGTTTTGGCGGAGACGGTGTGGCTTGCGCTGCAACTGCCGCAATTCAGCCCAAGCGAAGCGGAGCCACTCCACGCTGTCAAAGCCCCGCTTACGCTGGCGGCGTGCATTTATCCGCATCGGTTACCAATTCGCCATGCACTGCGGAAAGCTGGCAACGGCCCATGCCCCGAATCGCCTTGGCGGCGTTGAGCGACACGTGTCACCGGCTCGCCTTCCACGTCATTGCTGGGCTGCGCAGCGCCGCGACCATACCCAGGTGCAGTCCTTCGCTCTCCAAGCAGCACGCGGCTTGGGCAGTGACGCGATGTCGATGCAGGCTGCCAATCGCCGCGATGCATTCCAGACACGGGTGTCGACTACGATGCACCAATCGTTATGCCATTGAGCAGGGTTTGCCGCTGGCGTGACGCAGCTGCGAAGACGGTAGCCCATGGCAAGCGCCTTCACGATGGACGCCGCTACGCGTTGCTTGGCACGACTCGACAGCCGATAATGTTAGAGCGCCTTCCACTGCGAGTCTTCTTGCCACCTCATGAATTTAAATAAAACATTTATCAACATTATTAACTCTCCCAGAATAGCATCACTTCTGCTTGCCCTATTGCTTCCTGCCGCCCAGGCCAATATGGCCATTGCAACAACAACTCTCGCAGCGCCCGCCAAAATAACAGAAGCTGATTTTAGCGTTAAAATCAACAACCGTTCTTTTTTCCTGGGAGAAAAATGGAGTGACCAGGCCAAAAAACAGGCAGGCACTCAAATCAGCGAAGATTTCGTGGGCGATGTGCCTGCCGGAGATATCAGTTACAAGTACTACCGACATCAATATGACGGATTTGAAATCTACACGGCCAACCTATTCTGGCAAGAAGAGCGGCGCGACATCGATAGCTATCTGATCGCGCAGATAACCATCAACACATCCGCGGTCAAAACAGCAAGAGGCATCACGATCGGCGATACGGAGAACGTGCTGCTCAGCAAGTATGGCCAAGGTACGGCAGATGACAGCAACAGTCAGCATTGGCTATATTATGAAGCGGGCAATAAGCGCATCTCCTTTCAACTTGAACATGAAAGAATCATCCATATCATGATGACGCTCAACACGGATAGTTGAACAATCCTGCTTGATACGTCATGCAGGGTCAAATCGATCAGTCCGATCACGACGCCGAGCTAGTTATTCTGGGCCACGCCTGGAGCGCCGCTCTGGCGTGCCGAGGCTTTGATCGTCGAAGCAAACCCTCATCTTTACCGAATGCCGTCCATATGTCGAAGGTGACGTGAACAGCGATCCAGCATTGATGCGACCACACAGATCGCCTCAGGGGCTACACTAAAATCTTCGAATGCAGTACCGGCTCCGCAACGGAGAAGTTGACGTTCTGAAGACACCTTTTTTCGTCATCAAGCTTCTCGACTGTCCTATCTACTTCCAGCAGAGATGTCAGCACTGCTGTTGGCTGCTCGGAAGGCGATGATGCTGGCCCTGTCAGGCAAAGGCACAGCACCGAGGTGATGACGAAGCCGATCTGTGTGACATCACCTCTATATAAACGCAAGAACGAAACGCCGCGGCCCAACGCATGCGGATTTTTCGCGTTGCCGCGACAGTGGCATTCAAGACTTGCTGAGACCGCCGTTCTTTGATGCCAGGTGCCGGAAGCAGACTATGATCGCCCGCCAATGGCACTTCGGTCGCATGCCCCTGCCGGCAGGGGCAGTCCGATGTTGACGGGCACCGGCACATCCCGTAATGGGAAAGAGAAACAAAGATTCGCACCCACTTCTGCAGGATTGTTAGTGCAGGACTGTTCTTGGACGCGTCCTCCACACTACCCATTGGCAAAGAAGAACCACGCCAGCGAGGCTCGGTTGCCAGGAAGCTATGGCGATGGCTATACGCCCCCACGAAGTCAATGGTAGGAACACCCTGCTTCATACCTACCGCAACGACTTCGAACTGCTGAGCTTCAACATCGATCATCGCAGGACGTTTTTCCGCTTCAGGCTGCTCCCACACGATGCGACACCGCTTCTGCGTTGCGACCCAGCGTACCGACCTCTACTGCTGATAACGGCACAGTGAACTGGCTCCTGCGAACCAGCAAACATGGTCGCGGCATTCACTTGCGACGCGTACGGCAGCGGCATGAAGCACTTGACGGCGTGCCTCGCCATCGCGATAGCTTCTGGCCACGATTAACTTGCCGAGCATGCGATCGTAGACATCTGCAGCGATTTAACGATTGCCCAGACGCCATCCTCTAGTATCGAGATGCTTCCGGGGAGGCGCTTTTTCCTGACGTTCCCAAGACACTATGCAGATCCAACACATGTTGGACAGCGTTCGACTCGACGCAGGCGAGAACCGATCAACAACAGGCAGTATCCCAACACCAGCTAGGGAGGGTTGCAAATGCTTTCTGATATCTCCGTAGAAGAGATCTCGCGCCGCCAAGCGCCTGGCCATCAAGGCAACTCGTTGCCGGGACAGGCGCGCTACGGCAAGGAACTGCAGCACTACAACATAAAGTCGGCGTCCGACCAGGACATCGTCGAGATACGGAAGTTGCTTGCGGTGCACGGCCTGCTCATCTTCCGCGATCAGGTTCTCGAAGACCACCATCTGATCCATTTTTCGCGACGCCTTGGGTCGGGCAAGATCGAAGCGCCTCCCAAGGCGTTCAACAGCCCTTCCGATAGTATCGCCTACCTTACCAACCTGAAGAAACCCGACGGTTCCGCACTCGGATTCGCAGCGGACTCCACCGACGTGTGGCACTCCGACCAGGAATTCAGGGAAGCTCCCGCATCGATCGCCATGCTGTATTGCCTGATTCCCACCGACAACGAGGGCGCCACAAGTTTTGCGACGACCGCGGTGGACAATCTCGATATCGACCCAAGCGAACTGTCCGAACTACGCAAACTCTGGTCGACACGGCAAGCCGCAAGCATCGTGGCACATCCGGTGGTTGAAACCAACCCGTTCACTGGAAACGAGTTCATCTACATCAGCGAAAACACTCGCCAGTTCATTGGACCCGACGGCGAAAGCATCGCAGATAGCGACAAGAAGGCCGCGTATCTTCTCGAGAAGATTCTGAAGCCAGAAAACATCTACTCACACCCATGGAAGCAGGGAGACGTGCTGCTGTACGACAACATGCAGCTTGTCCATCGTAGAGAGGCATATCAGGGAATCCGCTTCCTCAAGGCCGTGAAGTTCCATCCTGATGGGGAGTACGTCGTCCGCCCCGCTGGAAAGATGCTGCAGTCGCCCCAGTAGTGCGGACCCGGCCCTGACAGATCCCGACTGGATCGCGCATTCCGGCGGCACCACGACCGCCGGAACGTGCGTTAGGCCGCTCGCGCGACGCGCCTTTGTTGCGAAAAACACTGGATCAAGCGCCTCGCGGCGCGCCACCCCGTATGCATCGGCCTAGGTAATCGGCGATCTTGGGGCCGTAGAACGCAGCAGCTTCCTCCATCATCAGCACATTGTGTCCAAACGGAACACTCACTTCCTGCAGCGTTCCGGACACATACGCGTTCCACGAGAACGGATGCGCCCCGCAATTGACGAGAAGCGCGTCTCCCATGAAGACAGCGCGATTCTTATATGCCTGCAGGCGCACGTTGTTTCTCTTGATCGCACAGAGACGATCCAGCATGGCGGCCTGCCGCTCGGGACAGGCATCACGCACTTCCCGGAAGTTCAATATTTCCTGGCTCCAATGCGTGCGATGGCTTGACACCATTTGTTCGATCCACGGTTCGCCATCGAAGGGAAACCCGTCGATCAGGACAAGACTGTCCACCTCCAGCCCACGCGCCTGCATAGCGGTCGCGATGGCATGGGCCGGGATCGCTCCGAAAGACCAACCGAGCAAGTGATAAGGACCACGCGCCTGAAGGCGCTGGATCTGCCCTATGTAGTCGGCGCACATCTCATCAAGCGTTGCTGGCAAGGCTTCACCGTCGCGCAGGCCGCGCGCCTCCAGGGCGTAGACCGACATATCGGCTGCCAGATGCGGCAGCAACACCCTGTAAGGCCGACCGAATCCGCTGGAAGGATGAATACATACCAGCGTGCGATTGCGACCTTCTGGACTCAGCGCCAATGGCGCACCTTGCGGTAGACGCTTGGTGCGTTCTTCGAGCCACTGCCCCAGGTCCCGCACGGTCGACTGCTCGAAAACCGCCTGCACAGGAACGGCGATGTCGAACGCTTCCCCGATCCGACTGGCCAACTGCGCCGCTTGCGTAGAAGTCCCCCCCAGGGTGAAGAAGCTGCTGTCGAAATCTATCCGGTCGACCGGCCTGCCCAACACGTCCCCGAAAACTCCCTGGACGCACTGTTCGTGCCATGTCCGTACTCCACGCAGACACAAGGACTCACCTTCATCCTCTCGCATCGGACCCTCTTCGCTCATTGCCGGAATGCTGCGGACACGCCGCACCGCACACCCTGACGTCGTACGGCTCGACCAGCATCATGCCGCGCTCCATACCCCACCCGAATGCGCCTGCGCAATCAGATCGCCCTCCTCGATACCGTCGCAGGCGTCGACGTCGAGCGTCGCAGCGTTGTCTTGAAGCGCATCCGCCAACGCCTTGTTGCGACGCAAGACCTCGTCCCGGAGTTCGGCAAGGATATCGAAGCGGCGGCGTTCGGACAGGCCATCGCAAAGCGCCACCTCGACCTTGACAGCGACGACGCCCCCCTGCTGCGACCAGCGGGTCCGGAATTTCGGGTTACCGACCGCATGAGGATCGCGCACCTGCTCGATGCCGGCGAAGCGTGCCGTGCGCTCGATCTCAGGCACTTCGTCCACTGCCTCAAGCACGGACGCCGGAGTGACCAACCAACGATCACCGCCAGGCTTCGGCACGCCGTATCGCGCGCGACCCAGCGGCTTTATCGCCGTCGTGCCCGGACGGCACGAGGAGGTGTGCGTCACCTCGACGAGGTCTCCAGTCAAGTATCTGATCAGAGGCTGCGCCTGCTGGAAGGGAGACAGCGCGGTCAAGGCGAGCAGACCCTGCCCCGTGGAAATGGGGTTTCCGCTTTTTGCACCGATCACTTCTGCGATGACGAACGGCTCGAAGTGGTACCAGCCACAGGCCAGGCACTGGCTGGCGCCGCCGAACACCTCGCTGACGCCGAACCGGTCGACGACCGGCGCCCCCCAGGTCTCCTGCAGCCTATGGCGCCAGGCCTGCGTCAGATACTGCGAGTAAGAAACCACCAGGCGAAGCGCCGTGGCTGGGAAGCCATCCGGATAGGTTCGCAACGTGTCCAGGGTAAACGCCCGCAAGCAGCGCTCCAGCCCCACCAGCACCGAGCAGCGTGCATCCACGTTGGCGTCGTTGTGGCTGCGCAGGAGAGTGGTCCGCCCGTACTCGAAACTGCCCGCGTCGAATACGCTGACACGATGATAATGGGCAGCCCCGGGCACCCGGACCAGGTGGCCGTGATACGGGTTCTTGAACTCCAGCCCGCGCAACAGTGGCCCCGGTGGGCGGTCGCGCAGCACTCTCGCGAAGAAATCGGCGATGAACGCCTGCTCACGGTCGCTGCGCACCGTGATCAGCGGATTTCCCGTCGTCCCCGTGGTGAAGACATCGTCGCAGATGACCCCTGCGCGATTCCTCGCCGCATCGCCGGCCGCGCGGATGTGATCCTTCTCGACCGGTGGCAACTCTGCCAGGCTATCCAGGCCGACATGCCGCAGCGAGCATGCTGACCAGTGCGCGCGATAAAAAGGGGTATCGAGCGCGTTAGCGATCGTTCCGGGAAGAAGCGCACCGTGAAATGCGTGCAAGGCCTGGATCGAGCCAGACTGCGATGCCTCAAGCAGATCGCTGTCGTGCCGCATGAACTGGACGCCTCCTTTCCCTGGCGCCATCTGAAAATCCGGAAAGGACGAGCGCACCGGGTTCTCGTGTACGAAGTACACCCTGCGACTCCTCCTGCAAAAAAAACCGCACTGAAGGCCAGGGCGGCACTACGACGCCGATAGCGCATCCATGTCTAGCCGACGCTGCCATTCTCGTTCACGAGAATCGAGCGGGCGACATTCATCAGCTTGACCGTCTCGGCCGTCGTCATCGGACTCGCCGACGATGACGCTTCGGTAGACGCCTGCCCGCCGACCGGCTCTTCACCTGCAGCCACCGGGCGATCGGCTTGCGCGTGCTGCGCAGCAGACTGCACCGTGCGCCAATCGTTTTCGGTCGCTTTCGCGTACAGCTTTGCCACCGATTCAACCTGCTCTTCTTCGTTCGTCATTGCCAATCTCCTTGAAAACCGTGATCAGTGACTCGGACATGGAAAGCGGTGGTCGTCTAGCGACATGGCCAACCTGAGACCCTAGTTGTAAAGCACCAGAAACCGCAGGTCGGCCGAACTGCGTAGGTGACCCGTGGCCGGTCCCTGCGCATTGAAGAAGGCGGTATGCGCACACACCCCCGCGACATCGCGCAAGCCGGTGTCGGTTCCCGACGAGAGACTGCCATGCGAGGTGAGCAGACTCTTACTGGCGCTGTCGTGGCATTTGAACAGGATGACTTCTTCCGGCCTCAGCCCACTCCAGTGATACCAGCGATGCGCGTCGCTGTGCTTGAGCGAAAATCCTTCACGGTCCTGCACCCAGCGCTCATGCATCCATTCCGGAAGGATCCTGCGCGTGACCACCAGATCCTCTACCGGATCCACCGTGCGGTAGTCGAGCAACGCGAGTGGAAAGTTCTTGACCGGCTCGACGAACGCACGCCAGACGTTGATGATCTGAAACCGGCTGACATGCCGCGCGTGGCTGGCATGATGATCGAGCCGCGCCTGCGCACTGGTTGGGTTCTGGTCAACGTGCACGCGCTGGTACGGCCCGACGAACGGATTGTTGACCAGCTTGACGGCGGATTCGGTATCTTTCTGGCGGATGCATGTATCGAAATGCACGACATCGTCCGCGCCAAGCACGTTCTTCAGCAGGTCCTTGGTTTCCTCGATGTAAGACTCGATCGACGCATTTCCGTACTCCAGAAAATCCTTCTGGTCCACTGCAGTGGGGGCGTCGAATTTCTGGAATCCCCAGCCATCCAGCGTCGGACTCAGATCGGGCGCGGTTCGCAGATCGTTTACGCCTAGCTCGATCCCGACTGTCAGGAAGTTGCAGATGACCTCCGGCGGACGCGTGGCCGCGTCGCATTGCCAGTTGTCCACCCGACCTCCTGGGGTGAGCGGAGCGGAGTAATACAACGTCGTAGGTGCACTTTCCATTCTTCTCACCGCCTATCAATGGCCGTTGACGTCGGGACAGAAACGCTCAGAGTAAGCGGCGATCTCTGCTGGTAAGCCGCCGCGATTGCGGCAGCAGCGCGAATGCGTCGAATATGCACTGCTGAAAAATCAGGCACTAGCCCCTCAGCGAGGAACCGATCCTACTCTCGGGAGATTCGCACTGTCAACGAAGATTCTGCGATACGCCGCGCAATCCGGCACAGATTTACGAAGACAGTTCTAAACGGAAAATGTGACCATTCGACTGCGATTTCCTGTCCACTTGCAAACAGTGCGCAACCACACGGAACGCCATCTGGAAATCGAACAGAGCTGGAATTGTCTACCAAAAAAAACGTGGAAATGCATAGAGTTCGCGCCTGTCGCAACGATCCCTTCGCTGCACCATCGCCAGGATCAAGTTCACTTGCGACATGCTGCAACGCAACCAGGATGACGCACAGAGAACTGCAATTCCTGCAGCACGCTGCATTATGCTGAATTACATGGAGTACGGCCTTGACGCGACCGAATGTTCAGGCAGACCCCAAATGGATTGGGAAAGTAGCGAATATTTCATTCATTGTTTCCGTCAGCCTATTCATTATCTTTGCGGCGCTCACGAAGTGGCGTCTTGAGCCGGTTCCTCCGGCCACGCCAACCGACGCGGACCGTTTTTCCGCCGATCGGGCCTTCGACGTATTGACGCACCTCCTGCCGCAGCAGCTTCCACATCCTGTTGACAGCGAAGAAAACGACAAAGTACGCCAGCGGATTCTCGCCACACTGCGCGCGTACGGCTATCAGCCGGACGTCCAACAAGCCATGTCCTGCCGCAAGCTTAGGGTCTACGTCTGCGCCAAGGTGGAGAACATCACCGCGCTGCGCGAGGGATCGGCAGACGGCAAGACGTTGCTGTTGTCTGCGCACTACGACTCGGTCGATGCAGGCCCCGGTGCAAGCGACGACGGCGCGGGCGTGTCGATCCTGCTTGAGACGGCGCGGATGCTTGCGCAACGTCCCGCAGGCAGGAACAGTGTTCGCTTCCTGTTCACGGACGGCGAAGAAGCCGGACTGCTGGGTGCCCACGCATTCGCCACCCAGTCCCCGCTCGCCGCCGGTCTCGCATTGGCGATCAACATCGAGGCACGCGGCACGTCCGGACAAAGTGCGTTGTTCGAAACCGGCAGCACCAGCGGCTGGCTGGTCGACGCCTTCGCCGCCAGCTCCGCACGGCCGCTGGCCAATTCCCTGCTCGACACAGCATATGCGCTGCTGCCCAACGACACCGACCTGACGATCTTCAAATCGCACGGCATGCAGGGCGTCAACTTCGCCTATGGCGACCACATGGCCTACTACCACACGCCACGCGACAATCTGCAGTCGCTGAACCGCGGTAGCCTTCAGCAACAAGGCGATCACGTCTACGGCCTGCTTGTCTCGCTGCTGGATCGCGACATTCCTGCACCGGAGGCGATGGGCCGCCGGGTGTACACCGACATCATGGGAGTGGGCGTGGTTCGATGGCCGGCAAGCGCCGGCACCGGCCTGGCAGTCGCACTGCTTGGCATCTTCGCGTTGTGCCACTGGCGCCGCGGACAGCGGCAGCCCATTGCCGGGGTCAGCATCCTGACCGGGTTCTTGCTGGTCGTCGCCTGCGCCGTGCTGGGCGGCCTGGTCGGCTACTTGCTGACGGCCGCCCTGTCCATGGCAAATGGGGGCGATCCGTCATGGCACAGCGCCACCGCGGCCAACCGGTTGCTGTTATGGACGTGCGTGCTGCTGGCGACATTGGCCACGCAACGCGCACTCAGGCGCTGGAGCAGCCCCGAAGGAAGCTGGATCGGCATGGGATATGCGTGGCTGTTGGCTGGCGTGGTGACGGCCCTGCTCCTGCCCGGCATCAGTTACCTGTTCATCCTTCCCTCCATGGCACTGTCGGCCGCGGCACTGCTGCTCCTGGCTGCCCCGCGATTGGGCGAGGCCTTGCCGCTTGTTCTGTTGCTGCCGGCATCTGTGGCGTTCGCGACCTTGCTGAACGCGGCATTCCTCTTCGAAATGCTGCTCGGGTTCAATGAGGCAATCGGCGCTGTCGGCATGGGCGTGCTCATCGGCCTGGCCGCCTCGTTCCATGCGCCATTGATGCCGACCGGCACGCCCTCCAGGACCCTGCGCTACGGCGGCGCCGCGATGTTGCTGGTCGTTGCCGGCAGCGCCTTCTTTTCGATGCACGCCCCCGCCTACGACGCAGAGCAGCCGCAGGCGGTGAACATCCTCTACGTACAGGGCGCCGGCGGCGAGGCCCATCTCGTCTCGTCAACCGCGTCGCCGCCTCTCGCTGTGGCGCGTGCAATGGGAGCCAGGGCGTCCATGAAACCCGTCTTCCCCGAGTCCGGTGAGACCTATCTCGCCGCGCCTGTGGCATCCGCATCGCTGAGCCCGGCAAACGTGACCGTTCTGAGAACGGAGCAAACCGCCACCGGAAGGACCTCGACCATTCGCATCGATGCGGATGCCTCGATCCGGCGTGTAGGCCTGTTTTTCCCGGAGGCAATGGGATTGCACTCGATCGAAACCGCAGACCAGCGGATGGACTATGCGGGCAGCCGCTCCAGCTACGGGCACTACAAGGTCCTCAATTGTCGAGGCAGGTCATGCAACGGCATGCAGCTCACCCTCGCGATGGCCAACAAGGGCCCGGCCACCGTGCTGGTCAAGTCATTCTCACCCCTGGCCAAGCAGGCTGGCGCGCTGGCGAAGGCCAGGGACAGCAGCGCCGTGCCTTACCAGGACGGCGACCAAAGCGTCGTCATCAGCGACATCACGCTCTGACCCGAAAGAGGCGCTCCCGATCCATACCTGGCACCAGCAGCAAGGCAAGAGCACGGCGGCGGCGTAAGCCGCGTCGCACGTCCGGCATCACCGTATGGCGATGGAAGCGATTGGATGAAGCACATGGTTCTCGAATTGACACCGGCACAGCAGGACATCTATCTGGAGGGGCAGCTCTTCGGGAAGGTGGTGAACAACATCGGGGGCTATCAGGTCTATCGCGGCGAGCTGGATCTTGGCCGTTTTCGGCAGGCACGCACTCGTCTGTTGCAGGAAAACGATGCCTATCGCCTGCGTTTCCGCGAAGTCGGGGGCCGTTGCACGCCGTTTCTCAGCGACGTGTGCCAGACCGAACTGCGCATCGTGGATGTTGCCACCGCGGCGGCTGCGCTGGCCTGGATCGAGGAACGCATGGCGACGGCGTTCGGCGACATCGCATCGAACGTATTCGAAGATGCGCTGCTGCGGCTGGCATCCGGCGAGCACTGGTATTTCTCCAAAGCCCATCATCTCATCATGGATGGCTGGGGATTCGCCCTGCAGATGCGCCGCTTTCTTGGGATGTACGCAGACCTGGGCGAGACCGCTCCTGAGGTGGCGCTCGGCCGCCCACCCTGCTCCTTCGTCGATCACATGCTGCGCCAATCCGGCTATCGCGGCAGCCCGCAGTATCTACGCAGCCGCGAACATTGGCTTTCGCGCCACACTGGCACAAGGGATGCGCTGTTCCCGCTTTTGCATACTCCGGCAGCAATTGGCAGCAAGCGTGTCAGTGCAGTCCTGGATGCGGCCTTGCTCACCTCGCTGCGGCAACTGGCCGCCGACGCGAAGGCCGATCTGGTCGCGGTGATGCATGCAGCGCTGTACCTCTATTTTTCCAGGTCGTACCAGCGCACCGATCTCGTCATCGGCTCGCCTGTGCACAACCGACGCAATGCGGATGACAAGGACACCATCGGCTCCATCGTCAACGTCAACATGCATCGGTTCGCCGCGCAGCCCTGCATCTCCTTCATCCAACTGGTCGAATACGTGGCCTCGGTGCTGCGGCAGGACTATCGCCATGGCCGCTTCCCGCTCGGCGACCTGGTCAGGGCACTTCGCGAAAAGCACGGCACCAGCGACGATCTCCCATACGAAATCGCCTTCAACTATCAGAAGTTGGATTTCGATTTCCAGATCCATGGCGAGCCGGTGGAAACGCATTACCTGTCGCACTCGCAGGAGCGTGCCCCACTGACCTTCGTGCTTTGCGACTATGGAAACCAGGACGTGCGGCTGCATCTGGACTATGCGCTCGGCCATTTCGGCGAGACCGACGCGCAGGCCGTGCTCGACAGGCTCGTGCACGTCCTGCACCAGGTCGCTGCCGATGGCAGACAGCAGGTCGCTGCGTACCGGCTCCTGCTCGCGGAGGAATCGCAGGATCAGTTCAGCGTCTGGCAAGGCGCCGACGTCGCGTTGCGCCCGGACGCGTGCATCCACGATTTCTTCGAAGAGCAGGCCGAGCGTACACCCGACGCCGTCGCCGTGGCGTGCGGCTATTCCACGCTCACTTACGCCGAACTCAACCGCAGGGCCAACCTGCTGGCCGCCCGGCTGATCGAGCAAGGCGCCGGCCCTCGGCACATGGTGGGTGTGTGCCATGGCAGATCGCTGGAACTGGTGGTCGCGTTGCTCGCCGTGCTGAAGTCCGGCTCTGCCTATGTCCCGATCGACCCTGCCTATCCACCATCGCGGATACGCCACATTCTCGACGATGCGCGCCCAGCGATCCTGCTCGCCGACGCGGTGGGTGCCCAAGCCCTGGGTGATGTCGGTGGGTCAGCCATCCGTACGGACCTCCCTTGCGCCAAGGCCGCACAGGACGAGCGTGCAGCGGTGAATCCGGCGCGCGCGACAACCGGGCTGTCCGCGCGGGAAGTCGCCTACGTCATCTACACCTCCGGCTCGACAGGGCGACCCAAGGGCGTCCTGATCGAGCATCGCAACGCCGCCGCGTTCATCCAATGGGCGCTCGCGCACTATTCGGCCAGCGAGTTGTCCGCGGTGCTCGCTGCAACATCGATCTGCTTCGACCTGTCGGTATTCGAACTCTTCGTGCCGCTCGCCATCGGCGGCCGCGTCGTCCTGGCAGAAAACGTGCTGGCGCTCAGGGACCAGAAGTTCGACGGCGTCTCGCTGATCAATACGGTTCCATCGGCGATCCGAGCACTGCTCGATGCCGCAGCCATTCCCACCTCTGTGCGCTGCCTCAACCTGGCCGGGGAACTGTTGCAGCAGGAGTTGGTGGACGCGCTTTATATGCAGCTTGCGGCAGTGAAGGTCTACGACCTCTACGGCCCCTCCGAAAGCACGACCTATTCCACCGTCTGCCTGCGCAGCAAAGGCGGGGACGCCTCCATTGGAAGGCCTATCCACAACACCCAGGTCTACGTCCTGGACGAGGCAGGCGATCCGCTTCCGACCGGCATGGTCGGCGAACTCCATATCGCCGGTGCCGGTCTGGCCAGGGGCTATCTGAACCAACCCGCGCCCACCGCGGAGCGATTCGTGTTCAACCCCCACGCGCAAACTCGGGTCTATCGGACCGGCGACCTGGCGCGCTGGACCAGCGATGGCCGCCTGCAGTACAGAGGACGCAAGGACAATCAGGAGAAGATCCGCGGCTATCGGGTCGAGCCAGGGGAAGTCGAGGCATGCCTGCTGGAGCACCCCGCGGTCACCGAATGCGCCGTGGTCGGCCACGGCACGGCGGGGGTCGCCGAAGGCCGGATCCTGCTGGCCTATGTCGTCGTGGCGCCGGCAGGCGAGGACAAAGCAGATCCCGCCATGCCCGAGATTCTGGACGATCTCGCCAGGTTCCTGACCATGCGCCTGCCGGCACATATGCTGCCATCGCGCTTCATTCCGCTCTCCGCGCTGCCGTTGACCCCCAACGGCAAGGTGGACCGCAAGGCATTGCCTGCGCCAGGCTCCGCACCACGCGGCGCGGCTGCCGACGCGTCACCCCGCAATGACACCGAACACCGTCTGACCATGTTGTGGCAGGAGACGCTGCAGCAACAAGGCATCGGCATTCACGAGAACTTTCTTTCGAGAGGCGGCGACTCCTTGCTGCTGCTCAAGCTTGCCTCGTCCATCGAACGCGAATTCGCGCTGCGCGTCGACCTGCCGCTGCTGTTCTCCAACACCACGATCGCCGCACAAGGCCGCTTGCTGATCCAGCAACTGGAACTGGAGCGCGTGCGCCACGCGACATGCGATCTGCGGGAAGCGTCATCGGACACCTTCATCGATCTTTGAGCGCAGGACGGACTATCAAGCCATGGTGTTGGACGTCGTCAAGCAAAGCAAGCCGCAAATCGCGCTCGCCAGCGCGATCAGCATCGCTGCCGGCGCAGCCAACATCTGGCTGTTGGCCCTGGTTGGCCGCGACATGCGCGCCGCCGTCGCCGCGCCGGATGCAATCGCAGAATTTGCCGGCGCCTTGGTATTGATGGTCGGGTTCGGCCTGGTCTCTCAGGTGGCGCTGTCGCGACTCAGCGCCAACATGCTGCATGGCCTCCGGCACAAGCTGGTGCAGGCCATCAGCCACCTATCGGTTCGCAGAATCGAGGCCATCGGGCGCCACCGGCTGTACGCCGCGCTCACCCGCGACGTCCCTGCGTTGCACGACTTCCTCGTCGCGCTGCCCAACTACGTGTTCAACATCACCGTGGTGCTGGCGTGCCTGGTCTATCTCGCCGTCATCTCATCCCGCCTGTTCCTGGTCTTCTTCGTACTCCTCCTCATCGGCCTCTACGTGGCCAAGGTCGTCATCGCCGACCGGGCGGAGGCGCGCTTCCAGTTGCGCCGCAAGGTGGAGAACGATCTGTTCAAGTGCTACGAAGCGGTCATCGACGGCAGCAAGGAACTCAAGCTGAACCCGGACCGGGAGGGCTGGTTGATCCGGGATGAGCTGGAGGGATTCGCCCAAAAATACAAGGACGCCACCAAGACCGCGGAGTTGTTTCTCAACATCTCCAACAGCTGGGCGACCGCGATCATCTTCATCGGGGTCGGCACGCTTCTGTTCCTGTCCTCGCACATCGGCGTGCCGGACCGCGAACCGGTGGTGACCTTCGTGCTGACCATTTTCTATATCGTCGGCCCGCTCACGGTCCTCATCAATTCGTTCCGCACCGTGCACGCCGCCAAGGCGGCCGTCGCGCACCTGCATGCGCTCAGACTCGATGCCACGGATACCGCCTCCTCCTCACCCTTGGCGATGGAGCCGTTTCAGTCGCTGTCGGCGAAAGGACTGTTTTTCCGCCATGACAATCCGGACGGAGAATGTCCCGGGTTCAATGTCGGCCCGCTGGACCTGGACATCGTGCGTGGCGAGATCGTCTATTTCGTCGGCGGCAACGGAAGCGGCAAGACCACCGCGGCGAAGCTGCTGACCGGATTGTACGAGCGCCATGCCGGCGAAGTGCTGATCAATGGCGTGCAGTTGGCAGACCAGCGGGCGCACTTCCAGTATTTTTCTGCGATTTTCCAGGATTACTACCTGTTCGAAACGCTGGTGGCGAAGCACGGCAAGGAGATTGAGCCCGAGCAGGTGCGAGACTGGCTGGACAGGCTGCATCTCTCCGACAAGGTCAGCGTCGAGCACGGACGCCTGTCCACCACCAGGCTGTCCTATGGCCAGCGTAAGCGCCTGGCCCTGCTGATTGCCTACTTCGAGCAGTCGGAGATCTACGTCTTCGACGAGTGGGCCGCGGACCAGGATGTGGAGTTTCGCGAGTTCTTCTACGGCACCTTCCTGCCCGGGCTGAAGAAGCTGGGCAAGACCTCGATCGTGGTCAGTCACGACGAGCGTTACTTCCATCTCGCCGACAAGGTGCTGAAGTTCGACAACGGCGTGATCGCGTCCACCACCCAAAACACTCCGAGCGATGCCTTTTGCGTGGAACGCGACAGCCCCCCAGGCAGCCGCCAGCCCGCCATGAACCCTTTCACCTTGGAACGGACGTCTGCGCGCACATGAACATTCACGATCTCCTGAGCGAATGCGTTCGCAGCGGCATCCGTCTGGCCGAGAACAACGGCGATCTGCGCGTCCACTTCGATGGTCCCACCCCGGATCGCGCACTGCTCGATCTTTTGCGCCGGCACAAGCAGGACATCCTGCAACAACTGGCCAAGTCGGAGACGCGGCATGTCGCGGGCATCCCGGCACTGGCCCCGGAGACGAGGACATCGGCTCCGGCATCCACGGCGCAACGCCGCATGTGGCTGCTCCACATGCTGGAGGAGGCGAATGGCGCATACAACATGGTCGGGGTCTACCGCGTGCGCGGCAGTTTCGATGCCGCGCACATGCAGGCCGCGCTGGATACGCTGGTGGCGCGCCACGAGGCCTTGAGGACCGTCTTTGCCGAGGAAGATGGCGAGGTGCGGCAATGCGTGCAGCCCACAGGGCGCGTGGCATTCGAGCACCTCGATCTCTCCATGGCCACCTCCGATGAGGCCGAGCATGCCCTGCAGCGCTTGCTGCAGCGCGAGAACCGGTGGCGTTTCGACCTTGCCGCCGGACCATTGCTCCGCGCCACCTGCAGCGACCTCGGCAACGGCAACTGGATGCTGCTGCTGAATATCCACCACATCGCCGGCGACGAGTGGTCCATCGGCATTCTGGAGCACGAGATCAGCGCGCTCTATACGGCGCTTTCCGCCGGCACGCCGCCGGCGCTGCCGGCACCGACCCTCCACTACATCGACTACGCAGCATGGAGCAACCAGCAGGCCGAGGGTTCCGAACAGTTGGCGCAGCTCGACTATTGGAAAGCAAAGCTGGCTGGTTTGCCGGCGCTGCACAGCCTGCCGCTGGACAAACCGCGGCCTGCAGTCCAGGTCTACGACGGCGGCACCGTCCGCCGGATTCTGCCGCAACGCTGGCTGCAAGCCGCGCAGACGCTATGCCAGGCCAGCAACGCCACGCTTTTCATGTATCTGCATGCGGCACTGACCACTGTCCTGTCTGCTTACAGCAACGAGGACGACATCACTCTTGGTTTCCCCGTCAGTGGCAGGCAACGCAAGGAACTGGAAACGGTCGTCGGCTTGTTCGTCAACACGCTGGTACTACGCGTGCCAATGCGCGGCGACATGACGTTCGCCGATGCCCTGGCGCTCAGCCGGGAGGCCGTGATCGAAGCGCTGCAGCATCGTGACGTGCCCTTCGACACCCTGGTCGACACCCTGTGCTCGGGGCGCAGCCCCGCCTACACGCCGTTGGTGCAAATTTTCCTGGCGCTGCAAACACAGGAGCGCGCCGGGTTGCGCCTGCCTGGCATCGACGTCGAGGCACTGGACAACCCCGGCGCTCCGGTGAAGTTCGACCTGCAGGTGGACGCCGTTGCGTCGGATGCGGGATTGATCGTGGATTGGCGCTTCAACCGCAGCCTCTTCGAGGATGCCTCGATGGAGCGCATGGCAGACGCGCTGGTCCGCGTGCTCGAGGCAAGCGTACATGCACCAGACCAGCCCCTGTCCCGCATCGACCTGCTGGCGCCGCAGGAACGCCAGCTATTGCTGGAGACCTGGAACCAGACCACGGCCCCCTATCCCGACGATCGCTGCCTCCACCAGCTGTTCGAGGAGCAGGTGCAACGCAGCCCGCACGCCACGGCCCTGGTCCTGGACACGCACACGCTCAGCTACGCCGCGCTCAACGCACAGGCCAACCAGCTCGCGCACCACCTCATCGCCCAGGGCCTGCGCCCCGATGGCCTGGTCGCCCTGTGCGTGCAGCGCTCCTTCGCCATGGTCGTGGGCCTGCTCGCCATCCTCAAGGCCGGCGGCGCCTACGTGCCGCTGGATCCGGACTATCCCGCCGCACGCCTGCAGCAGATCCTCGACGACGCCGATCCGGCCCTGCTGCTGGTCGATGCCGCCGGCCGCATCGCCCTCGGCGACGAGGCCCTGCCGGGCCGCCACGTGCTGGACCTGGACCACCCGCATCCGGCCTGGCACCAACAGCCGCAGACCGATCCGGATCCGCACGCCCTCGGCCTGCACGCCCGTCATCTGGCCTACGTCATCTACACCTCCGGGTCCACCGGAACCCCCAAGGGCGCCCAGAACGAGCACCGCGCCCTCGTCAACCGCCTGGTCTGGATGCAGCAGGCCTATCGCCTCGACGCCCGCGACGTCGTCGTGCAGAAGACTCCCTTCGGCTTCGACGTATCGGTCTGGGAGTTCTTCTGGCCACTGCTGAACGGGGCCACCCTGGCCCTGGCGCCGCCGGGGGCGCACAAGGATCC